>CAYFFV010000014.1:0-63778 GCA_964342695.1 uncultured Vicinamibacteraceae bacterium
GAACTGGCAGACGCACCAGCTTGAGGGGCTGGCGGGGGCAACATCGTGGGGGTTCGAATCCCCCCTTCCGCACCAGTTATATTTTGACCGAACTAGGAAACAAGGCGAAATCCAACAATCGATTGTCGATGCGGATCAAAGTTTTTGTTTTTGAATTAAATACTTATCATTTAGACATTCTCCCCCTGTATAGAGCTCAGCTCCCCGCTCTATTCGATGAGAAGAAAATATCGATCCATTACTTCTTAAATATTGCTATCGCTAAACGGGCAGAAACTATTCTTGGTGGCCGCGTGACACGCTTAGGAAATAAACTCCTAAGATACGCTTGCCCCAGTAAAATAATGCGCGCGTTTTTCTACCGGCACGCTATCCAAAAATTGATTGATCATCATAAGCCTGACGTCATTGTATTTAACACCCTTGAACCAAAACCTTATCACGAAATCTTTAAAGCGCTCGACCATCCTATAAAGATAGGGCTTGTCCACAATCTTAAAACCTATAACAGTCACGACAAAATTAAATCGGACACCGAATTTCTTTTTTGTCTTCACAAGCACAATTACGTCACGTTAAACAAGGCCGGCAGGAAAGTAGACGGCTATATTGTTCCTTTTCATCGATGCCTGGATATCGTTAAAACACGTCACGAGATCGACCAAATTGAAATAGCCGTACCGGGCATCATTAGTTATAACCGCCGAAATTATCTGCTATTAATTCAACTGGCTGAAAGATTCTCTCTGCACAACCATTCGACCAAGATTACTTTTAATATCTTGACGGATTCAACTCAAAGAGACGGTCCAGATTTGAGAAAAAGAATCGAAGAGAAAAATCTGCAAAAATATTTTCGCTTCCACCGTTGGCTTTCAGACGTTAATTTCTTTACTCAGCTAGCTAACGCACATTATGTAATGCCAATTCTTAATCACGGGCGAGGAACATACGCTTTAGGAAAAGTGAGTATCGCGTTCGGACATTCTGGAGCATACGGAGTACCGTTAATTCTCGACGAAAGAACAGCCGAAATTTGGGGCCTCGATAAAAAAAATGGACTCATTTACGATTCCCTAGACAACCTTGTCAAATTGCTACTCACAAAAAAGGTAGACCGACATTCTTTATCGCAGGAATACAACCTGTTTATTAAGAGACAAATCGAGGAAAATCGAGAGTTTCTTGGAAACCTCTCTAAGTCGCACAAGATATTTTCTAGGTTTCGAGACTAAAAACAGATAATTAGCTGAAAAGTGTTACCAGTCTTTCATAGTTATGTTTTCAATTAAATACAAATACAGCCTATGAATTCCTTGTCAATTCTGGCCTTCGCGAGGAGAAAAACGATGCGTAAATTATCCTGCCGTCAATCGATAATCCCGGTAATCATTATTTTTATGATCTTTCCAATGCATACTATGACTATGACGGCTCAAAATCGAATGCCTCCGATTCCTGAAAATCAAATGACCCCCGACCAAGCCGCCGCGGCCAAGGAATTCAAGCAAGTTCGAAATCGAACTCAACTGACTGGACCATTTGTACCCTTACTTCGGAGCCCAGAAATGCTCAGTAGGGCGAGAAACATCGGCGACTACGTTCGATTCAATAGCGTGCTTCCACCTCGACTTAGTGAGTTTGTCATTCTAATTACGGCTAGACACTGGACACAAAATTATGAGTGGAGCGCACATGCTCCAATCGCTGAGCGCGAGGGACTTGATCCTCAAATCGTCTCTGCGATAGCTGACGGGCGAAGACCAGAAGAGATGGCCTCAGATGAAGCCGTGCTTTACGATTTTTGTACCGAACTACTGCACAACCACGATGTTAGCGATCCCACTTACAACAAAATGCTCACTCATTTTCGAGATATAGGCGTGATCGATACCATTGGGATTATCGGATACTACTCTATGCTCGCAATGGTTATGAACACGGCCCGTACGCCCCTCAGAGAAGGGGATACTCCAGGGTTAAAAGCATTTCCCCGTTAAATCGTGATATGAGTCCTATGAAATATTTTTACTTCACCATTTCGGTACTCAGGAAACTTTAAAAACGAGTGGAATTACGAGAAATTCCTGATCGAATCGTGACCTCGAAAACACGAGATAGCCTGGTGGCACAGACTGGCTCTTTGTGTCCGTATCCTCAAGTAGTAACATGGAATGGATGAAGCGCAAAAAATATTGCAGAAAAATTTATGTGTGCGCTGCCTAGCGAATAGGGTTAATCAGAACAGAAAATACGCTCTAAATCAGAAGGTGGTGTCCTATTCTCAACCGAGACCGTGGCAGCGCTTACATAATCTCGTAGAAGACCACACAAAGAGTTGCCAACCTCAGCCACTACAGATGCGACAGCATCTGAATTAACGGTTACTTCAGAAAGCTCAGCATCAAGCATATCTAATTTTTCCGTCACTTCCCTGAGCATTTTAACAGCGTCAGAATCCTCATTGTTTCGCCAAAAACTGATAGTTGGTGCAACCTGCTCCCGTGCCCGTGTCACACGTACTTTCGCCGACTCAAAATCACCTGCGCCAAGAAGCTGATTAATCAGTTCAAACTGTCGCCCCACCCCTTGCATGGACTGATCAAGATCGTCGGCCGTGTAAATTGGTTGTGCATAAATCAGAGAAACGGTCAAAAGAGTAGAGATAAGAATTAATACACGCATCGTTATTTAATTTACTGTAAATTTGCAGCAACATCACGGTCAGCCCGTTCTTGAACTGTCCCAGGAACACCTAGTCGAACATTTGCACCTAATTCTTTTAACAAGCCGGCCGTCTCTGGAAATGCCTGAAATTGGAATGACTGTTTGGAACCCTCAGCCAATCGAAACGGGGTTCGACCACGAAAATCCCTTGCATCTATGTCTGCGCCGTTTTCAACCAAGATCTGTACGACCTCATTTAAACCACGAAAAGCCGCTCCATGGAGAGCAGAAAAATCTGCTTCGTTGACTGCATTAATTTCAGCGCCTGCCTCTAGCAATACTTTAACAGCCTCCTCAGCACCAAAAGAACGTACTCCTCTAGGTGAACCAGGACTAAATGACCCTCGGCCAAGTCCTGCGGCAGCCATAAATGGAGTTGTTCCATCATCAGTGGTTAAGTGCTGATCAGCACCAGCAGCCAACAGAGTCTTCATTACAGCCGCCTTCGTCTGAGCCAGTTCTATCGAGTCAGGCCTGTAAGCTCGGTTGCTTCCGAAAGCTGCTACCCACAATGGCGTTGCTCCACGAAGGTCTCCCGTCCCACAGGCAAACGACTCAAACGCACCTTTCGTCGGAAACCCTATGTAACTCATTATCATCGTTGTCGTCGTAATCCGATTATTCGGGTCTGCCCCATGTTCCAATAGTGCATCCACCACAGGTAATCGTTCCTCTGAGGTGAGGGGACGCCTACCACCATCCCGAAAGATACCTACGATACTTTCAGCACCGTGTCTACGGTCCCAATGATGCAGCCAAAGATCAACATCTGCCACAGCCGCATGCAGCGCTGAAATTCCTGCAATAGAACCGTTCGGATCTGCTCCTTCTTCCAACAGAAAGAACACAAAATCGGCTCGGCCGTTAATGATCGAAAAAGGTAAAGCATGTGTGCCGTCTGATCCAAGATCATTTACATCAGCTCCGGCCTGAATTAATAATTTTGCAAGTTCGATATCGCCACTGCGTGCAGCAGTCAGCAACGGTGTCATACCCTTGGTAGTTGATCCGTGGACATCAGCACCCGCAGCTAAAAGAAGTGCCACAATCTCCCTATGTGGCGCCGCAATAGCCCACATCAGAGCGGTGGAAGAGGTTTCAGCAGTTGCTGCATTGACGGAGGCTCCTTCAGAAAGTAGCTTTTGGACAACGTCAACACTCCCTGTTCGAGAAGCCACCATGAGAGGAGTCAATCCACTTGTCTGCGCAATGTCTACGTTTGCTCCCGCCGCAATTAGCAAATCAACCATCTCAGCACTGGCATTTTCACTGGCACGGATAAGAGGCGTTACTCCATGGTCGTCGGACGCATTAACGTCAGCACCGGCGGTTAACAGTAGCTCGACCGCTTCAGAATCGTCCCAATGTGTCGCCCACAATAACGCCGTCACACCATCAGCTCTGGCTTGGTTGACATCGATACCTTCATTCAAAAGCGACCTAATTGCTGTCAAGTCCTGCCCCGCTGCTGCATTCACCAGCCGTAAGTCTGAGGGTGAAGCAGACAATACGCCTGTCATTACGAATAGCAGGAACACCGCAAAAACAGTTATTTTTTGCAGCCAATTGGCACTCATGATTAAATTTCCTAGGATAGTCATTGATTTACTCTTAAAATATCCACCAGAACGAGATGAAGATATTATAGTCTTTGTGCAGTTCTACGCTGCAAGATTTAACTTATTTTTATGAGAATCTCTTTTAATATAATTAAGTAGCGACAAGAACACATAGATCTATAGGAATTACTAACGATGCAAAAAATATCAACACACGGAATAGAAATTTTAGTCTTTCTTCTTTTCTGGGGAATTGGCTCCACTCCGTTTCAACAGACGCATGCAGCCGAACCAAAGAAGTCCTTGTCTGAAAACAAGAAGGTGCTTGCGCAAAATAATGCCCCTCAAAATGCTTCAGCTGTTCCATCCAGAGCACTGCTCGACCGATACTGTGTTACCTGTCACAACGAACGTCTAAAAACTGCTGGCTTAGTGCTTGACCAAATCGATTTCACAGATATACCCCGTCACGCGGAAGTTCTCGAAAAGGTTGTCAAAAAATTGCGAGCCGGTCAGATGCCTCCTGAGGGACGTCCAAAACCGGACTCTCAAACCGTTGAAGCTTTCCTGGACTCTCTTGAATCTGCTTTGGATCAAAGTGGATTGGTCGACCAAAACCCAGGTCGCGTGGCATCTAGACGGATGAACCGAGTGGAGTACGTTAATGCCGTACAGGATTTACTAGGTTTAGAAATTAATGGCTCTGAGCTTCTACCCAGCGATATGGCAGGTTTCGGTTTTGATAATAACGCTGACGTGTTGGCGATGACTCCGGCGTTAATGGCTCGTTATATTGCAGCCGCAACGAAGATAAGTCGCGCCGCCCTTGGAAGCCTAGACAATCGACCCATGCGCCAAGTCTACTCAGTTGGCTTCGAACTCCAAAATATTAGAGCCAATGAAGACATGCCATTTGCCACACTGGGTGGCCTCTCAGCAAAACACATTTTCCCTTTGGACGGAGAATATACGTTTGCCGTTAGACTCAAAAGAAATCAGACCGTAGAAACTATCAACGGTATCGAAGAGGATGAGCACGAAATCGAACTTCGAATTGATCATGAACTTATCAGCCGTTGGAAAATCGGTGGAAAATTTCCAGGGCCAGACCCCGGCGTCTTGATAGCCGTCCCAGAGGACGACAAAGAAGGACAAAAACTTCACGAATACCGTATGACGGCTGACGATGCACTTGAAATACGACTGCCTGTAAAAGCTGGACAAAAACTCGTATCCGTGGCCTTTACAGATTCTGCCCCATCACCCCACGGACTAAGAGGAAAACCTGGCATAGACAAACTTTTTATTTCTGGACCTTTCGACGGAACAGTCCCTGAAACTACGCCAACAAGAGAAAAGATATTTACTTGTCGACCAGATACACAGCAAGATGAAGAAAGCTGCGCCACAGAGATCATTACAACGCTTGCACGACGTGCTTACCGCCGTCCTGTAACTTCATCTGATGTAGATCCTTTGCTATCTGTATACCGCCAGGGAAATACCGAACAAGGCTTCGACGGTGGAATTGAACGGGCGGTTGAAGCACTACTCTCTATGCCTGGATTTCTATTTAGAGTTGAGCGAGAACCCGTGGATCTTGACCCAGGGCAACCGTACGAAATAAGCGATCTAGAACTTGCCTCACGATTGTCTTTTTTCCTCTGGCGAAGTATCCCAGACGATGAATTAATTGATTTGGCTGCTGCGGGCAACTTAAGCGAACCAGACGTCTTGGCTACACAGGTCAAACGTATGCTCGCCGACCAACGTGCAACACGTTTTATGAATGACTTCGTTGGTCAATGGCTTCAAGTGCGAAACATTGACGAACAGGATCCCGACGGTGCTCTATTCGCGCAATTTAATGACACACTCCGTAAAGCTATGGCCCGAGAAACACAATTGTTTTTTGAGAGCCAAGTTCGTGAAGATCGATCTATTTCAGAACTCTTGACGGCCGATTACACCTTCCTGAATGAACAGTTAGCCCGACATTATGGCATTCAGGATATCTATGGAAGTCGCTTTCGTCGAACAACATGGAAGGATGACCGCCGACACGGTCTCTTGGGTCATGCCAGCCTGCTGACAGTTACCTCTTACGCAAACCGAACCTCCGTTGTGTTAAGAGGGAAATGGGTCTTGGAAACAATTTTGGGCGCACCACCACCGCCACCACCGCCTAATGTTCCTCCCCTTGAAGAAAATGACGGCACCGGAACACCAACATCTCTTCGAGACCGTATGGAACAACATCGCAGTAATCCAGTGTGTGCAAGTTGCCATGCCCAAATGGATCCCCTCGGATTTGCGATGGAACATTTTGACGCGATTGGGCGGTGGAGGGAGCATGACAATGGCGCCACGATTAATGCGAGTATCGAGTGGGATAATAAAACTATTGAAAATCCTCGCCAGTTCCGTGAAGCACTTGCCGGCCAAGGAACAGAATTTATTCGTACTGTAGCTGAAAAATTGCTAACCTATGGAATAGGACGCGGGTTAACATACCACGATGGACCGATTGTTCGTGACCTGGTAAGAAATTTGGAACAAAATGATCGCAAGTGGTCATCACTAATCCTAGGTGTCGTCAATAGCGGCCCCTTTAGAATGCGTACAACAGCAAATGAAACAGAAGTATCAGTTTCAACGGTAGCTGCTCGATAAAGTACAGTAAAATCAAAGAGAGATTCGATTATGTTCTTAACAAAAAAATATCTTCCACGCCGCACTGTACTAAAAGGACTTGGTGCAACCGTAGCTCTGCCTCTTCTCGATAGCATGGTGCCTGCATTAACAGCAATCAGCAAAACTGCTGCTGCACCTGTAAAAAGGATGGGCGTCTTTTATGTGCCCAATGGGATGTCGATGCCCTACTGGACACCTAAAGCTGAAGGAGCACTCACGGAACTACCTCCTACGTTGCAGTCTCTTAATGATTTTAAGGACAATGTCCTACTTTGTGGCGGATTAGCCGATGAAGCAGCGAATCTTGTTAAAGGTGGCGGAGATCACGCGCGCTCTGCAGGAACATTTTTAACCTGTGTACCTTTTAAAATAACTGCTGGCGCCGATGTATATAACGCCGTCTCTATGGATCAATTTGCAGCTCGCGAGCTATCCAAAGAAACACAATTGGCGTCCCTTGAACTCGGCATTGAATCCAATGCCATGCTGGGATCATGTGATGGTGGTGCGAGTTGCGCTTACACAAACACAATAGCCTGGCGCACTCCTACAACGCCATTACCGATTGAAAACGATCCTCGAGCAGTCTTTGAGCGACTGTTCGGTACTAGTGGAAGCACTGATCCAAAAGCACGGTTGGCTCGTATGCAGCGAGACCGTACGATCCTAGACATTGTGAATGAAGAACTGGGTGACCTCGAACAAAAGATAGGGCCTGCTGATCGCGTCAAACTCGATGAATACCTGTCATCTGTCCGTGATATTGAACGGAGAATTGACATGGCAGAACGTCAGAATAGTCGTGAACTTCCGGTCGTCGACCAGCCGGTTGGTGTACCGAGTGACTATGGAGAACACGCAAAAATTATGATGGATCTGTTGGCTCTTGCCTATCAGACCGATTTAACGCGTATTAGCACTTTCATGTTGGCGCGGGAAGTATCAGGTCGTGCCTATCCAGAAATAGGTGTTCCCGATTCACATCATCCTGTATCTCATCACCAAGATGAAGCGGCTAAACTTGAAAGACTTCATAAAATCAACGAATACCACTTCCAACAATTCGCTCATCTGGTGAAAACGCTTGCCTCTACGCCTGACGGTGACGGCACGTTATTCGACTCGACCCTGTTCCTCTATGGAACAGGCATCAGCGATAGTAACACCCATTTCCATGATGATCTTCCAATTGCTCTAATCGGTGGAAAGAAAACAGGGATCAAGGGTGGAAGATACGTTCGTTATCCTGAGGGCACACCTTTGGCTAATTTGCACCTTTCAATTTTGGAACGTCTCGGTACCCCTGAAGAAACAATGGGTGACAGCACTGGAATGTTAAAGAATCTGTCTGGACTCTCTTAAACAAAAGACACAAGCTACACATTCCTCTTAAAAGCTTTCGTCTAAGAAACATGAAGCCAGTTGCAAAAAATGCACCTGGCTTCACCTTTTAAACACACGGAATGAATTGATTGCTTTAATCTCTCAGAGCAAAAGTTGAAAGGGAGCTTCCAGCAATTACAGCAACATACTGCTTACCATCTACCTCATAGGACATGGGTCCATGGACGATTTGTCCTCCGAGACTCGCCTTCCATACAAACTGACCAGTTTTTGCATTTAAGGCCTGAAAATAACCTGACCTAGTGCCGGTAAACAAAAGATTCGATGCGGTTGTTAAGACTCCGCTGCTTGTTACATCGGTCATTTGAAACTTCCATTGTTCCTCGCCAGTTAAAGCATCCAGCGCTAATATCGCACCGTTTCCTACAGTGTCTGTCCATGTATTAATTGGCCCACGAGTTAACCCTGGAACCGTTGGAGCATCAGGTATAGGCTCGAATGCATTAGGACGTCCACCAATGAACGAGCGCCCCGGAACATATTCTTGGGCCTCCCCATGAAAGACAGTCGCGTAATCTTCCCAAGCGGGTATGTAAAAAAGTTCTGTGCGTGGACTATATGAAGGCGAGTACCAATTGGTGCCTCCCTGTATTCCAGGATAAGTCGGAGCGCCAGGTGGCTGGGGAGTTTCAACTGGACGGCCACTATCATCTAATCCATCCGCCCAATTCACCCTAACAAAAGGACGCCCCCTGAGAAATCGACCAGTTTCTCGATCTAATACATAATAAAAGCCGTTTCTGTTAGCCCACAACATGACTTTAAATTCAGTATTGTTTCGTCGAATGTCAGCCAAAACTGGAATCTGTACAGCATCGTAGTCATAAGGGTCAGCTGGAGTGAACTGAAAATGCCACACTAACTCTCCCGTGTCCGCATTTAAGGCCACGACAGAATTCGTATAAAGATTGTCTCCGGGCCGCTGTTCACGAAAAAAATCTGGTCCGGGATTACCAATACCCCAGTAAGTCAAATTTAACTCTGGATCGTATGAGCCGGTTAACCACACGGCACCTCCTCCATGCTTCCATGCTTCTGGATCACAATATGTCGTCGGATTCGGAGGACACGCTTCCCAAGTCTCATGACCTGGTTCACCAGGTCCTGGAATAGTATAGAAACGCCATGCCTCCTGCCCGGTATCTGCGTCAAGGGCAGAGATGAAACCACGAATACCGCGATCACCACCACTGGTGCCGACAATCACCTTATCTTTAATTGCTAATGGCGCTAAAGTGAAAGCATAAGCCAAGTCCATTTCCGCCACTTTAACTGTCCACAACTCACTTCCTGTAATCGCATCTATCGCCACGACATGAGCATCTAGTGTGGCCATGAATACTTTGTCATTTAAAACGGCGACACCCCGATTATTCGCCCCACAACATGAGCGTTGCCCAGAAGAAGTCGGGTAGCTGTAGACCCAAAACACACGCCCCGTCCGAGCATCAAGAGCCACGATGTCATTAGGACGCTGCGTCAGATACATTACGCCATCAACAACCAAGGGAGTCACCTGCCATGGCCCGGATATAGGTGTTTGATACACCCACTGTAGAGCGAGGTCATCGACGTTGGAAGGTGTTATCTGATCCAAGGGACTATAACGATTACTAAAATAGTCTCCCGAGTACATTAACCAATTTTCCGGTTCGCTCGCAGCATCTCGAAGACGGTTTGATGGAACCTGCGCATTGAGAACATTGCCCAACAGACCAGCCAGAACGAACGCCGCAAGCATGTTGTTACACAGAGTCTCTATATTTATTAGTCGTTTCATAGTCACTATCAGCCTTTCAAAGAAACGAGGTAGGCCAATAAATCCGCCAATTCCTCTGGACTGAGCCTGTCTTCATAGGATGGCATCGGCGACTCAGTAAGCACATTAAACTGCACCAAGTCGTTCTTATCAATTGAGCGCAGCCGCTCATTCTCATCAATTAATTGAATCGTATAGGTGTCTTCGTTCAATCGGCGTCCTCGAATACTTGTTCCATCCGCCATGACCAACTCAACTGGCCTATTAATGGGCTGCATCGTACCCGTTGGATCAACTAATGCTTGACGCAACGCACTCATTGGACGAATTGCACCAATTGCAGTTAAGTCAGGAGCTGACCTTGGCCCTCTTCCCTGCACTCGATGACACTCCAAACATGCGCCCTGACTCTCAAACACTGTCCGTCCTCTGTCCGCATCCCCCAAATTACCCGCATCAATCTCGTAATTCATATTTCTAAGGTACGCAACAATGCCAGTCATCTCGGCAGTATCAAGATCAAACGCAAGCATTCCGGTTCCAGCGATACCAGCAGTAATGATTTGGCGCAGCTCACGATCTGAAGCAGCCCGCCGCAACTGACCAGTGCGAAAGTTAACCCCAGCAATTGCGTCACCGTTATCGCCATGACAAATCAGGCACCGCTCTTGATAAACACTCAGCCCGTACTCAATATCTGCAGACTCATAGTTTGTGTGATCCTGGGCAACGAGACTAGACACCATACTTAACAGGAACACACAAGCAGATCCTATTAGTCGTGCACTCGACACGGTTCGACTCATAATTGATAACCTCTCGTGAAGAAATAAAGTATACCGCCACCTAGTGTTGAAGTTGTCTAAAATCGGTGCGTGTAGTTGACCTTCGTTGTCGCTCCTCGGGATAACATCTGCCACCTGTCATCTGTGGATTTCCAGTTCTCCGTATACACAAAATAGAAATCACTACCAGGTCGAAGAATCCACCGTGCTCTCGTATAGACTCCCGCGATTCCCGTCACTGTATCGTATTGGAGATTCCCATCAAAAGAAATCCACGGATTTACATGCCAACTACCGAGTGTTCTGACCAAATTCGTCGTGAATTGCCCCTGACGAAGATCGATGTCTTCATGCTCCCATTCGGCTGTAGCAGTAACCCCTGACACCGGCCGAAAACTTAGAGAGGCTTCAAAAGCCGAACGATCACCAGACCACAATTTTCCATTTCTTACCTTAAATTCTCCAGAAATTCGTCGTCGACTTGCAGTTTCGACTCCAAGTTCCCACTCGCCAAACGAATAGCTGCCTATGGGAAGCACTATACCAGGATGAATTTCGAATGCCTCATCAAGAACCTCAAACCGAAATCGCTTACGACCTTGTATTCGATCTCCACTATCAAAATTGAGCGTCACACCTAATCCTGTCGCCCTGGTAAGAAGTTGATTATTCAAGTCCGTCAGATGTTCGTGATACAAACGAAATTCTAAGTTGCGTAACCCGGAAAACCAGTCAGGACGGGGTGCATAAACAACGACGGGATTCGCTCGTCGAAACCCTCTGCGCCGGACAAAACCCACGGCTGGATCCCAATTGTCACCAAATTCTCTGAATGAAAGATGCATCCGCCAAACATCATTAGGGTAATTGATTCGAAATCCTCTCGCCGAGCGATCGTCCATAGTAGAACTACCATATAAATCGGGCTCTGTGTGCCATACATAGAATGCCTGAAATTGAAGATTCTTGTCCCCCAGAAATGTCGAAGTGAAAAGATCAAGATCTGCACCAAGTGTCTGTCGATCAGGAGCCGCCGAAACGCTATCAATGGTTGAGGTCGCCCGACGTGTGTAGATAAATCCAAGACTTGACTGCGAAAAAAAATTTCGTTTCAGACGAGCAACCGTAAAATCTTCACTGGCGTGTCCACCTTCCTCTCCCGTTTTGATATGCAAGACACCCAGATCGTACGCACCTGCTTGTCCTGCTAACCGCGCACCGTATCGAATTGGGATTATCTCTCCATCGTCAAGTCCAATTCGGCGACTGAAATATGGGCGCACCGCATTTAGCGGGGCGAAATCAAAGACACTGGAGTTTTCAAGAAAAAAATCACGTTGCTCTGGATAAAACAAAGGAAAGCGGGTCAAATTAACACGCCGGCGATCCACTTCAGCTTCAGCAAAATCAGTATTAACCGTGACAGCCGCCCGCAGACTAGGAGTTACACTGTAATTAAGGTCAACTCCGGCATCAATTGGTACGTCTGTAGCCTGTTGAGAATCTCTCCGCCAAGCAGCAGCACCATAGGGAACCAGTTCAAGTCCCACACCTTGTGACATATCGTGAAGTCCAGTAACACGTCCCGCATGAATTGGCCGAAAGAGTCCTTGGTTACGTTGATAACCAGACCAGATAAGTTCTTCATTTTTACGACGGATAGTGCGCTGAAAATTAATGCCCCAAACATCTGAAGTGTTATCAAAATTTAGGGTGCGAAATGGAATTTGAATTTCAGTAGACCACCCAAATTCACCTCGAAACGTTCGAGCTTCCCAAATACCGTCCCAAGCTTTGTTCACAGAAGTGTTTCCCGTGTTACGAACCAAACCATCTCCCATTAGTCCAGCTGGGTTAGTTTCAAAAAAATAGGCCGTTCGTCCGTCAAGAAAAGTATCCAATATGAGCATAAATCGGTCATCCGAGCCCAGACCTTCATCACGTCGTCGTTGATGCCCAATTATTCCTGCTGGATCACTATCATGCATAACTGCACCGATATAAAGATTGTCGGCGTCGTACATCACCCTCACTTCGGTGTACTCACTTGGTAATTGCCCCTCGGTTGGCTCAAGCTGGAGAAATTTATCGGCCACAACAGCCTGACTCCAAGATGGCTCATCGAGACGCCCATCCAACAAAACCTGATCCGTAGGACTAAGACGAAACGCTCGCACTGTTCTTTTCTCATCAATCGTCTGCCCCATAACCAAGCAAGGGACACCTATAGAAATTAGGACAATTCCAAGGATAATAAGGCCACCGAAACGCATTCGTTCAGATCACCGGCCTTGCACTTTTGAACGGCTTGCGAGAAGATTCGCTTATGACTGTTCTGGTAGGAGGCAAAATGAAGTCTCGATCAATAATAATTCAAACCCAAAGATTACTAGTCTTTATTGGTTTCACTCTACTCGTGCTGACATCAAACATCTCAGCCGAAGACAACTGGCCAAAGTTCCGAGGATCCAAAGCCGGTGTGGCAGAGGATAACGCAACTTTGCCTGAAACGTGGAATCAGACCGACAACATCCTATGGAAAATTGATATACCAGGGCAAGGATGGAGTTCCCCTATTGTGTGGGATGATTTAGTAATAGTTACATCTGCAATCAGTGATGAGCCCGGTCCCGGACCCCAGCTTGGACTTTACGATGGCCACTCCTCTAGCGCGATTCCAACCTCCATCCACCGTTGGGCAGTCTATGGATTTAATCTTAAGGATGGCAACGTCCGTTGGCAGCACGAGGTACGCAGCTCTGCACCACCATATGCCAGGCATGGCAAAAACACGTACGCCTCGGAAACTCCTGTTACTGATGGTGAGCGCGTCTACGTGTACTTCGGTGGTATTGGTCTTTATGCGTTTGATATGGGCGGCACTCCCATATGGTCACAAGAATTAGAAGCTCTCGAATATCGAGCAGGGTGGGGTTCTGGTGCATCTCCAGTGCTCCATGAAGATCACATCTATATCGTTAATGACAACGAGGCTCAATCATTCATCGCCTCCTTTGATAAATACACCGGTGAAGAAACGTGGCGTGTTAACCGAGACGAAGGAAGCAACTGGTCTACCCCCTTCGTGTGGGAGAACAACATTAGAACTGAAATTGTGACTGCGGGTACTGATAAAGTGCGGTCCTACGGACTAGACGGAGAGCTCCTGTGGGAACTGACCGGTATGACCTGGATTACGGCACCGACACCCTTCGCAGCCCACGGACTTCTTTACGTCAGCTCAGGTTTTTTGGCCGACAATGTTCGTCCGGTCTATGCAATCAGACCTGGCGCAATCGGCGATATTACTCTTCCAGATGGGCGCTCTCGCAATGAATATATTGCTTGGTCTAATCCAAAATTGGGTACTTATAGCACTTCAGCACTTGTGTACGGGGATTTTCATTACACTCTTTTAGATCGGGGATTTCTGATTTGCACAGATGCTCGAACAGGTCGAGAAGTCTACTCACGAAAACGTATCGCTAGACGTGCAACTGCATTTACTTCCTCGTTATGGGCGTACAACGGTAAAGTTTTTGCGCTTAGCGAAGAGGGTGAAACTTTCGTTATCAAAGCCGGCCCTGAATATGAAGTCCTTGGCAGCAATGATCTCGACGAAATGACTATGGCTACACCGGCCATTGCAGACGGTAGCTTGCTTATCAGGACTGCATCTCATCTTTACCGCATTGCAGATCAAAAGTAAATTTTTACTAAAAGACAGGAATAAATACTTGAAAACGAAAACTGTTGTTGCGTCCTTTCTGTGCCAATGGCTGGCGTTCGGCGGAATTATTCTGGCGCAACAGCCGACATTTGAGGCCGTCGGGACAATTCCCGGTCCAGCAACAACAGTCTATGCAGATGACACTCATGTTTTCGTCTCTGACGGCCCTACTCTAAAGATCTACGACTTATCTGATCCGTCGTCCCCAAAGTTCACAGGTTCCTACACATTTCCTCAAAACATCTATGGAATCAAAGTGCAAGACACGACGGCTTATGCAGCAGTAGATTTTCTGGGGCTTGGGGTACTTGATGTTTCAGATCCGTCTAATCCGACGTTACTGAGCATGTTCGAAACAGGCGGACAAGCTCTTAGTGTAGATGTGTCAGGTAATACTGCGGTAGTGGCCAACCGTTTGTCTGGACTTGAGATAGTGGACATTTCTCAGCCTACAGTACCGGTATCGAGAGGAGCGTACTATACTGAAGGTTACGCGACCGATGTAGTGGCTATCGGAAGCATGGCTTACGTTGTTGACAGGCCCGGTGGACTTTCAATCGTTGATCTATCGAAAACTGGAGAACCTTCGGCAGAAAGCACACACAGTATGACCGAGCGTCCGGCAACAATTACAGCAAGCAAACTGACCGCTAGTGCTCCTGGTGCAAACCTTGTCGGTGTTATGAGTACAGATGCATTGTTAGAACTATTTGATGTCTCCGATCCAACATCTCCGATGCCACTTATTACATACCGGCATTCTGAACGCCCTCCACTAGGTCAAAATATCGCCTCTCCCCGGACCATACTGAACGGATCACTGGCTTTTATTACTGATGCGAATCCGCCATTCTTAATACAAGCAGTTGATTTTTCAGATGTAAAAAGTCCTGAGTTTGTAGCCTCATACGATCTCAATGGTTCTCCAAGCTACATTTCAATCTCAGACTCTTTTGTTTTTCTCGTGGTAAAGAACTTGAACCCGGAAGAAGACAGCCCGGGGATCTTGATCCTTCGGTTTAAACCATAAGAGTATTTCCTCACTTATTTATAAAAACAAGTCGTAGAAACACGTAAATCTTAAGTTGCGGTGATCGGTATCTCTGGAGGAACAGATGAAGCAATTAATGATAGTGTCAAAATTCTTGGTCTTGGTTTGTCTTACATCAACAAGCTGTTCTACAGATGACCGCACAACAGCAGAACAATTTACGGACACAGACAGCCTCGCCATTGAAGGTGGAGCTATAACAACAGAAGATAACAAGGTACGAACCTATCTTGGCATTCCGTATGCAGCGCCACCTGTGGGAAATTTGCGCTGGAAACCTCCTCAACCAGTGACATCGTGGACGACAACAAAAGTGGCCGACTCACCAGGACCTGCGTGTATTCAGCCAGCACGTGATCCTCGATCGCTCTTTCCTGATCCATTCGAAGAACGCAGTGAAGATTGTCTCTATCTAAACGTGTGGACAGCGGCCAAGAAAGATGAAGGCCGTCCAGTCATGGTCTGGTTTCATGGTGGAGGCTGGAATACAGGTTCCGGACTGAGTTATTCCCCAGACGGAAAAAATCTAGCAAGAAAGGGAATCGTTTTAGTTAGCGTAAATTATCGCCTCGGAGTTTTTGGTTTCTTGTCTCATCCTGAGCTCACGGCAGAATCTCCACACAACGCCTCTGGCAATTATGGCTTCTTGGATCAACAAGCCGCGTTACAGTGGGTACAGAACAACATCACCGTATTCGGTGGAAACCCTGACAATGTAACTATTTTTGGAGAATCCGCCGGGTCTTGGAGCGTGAACGTACTTGTCGCGTCTCCGCTTAGCAAAGATTTGTTTCACAAGGGAATTGGTCAAAGCGGAGGACGATTCGAACCAGCTCCTCATCTAACAAACGAACGCTATGGGCTTCCATCAGGGGAACAAAGAGGGCTTGATTTTGCAGAAGCCGTTGGCGCGACTTCTCTTAATGACTTACGCATGATGACGCCTGATGCTTTACTCCAAGAGAGGTTTCGGGGCCAAGAGATTGTCGATGGTTGGGTGCTTCCACAAGATGTACGCACAACTTTTGAAGAAGGACGTCAAAACCATGTCCCTGTCATTGTCGGATCAAATGGGAGTGAAGCGACTGCCTTATTGAATCCAGCCTGGCCAACTACATTAATTGATTACCGAATTTATGTCCGAAATGAATATGGTGAACACAGTCAATCGTTTAATGCTGTATATCCCGTAGAAAACGTGGATGATATTCCTGCAGCGATGTATGGTCCAAGAAGAGATGCACGATTCGCACTTCCGATGCGTTCCTGGGCACGCGCCACCGCAAAATCTGGACTCGCCAATGCTTATCTATACGAATTTAGTTATATTCCCCCGCACCCGTGGAGTAAGGAACTGGGCGCATACCACACAGCAGAAATTCCGTACGTCTTTGATCAACTAACAGTTTCACGAGTTTCAGCAAGTTGGTATTTAAGAAAACCCGATTACCAATTAGCGAAGACCATGTCTGGCTACTGGGTAAATTTTGCAACCACTGGAGACCCTAACGGTCCAGGATTACCAGAATGGAAACCATATAATCTAGAGACAGAACCATATTTAGACTTTGGATCTAAAGTCACACTCTCACATAAACTTCGGACCCGGCAACTTGATTTTTTTGAGAACTATCAAAAATCTAGATACGGTCTTAATTAATGATATTGGGCTGTGATAACACAACACCGTTACCGACTTAATTCATCAAAAATGGTCTGAAGATTGTTTTGTATGCGATCTGGATCAGACCTATTGTAGCCAGTGAAGCGCTCTGGGATCACATAATCATCCGCAGCCTGTTCTGCCGTGTTACCCGCTTCAAAAGCTTCTCTCGCTTGCGCGACAAAATCGCGGTGAAAATCAGCGTACTCTTCAAGATCAGCCCATGTGAACAAGTCCGGATTATGACCTGGAATAATAGTGTCAACACCCTGAATACCGGCAGCCGTCTTAGTTAAGGTTTCTGGGTAACCAAGGCCACTGCCTCCATTATTTGTGTCGATAAAAGGTGGCCTTTTTAACGAAAACATATCACCAGAATGCATGGCACGTACGGCTGGAAACACTACCAAAGTATCACCATTTGTATGAGCCGGCCCGAAATGGTACAGATCGATTTGGTCCTCCCCGAACCATACCGACATCTTTTCAGAAAATGTTGTCTGGGGAAGGTACTTCTCCCCTTCACCTTTATAAGTCTGACAATTCGTAACCGGATCACACGACTCACGCATCAAACTAGACTTAATATTTTCATGGGTGATGACTTCTATCGTTTCTGGAAATTCTGGTGTGCTACCCGCATGGTCATTATGAGTATGTGTATGAAGCATCGCTAAGATTGGTTTGTCCGTAACCGTACGGATTTGATCGATAATCTGCTGTCCGTACCCAGGTAGTTTTGAATCGACTACCGCCACACCCTGATCCATCACGTAGACGGCAACGTTACCACCACTGAAACTAGACCGATCAGTCGGATCTCCACCTTTGATTACATAAAGATTATCTCTAACTACCTCAATCGCCGGAACAGGCGGAGGAGAATCTGAAATGTTTCCGCATGCCGCCGCCACGAGGGACAGCCCACCAATTACAAAAATCGAAGAAAACAATAGGATCCGACGCATTTGAATGACCCTCCCAGAAACAGACAATGAATTGTGATTGTATCCAAAACATCTTGATAAGAGTATTAATTACTTTTGAAAACATTAACAAATTCTCTAATACGCTCAGCATTTTTTCCGACATCACTACCACCAACACGGGACAAGGACCGAACATCCATCCGACTGCCCATTCCTTCAGACTGAATTCGAATAACTACATCATCCTTGAAACCAAACCAAAATGTCGTATCGGTGGCCTCAACACGCCCTGCCGTAGGATCCGCATCCACTAAATCCCATCCCATCTCTTCAACTGTCGCAACTGCTTTGTTAAACACCTCCTCGGCCGGTGCATCGAGGACAATCGGTTGGATGTCAGGATAAGCCTCTTGTTGTTGGACCGCTATCGATGGCCCCTCGTAAACCGTCCGACCCGGTGTATTCATCGATACAACAGCAACAAATTCTGGGGGATTATTCGTGTCCGTTGTGATGTCATGAATAGGCGGAATCTCTGGTCCAAGGCGAAAACCTGCCGGAATACTAAAAATCACGAGTCCAAACACAATACTGCCGACCGCTACACTTATATTCACACGGGATTTATCGCCCTGCAACAATTCAAGGATAAGTCCAACAAAAGAAACAGCGGCCGCTGCGGCGGCCCCATAGGCACCCCATCTAAGCACTGTTAACAACGCAATCAGCAAAGGGAGCACTTCCCACCGATAACCAAGTGGAGCCGCTAGTAAGACCGCTGCCGATAGGATAGCAAGCCCCGCACCCACGAACACAACTATTGCTGATTTACGCTGGATCATTTTCGTCCTCCCTGATAAACCACTAAAACTGGCTCAATGCTATAAGACCAATCATTCTGAGATAGCTATATCTCTGTTCACTCGCTCCACTTGACTATACGCCCGATAGATTACTTATTCCTACTCGTCTAAAAGCGAAGCCGCCTTTAAAATTCGCTGGGCAGACCGAATTACGGGACGTTCTATTAACTGCCCTTCCACCAGCAATACACCGCCCTGATTCTTGTCGTACGCAGAAATAATTTTTTTCGCCCAACCTATTTCTTGTAGAGAAGGAGAAAATTGTTCGTTAATGATTGGGACCTGTAGCGGATGAATTGCTGCCTTGCCGACATAGCCCAAACGGCGAACTTTTGCGCTCTCCTCGGCTAAAGCCTCCGGCGCTTGAACATTGAGAAATGGTGAATCAATCGCGATAACACCAGCCTGTGCCGCCGCGAGAAGCACCTGAGACCGAGCGTACAGCAAGGACTCCCACTCAACAGCACAACCAAGTTCAGATGCTAAGTCGATCGCCCCAAAAAAAATTGCTGTAATCCCCGGTGAAGCACTGGCAATATCATTAACAGACATCAGTCCTTGAATAGTTTCAATCTGAACAATTAAAGAAACGGCGGGCGCGCCCAAGCGCTTTAAAGATGCATCGACCTGTTCAATTTCGTCTACACCTGCCACTTTCGGCAACATTACAGCGTCAGGTCTATGACCTGATTCGACAAGCATTTGCAAATCTTGTTGTCCAAGATCGCTTTTTGCATCATTAATCCGAATACTGACTTCAGCCTTAGTGGCAACACTCGCAGAAAGTAGATCGAGCGCGTTTAAACGCGCCTCCGATTTAAATGCATCTCCGACTCCATCTTCCAGATCGATACACACAGCATCTGCGGCGGTTGCTAATGCCTTCGCAAAGCGATCCGGGCGAATGGCCGGTACAAACAGCAAACTTCTTCGAAGTGATGAACTTTCATTTTTTAACGTCATAGAACATTACTTTTAAAATTACTTGCATTTGCTCGGCTGAACAACGTTTCTGTCAGGCACACAGCCACGTTTATAAACCATGACGGTACGTTTAAACTCAATCACAACTGTACCATTCTGATTAAAACCCACTGTCTCTATGACAACAATACCGACATCGGGTTTGGATTTCGATTCCCGTTTGGAAATGACTTCACTTTGTGAATAGATTGTGTCGTCTTCAAAAACAGGGTTCGGCAAGCGCACTTCATCCCATCCGAGATTGGCCATCACATTCCAAGAGACATCAATAACGGACTGTCCGGTCACCAGTGCCAACGTAAAGGTCGAATCAACGAGTGGTTTCCCAAATTCAGATTTCGCGGCGTACTCACGATCAAAATGTATAGCGTTAGTGTTTTGCGTCAGCAAAGTAAACCAAATATTGTCTGCTGCTATTATCGTTCGCCCGAGCGGGTGTTTGTAGACATCTCCAATTTCAAAATCCTCATATATTCGTCCAGACCAACCCTCTTTCTTTGTCATAAAGTCCTCCACCACACTACCAAATAGCGCTCTCACACTAATAACACATTACTCCTAGCCAGAGATATGTAAATGGCCAAAATGTGCCATCACAAAGACAATTCTCACTTCAGTCGATTCTAATGGATAATATCAATACACCTATGCCCAACAGGTTGCCGATAGATTGCGTTAAACATATGAACGACAACCAACAAATTGCCCTAGGAATCGACAATCTCGCGGAGTCAGACAGGATGCGAGGTCAGCGAGTAGGTCTCGTCTGTAACCCTGCTTCGGTGGATTCTCATTTCCGTCACACTGCAGATCGTCTCTGGCTTACACCAGAAATCGAGCTGGCCTCGTTGTTTGGACCACAACACGGGTTTCATTCTGATGTGCAGGACAACATGATAGAAACACCGCATCGAGTCCATCCCCAATATGGCATTCCTGTTTATTCACTCTATAGCGATCAAAGAGAACCAACCACAGAGATGCTGAGGGATATCGATGTACTCGTCATCGATCTTCAAGATGTCGGAACACGTGTTTACACATACATCTACACGATGGCCAATTGTCTCCGAGCCTGCAAAAAATATGGGATGCCAGTTATTGTGTGTGATCGCCCCAATCCAATCGGGGGAAACCAGATAGAAGGCCCTGTACTACAGTCTGGATACGAATCATTCGTTGGCCAGTTCCCCATAGCTCTTCGACACGGCATGACAATCGGTGAGCTGGCCACCCTA
The DNA here is from genome assembly GCA_964342695.1 of uncultured Vicinamibacteraceae bacterium. GTDB lineage: Bacteria > Acidobacteriota > Vicinamibacteria > Vicinamibacterales > UBA8438 > CAYFFV01. The sequence goes on from CAYFFV010000014.1 coordinate 21,387, forward strand.
TTTAATGAACATTTCGGCATCGGAGCCAACCTACAAGTCGTGACGCTTGGAGGCTGGAATCGCTCACTGTATCACGATCAAACCAAACAACCTTGGATATCGCCGTCTCCGAATTTACCTACACTTGACAGTGCTGTTGTGTATTCCGGCACTGTGCTCTTTGAAGGAACTAATCTATCCGAAGGTCGAGGCACCACACACCCTTTTGAATGCATCGGATCTCCGTGGATTGATAGCTTTGCATTCAGCCATCAATTACAAAACGCCAACCTCCCAGGTTTAAAAGTGAGGCCGGTCGAATTTGAGCCCACCTTTCAAAAATATGCTGGAGAAGCGTGCGGAGGCTGTCATCTTCATGTGACCGACAGAAATCTCTTTAAACCTGTGTTAACCGCAATAACGATTTTGTCTATAACTAGAAAGCTTGCACCCAAAGAATTCTCTTGGCGCCGACCACCTTACGAATACGAGCATAAACTTCAACCTATCGACATTCTTTTCGGATCTGATGTTTTGCGTAAGCAAATAGATGCCAATATCTCTGTAAATGAAATAGAAACAAACTGGCAAGAAGATTTAAAATCTTTCTCTTCACTCCGAAAGCAATTCCTGCTGTACTCATAAGATCTTTCAGACCTTGGTAGAGAAAAACCACCTTGACCTTGCACCGCGCTCTGCCGCCGGCTACCATGTCTGGATTCAGATCTGACTTGGCAGAGCCGCTACTCAAATGACAATACGTGATGGACTCCACCTTGAGCACTCAATCCTAATCACGGCCGAACCCGTGCGTGTTCTGGCAGCTTTTTTTGATGCTTCAGCGTTGCCTCACTGGTGGAACGTTATTCGGTCGGTGACCATTCCTCGACCCATGGGGATCTACGCGATTGAATGGGAAACAACCCCATTTCAGGACGATGTGTTGGGATCCCTTGGGGGCATTTTTTATGGCATCGTCATGGAATTCCGCAGTGGTAAAGAATTTTTCTTAGCCGACGCGTACTGGCTGCCCCCAGAGGGCCCACCCATAGGACCTATGGCTCTTGAAGTCACATGCCGCGTGGAAGGCCCGGCCACACGACTATCGGTTCGCCAAAGTGGAACGGATGATGGCATTCGGTGGAAACGATATTCCGAGTTAATCGAAAAAGGTTGGCAAAATTCATTAGAAACACTCAAAACACACCTTGAACGCGGCAGCCCATGTAACCCGGACAAGCAGAACCCTCGAGCCAGTTAACCCGTGGAATTATTAACAATAACCGCCGCACTCGAACAATTACAGTCCGGTCAGACAACGTCTACAACACTCGTCGAAAATTGTCTGGATAAAATTACTCAGTTAGACCACAAGCTGAACACGTTTATTTGCGTTACAGCTGACGAGGCACGTGAAGCGGCCCAACAGGCAGATCGGGAGCGTCGTGAGGGGAACGCTAAAGGCCTGCTTCATGGAATTCCCCTATCGATCAAAGATCTCATCGATGTTTCTGGTCTAGCAACTACTGCTGGTTCCAAGGCACGAATCGATCACGTCGCACAAAACAGTTCAGTTATCACGAAACGTCTTCGCGCAGAGGGCACCATTTTGATTGGGAAATGCAACCTGCATGAATTCGCATTAGGGACGACCGGAGAAGATTCAGCTTTCGGCATTACGATCAATCCGTTCGCGGAGAACCATTCGGCTGGAGGCTCAAGTGGCGGTTCAGCGGCATCAGTAGCCGCAGGCATGGCACTCGCGTCTATTGGCACTGACACCGGAGGCTCGATCCGAATTCCTGCAGCAGCCTGCGGAGTGGTCGGTCTGAAACCCACATTTGGTGAACTCAGCTGTCAGGGCGTAGTGCCTTTATCTCCCAGCCTTGATCATATTGGCCCTCTCGGACTTACTGTCGATGATGTCGCCCTCGTCTACACAGCGATGCGGTCAGAACAAATCAAGGCAAATACTTCCACAGTAGGGCCACCAAAAATCGAAGGGCCCTTCCGGATAGGACTACCTAGCAATTACTTTCTCGAACTTATCGATCCGGAAGTGTCAGCAAGATTCTCTGATGCCCTCGAACACATGCGTAATGCCGCTTGGTTAATAAACAAGATAACAATCCCTCACGCAGCAGACATTCCAGAAACATATAAACACATACAGTTATACGAAGCATTCCATACACATGCAGAACTTCTCACACGGCGGAGCGCTGACTTTACGTGTGGAGTGCGTCAACGCTTAGAATTGGGTGGCACCATTGAAGTATCTCAATATAAACGTGCACAAGAGATGCGGCAAACACTCCGTCAAGAAGTTGACGAAGCACTTCAACAAAACCATGCGCTGATACTGCCAACGTTGGCAATTCCTGCTCCAGCGCTGGGAACAAAAACAATCACGCTAAACAGTAAAACACTTGAACTACGCAGTTTAATGCTTCGCTTGACTCAATTGTTTAATCTAACGGGACACCCTTCCGTTTCGATTCCATATCCCCAAAAAATGCGTCACGGTCTACCATGCGGCGTGCAACTTGTCGGACATCACAATAAGACGTCTGAATTACTAAGAATTGCCTCTAGCTACGAAAAAATTTTTCGCTATTCGTGACCATCTTTTAGTCTGTGTTCTTATGCAAACTGTCATAGTCGGCACCAGTTTCTGACTCTTGTGTCACAGGTAACCCGGCATCCGCCCATCCTTCTACATGCTCGCCCGTTTGAGAATTACGTCCGCCGCCGAACCCACCCTGGACATTCGTGACGTCTTCATACCCCGCAGAAATCAATAACTGCGCAGCCTTTAAAGACCGCCCGCCCATCTGGCATCCGATTAAAAGTTTTGTTGCTGTTGAAAAATTTGCCTGCATCACAGATAAAAAATCAGGGTTCGGCATCATCTGTCCGGTAGTCGCGTCACGATGTAAAAGGGGTACATTTTGAGCCCCCTGTGGATGTCCACTGTCATACTCTGGAACGGAGCGAACATCAACGTACGTACATCCCTCATTTGACTGCAACTGATAAGCTGTCTTTACATTTACATTCTTGAGACTCATTAATTACCCCTTGCCATATCCGTCAACGACCATGTCTAATGCTTAGCCATAGTAGCATTCTTATCTAAAAACTGACGACATACCTTTATGATCACACATCTCTTTCATGCTTGGGAACATCGATTGGTCAATGTCACAACTGATCGTGTCGTTCGTCCGTTTGAATGGGGCCTAGATTGGATTGGCCATCATACTTCAGCGGAAACACCTTACGAATTGATTAGTGAGTGGAGCCAACAAGCATTAGCGCAGCCGGATGCGTTCTTTAATGTTGATGAGATTGACGAGTATAAACTGCAAGATCAAATCCTCACATTTCCAAGCCCATTTCAGACCCCACACCCGGAAAACAACACAGTCTACGGAAGATATTTTCCCAGTTTGCAAAACGGTGGCAGACGTCGCGCGGTTGTTGTATTACCCCAATGGAACGCTGACTCAAATGGCCATATTGGATTAAGCAAATTGATAGCGAAGTTCGGCATCAGTGCGTTGAGGTTGAGTCTGCCTTACCATGACCAACGCATGCCACCTGAACTTCATCGTGCTGACTATATTGTCAGTGCAAATATAGGACGTACTTTACAAGTATGCCGTCAAGCGGTACTCGATGCACGGCGGGCCGTACACTGGCTAAGCCAGCAAGGGTACGAAAAAATCGGGATTCTGGGAACGAGTCTCGGATCATGCTTGGCGATGTTGACCGCGGCTCATGAACCAAAAATTGTCACGGCGGCGCTAAACCACATTTCACCCTATTTTGCTGACGTTGTCTGGGAAGGACTAGCAACGAGTCATGTTCGATCCGGTCTTGAAGGAAACATCGAATTAGATCAACTCCGAAAGCTATGGCTTCCGATTAGCCCTCAACCGTATATTTCACAAATGCATAGCAAAACTTCATTACTTGTCTATGCGCGTTACGATTTAACATTCCCAGTTCGTTTATCTAAAAAACTCGTGCGAACCTTTCAAACACAGCAGATACCTCACCAAGTATTTACGTTGCCATGCGGGCACTACAGTACCGGTATCGCACCTTTCAGCTGGTTAGATGGGTATGCTTTGGTGAAATTTCTTCGGAATCACTTGTAACTCTGTCCCTGTTTAGGCAGACACTTCAACGGGATCACCAAAATCCAAATCACCGAGACGACTAAATACAGCAGATCGAGAACCAACAACAACTGCAAGTAATCTGTCTGGTTGAAGATGTTCAGTGGCCACCCGAGATACATCCTCAGGAGACACGCTTAATACTCTAGGAACAAAATGCGAGAACACATCTTCGTTAAGATCATGCAATGCTATTTGAACAGCTGCATGTGCTATTTGAAACACTGTTTCAAAATTGCGAGGGAAACTCTTTGTCAACGCTGCCCTAGCTAGATCAAGCTCACGGACAGATGGTGCCCGTTCACCACGTATATCAGCAATCTCCTTAACTGATTCACAAATAGCATCACACGTAGATTCGGTCTGAACGCTAACTTGCAATGAAAATGGACCTCGCCCAAGCCGCCAATCAAAAGAAGTGCTGGCCCCATAGGTATAACCTTTGTCTTCCCGTAAATTCAAATTGAGACGACTGACAAACTGACCGCCAAGCACCATATTCAAAACACGAAGGGCATAATAGTCTGGTGAACTGCGCGACACTCCGAGATGACCCAGTCGAAGTTCTGATTGCACGGCATCATCACGGGAAACAAAAAACATACTCTTTTTAGTTTCTGTCGGAATAGGAAGCTTGGGCACGGAAACAGAGTCCCTATCTGACTCAATCGTGGTTGACCAAACCGGAATGACTGCATCAATGATGTCAGCTGGGTTCAAGTTCCCAACTGCAATTAATGTCAAACATGAAGGTCTGTACCAACCTTTATGAAAACTCAGAACATCCGATTCACCGATGTTTTGAAGGCCTTCTTCAGTCCCGATACTTAAGTGTCCGTACGGATGGGATCCATACAATTCTTTTAAGAACAGACGATCCGCCACAGCAGCTGGCGTATGCTTCATTTGCCGAATACGTTGCAATCTCACTGCACGAACACGATTGATGTCAGTTAAGTGAAATCTGGGCTGCATGACAACTTCGTATAAAAGGCGGAGACCCTCTTGGAGATGTCGAGAAAGCGTGGTCAACCCAATCACCGTGGCATCACTCCATACTTCTGTTTTTAAATGTCCCCCAATTCGCATAAGGGCTTTGTGTAATTCCTCAGAAGACCGACCGGCACTTCCCTCATCAAGCAGATCCGCCGTCAAAGCAGCAAGGCCGAATTTGTCCAATGGATCAGCTGCCGCACCAACTGGCAATAAAAGACGCAGCGTGACCATAGGTGCACGGCGATACTCGGCCGTCCACACCTTTGTGTTGTTTGATAAAGAAACTTTCACAAAATGTGGCAAAGAAAACGGCGGATTGCTTCCGACGCTTGGCAGTTGCGTTCTATCTACAGAAGTCATCTATTTGGGGTGAACCATGACGGATTCTGAAAGAGCCATGCCTGCACCATCAGTCTCTGGAACAACACTAAGAGCAACACGGTGTTGTGATTTAAGATAGCGAGCAGCTATTTCTTTTATCTGCGTGGTATCCGTTTGTGTATACCGATCTCGATCTTTATCAAAGTATCCAGGATTACCGGTATAGACATTGTAGGCGTTGAGCTGATCCGAGAGCCCCCCGAACCCTCCAACCGATTGAAGTCGATAAACAAAATCTGCCTCAATACTTGCAATACTGCACTCAACCTCACTCTCTGTTGGACCGGTCGTCATTAAAGCCAACAATTCATCCATAATAACTGCCTCAAGTTCGTCAAGCGTATGCCCAGGTGACGCCGTAGCAACGATAGAAAAACTACTCGAGAGTTCCCGAGATCCTTGACCCGCACTAACGTCAAGTGCAATTTGCCGTTCATGCACCAACGAACGATACAACCTAGATGATTTACCCCCAGCGAGAATGTCCCCTAAAATGTCGAACTCTGCATCCCCGCACTCAAACAATGCCGGCGTCAACCAAGATAAGTACAAGCGGGATGACTCTATATCGTCGGTCAAAGAGAGACGAATCTCATTCGTTGGTTCACGAACCGTCGTAGAGCCGAGTGAAGGTGGGACAGTCCCGGGGGCGATTTCGCCAAAGTATCGATCGACTTGTCGAAACACCTCATCAGTTCTAACATCCCCAGCAATTGCAATCGACGCATTCGCAGGATGGTAGAAATTTGTAAAGAATTCCTTCACATCATCTAAATGAGCTTTTTTAATATCTTCAACTTCTCCGATTGTGACCCAGCTATAAGGATGCCCTTCGGGATATAGCGCAGACATTAACGCGATCGGCACGAGTCCATAAGGACGATTCTCATAATTCTGACGTCTTTCATTGAGGACAACATCTCGCTGATTATCAAATTTTTTCTGCGTCAGCGCGGGTAACAAGAATCCCATTCGATCGGATTCCATCCATAACGCTCGTTCAAAAGCAGCGACCGGGACAACTTCCCAGTAATTAGTGCGATCGGTGGAAGTAGACCCATTCAGCGTACCGCCAACCTCCTGTAATGGATAGAAATAGCCCTCGTCATGATGCTCAGAGCCTTCAAACATTAAATGCTCAAATAAATGGGCGAAACCTGTTGATCCAGGCTGTTCATTCTTAGAGCCAACGTGATACCAGAGATTAACTGACACAATAGGACAACCCCGTGCTTCACAGGCAATGACATTTAAGCCATTGTCAAGTATTCGTTTTTCATACTGAATCTGCACGTGCGTTGTTTCCTAAATCACCTAGTTCATTGTCCCGATGTGCGGATATTACACATCTATTGTAATCGATTACGCAAAGTCTCGAGAGTGACTCAAATTTGATGTGATGTTAGGATTAAGAATTGTGGTAACACTAAAACACCCGTTGATAAAGTTCTTCACCCTCTGGGCAATAACTTGCCTAGCTACTCCCGCATCGTCAGCCATCCAAGCGTCATTAACATATGATAAACCCAGTGACTGGGTACTGGCTGAATCAAACAACGAAGCCGTTGTTGCTCGATTTATCGTCCCACGTGTCGAAGGTGATTCGGAAGATGCTGAATGTGTACTTTTATCTTTTGCTGAAGAGGAAATCTCCAGCGAGGAAAAACTTGAACAGTGGACCAAACAAATGTTGCAACCGGACGACAGACCTTCAGAAGAACTATCAACAACAACAAGCTACGATGTACAGGAAATGAAAGTCACGATCATCGATGTTCCAGGGATATTTTCGCCGACAGTGCATCCGAATTCAAAAATGCGTTACTACAAACGTGGGTTCCGATTAAAAGCAGCAGTCATCGAAAGTTCTGGAAGACTCATCTTTCTTAAACTAACAGGACCAGATCGCACGGTAACACATTGGAACACCGCTTTCTCTCAACTGCTCGACTCAATCCATACGGATTAATGTGCCGGATTCGCTGCCACCAACTACTTGACATCCGGATGCATGGTGTACCATTTTGTGAGACGCTCATAAAACCTAGCAACCTTCAGCAACGAAGCTTCCTCGTAAAGACGTCCCGTTAACATTATCGAAACAGGCAGATCATCCACAAAACCGGCTTTCATCGCTAATGCCGGATGTCCTGTCAAGTTCGTCATCGTCAGACTAAGACTGCGAGTCGGACTAATCACAATATCTACATCGTTCATTATTCGGTCCATCTCTTTGCCAAGAAGAACACGTACCCGCTGTGCGCGTACGTACTCAACCGCGGGAATCAACCGGGCCGCACGAAATTGATTCGGCCATGCTTCGCGACGTTGGTCAGTCAACAAATCGATGCCTCTATTGCGCGTAAAATCATCGAAGGCACTTGCAGCTTCAACATCAAGAATCAACCGAAGAGTATCAGCCTGTATTTTTGGCAACTCAATCGGTTGTAGCGTCGCACCTCCATTCCGAAAACCCGTCAGCACAGCATTGAGTGCTGACCACTCTTGCCTCGACTGATCTGGACGGCGAGACAATTGATCAAACCAAGACCGGTCAAATTCTTGCGCGACATAGCCTATTCGCACGTTCGACATATCCAACGACACTTCCCAGGTAAAAGGCACATCAATCACACTTGAATCTTTGTCATCTGGCCCATAAATCGCATTGAAGACCACCGCACAATCATCAACCGTTCTACAGATTGGTCCGACCTTATCCATTGTCCAGCTTAGTGTCATGGCTCCGTGTCTACTGACTCTTCCATAACTTGGACGCAATCCAGTTACTCCACAGGTCGCTGACGGAGAAATAATTGAACCTAACGTCTCCGTCCCGATCGAGAACGCCACTAAACCGGCGGCTGTTGCAGACGCCGGTCCAGCCGACGATCCACTTGATCCTCTGGACACATCCCAAGGATTACGCGTCAAACCTCCATACCATCGATCTCCCCGCGCTAGAGCACCCATCGACAATTTAGCAACGAGCACTGCTCCGGCTTCACGGAGCCTAGTTACTACGGTGGCATCTATGTCAATGATCTGATCTTGATAGGGCCGTGCTCCCCATGTGGTTCTAACACCACGTGTGGAAAACAAATCTTTTATTCCCCAAGGAATTCCATGTAGCAAGCCACGATATTCTCCGTTGCGAATCTCTTGATCTGCTTGAGCTGCTTGAGACAGCGCCAAATCATCCGTCAGCGTTACCACACAACGGAGTCGATCGCCATGTCGTTTTAGGCGATCCAAATACATTCGAGTTAATTCAGTGGAAGTGAGTAGGCCTCGCTCGATCAACTGAGCCAAATCTGAGATTGGCCAAAATGCCAACTGGTTCAGGTCAGCAGGTCTCTCGACATATTCGGAGCTCGCTACGGTCATATTCAAATTTGGCGCAGCGTTTCCGGTTGGAACATCTCCTGACAAATAAGGCCGGAAAAAAAATGCCGGCTCAACGTCTTCAGGAATATCTGTGTTCCGAAGTTGAAAGTATCGCTGATTGTTGCGTGCAACACTTGCCCGCATCAATTCATGTTCGTCAACTGTAAAATCTAATCCTAACGCCCTTGTTGCTCCGGTCAAAGCATTCGTTGAAGTTCCTCTATCTGATTGCGCAGAAACTTGAGCAGAAGCGAGAATGCCAGCAGTGATACCTGTTGGAACAACACGCAAAAAATCTCGCCTAGCCAACGGAGTTGATCGCTTAAACGATCGCACAGAAATCATAGGTGTCCTCCAAGATTTGAACGACCCCGCCTTTTAGAAATTACAGGGAAGCTAAATACACAGCAACCGCGACAATATTGATCGGGCATCTCAGTCGCCGTTTCAACCCACGGTTGAATCTTGCTCTTCTATCCAAGCAAAAGCCCGCGCCAGCGTGACAGCCGTTGTAGTCAACTCACAAATCCGATCTTTTAACGGGGCCGACGGATCACCATTTTCAGTAAAGTCTTGTTTGAGTGCATAGACAAACCTCGGAATGATGAAACTTCTGAAATCGAGCATCAGACTGTTCGAGATACCCATCGGTGACATATAACTGCCCGCGCCGCCCGCAGAACACAGAAAACCCACCGGTTTGTTAGTCCAGGCCGACCCTGTCATTTCTATCAGATTCTTCGCTACGGCATTCAAATCATAGTTGTAAATTGGTGAGGCGAGGAGAACCGCAGCGGCGTCCTTGACGAGAGTGGTCAATGGGGCTACGGACGGATGATTATAACTTTCCTGCCCGTCACAAAATGGCAAATCCCATTCTCGAAGGTCGATAAGGTCGACATCAACGTCTTCATCATTGAGGCACGACTCCGCAGTCTGAGCCAAGAGACGAGAACGACTAGAACCATTAAGTGAGCAACTGATAATCAGAACAGAGAGCCGTCCCGAAGAGGTTGTTTTAGTCATCTTAAATTTTCTTTCTATCCGAAGTATATCCGGAACTAAACATCCCTATCCGAACGCAGACTAATGCGTGCGGCTAACCCCATGATTGCACTATCATCATAAACGTGAAATCAGTTTCTCTTCCGCTTCGGCTAATCATAGCCGCAACCGTCGTCCTTGGGCTGGTGTCCACGTTGGCAAGAAAACCTCACAAACCAGAAGAACAGATTGTCAATCGGCCCGTTCAAATCCAGGCCGATGGTTTTGTATCTTCCTCAGCTTGCCAAGCTTGTCATCCTTCTCAGTACAACAGCTGGTACGGATCCTATCATCGCACTATGACGCAAATTGCAACACCAGAAACCGTCATCGCAAATTTTGATGATGTTTACGTGTCAGACGTTCATGGAGACACTATGCATCTAGAGCAACGTGGCAATGAGTTTTGGGCCACATTTACTGAACCAGACTCCCCTAAATCCACTATCAATCAAATTACACGTCAAGTCGTAATGATTACAGGATCACATCATCAACAGATTTACTGGTACTCAACCGGGCACGACCGTGCCTTGAACGTGTTACCAGGTGTCTACATCATCTCAGAAAACAAATGGGTTCCCAGAAGTGCTGTGGTGTTACATCCACCAAACCAGTCGTTGTCCATGACAGATGGGCATTGGAATGCTATCTGTCTGGCGTGTCATACCACTCATCCGAAAACCCAGTTCCGCGCGCCATTTCTGGATCTACCTATCGAAGATCAGGCAGTTGATACAACTGTTGCAGAATTTGGGATTGCTTGTGAAGCGTGCCACGGACCAGCCACCGAACATATTCAAAAACATCAAAATCCATTAACTCGATACCGTAGTTACCTCAGCGACGAACCCGATTCGTCCATCGTCGAACCAAGTAGCTTAAGTCCGCAACGATCCTCTCAGGTCTGTGGTCAATGTCACAGTGTGTGGGAATTTTACGACAGTGCGGGAGAACGTCATGCGAACGCTGAGGGCTTCCCGTATTCTCCAGGAGATGAGCTGCGTGAAACGCGATTTATTCCTCAACCGATGAAACAACTCGGATCTCAAGCACTGAATGCTTTTGTTGCAAAGGATCCTGATTTTGTTGCCGGTTCATTCTGGCCGGACGGAATGATTCGAGTGTCTGGTCGCGAATACAACGGACTCATTGATTCACCATGTTTCACGAATACTGTAGATCATAATTCTTCAGAAACGTTGTCGTGTTTTTCCTGTCACAACATGCATAAAAGCACGGACGATCCTCGGCCAATCTCCACGTGGGCAGATACACATCAGGTGGCCAGTGACATGGACACAAACGAAGCCTGCCTTCAGTGCCACGATACGTTTCGCACCAATGTGGCTCAACACACCGGACATGCGCAGGACTCGACTGGAAGCCTTTGTTATAACTGTCATATGCCCTACAGCTCCTATGGATTGCTCAAGGCAGTGCGTAGCCATACGATAAGTAGTCCGTCCATCTCTGAAACCATCGAATACGGACGGCCGAACGCCTGTAATCTATGCCACTTGGACAAAACTCTCTCATGGACAGGCGCTGTTCTGGAAGAGCGTTATCAAATTCCCATTCCCGAACTTAATAAAGACGAAGAACAAATAGCGGCATCTCTCCTGTGGGCTATGAAGGGAGATGCCGGACAACGTGCGTTAACTACGTGGGCATTCGGTTGGGCACCCGCACAGAAAGCATCCGGTACAAGCTGGATGACACCACATCTTCTAGAACTTTTAAATGATCCGTACGAAGCGATCCGGTTTATTGCGTATCGGTCGTTACGCCAAGTTTCAGGATATGAAACGCTTGAGTACAATTATTTGGATTCGCGGGAAAACAGAATAAAGTTCGCGTTACCATTGCTGCAATCATGGCAAGCAAGCCAGATGTCGCGACAACGGCGAGATCCAGAACTCTTGGTGGGAAACGATGGGAATTTGTTATTTGATGAATTTCGTCGAATTCTCAATCAACGCGACAATCGACCAATTTTTTTGAGAGAGTAGGCCGTGTCTGAAATAAAAATTTTGCGTCCCTACGCCTTCAAACATCTCCGTTTTGGATGGTGGTCGCTCCTCGTGTTTTTAACCTTAGGGTTGGCACTGGAACTCATGCATGGGTTCAAGTTGCGTATGTACTTAGATGTGTCCAATGAAACGAGGCGCCTGTTGTGGACACTTGCACACGCGCACGGTGCGTTGTTCGGATTGATTCATATCGTTTTTGGTTTGTTTCTACAAACACTACCCAACATGGAACTTCGCAGGTTGTCAGAAATTTCGGCCAGCCTCATCGCTGCCAGCCTTTTATTACCTAGCGGGTTTTTTCTCGGGGGTTTAAAAATTTATGGTGGGGATCCTGGACTCGGAATATTAGCCGTGCCAGCTGGCGCCTTGGCCTTGATTTTCGGTGTATATGGAATTGCGCGAGGATTCGCACGTCAGGATAATACCCCGCGAAAAACACGGAAACGATGAGTGCCAGGAGAGCCCATTCCAAAACCCAAACGCCAAATTCAGGCAAGGTACAATTAACGATACAACTCTGATAATCTTGACCGATCTTCTGCTGTTAAAGGCAAAAACCGCTTCTCGTACGACCCAATCACAAAAGACCGGCAAGGACTACACATAAGTGCCATAGGATTTCTACTGTGCGTCAAGCCCAGTGCATGTCCCAATTCATGGGCAATTACGTTATGAATATTCGCTGGATTTTCTTGCGGATCACTTGGTCGAGTGCCGATCGCCACAAAATATTTTTGAGTTTTCCCGACCGGCCACGCAAACGACATTAGCCGTTGTTTAGATAAAAACACCACGATCTCTCCATCAATGTCGAGTAACTCCCGAGGCGCCTTTGGTCCCGGCTGTTCAGAAGAGAGGCGACCGGCCTGTCGCCAGAGCTGTTGGGCATAGTTTTCATACGCACGAGTATCGGCTGACGCGACAATCAATGCTTGTTCAACAAGTTTCGTTTTTAAACGTAATTCCCGAAGTGTTTCATTCCAAAAAGTGAGTGCTTCCCTAGTAGGACTTAATCTGTCGTCAGCAACAGCCGGAACAATTATTACAACTCTCCTATCGAGAATCTCTGCCGTTCGCACTATCAATGATGACGTCGAGATTACAGCAGCTGTTATTGCAACAAAAATTTTCGTTCGCTTTACCATAAGACAAATCAGTCACCTTACGGCCTAATGTATTTCTTCAAGGCGCGAGGCCCGACCTCCGCACCATAAATATTGCCCTCACTATCAACCGCTACGCCTTCCGCGGCACTCGTCCCACGGCCAGGGTCTGGATCAGGATCCGGAATGAAAAATAGCACCTCTCCCGTTTTCGCACTACCTATACGCGTGCCACGTTTCCACCCAGCATTGCGAACATCATTTGATTCAGAATCGGCACCGTACAACATATCGTCTTTATCAATAAAAATTCCACTTAAGCGACTGAACTGCGTCCACTGATCCAGGAAGTTCCCCTCTTGATCAAAAATCTGAATTCGATTGTTTCCTCGATCTGCGACAAAGAGACGCCCCTGGGAATCAAACGCCATTCCATGAGGAGTGCGAAACTCTCCGGGTTCAGAACCCAATTGTCCCCAGTGCTTTAAATAATTCCCATCTTTATCAAACTTGACAATTCGAGCCACGGTATCAGGAGGAGCATTGGGATTTTGCCCAGAATGTCCCTCTGAAACAAAAATGTCTCCGTTCGGTGCAGTAACCACATCACATGGCGTGTTTAGCAACGGGCCGCTGCCGTCTCCTGCCACTCCTGGCGTTCCCAATATCAGGAGCACTTCACCTTCTGGACTGAACTTTACAACCTGATGGCCTTTGCCTTCTCGATTAGCATCCTCACCATTCGGACCCTGTGCATCAGTCACCCACACGTTACCAACAGCATCGACATGGAATCCGTGCGGAAAAATAAACATATCCGATCCGAAACTCCTAACTAAATTTCCGGCAGCATTAAACTTGAGCACTACCGGCAGTGCAGAATCCGCACAATTATTCGCCCCGCATCGCTCTGCGACCCAAATTGAAACTCCGTCGGGATCAATGTCAACAGCGCTGGTAGCGCCCCACGTTCGTCCGTTAGGCATTTTGAAATAATTTTCTATTGTTCGATACGGATTAGGTAGATTATTCAATGGCTGAGCTAAAACAGGCATCACGCCTGAACAGAACAACAATGGTGTTAGAACAACCCAAACCTTCAGTAACTTCTTTAATACCAACATCTTCATTGCCCTCCTATCGCTCCAGTCACCAGATCCAAACAGTAAACCAGGAAATCTAAGTTCAATATACAAATTCAGACTGGTTTCACATATTTTCAAATGATTATACTGACCTATTACAAATTAGTATCGAACCATTACAAACAGGACTAGAATGTCACCATGACTGCTCGAAACGTCGTTCTGTTGTGGCTGGTTGTATTCCTTGTTCTCATCAGTGAACATACCACGCAAACCAAAGATTGGCCTGACTTTCGTGGGCCGTCTGGACAAGGACACTCCTCAGAAACTGGCCTCCCGATCGAATGGAGCGACTCGGAGAATATTATCTGGAAGAGTCCAGTCCCAGGATCTGGCTGGTCTTCACCGATTGTTGCCGATGGACATGTCTGGTTAACAACAGCCACACAGGAACCTGAAGGATCTCTCAGGCTTATGGCATTTAATCTGAACGATGGAAAACCAGTAATAGACGTTGAGGTTTTTCGAACAGATGACTTGCGTTCTCCAAATCCTAAGAACAGTCTTGCCTCACCATCCCCTGTTGTTGATGACAAGCAAGTATTTGTACATTTCGGAGCGACAGGAACAGCAGGGTTGACCACCACAGGAGAAATCCTGTGGACCCGGAAATTCCCTTATGCCTCACAACATGGAAATGGGGGGTCCCCGATTCTTTACAAAGATTTACTGATTTTCAGTTGCGATGGTTTTGATACGGCCTTTGTCATTGCACTCGATCGGAATACCGGAGATGTTCGATGGAAAGTCGAACGGGAAACTCCTGTCTCTCAGGCGTACTCTACCCCTTTGATTGTGCAAGTAGACGACCACGACCAACTGATTAGTGTGGGCGCGTTTCGCACGGCTGCATATGATCCCATTACTGGGAAAGAACTCTGGCGCGTTCGCTACGAAGATGGCTTCTCGAATGTACCAAGACCTGTGTATGGACACGGCCTTGTCTACATCGCAACAGGATTCCAGGTTCCGTCGGTGATTGCTGTACGTGCTAACGGTTCAGGAGATGTGACTGATTCGCATATTGCCTGGTCACTGCGAAGAGGTGCCCCCCTCACACCATCTCCCTTACTCGTTGGCGACGAACTGTACCTTGTGAATGACTACGGCATTGTCACGTGTGTAAACGCCATCTCAGGAGAACAACATTGGCAGGAACGCATCGGGGGTAATTACTCGGCCTCTCCAGTCTTCGTAGATGGGCGGATTTATTTCCAGAGTGAGGAAGGAAAAACAACCGTTATTGCACCTGGGACCGAGTACGAGTTACTTGGCACTAATATGATGCACGCGTCAACATTGGCCTCGATGGCTGTTGCTCAGAGATCGTTCGTACTTCGCACGGCGGACCATCTCTATCGCATCGGAACACATCACTCGTCGAATTAACGAGAAAATATAAGGATTAAGCACAAGCACACCATGAACGGAATGATTGACTGGTTCGCGCGCAATACCGTAGCTGCAAATTTGCTGATGGCTTTTATCGTTGTCAGTGGAGCTATCGGTTTCTTTAATGTGCGAGCAGAAACGTTTCCCTCATTCACGCTCGATATGATCTCTGTAGAAGTCCCGTACCTCGGTGCTGCTCCGGAAGAAGTCGAGGAAGCAGTGTGTATTCGGATTGAGGAGGCCGTTCAAGGCATTGAGGGTGTTAAAGAGATCACCTCCGAAGCCTACGAGGGGCGTGGTGTCGTCATGATTGAAGTTGAAACTGGAGCAACTACCAGGACAGTCTTAGACGATGTTAAAAATAATGTCGATGCCATCGATACATTTCCTGCAGAAACTGAAAAACCCATCATTCGAGAAATTATCAGCAGAAACACCGTAATGGAGTTGGCCGTTTCAGGGCAAGCAGACGAACTCACTCTCAAAACCATTGCTGAACGTATTCGGGACGACATCTCGGCCATGCCAGAAGTGTCCCTCGTCGAACTTGTTGGCACACGCCCCTACGAAATTTCTATTGAGGTCTCCGAACTGGCTCTTCGGCGCCACGGACTGACGTTCGATGATGTAGCTCAAGCAGTCCGAAGATCATCCTTAGATCTGCCTGGTGGCTCAGTACGAAGTGACAGCGGAGAAATACTTCTTCGGACGATTGGTCAAGCCTACCGCGGCAATGAATACGAAGATTTGGTGCTGCTGGCCCGAGCGGACGGCACCCGACTATCTCTCGGTGACGTAGCAACTGTTGTCGATGGGTTTGCAGAAACTGATGAATTTGCTCGTTTCGACAACGAGCCAACGGTTCTGGTTGAAGTGTTGCGATCAGGGGATCAAAGCGATCTGACAATTGCTCGTGCTGTAACCGATTACGTCGAGCGTACAATTGGAACCCTACCGCAAGGAATCGAGCTTTCAGTATGGAAAAACGAAGCATCCATACTAAGTGAACGTCTAGCGCTCATGCTGAGAAACGGTTTGAGCGGCTTCGGATTGGTATTCTTAGTTCTAGCACTTTTCCTGGAATTGAGACTCGCATTTTGGGTCAGCCTCGGAATTCCTATTTCGTTTCTCGGCACGGTAATGTTGATGCCTGGCCTTGATGTCACGGTGAGTGTGGTATCCACCTTCGGGTTTATTTTAGTACTTGGTATCGTTGTAGATGACGCGATCATGGTTGGTGAAAATATTTTCCGCCATCAGGAAATGCATGGCGAGGGCTTGCGGGGCTCCATTGAAGGCGCTCAAGAAATTTCCACCCCTGTCACTTTCGGCGTATTAACAACGGTCGCAGCCTTCACGCCGATGATGTTTGTGCCAGGCATGATGGGAAAAATCTTTATCTTCCTTCCTTTAGTCGTAATTCCATGTTTGCTGTTTTCACTCGTCGAGTCACTCAACATATTGCCCGCTCACCTCTCTCATCTCAAAAACACGACTCGTCCACCTGGTCCTTTACGGCGCACGCAGCGAATGTTTGCTAACGGCCTAATGCACTTTGTGAAAAAAATATACACCCCGGTTCTTGGGGTTTGTCTCCAGTGGCGGTATCTCTCATTTGCTGTGTTCGCTTCAATACTACTTCTTACGCTTGGCCTGGTCCTCGGCGGACGCATTGCGTTTCACTTCTTTCCATCTCCGGAACCAGAAACAATAGCAGCGTCCGTAACAATGCCACAGGGCACTCCGGCACATGTCACCTCTGAAGCAATCCGAACACTTGAAACAAGCGCTGCCGCACTGCAGCTAGCACTGCTCAATGAAACCGGAACAGACGTTTTTCGCCATGTTCTTACGACCATTGGGAAACAAAGAATGGCTTCGGCAGGACCAGGAGCACGAGCGGCTCCAGGCGCCAATATGGGTGGGTCTGGTTCGGCCGCCGGACACATAGGGGAAGTCCAGATCGAATTAGTCCCGGCACAAGAACGACAAATACGTGCTGAAGACATTAGTAACCGGTGGCGCGCCTTAACGGAACCAATTCCTGAAGCCACGCAACTTAGGTTCAGTGGATCACAATTTTCGGCAGGTGATGATGTAGACCTTATGTTAACGGGCCCAAATATTGAAAATTTGGAAGCCGCGGCCGACAGTCTCAAAAGACATCTGGTCTCTTACGCCGGCGTTTTCGACGTCTCCGATACATTTGAAGTCGGAAAAGAAGAACTGAAATTAGGCATTAAACCAGCCGCCGAAACCCTCGGCCTCAGCCTACAGAATCTTGGTAGGCAGGTGCGACAAGCCTTTTATGGCGATGAAGCCCAACGCATTCAACGTGGGCGTGATGACATCCGGGTTATGGTTCGGTATCCAGCCGACCAGCGACGCTCCTTGGGCGATCTTGAAAACATGCGGATCCGAACACCTGCAGGCGCTGAAGTTGCATTTAATCATGTCGCCATTGTGGATCCCGGTCGAGGATTTTCCTCAATTAAACGAGTTAACAGAAATCGTGCTGTTAATGTACAAGCGTCTGTTGATGAAACCATCACATCTGGTGGGGTCGTGAACGAAGATATCGAGAACCGTATTCTTCCAACGGTGTTAGCTAACTTTCCCAATGTGCGTTATTCATTCGAAGGGGCGACAGCTGCACAGGCGGAGAGTATAGCTGGGCTACAACTTGGTTTTGTTATCGCACTCTTTGGCATTTATGCACTGCTCGCCATTCCCCTAAAATCATATATTCAGCCCCTCATTATCATGAGTGCTATTCCCTTTGGCATTGTAGGAGCAGTCTGGGGGCATGTAATTATGGGTATCGATTTCACCATGTTTTCGATGATGGGATTAGTAGCGTTGTCCGGCGTCGTAGTCAACGACAGTTTAGTCATGGTGGATTTTGTAAATCGCCAAAAACTACTAGGACATGATTTGCCAATCGCAGTACAAAACGCTGCCTCTGTAAGGTTTCGGCCTATCCTTCTGACCTCACTTACAACATTTGCGGGGCTGGCACCACTAATGGCTGGGGGCAGTATTCAAGCCGCTTTTCTGGTACCTATGGCAATTTCACTGTCCTTTGGTGTCGTGTTCGCCACATTTATTACTCTGATTCTTGTGCCCACAACATACATGATCTTGGAAGATTTCAAATGGGTGCTAAAAAGCTTGTTTTTTTCAGACGCATCAGCAGAAAGGATCTAATCCGCAAGAACAACGCCCCAGCTCCAGTTCAATCACGACCGCTGGGCACTAATTTTCAGAGTTGGTTCCATAAACATACATCGTTGGCCAAAACCGAGTGACTAAATAGGAAATGGTTTCAACGGGTACAGTGCAGTCTATAATGCCGTGTTGAATCAAAGTTTGACTCAAGGAGAAGAAACGGGATGATGAAGGCTCCGTTGCTTAGCATCTGTTTGGTACTATTATTTCTTCCAAATCTATTTGCCCAAAATGAATGGTCTAGTTTTAGAGGACCCGCAGCAGGAGTAGCTCCTGACAATCCTGGCCTGCCGGATCAGTGGAGCGAAACAGACAATGTCGTTTGGAAAACAGACATCCCAGGCCTTGGGTGGAGTTCTCCAGTCATTTGGGGTGACCATATTTTTCTGACCTCCGCTATTAGTGCAGGAACTGAACCGCAGCCGGTCAAAGGCCTGTACGATCCGGGCGACTTACACGGGAAAACAGACGCCGTTGCTCCCCATCGTTGGATGGTGTACGCCATTGATTTAAAAACCGGCACCATTCAATGGGAACACGAACTGCAGTCCACCGTTCCGACCATTAAACGCCATCTGAAAGCCAGCTTCGCGTCCGAAACCCCGGTAACTGATGGGAGACATGTATATGTTTACTTTGGCAGCATTGGTCTGGTCGCTGCTCTCAATATGGATGGCAAACTGATATGGAAACAGGAGATCGGGGCGTTTAATGGCCATCAGGAGTTTGCGCCAGCTGCCTCCCCTGTAATACATAACGACCGCTTGTACGTGGTCAACGATAACACGACGGAATCATTCTTAATCGCTTTTGATGCCCTCACTGGCAAGCAAGAATGGCGCGTCTTGCGAGAAGAAACTGAAAACTGGTCGACCCCGTTGGTATGGGAAAACGAACTGCGAACGGAATTGGTTATTACGGCCAGACAAAAAGTACGTTCGTATGATCTTGATGGAAATATCTTATGGGAACTTCGAGGAATGACTGGAAATGTCGCACCAACCCCATTCGCCAAGGATGGTCTCGTCTACCTTAGCTCAGGGTATCCTGGCTCATCGATACGTCCAGTCTATGCAGTTCGTCCTGGTGGAAGTGGCGACATCTCCATGAATCCAGACAGCCCAACCGACCATCCCTATATTGCTTGGTTTCAACCCTTGCTTGGCACCTATGTCACTTCGGCACTTGTACATAAAGGTGTGTACTACACCTTGTTAGATCGAGGATTAATGTTGGCACACGATGCACAGTCCGGTAAAGAAATCTACAGCCGAAAACGACTGCGCCCCGGAAGTGGATTTACCGCGTCCCCGTGGGCATACAATGACAGAATTTTTGTGATTAGCGAAGATGGTGATACATATGTCATTAAGGCAGGACAAGAATTTGAAATTATGGCTACAAATTCACTAAACGAAATGACTTTAGCAACACCGGCAGTTGCAGGAAAATATTTGATTGTACGCACACAATCAAAGCTCTATTGTTTTTCAAATGGAGGTGCATGATGACAGCAGCCCATCAGACAATTTCCGCTGTCGTCGCTTTTGTTTTACTGAGTCTTTTAACCGTTCACACTGTGTCAGTGTACGGACAGAGCGTCAGCTTCACCCCAGTAGGATCGATATCTGGTCCGATTGATTTAGTGGAGGCTGAAGGCACGCTTGCATTTATATCAGTTTCCGAAACACTGACCATCTTTGATATTCAGAACCCCGCGACACCAACACGAAAAGGTTCGCACGTATTTCCAGAAAAAATCTGGGGATTCGAGGTCATTGGATCCTTGGTGTACGTTGCTGCTGGGCATTCTGGACTCTGGATTGTCGATGTCACAGACCCCACCAAACCCAACCTGCTTGGTTCTATAAAAACACCGGGTCAAGCAAAAAATGTAGCGGTCTCAGGTTCACGTGCAGTCGTCGCCGATCACATGTCAGGAATCGATGTAATTGACATCTCCGATCTTACTCATCCGGTGTCTGTGGGATCTGTTTACACAGACGGGTACGCTCGGGATGTTGCAATGTTTGGAACTCAGGCATACGGCGTAGATCATCCAGCGGGCTTTTACGTGCTAGATATGACGGCTGCAGATCCTTTAGAACCTGTGGGAATGCTTCAATCAGCCTCGGCTCCTCGCCACGTAGACATCATGGAGTCCGCTCCCAATATCGCTGTCTTGCTCGGTGGCGTGCCATACGATCCACTAAGGGCTCTAAGAACAGAGCCACAGATTGATGACCCGAGTGGCACGTTACAAATTTACGATGTGTCAAACCAACAATCACCACTCTTGATAACTACATTTTCAACGCCAGGTGACGCTCAACGGGCAAGATTTGCTGATACATTCGCTTATGTTGCTGATGGTCCTGCTGGTTTAACGATCGTCGATCTCTCAGACCCATCTGATCCGGAGATCATAGGAAATTATCAGACGAGAAATTCAGCGCGAGATGTGGCCGTTGCAGATACAGCGGTACTCATTATCGATGGGACAATCCGTCGAGGCTCTCATGGGAACGAAGATGGCGACGTGATCATTTTGCAGAAATCAACGAAATGAAAACATCTTACTAAGAATGGCTCTAAGGAAATTATTGTCTCTAAAATTTGTGAACATTAGATCTTAATTTTGCGCACTCATTTCCAGCCGCGCAGCCTGCATCTGCTCATAATCATCCTCTGTAATGAAAATGATCTGGCTGTTGGAGTGCGCCATCTCATCAACTGTCCTGCTTCCATAAGCCACCCACTGCCTAGGATCGGGATTGTTACGATTCGCAGAGGTGTTGTCATGCCACGCGGTAATTTGCAAAACCGTTCCTCGTGGAAGTAGCGGTGCAAAATCCGGATCATAGATATAACTTACATGCCAATCGTTACTGAAGCGGTCGGCGTGATTCAGCAACTCCCGACGCCCATCTGGATAGATAGCTTCCATTGAAAATGCGCTGCCACGGTAATGCATATGCGGTTGAAAATTATGAAGGATGGCTGGCGCCGGGAGAGTATAAGACCCCTGATGCATGGTCACAGAATGAGGTGGAATGTGCAGTGGTTTGTTATTTTGGGTTCCGACAGACACATAAGTAACGCTGTATTTCGGCGTGACACCTTCGGGATACAACCATAATCCCATCTCCAGTTGATCGGTAATCTCTTCTCCCACAGCATGATAGTGAATTTGGACTTCAAATTTAGCACCTGGTTTTATCAGTTTCCCGGTATCCTCCGGATAAATTTCGCCACTCTTACCTTGTGCCCATTCTGTAAACATTTCCCGTGTGTCAACGGGATCACCTGTGCGTCTCTCCTGAGCTACCTGCAGAACAGCATCAGCGGCCGCCTGCCCGGCAAATAATTCACTTTCAGCTTCAAGAAACTCCGAAGTTTCTGGTTGATACAAATATGCCGACGCATGATGAGCAATACGGCGTCCCTCTTTTCCGGAGGGCTTTGTCTCAGCAGCTCGTACCCAGCGAGGTTTGTCCAATCCAATATCAGCAAACGGCCTAAAAAATGTATCCTGCGCCACAGCAGGCATTGTAAATGAAGCAAACTTTACAACGTGATCAGGTGGACCGAGTGTTTCTTCAAGACGAAATCTATCCCCATCAGGCCACTGACGAGGTGGAGGCATATCGTCTAGATTTCCTGGCGGGGCTCCATTATCAACCCAGAGCGTTATCGCCGCTACTTCTTCATCACTTAAAGAAATATCATTGAGAAATTGCTGAATACCGACAGTTTTATCTAGATACCACGGTGGCATCTCTCCAGCCGTAACACGTGCCTTAATTGAACGTGCCCAAGGGCGAGACTCTTCGTAAGTCAAAAGAGACATCGGTGCCATACTGTCTGGACGATGACAGGATTGACATTTTTCCTGAAAAATTGGAGCTATGTCTCTTGCAAAGGTTACGGCTTCAGAATCGGTGGCCTTAGGCGCTTGAATTTCATTTGCCCTCATAAACACAGCAGATAAAATCACAAATACGACAACCATCGAACACCTCTTACAAAAAATATATTGCTTCCTCATATCTGTCCCACCTTACTCAACTACAACTTTAACGTAGCCATTCGTCCAACAACAACCATTAAAACCCGAACCATCAGAAGCAAGAACTCTCAGCATGTACTGACCAGGATCTTCAAAACGAACTATCGTTTTGGCTTTTTCAGACTTAATATCAGGGGAGAGGCCATCAAAGTGAACTTTTCCTGTGCCTCGATATTTACTCCACGTTAAACTTAGTTGGCGTCCTTGTCGACGCCGCTGACTCCCTTGTAGAGATCTGATGATCAATGGATCAAAATATCCGGGTAAACCATCGTCAGTGATCCACACATTGAGATTTACCGGATGATTTACTCGGGTCGTAATAGTGTCCATCATTGTCCCACGAGGTCCCTGCACAAATTGACTATGGCGATCAAATTTTATTTCCGGAGGAGTATTTCCAGGAAACGGCCCGCCGTTTTTTACCAAACCTTCGATTTGATATAAAGGTCCAAGATTAGATGGAATCGTCATTAACTGATCTGGAATTCCCAAAGTCCAAGTGATTTCCGTAGATATGCGTTCCGCTGTTATTTCTATAACGAACACACCTTTATGATGTCCAGGTAAAAAATGCGTCGGTTGACCTTGGTCGAAGTTCCCCGGTGAAATTACGTTCGCTGGACCTAGTGGAATATCGACTGTCTCTAGAAGGTTGAGATTGACGTATCCATAGCTTACGTACTGCCGATTTTCACTATCCCTATACCAACCTTCATAAACTGGCACCACAGTCTGCCCATGAGTATGGCGTATCTGACTGTTAATAACAGGAGCCTGTATTTGGCCAAAACAAACCACGGGAAGTGCCATGGATAAACATAGAGCGAAAACGCGTATTAATATCATGATTATCTTGCCTATTTACCGGTGACATTCAGGCGTACACAAATTACGGGCAGAGCCGTCATTACTCTGCCCGTATAAAATGAACTGCCTAAAAAAACAGTCACAGCAAAAAACTCAAAACACTATTTTGATCCACTAGCTGCTTGCCTTGCCTCCAACGCACGAGCACCACTCAAAATATTGAACATGCCGTAATTGGCTTCATGACAGGCGTACTCAAAAATCTGCCAATAGCTGGGATCCGACTTAGCATTCATGATTACCTTCCAGTCACTAGTCCAAGTTGAGGGATCACTCACCGTAAACTCCACATTAACCGTTTCGTTATCAATCCGAGTAAAGCGTTCCACAAGGTGCAACCCCTCCATGGAACCGCGAAAATTAACACCTCCGAAATTGGTCGTTTCAACAACAAGCGTATCACCGTCCCAATAACCTCGTGAGTCTCCAAAATATTGCCTTACTGACGCGTCAAGATGAGGCCGCTCATCGAGAGAAATCATACGATGCTCATGTAAACGTTCGTAAAGAATGGCGACGTGATCTTCATTTTGAACAATCTGAAATGCATTATTGTAAGCACTTGGAAAATAAGTATTTGGCAGGCCTCTGGTAATACAGCGATCACGCAAATCAAGATCTTCAGGACCATTGAAAGGCCCTCCCCCAGCACTCCCCCCAGACAAAAGAGTACGGGTGTCTTGCATCCTATTATCCCACCTCTGCGCACCTTCACTAGTCAACGGAGGAACTCTTCCATTCGGCGGGTATACAATCAAAGATGTTCGCGCCGAGGCATCCTCCCCAGCGTGTTCGTACCAATGGGCAGGTCCATCACTTGTGCCTGCCGAACCTATTTCCAAACCAGCTTTTCTACCTGCAATACTTGCAGCAACCTCCTCTGAGGTAAGTTCCAACCGATCAGCTAAATCCTCCGCTCGCTCAACAGGCACATGACTCTCATCATCTGTGGTCCATACACCCTCAAGGTTAGGATGACCCCAAGCGGTCCGTGGTACAGACCAAGCATCAGTGGAACTCTCAGCGGATGCCCCAGCAGAAGAAGATTGACCTAAAACAGGAACAGCCAAAAACATAGAAAAACATACGATTCCAGAAATAAAAAAAGACGCCTGCCTACAACAGCCCATCTGAAACCTCCTTAAATAATGCCTAATATGCACCAGACTACCGCAATTCACCGAAAAAGGCTCGTACTTCGTTAACATATAATTCCGGTTCTTCTAAAGCGGCAAAGTGCCCCCCTCTAGGCAAGATGGTAAAACGAGTCACATTGTAAATGGCCTCGTTCCACAAACGCGGAGTAAATCCAACATCCTTCGGATAAGCAGCACAACCCGTAGGCACCTCGATACGCACATGCTGTGAGGGAGGATTAATTGAGTTCCGCCGATTACCCTCAAAATATAGACGGCCTGAAGAATTTGACGTTTGCGTGAACCAATAGATTGAAATATTTGTCAATAATTCATCTTTTGAGAATTTACTTTCTAGATCTCCAGAGGTATCACTCCAGGCTCTATATTTTTCCACGATCCAAGCTGCTTGACCTAACGGTGAATCATTCAACGCATACGCTAAAGTCTGAGGTTTACTTCCCTGAATCGCCCGGTATCCTTGTTCTTCATCAGAAAAAAAAGCTTGGCGATCACGCATACGCTCAAGTTCGAAAACGGGAACACCTTCCGTGGGATCAGCGACACCAACCGGGGGGCCCCCTCGACAGGTCTCAGTATGCATGCCTACCACTTGAACGCTATTGTTTCTTGCTATGTGGGCTACGATTGGGGCACCCCAATCACCAGCTTGAACGCCGTACTTGTCATAACCCAACCGACTCATTAACTCAATAAAAATATCTCCCATTTCCGCTGCTGCGTACCCTGGTTTTTTGGGTTGATCAGAAAATCCATAGCCTGGAATAGACGGGACGACAAGATGAAATGCATCGCCAGGAACACCACCGTAATTTTCAGGATTAACCAACGGGTTAATCACCTTATGGAACTGCATAAATGAACTAGGCCAGCCATGCACAATCAATACTGGCAACGCCTCACTATGCACAGATCGTTGATGGATAAAATGAATGTCCAATCCATCGATGTTCGTCTTAAATTGGTTAAATCGATTGAGTTGACGTTCTTGTTCACGCCAATCAAACTCGTCGCGCCAGTAAGCAACCAGTTCTTCCATGTATGCACGCGGCGTTCCATAGGCCCACCCAACTCCATTCAATTCATCTGGATAGCGTGCACGCTCTAATCGTTTTTGCAAATCAACTAAGTCAGCCTCTGGTACCTCAATACTAAAAGGCCAAATTGTTGCAGACTGCTGCTGAAGAAATTGATCATCAGAGACCACCTCAACAGGCCCACCTCCCTCACAACTGATGCTACAAACACAGGCGACGCACAATAATCGTGTGGCCTTTTTAACCATGTCTGGCACCCTCACTGAACACTACCAAACCTTCCGACCTTCAGAGTTATCCGCTCATATGACGATTGGTCTTCCTTAATTCGAATTACTTGGTTACCAAGAACATCACTAAACGTTTGGGTCAATCCAGTCGTAGGCCAAAAAATCTCAAGCTTTTCAATTTTTTTTGCTTGGCCTAAACCTATCGTTTGTCGAAGCGGATTGGCACCGAAACTACCCCCACTATTAACATGCCGGTAAATTGAGCGTCGAATACCGTCTTCAAGTAAGTCAATCTTGATACGCGCTCCTATTGCAGATCGATTCGATTGCACACCAATTAATTTGATGGAAATCCAATGATTCAAAAATCCAGGATTTTCGTATAGCACATTACCAAACCGATCCCCGGGATAGGCCCCTCCCATTTGCTCAAACACATCTTGATCCCCATCTTGGTCGAGATCGGCAAATGCCACGCCATGACCTTTCTGAAGATGACCGAACCCTCCTGAATAGGTCGCATCGACGAATCGAGAGCCTTTCACATTAATGTTCATAACGTTCGGCATCAAACTATGGTACGGTGGATATCCGGTTCCTACATAAAAGTCTAGATACCCATCGTTATTCAAATCACCAAAATTTCCACCCATTGCAGCATTTGGTTGTCCTAGATTGTACGAACTGGAAACATCTTGAAAACGGCCGGCGCCTATGCCCCGATAAAGACGCGCTAGTTCTACCCCCACCGGTAGATTCATTGCGCTCGCTGCCATGTGTTCAACATCAGCTGCGTAGGCCGACACATAAAGATCCAGAACACCGTCATTATCCACATCCCAAAACCATGCGGGAAAACTTGACAATGGTCTTTCCACGCCACGCTGTCTAGCAACATTTGTAAAACTTCCATTGCCATTGTTGCGATATAAACGATTACGGCCATCACCATTGGACACATAGAGATCCAAGAATCGGTCGGCATCAAAATCTCCCCACACCACCGCTTTTGTGTATCCATGATTCATGACTCCAGCTAGAGCCGCAACATCCGTAAACGTATGATCGTTATTATTCCTAAACAACTGATTCGGTGCGCTTAGCCGGGAGGATGATTCGTTGCCAATATATAGATCTAGATCTCCGTCATTATCGTAGTCACCCCACGATGCCGTTTGGGTTGGATAATGCACATCGCCCAAACCAACTGCGAACGTTACATCCGTAAATGTTCCGTTGCCATTGTTTCTTAATAGTGAATTAGGATGCCGCCCATGTTCATGTAACCAAGCTCCACGCATCACAAAAAGATCTACATCACCATCGTTATCATAATCAGCTTGGACGATATTCAAACCACCAACTAATCCAAAAAGCCCAGCCTGTTCTGTCTGATCAGTAAAAGTTCCATCTCTCTTATTCAAAAAAAATCGCAGCTGTCCTTTAACATCCCAAGTTGACACAATCAGGTCCAAATAGTCGTCTCCGTTAAAATCATCAACAATAACTCCGCCACTCATGTCAAAAGTACTCAGACCAAGACTGGGTGCAACATTTAAAAACCTAGGAATTTCAATATCTGACTCAAAGGCTTTTTCTGGAATTAAATAGGCCCTCGGCACACTGTCTGGGTATTCACCAATTGTCATAGTAGCGATATTAAGCAACCAACGTGCCGCAAGATGAAGGGACGGCAACTGTTCCTCTAAATTCTCAGCGGTGGGTTGTGGAGTCTCGTCAAGAACACGAGTGAAAACGTCTATAGCGTTGCGAGATGGTTCTTGGGCACTGTGTATGCCCCCCTCGCGAAGAGGCAAGATACAACTCTCGGCATTCGGGTGCCTCGTGCAATTCTGTGTCTCGCCCAATCTCATGTAGGCAACACCCAAGCGATAATAAGTGTAACTACGCCAAAAACTATCAGCAGAAGTCGATGGCACCAAAGTTAAAGATTTAGAAAATAGACTGATCGCATCATCTTCATTACCCATACGAAGTTCTTGTTCCGCAGCTTCCATCGTCAAACGCCAGCGTCTTTCACCCATTACAGATGGCGGCAAAGCAGCCAAATTTTTCCTCGCCTGCCTAAGTGCACCTTCTCCGACATAACTATTTACCTCAGAGGCCTCAATTGCTATTTGATTAAGTAACCGTAGCATTTCTTGATGCCCCTCTTCTATCGAAGAAACCGGCAAATGACGAGAACGCGAAGATTGTTCTGCTGTAATTACAAGCGTGGTCGCACACACCGTGCATAAAGTAATCAGGCTACGTAGTCTCATGGCAATTCGCCTGCTCTCCAGGGAGTACGAGAGGGCATATTCGCTTCATAAAGTTTAAGGTTCCCAGACATCGCTTCAACAAGATCTACTACTCCAGCCTGTGCTGCTAATGTTATCGCCTGCTGTTGAAGCACAATGGCATCATCAAAATTTCCAGACTCCGCTAACGCCATCGCCATCGTCTCACCAAAATCAATTAACCTTACGTCGTCAGGAAGCGCCTCCATAATTTCAACTGCACGTTGACCATCTCGAACTTCTGCTTGAGGCGCCGCTGCCAATAAACGAGAAAGAGCCAAGGTAAAGGTCCACGCCTCAGGAAAGTCCAACGAACCTTGCTCTAGGTAGCTTAAGGCCTCTGCATAACGTTCAAGACTAACGAGGACCATGGCGTGGCCAAAATACGCTTCGTTCTCATTAGGATCTATCTTTTTAACCTGTTCAAAATGCGCTATCGCATCGTCCTGTCTTCCGGCCATCCTGAGCAATCTTCCCAATCTAAGCCGTGCATCGATGTAATTTGAATCATAGCGAACAGCTGAAGTGTACCTTGCAAGGGCTTGTTGAAACTGACCCATCCCTTCCTTGAGCACCCCTAGGTTGTAGTGCGCCTCGGCATTCTCCGGTGCAAGTTCCAGTGCTGCGTTAAACGTTGCCTGACTTGAAGCCACATCCCCTACCAATGCCTCAGCCCTTCCTAAAGCAAGACGAAGAGATAAATTATCAGCTTCAAGAACAAGACCTCTGCGAAAAAACGAGGCCGCCGCCGCCGGATCACTTCGATTTAACGCGCGTAATCCACGCTGCCGGTACGCGGAAACGCTCTCTAACAACCGATCCACAGATTCCATTAAGGGGTCATTAACTAGTAGTACTTCGGATTCGATTAGCGTTGGAGCAGTCCGCACAGCAAAGGCCTGTTGGGTTAAGGCATCAGCTCTATCTCGTTCGCCAAGACTAAAATAAACTTGTGCGAGCGCATCATATAGTCTGGACACCTCAGGATTCAGCATCAACGCCGTTTCAAAATATTCCGCAGCTCGAAAAAAATCAGCCCTCGCCACAGCAATTCGCCCTAGAGAAAACCAAGCAGCAACAGAATCCTGATCGACTGCTACCGCATGTTCTAATAACAACCTTGCTTCATTTGAGCGCTCTTGGGCGAGATACATTTCTCCTAACCACACGAGTGTTGGTAAATCATTTGGTTCCTCTTTTCGAGCACTCTCAAAAAATTCACCAGCAGTAATAAATTCCCCTTGGTATCGATAGAGATGCCCCAGATAGTATGACCATCGGCGTTCAGTCGGCATTAAATTGTGGGCGTTTAAATAACTGCTTATAGCCGCGTCAATGAGACCCGCAGCCATATACCACTTTCCCATTTCACCGTACGCCCGACCTCTTAAACTGTCTGAAGCATTTGAATCACTGACCGTATTTGTAAGTTCAGTATATTGTTCACGTAATTGGGCAAGCACCTCTTCGGTATCGCCGACCTGGAGATCGGCAGGATCAGGCACTTCCAGTAACTCAAAAGTTACAGACATATCTGCCGAATCATTTTCAGAACCGACACTGACAGTATCTTGGTTTTGGTCGCCGCACCCCAACGCCGTTACTAATATTGCGCCGAACAATGCATGCCGCAACCACCTGTTACAAAGTATTTGCACGTTTCCCACCTTAATATGGTTCGAAGTCTATCGCCTTCAATAAATAGCCGCAATTCCCGCGATCTAACGTTTCCATTTTATCTCTGTAACAAAATGTGCTTTCTGGATATATTTGTACATATAATCCTGCTAAATCCTTATTATTCATAAGTTAAACTTTTACGGCGAGTGCATTTCATTCAACACTTTTCCATGCCTAAAATGTGCCTGAAGACTCGTGAGTCAAGGGAGTAAGAGCATGCCAATACGAAGCAACAATCTGACACAACGAAAAAACATCATTTATGTCTTGCTGGTTATTCTCTTTACAACAGCATGCTCCGAATCGACGGAAAACACTGTATCCCTGGACGATTCTGACAGTTCGAGAATCGTAGCTCTTGAAATTACTCACATTGAATCACCCGCCTTTGGAGGCCATGAATTCGGAACGTCCGGGCAATATGAAATCCTAAGTGGGCACGTAACAGGTGAACTTAACCCTGCCCATACTTTAAATACGGACATCACCAATCTCAATCGCGCTCCTCGAAACATAAACGGAATGGTTGAATATTCTAGTGATATCTATATTTTAAAACCTGTCGATCTATCACGTGGAAATGGGGTGCTATTTTATGATGTCCCCAACCGGGGGAACAAATTAGGTTTACGTCTCTTTCAAGGAGGAGCGACCAATAATCCTAAGATAGTCGCCGATATGGGAAATGCCTTCCTTTTAAATCAAGGATATACAATTGTCTGGAGCGGATGGCAGGGTAACCTGAAAGAAGGAGACAACCGACTGACCGCCTTGTTTCCAACCGCCACAAATTCTGACGGCAGTTCAATCACAGAATGGATTACCACACAATTTACCTTTACAACGGAAGCTTTTTCCGTCAGTTTCGAAGGACAAAACTCAACACCCTACCGAGCCGTTAAGTCTAGTATGGTCGACGCCACACTTTACCGCCGGTCTGGAATACATGCTCCACCAGAACTTATCCCCCGAAGCGAATGGTCTTTCGCTAAGTGCAATAAATCCGGCGAACTGGAATTCAGTGATAGTGACATTTGTCTGCCTAGAGGCTTTTCTCCAGACTTTGCATACGACCTTGTTTATGAAGCCAAGGATCCTATCGTGATGGGTATTGGTTTCGCTGCAGTGCGTGATTTAGTGTCATTCCTAAAATATGACCAATCCGCGCTGAACCCACTGACCTCGACGGCTGACACTGAAGATCCCTGGCCTATAAAATCGTCTCTCGTTTTCGGGACCTCACAGAGCGGACGCTTTGTGAGAGATTTTATATATCAAGGATTTAATGAAGATGGTCAGAACCGTCCTGTCTTCGATGGAGCCATCCCTCAGGTTGCGGGTTCGCGGCGCACCTTTACAAATGACGTATTTTCGATGCCGGGACGGTTTTCGATGTATGTGAGAAACCATTTCGCTCCAGGAGATCAATTCCCCTTTGCTTACACTACGACTACAGATCCCTTTAGTGGTCGCGTTGATGGCTTGCTCCAACAGTGTAAAACAACTAATACATGTCCTAAAATCATGCACTGGGATTCAGGAAGTGAAGCTTGGGCTGGAAGATCTTCACTCGTCGTTACAGATCCACTTGGAACCATCGATCTTAAGATTCCAGACAATGTCAGAATCTATCAATTTGCAAGCACGCAACATTTAGACAGCGCAATCTATGGCCCTGACACAGGCCCTTATTGCAAGTACGAAGAAAACAATTCAAATTCATTTCTTGAATTACAAAGGGCTTTGCTCGTCGCATTAGAGAAATGGGTCACTGAAGACAAAACACCACCACCGAGCCAATACCCGAAACTCGCTGATAAGACTTTGGTTTCGCCGCGACCACAAGCACAACAGGGTTTTCCTGATATTCCAACTGTGGAGTACGCTGCTAAAGTTAATGACCTAGCTGTCAATAATTACGACGAGTTACCTTGGCAACATACTGCGGACAGATATCCGGCACTGGTGCCAAAAGTGGATTCTGATGGCAACGACATCGCAGGACTACGATCGGTTACAACAGAAGTTCCGCTTGGCACATACACTGGTTGGAATATCCGAGAAGAAGGCTTTATGGAAGGAGAAGGTTGCTACCTGACGGGAATGTTCATCCCGTTTGCAAAAACAATTGCTGACCGTGGCTCGGATCCAAGATCTTCACTTGAAGAACGTTATGGAACACATACCAACTATGTGCAAGAAATCACTGAAGCCGCAACACGCTTGCAGGAGCAAGGTTACCTTCTAAAGGAAGACGCTGAACAATTTATTCATCGCGCAAAAACTCAAGACATTGGTTTGCCTGCTGGAAATTAAAACAAAAAAATTTCTTAAGACATGATCATGCAAAAGCAAAATCTTATTAAAAAATCAATCGGTGAAAAATTCGCCTACTGCTGATTTGTCGAAGCTTTCTCGCGCTCAGCTTTTCGCTCGGCTAGTTCTTGCTCATATTCTTCGTCAGATAAATCGTACCAACCGATCCAAGAAAAACCCATTTCATCAATGGTCCTACCACCATCCCCTACCCAGTTTGATGGATCAGGATTGCCTCGATTGGCTTCCGTATTGTCATGCCAACTAATAATATGCAAGATCGTCCCGGCAGGTACAATCGGAGCCACATCATCTGCATAGTTGTAAACAAGATGCCAGTTGTAATCAAAATTTGCACAACTGACAGTTTCCGTGTGCGCTGACCAACCTGGCCACGGATAGATAAGCTCTAGGCATTGATAAGTACCCAGCATATGCATGTGCGGTTGAAAAGCAGTAATCCTAGCATTCTTGGCCAAGACAGTATACCCATCCGTTCTAACGACTTTTCCCGGTGGGATATCTAATAATCTATTGTTTAAGCCCAATTGCTTTGACCACCGAATGTGATCAGGAACATACCCTTCTGGATGAAAAACAATACCTAGCTCTACCAAGGCTTCAACATCTTCACCCACCGAATGAAGATGGTAGTCAAGACGCATTTTTCGCCCCGCCTCAAGAAGAAGTCCAGAATTGTCAGGATACACTTCACCATTTTTTCCAGAAGCATACTCAATTAAAAACTGGGCAGGCGGGACCTCAGCATCTCCTACCGCCCTCATTCTTTCCTCATCCGGATGAACTGCAAATGACAACGCATGATGCACTACGCGCCGAGACGGATCGTTGGCGGGCCGGGTCTGAATTGCTCTGATGTATCGATTTTGTTCCAAATCTAAATCTGTATACAACGCACCAAACAAATCAGGTCCTTCTGCGGGAACTAGATAAGTCGGATACTTGATTACCAAATCCGGTGTACCAATTTGCCATTCAGAAGCATCAGGAAACTCAACCGGAGCCGGTAGATCTTGTGAATCACCACGGGGAGCACCATTCTCAACCCACCTAGACACCAGATCAATTTCCGTGTCACTTAGTGAAGGATCGTCCTTAAATTCTTGGATTCCAATAGTTTTATCAATATGCCACGGTGGCATTTCTCGAGCAATAATTCGCCTCTTTATTGCCCTCGCCCAAGGACGTACTTCCTGATACGTCACCAAAGACATCGGTGCCATCTCGCCTTCACGGTGACAAACTTGGCAGGAACGTTGAAAAATAGGCACAATATCCCTTGTGAAAGTTGGAGAAGATTCAACTCTTTCGACCTGAGCTTGTGCAAAACCAGGAAACACTAGCACACTGCTCAATAACGACATCATAACTATCTTTTCTGTCATCACGATTCTCCTTCTGACACTTCTCATCCAACTCTGTCAGAATTTGTCTAACTGGTCAATCATGATAAAAACATGACTTCAAATAGATTTCCTTTTCGACTCAGGAGCTATCGCGTGTAGCCTTAGTAGTAAGGAATGCAGGAAGGACAAAAAAAATGAAGACCAGCGCCTTGCTAGTTCTAACAATAATCTCGATATTTCTACAATTCACAGTTAGAGCCCAAGAGAATCAAGAATATCAGTCAAATTGGCCTCAGTGGCGTGGACCTCTTGGTAATGGGGTCGCCCTAAATTCTGATCCACCGGATACTTGGAGTGAAACAGAAAATATTCGTTGGAAAGTTAAAATACCAGGAAACGCTTTCGGTACTCCTGTAATTTGGGGGAAACATGTATTTGTTTCGACAGCAATTCAGGCCGGAAATAGCAACGTAAGTGACGGTCTGATTCGACGACTGACTCGGCGTATTGTAGGCACGGAGGGCGCAACTAACGCACATCGATATGTCGCCCTCGCTCTTGACCGACATGATGGATCAATCATCTGGGAAAACACACTTCGAGAAGCCATCCCTCACGAAGGAAAACATCAAACAGGTAGTTGGGCTTCGGCTTCTGCGGTAACCGATGGACAGGTAGTCTGTACATTTTTTGGTTCGATAGGACTCTATTGTTTAAACATGAACGGCGAGCAATTATGGAGTTACGATTTCGGAGACATGGAGATCAGAATGGGCTTTGGTGAAGGGGCATCACCAGCTCTCCATGGCGACACCATCGTGATCACTTGGGATCATCAGGGGCAATCATTTATTACAGCTTTAGATAAATACACTGGCCGAGAAATATGGAGATCCCAACGAGACGAAATCACCTCTTGGTCTACACCAGTGATTGTCGAACATAATGGTGTTACCCAAGTCATCACAAGTGCTACGAACAGAGTTCGGAGTTATGACTTGCAAGACGGGACCCTCCTGTGGGATGGAGATGGCGTTACACTAAACGCAATTCCGACTCCGGTCTCAGAAGAGGGCATCGTGTATTTAACTAGTGGATACCGTGGCGACAAATTGTATGCTGTCGACTTAGATAACGCCTCTGGCGACATCACAGATTCTGAATCAATAATCTGGTCCCATGACCGGGACACCCCTTACGTTCCTTCACCTGTCTTATACAAGGGAATACTGTATTTCACAAAAGGCAATGAAGGCATCTTGTCAGCATTCAATAGTAAAACTGGTCAGCCACACTACGGTCCACAGCGTTTACCGGGCATACGGAGTATCTATGCTTCACCCGTGGCTGCTAACGATCGACTTTACATTACCAGTCGGGACGGTACTACCGCAGTTATTTCAGCAGGACCTTCATTTAGAGTTCTCTCGGCTAACATTTTGGATGACAATTTTGATGCTTCACCTGCGATCGCCGGTAGAGAACTGTACCTTCGAGGCCATCAGCATCTGTACTGCATAGCAAGCGACTAGCGCTTACATGAGAAAAGTTTCAATACGTGAAAGCTCACGAAACGTTTAACACTGCTCGCACTGAATCTCTCACCTTACTACCTCTAATTTTCATCGGGGGATTAGCATTACTGTGGTTTTTACCACAAGTCACAGCAAACACGACGCTTCAATTGACCTTCATCTCCACCATCTTAATTCTATGTGGATGGCATGGAATACTCATTGCACGAAAATGTCCTCTTTCCGTCGCTGTTAGCGTTCGTCCCCAGCATTATGTCCAAGCGTGCGCACAAGGTTCCGTCTTACTCTATTGGGGCTGGTATTGGAGGGAGGTCTATGATTCGGCACACCTCTTACTTGCACAAATTCTCTTCGCCTATGCATTCGACTTCTTGCTGAGTTGGTCGAAACGGCATAGTTATTCGCTAGGTTTTGCCCCAGTTCCTGTGATTTTCAGCATAAATTTATTCTTATGGTTTAAGCCTGATTGGTTCTATTTCCAATTTCTTCTTATTGCGCTAGGTTTCTTAGCCAAGGATTTTATTCGGTGGAAAAATGATGGCCGTTCGGCGCATATCTTTAACCCTTCTTCTTTCCCTTTGGGCGTATTTTCGCTCTGCCTGATTTTAACCGGAACAACCGAACTAACTTGGGGGCAAGAAATTGCGACAACTCTTAATAATGCGCCACAGATATATCTTTTTATTTTCTTAATTAGCCTACCTGGACAACTCTTGTTTGGTGTCACAACGATGACCATGGCAGCAGTTATAACGATGTACCTGTTTGGCTTGATTTATTTTGTCACTGTCGGCACCTTTTATTTCTATGATGCTTATATTCCGATCGCCGTATTTCTTGGCATGCATTTATTATTTACTGATCCGTCTACAGCGCCACGTAGTGAACTCGGAAGAATTCTTTTTGGCATCGCGTACTCACTCAGTGTGATCGTTCTATACGGGGCATTAAACGCTCTTGGATTTCCAAGATTTTATGACAAACTTCTTGCCGTGCCACTTATGAATCTTGGCATTCATTCCATTGATTGGTTCGCCCGAAGCCAGTACGCCAGATATATTGATCCATCGAACCTATTAAAAGTCTTAAAGGGAAAAAGAAGAAACTTAGGATACATCAGCGTCTGGTCTGTAGTTTTTGTTCTGATGAGTGCAAACCAAGGAGTAGGAGATACTCACCGTGGACACTGGATTACGTTTTGGAAACAAGCTTGCACAGAAAATCTGAGAAACGGATGCCGTCATTACGGTGTGCTAACCTCAAGCTATTGCAACCGCGGATCAGGCTGGGCCTGTAATGAATATGGAATTCTGCTTCAACCACAACTTCGCCCTGAATTGGCACGACAAGCATTTCAGAAAGCATGTGACTTCGACTTTTCGGCAGGCTGCTCAAACCGTGAAGACGATAATTTACGTAAACCATTGGAACAAGAACCTAGCCTTGACGACTATAGAATTATTGTGCGCCAAGGCAAAAACCCACTACCGACTCTCTCGCAACTACAAATCTATCAAGAGGCTTGTATTCAAGGATTTTCCGATGCCTGCGAACAGGCTTGTACTCTTGGGGATCGAAATGCGTGCGGACTGAGCTATGAATAATTGTCTTATTTTTTATATTGATACGGGCAAACGAGATACCGTCCGTAGAAAAAATCAGGCGCTCTAAGATTTGCAGTAGGTACAAATCCTCATCTTGTGAGATATTGAAGTCGGACAAGGAGGCGCTTTGCAAACCCAGAAGACCCGAGTGTTTCTTATCGGCCTACAAAGTATCATTATTCTTTTGTGCCTGAACTCTACAACTACTACAACTCAATCCTCTAGACGTGATGCAGAGTGGCCTGACTACGCTGGCAACCAAGAAGGCATGAAATACTCGCCTTTAAGTCAAATCTCTAAAGATAACATTCAAAATCTTCAAATTCTCTGGCGAAAACCGACTGTCGATCAAGAACTACAAGCGTCCAATCCTGCACGACGAGGAGGGCGATACGAAGATACACCGCTCATGGTAAACGACATGCTTTATACGGTGACGCCGCTTGGGTTAATTTCAGCACTGGATCCGGCGAACGGGGAAACCATTTGGATTTATGATCCTGAAGCCTACACTTCGGGACGCCCTGCAAATGTTGGTTTCCTCCATCGTGGCTTGTCCTATTGGACAGATGGCACAAAAGAACGTTTAATACTGGGCACCAACGATGCACGCCTTGTCTCGGTTGATGCACGAACAGGAGAACCTGACCAAGAGTTCGGCGAAGGTGGCAAAGTCGATATTATGCTCGGAATCCGCGATGCTGTACGTGGTACAAATTTCGCGGCTCGTCGGGCACTCATTGCAGGTGACGTCATCGTGGTGGGGAACGCCATCGCTGATGGGTTTCGCACGAAGGAAATGCCTCCCGGGGACGTTCAAGCCTACGACATACATACGGGAAAGAAACTCTGGACGTTTCATACCATTCCAAAGGAGTACGAATTTGGCTACGACACCTGGCTGAACGGATCTGCAGAGTACAGTGGAAACGCTAACGTGTGGAATGGGATGGCTTACGATCCAGAACTAAATTATGTCTACCTTCCGACATCGACTCCTACACATAATGAATACGGAGGAAATCGCCATGGCGACAATCTGTACGCCGAAAGTCTAGTTTGTGTGGATGCTCGTACAGGTGAGCGAATTTGGCACTTCCAAGCGGTACATCATGGTGTCTGGGATTACGACTTTGCCACTCGTCCAATCCTTGCCGAACTGACAGTGAACGGAAAAGCCATAAAAGCGGTTATTCAGGTCAGTAAGCAGGCTTTTACTTATGTGTTTGATCGGGCAACTGGTGAACCTGTTTGGCCCATCGAAGAACGTCCAGTACCCCAATCTACCGTCCCTGGTGAAAGGACAGCACTAACACAGCCTTTCCCCACAAAACCACCAGCATTTGACATACAGGGTACTACGGAGGACAAACTTCTTGATTTTACGCCGGAACTTAGAGCACGCGCACTGAAACAACTCCAACAGTTTCAGTATGGCCCGATATTTACACCGCCATCAGAAAAAGGCACTATTTTTCTTCCAGGAATGCTGGGCGGTTCCAATTGGGGAGGAGCAGGCTTTGATCCAGACACCGGATTCTTATACGTGCCTTCTCGCACCGAACCTACTTTGTATCGACTACTTCCAGGTGATCCCAATCAGACCAACTTAGGGTATGTACAAGATCGTCAACGTGGCATCGCTGAGTCCATCACACTAGACGGGTTGCCGTTATTTAAACCACCTTACTCACGGATGACAGCTCTTGATTTAAACGCAGGGGAACTAGTCTGGACAGCTCCCCTCGGAAATGGTCCCCGAAACCATCCCTTGTTGAAGGACTTAAATGTGCCATCCCTTGGAGACCGCGTAATGGCGGCGAGCGTTTTGGTCACCAAAACACTTGTTTTTGGGACGGCAATTAAACGCGCCGGGATGGGAGATCCCAAGTGGAGCGATCCTGACGCTCACCGACAATTAATCTTTGTTTATAACAAAGAGAACGGGAATCATCTTCGAACCATCCGATTGGATGGCGAATCCGCGGCGGCCCCTATGAGCTATATGCACGAAGGCAAACAATACATTGTTGTGGCTGTCGGACGCGCAGACACTGCCGAACTCGTTGCTCTCGGATTACCTGACTAACCCATATTTGTCAGTAAACACAACGTCACCGCCCAAGTTGAACGTGGAGGGTTTTCTTAATCGTGAAACCTTACTTATTGAGCGTTGACCACGATAGTCACATCCTGACTACCTGCCAACCCTCCATCATGCGCGAATGCGCGCATCACATACGTTCCTGGGGCTGAAAATATTATGTCAACGGGAAAGCGACCATCTGCCGGAAGAGCTGGTGGCTCCCATCCTGGGGACCAAGGAGAATTACCGTCATAGTTTGGATGAATATCAAACTGCTCAGGACTAAAAGATACATTATTGCCATTTCCACGCCACGTAATCCAAGCAAGCCGAAGACCCCAAGCATTGTAATTAACAGGCGGACGAGCAGCAGCCGGCTGCCTCGGAGGAATATCGTCATCTGTAGCGATAGCGGTCAAGGTGATAGGCATTCCAACCATTGCTGTTTGTTGCTCATTGCCTTCTATTCGAACCACTGGAGCCTGATTAATATCTCGCTCTGCCCGAAGCCCTCCAACATCCTTTTGCATCATTGGCGAATCATTTACGTAATCGGCTTTCAAACTCCCGTACGCCTGTTCAGTCTTACCACGTACAGTTAACGTCCAGACAACCTCTTTAGTCCCAAAATTCTCAGGTACTGTGACACGGAACATGTACCGATTGCGTCGTGGCTCAAAAAATGTTGGCTGACCCTGATCCGGCCCACCTGGTTCAACATAGTTTTCCGGCCCAATAGGAACAAAAACCTTTTCTTTGGCATTTCTGTTCATATACCCAAAGATTAAATCAAAGCTACCGTCTGGATTTTGTTCCCAACCCTCAAACGCAGGGACAATATTCTGACCTCGATCAAAAATAATTGTTTGACTGCTAGCCCCTGTTAAAAGGCAAAAAGTTGCTGCCACTGTTAGAACAATAAACGCTTGCAAACTCTTTGGTTGACACGTCACGAAACCGGTCATGGCACAGTTGCTCCCTTGTTTCTGACTCACAAATATGGGCGAAATCTTATATCCAAAAATTCCAACGCGATCTAATTTGTTGACGTTGTAAACATTGGTGTTCCATCGCGTTTCGCTACTTCCGCCGAAAATTCGTCCTCTGTCAAATAAACCAAACGAGGTAAGTTATAAAACATGTCGTCGATGGAACGATTGCCCCAACCCTTCCAATTTCTGGGATCGACAACGTTTTTGTTCGTAACGGAATTGTCATACCACGCCATCAAATGCACAATTGTCCCAGCCGGCAACAAAGGCGCAACGCCATCTTCATACGCGTATACCTTCACCCAATTGTGATCATAATCAGCACAATTAAGCATCTCACGAGTATTATTGGGATAAAGCGCCTCTATACACATCCGCCTACCACTAGAATGCAAGTGAGGTTCAAACGTGACCATCAGAGCTGGTTCTGTCACTCGATAGAATCCATCTCTATAAACATTGTCATCATTTGATGGAATATCAAGAGCAAAATCAAACGCCCCAGACATTGCCCGGGTACTCTGCTTATATTTCGGCTCGTACCCTTCAGGATGTAATTTGAACGCGACATCAACTCTCGCCTGCACTTCTTCACCAATCGAGTGAAGATGCATGGAATCAAAGGTCACAACAGAGTTGGCAGGCAAGGACACTCCTACGGGGTCAGGAAACACCATCGCGTTTTGACCAAGCTCCCACGTTAATCGGAATGGATAATCACCATCCGTCACCGGTCCGTTTGAAACCTCAGCCTGTTCTGGCGAGGCAGCAGTGATCACCGCATGGTGGATAACCCAAAGATTGAGATCGGCACGCCCAACACCCTTCTTCCCAGACGCAACCTTCCTCTGATTATTATTTCCAGCGACACGAACTTCCTTAACTTCTACGGCTTTGATGTACCGATCAACAGACAAGCCCGTCGGTGTCGGAGGATCCCACTCACCAAACCAATCGGCTGCATTTGCAGGGACCG
The DNA here is from genome assembly GCA_964342695.1 of uncultured Vicinamibacteraceae bacterium. Classification (GTDB taxonomy): domain Bacteria; phylum Acidobacteriota; class Vicinamibacteria; order Vicinamibacterales; family UBA8438; genus CAYFFV01. The sequence goes on from CAYFFV010000014.1 coordinate 62,481, forward strand.
TTCCGACAGGTGAGGAAACAATGAGATCTGGATCCCCGATGCCCCACTCTGCTTCAGAAAGATCGATCGGTGGGGGCATATCAGAGGGATCACCTTCTAGAGCACCAGTGTCTACCCAACGGCCTATCAACTCGATCTCTTGGTCGGTTAATGAAGGGTCATCTTTAAATTGCTGAATGCCAATATTTTTATCAATAAACCATGGCGGCATCTCACGAACTTGGGTGCGATTCTTAATGGATCTCGCCCAAGGACGAACTTCTGAATAGTTAACGAGAGACATCGGAGCCGTGCCACCTGGGCGATGACAATTCTGACAAGATCTTTGCAATATAGGCGCAATTTCCCTAGAAAATGTCACTTCTGAATCACGCTCTGGACCACCTGCTAACACAGGCACAGAATTCATCAGCACTAATACCAAACATAGAAGAACTACCGCGCCAAGCGACCTGTACGCTGCTATCTTCATTGTTGCACTCTCCCATTTACCTAGGTACATTAGAAACCAGTGTGCTCAGCCTAGCATCAACTTCGAAGGTTTTAAAGCATTATTGGCGCCACACCGTACAACCCTCTAATGTCCATGAAATAAACGAAAATACTTTATCGAGCAAACGCCACGAGCGCGGCATCCGGACCAGCGCCCGTCGCGATAACGATAAACTGTTTTCCCGACCGAGCACGATACGTCATCGGATTCGCACTAGTCCGGAAAGGCGTTGCCCCGCGCCATACTTCTTCACCGGTCGCTTTATCAAAGGCATACAAATAGGGGTCACCACCACCTATAAACAGTAATCCTCCCTTTGTCACAACGGAACCCAAATGACTGAACGTGCCTAATCTATCGGGCAAATCAACATCTTTCAATAAAGGATGGTTACGTAAAATACGACTACCCTCGCCGAAAGGTACTTTCCAGGCGATGTCACCTTTATTCAGGTCGATCGCGACAAGGTTCGCATAGGGGGGTTTAACTAGCGGAATTCCTCCAAGTTTGCTCCGTGCAGCTTCTGTGGCACCAGGTCTACTTCGAAAAATCTGCACCGCCGCTCCATGTGGACAATTATTGCTGTATTCGACATCAACGGCAGGATCATCACCAGTGTTTTTACAAACTTGATTAGTGGTGGTGAGTTCGTTTGTTTTGACATACAGCAGCCCTGTTTCGGGATCAAAGGAACCACCACCCCAATCTGCACCACCACTAATAGTTGGCCGTTGTAATGTTCCACGTAAACTTGGAGGCGTAAAGAGAGGACCCAGGCGGAATTTCTTCATTTCCTCCACCGCCA
>CAYFFV010000015.1:0-55167 GCA_964342695.1 uncultured Vicinamibacteraceae bacterium
GCCTGTCACGCCGGAGGTCGCGAGTTCGAGTCTCGTCGGCCCCGCCATAATTAACATGTGTGTAGTCCCCGCTGGTGACAAGCGGTTCCTAATCCTGGGATTATTCTTCCATTGTGGGAGTCAGACAGTTTAGGTTTGCTGTCTTATTCTTATAAGTGATTTAGTTATGGCTACTCCAGCAATTTTTTTAGATCGAGATGGAACCCTCATTGAAGATGTTGGTTATGTTGATCGCCTAGAGCGACTTCGTATGTATCCTTGGAGCATCGAAGCAGTTCGAATGTTGCGCCGAGTTGGCTATGCAGTCGTAGTGGTCACAAATCAAGCGGGTGTCGCACGTGGCATGGTTGACGAAAAGGTTGTGCTCGAAGTTCGAGATCACATTCAATCTCAACTTGGTCAGATAGGAGAGCGTCTCGATGGTCATTATCATTGCCCTCATCTTCCCGATGCTCCTTTAATAAAGTACCGTTGTGATTGTTTGTGTCACAAACCAAAGCCCGGTATGGTTAGGCAGGCGGCGGAAGAACTGGCGCTTGATTTGAGCCGGTCTGTAGTCGTTGGAGATCGAAAAACTGATATCGAATTAGCTCAATCAGTTGGAGCTAGGGGAATTTTGGTTAAGACTGGGTATGGCCCCAGTCAGGAAGCACTGTTGTCGACAGGAAAGGCGGCAGATTTGGTTACTTCTGATTTGCTTGCAGGAGTGGGTTGGATTCTAAATAATTTGTCTCGTCCTGACAGCAAATAACACTTTCCACCTTTAGATTAAGTATTGTTAAAGCTATGTTGAGCCCTTAGTGTAAGAGGCAGACAATAGCCATGAGTTTTAAAAATGTAGTTGGTCATCACCATTTTGTAAAGCGAATTTCGCTTGCTGTTGCGAAGGGAACTCTTCCTCAAAGCCTTATACTGTCGGGGCCATCTGGAGTTGGAAAACAGCTGGTTGCGACCTCGTTAGCACAGGTATTAAACTGTTTGCAGCCTGTCCGGAGCGGGCGACAAGATTCGGTGTGTTACGATGCCTGTGGCAGTTGTGGGTCTTGCCAGAAAATTGTTCGTGGTGTTCATCCTGACGTCATATTTATTTCTGTTCAGGACGACAAATCAAGAATTGAAACGGATCAAGTACGTCAAGTTATCGGGCAATCAAAATATCGTCCCTTTGAGGGTAAAAAGAGAGTCGTCGTCATTATTGAGGCAGATAAGCTTACTTTTGAAGCACAAAACGCTCTTCTTAAATCTCTTGAGGAACCACCCGATGCCTCACAATTTATTCTCGTGGCGGAGACGCTCGATGTGCTTCTTGCGACCGTGCGTTCTAGGTGTCAGTGTTTAGCTTTTGGACGACTTGATCTTGAAGAATTATGCGAACTTTTAGTTAGAGATCATAACCAAACATATGATGATGCGCGTGCGATGGCACTATTGGCTGAAGGTAGTGCTGGGAGGGCATTGTCGTTAGGTTCTAAAGAGTTAGTCACTACTCGCGAAGCATCAATTGATTTTTTGAATTCTATTGCGAATGCCCGTGACACAAGAATGCGTCTCGAAAGTGCTGAAAATTTTGTTCCAGCTCCTTCTAAAGTAAAAAAGGGAATGTCTTTTCAGCGGAAGGAACTAGAGTTACGTTTTCAGTGTCTGGAGTCTTTTTTGCGCGATATGGTGCTAATTAGAAGTTCAGGAGACTTAAATACTCTTTCAAATATTGATTTTCGTGACCAATTAATGTCTTTATCGAATGATTTTGTTGTCTCGCGTGCTGTTAGGGGTTTTTCGGCTGTCGACGAAGCTAGTAAGGCAATTAAGTCCAATGCGAACCCCAAAGTTGTGATTGCTTGGTTGGCATGCCAGTTGTAGGCTGAAAATGATGTCAAAACCATCGATTGCGTCTTTCGTGAGCGTTAAGTTTGATCATGTTGGACGTCTTCACCATTTTCTATTACCAGAAGTCGGTTTTGAAGAACCGATTAAGAGTGAAGAAACAGTTGTCGTGCTTCATTCTGGTCGTCAAATGTATGGAACAGTAAAACGGTCAATAAGAGAATCTGGTGAGCGCCATCTCCGAAAAGGAAGGTCTGCCAACAAACTTATACGGAGAGCGACAAAAGATGACATTACTGTTCGATTAAAGCAGGAGCAATTCGAAAAAAAAGCGAGCCAATTTGGCTCAATGAAGATCCGGGAATTCTCTTTGCCTATGAAATTGGTCCGTGTTGAGCAGCACCATGATAAATCGCGACTAGTTTTTTTCTTTAAGTCTGAGGAACGCATTGATTTTAGCGAACTCGTCCGAGAGTTGTCTTCTAAATTTAGGTGTCGGATTGAAATGCGACACATCGGTGCACGCGACGAAGCAAAAATATTGGGTGGTTACGGAACTTGTGGTAGACCCCTCTGTTGTACGACATGGTTGAACAAATTTGAGCCAATCTCTATTAAAATGGCTAAACGTCAAAATCTAAGTTTAAGTCCTTCGAAGCTGTCAGGATTATGTGGGCGTCTCAAATGTTGTCTTCGCTATGAGTTGCCTAACGCCGCAGGAGAGCAGTTCGGTGGTTGTGCAAATGAGGGCTCCTGTAGTCGTAGCGCCACTGGTGAAGGTTGTTCATCGGGAGGCTGCGGAACAGGAGATTGCTCTTCTTGTGGATTGTAAGGTGTAATAGTTAATTGTAAATATCGGTTCTTGCCGTAAACGTGAATTTTGATGGAACGACCGCGCATCGGTCTCACCGTTGGTGATCCCGCAGGAATTGGCCCAGAGATCACAGAACAAGCCCTTCGTGATCCTCGAGTAACACAAGTGTGTACGCCCGTCTTGTACGATTCGAGATCTGAATTGGTTCAGATGGGTATTGCTGATGCTAAGGGAGGGATGTCGTCCTATCAAGCCGTTTGTCGCGCAACGCACGATGCACTGGAAGGTCGCCTAGACGCCCTAACGACGTCTCCAATTAACAAGACGTCTTGGAATCTTGCTGGTTTGAAATGGCCTGGTCATACAGAGCTTTTGGCCGATTTGACTGGGGCAACAGACGTTGCAATGATGTTTTACACAGAGAGTCTTCGGGTTGTAATAGCCACCGTTCATATACCGCTCTCTCTGGTGTCGGACAATCTGACCCAAGCAAGAATTGAGCGTACTGTTGAACTGGCCCATGCCGAGCTTCCACTGTTTGGTTGCCTTTCTCCTCGTTTAGCTATTGCAGGCGTGAATCCACACGCTGGAGAAAAGGGGCTGATTGGTCGTGAGGAAGTTGAAATTATAGAACCAGCTGTTCAAAGTCTTAGAAGCCGAGGAATTAATATTGAGGGACCGCTTCCCGCCGACACCATTTTTGTGCGTGCTGTAAAAGGTGAATTTGATGCAGTGATTGCCTGTTATCACGATCAGGGACTGATTCCTGCCAAGCTTGTTGGTTTTGGAAAATCAGTAAATGTCACACTAGGATTACCCATTGTACGGACCTCTGTCGATCACGGTACTGCGTATGACATCGCTGGCAAGGGAATTGCCGATCATTCTAGTTTGGTAGAGGCTATTATTCTCGCTGCGCGTTTGGCCTCGCGTCGCACGGGACTTGAATCATGACTGAGCGATTGGGTGAACGGCTTATCTCTGATAATAGAAAAGCTCGTCACGATTATCATTTGTTGGATACATATGAAGCTGGCATCGCGTTGCTCGGTACTGAGATAAAAGCTATACGTGAAGGTCGTGTGAATCTTCGAGATAGTTATGGTCGGATTGAAAGAAACGAAGTTTATCTGCATAACTTGCACATTAGTGCCTATAGCCACCGAGGATATGTTGATCATGAACCACTTCGGACGAGAAAGTTACTACTCAAAAAAGATGAGATACGAAAACTAATCGGAAAGATTGTTGAGCGTGGTTTTACGCTCATTCCAGTTCGCATGTACTTTAAGAACGGTCTCGTAAAAGTATCGATTGCTGTCGCAAAAGGTAAGAAACTACATGATAAACGTGAAACGATACGGCGCCGAGAGTTGGATCGTGAGGCTCGAGCAATGATGAAAGGCCGAGAGAAATGACCGTCATGGTTCTCGGTTCCCATGGGCAATTGGGCCGGACGGTAGAATCCATATTCTCGAGAGACCATCAGGTTTTTGGGTTTAACCGTAATCAACTCGATCTGACTCATTCAGATCATGTTCTTCAGACTGTTCAAACAATAAATCCTGAAGTCATCATCAACTGTGTGGCTTACAACGATGTGGATGGCGCCGAAATCAATCAAATTGTTGCGCTCGAAGTTAATGCGTTTGCGGTACGTAATTTGGCGAAGGCTGCTCGGATAGTTAATGCTACGTTAATTCACTATAGTACGGATTTCGTTTTCGATGGTAAAGGTACCGACCCTTATACCGAAGATGTTCAACCAAATCCGCAGAGTGTTTATGCGATGTCAAAGTTATTAGGAGAGTGGTTTGCTCAGGATACTCAATCGTATGTCCTTCGAATAGAGAGTTTATTCGGAGGGCTGTCTTTTGATGGTAGTGGTGGTAGTCTCGATAAAATGTGTGATGCGTCTTTGTCTGGAGAAAAGGTATTTGCTTTTTCTGATCGCACGGTTTCTCCAAGCTATGCGTTTGACGTTGTATCTGCGACTGTTCAGTTACTGAAAAAAAAACCCGCGCCAGGAATCTATCACTGCGTGGGTTCTGGTATGGGCACTTGGCTTGACGTTGCTAACGAATTAGCAAATTGTCTTAAGCGTTCAGTTGAAATTGTTCCAATCCGTGTATCTGATCGTGTGATGAAAGCTCGACGGCCACAATTTTGTGCTCTTTCTAATGTCAAATTAAAAAATGCTGGTATTGAGATACCGTCTTGGCAGAATGCATTAAGACGGTATGTATCGGAACGTCTTGCCAAAAGTTCTTTTTGAAGTTCTGGTTTGATTAAGTCGGGACATTAATTTAGCGTTTCGTCAACCAACTTTGACACCATCTTTCCTATTGCAAGACAAGCTGTCAGCCCAGGAGAATCAATTCCCCCAACATGAATAAGTGTGGGTACAGATAGGTCTCTACCGATAATAAAGTCGGAAAAATTTTCGTTAGGGTGGCGACATGTTGCTCTAATGCCTGTGTTGCCTAACTTTAAGTCGTTTAGATGTAAGTTCGGAACTAGGTGACGCGCCGAATCATAAAAAAGTTCTAACGGAAGGCGGTTTTGTTCGTAGTCGGTTTTGCTGGTTTGATATTTTGCTGTTGGCCCAACGATGACTGTTCCCCAAGTCGTTTTGGTTAGATGAATGCCCAAACCGTGCCCTGATTGTTCTGGTAGAGGATAAATAAGGCCATTGATAAAGAGGTCTGTCCGAGGCGCTAATTCGGCGTATTCTCCTCTGACCGGATAAATCTTGTCTAAGTGTCCACCAAGCATCTTCGCGATTTGATCGGCGTACAGCCCTGCGGCATTGATTACTAGACGTGCATGGATCTGTTCATGTTGTGTAATTAATTCGACTCCGTGAGGTGTTGCAGAGCCATTTTTGACGCATGTTTCTGTGAGTAAAGCGACACCATGTTGTGACGCAAGGTGTGTGAGTGTTCGCACTAGTGCCTCGGGTTCAATGATACCTGTCGAAGGCGACCAGATCGCTGCCTTAGCTTTAATTGATGGTTCTTTCTTTTTACAGAACAGCTGATCCACGAGGCGCAAATCTTCAAGTCCGTTACTTTGCCCTTGTGTCGCAAGTAGTTCCAAAGCAGGAATTTCAGAACTTTTAGAGCAGACAATTAATTTTCCACATTGAGAGTGCGGAATTCTGTATTTCTTGCAAAACGTATATAACAGCTTACGTCCTTCGATACATAGTTTGGTTTTAAGTGTGTTCTGGGGATAGTACAAACCTGCGTGTATTACACCACTATTGTGTGTGCTTGCTTCAAGGCCCATTCGAGGATGCTTCTCTAAGAGACAAATAGATCGCCCTTTTTTAAAGAGGGCTGAAGCGATCGACAGTCCAACGACGCCTCCACCAATAATAGCAATGTCGATTTGTTCCATTTTTAGATTTTAATTATTAGAAGTGATTGTGTCATGTGTGTCATAACGTCGTACACTAATGCAATGTCACTTCTCAACAAAATTCGTAACCGAGAGGCAAGTGTTGCAGTAATTGGTCTTGGATACGTAGGTTTTCCATTGGCCGTTGAGTTTGCAAAAACGGGTTTTCGAACGATTGCCTTGGATATTGACATTGACAAGGTGCATAGCATTCAAAATGGTCAAATAGATATCATCGGTGCTGATGTAAATGATTTACAGGAAGTGCTCAAGACTGGCAACTTGATTCCCACGACGGATTTTAGCGAACTTGCCAAGGTGGACACCATCAGTATCTGTGTTCCTACACCACTTAGCAAAACACATGATCCGGATCTTTCCTTCATTGTATCTGCGGTAGATGAAATCTCTAAGTATCTTCATCCCGACCATTTGGTAGTCCTTGAGTCCACCACCTATCCTGGCACTGTTGAAGAGGTTGTTAAGCCAAAACTTGAGGCCGATGGTTTACGTGCAGGTCAAGATTTTTTTCTGGCATTTTCACCTGAGCGGGTTGATCCGGGAAACTTTCAGTGGGTTACCCGAAATATCCCAAAGGTTGTTGGTGGCGTTGATGAGCGTTCAACGGAAGTCGCAAAAATCTTGTACGAACAAATAGTCGAAACGGTTGTGCCAGTGTCATCAGCTACTGTTGCTGAGACGGTTAAATTATTTGAGAATACGTTTCGTGCTGTGAATATTGGCTTAGTTAATGAACTTGCACTTATGTGTAGCGCCTTAGGTGTTAACGTCTGGGAGGTTATTGACGCTGCAAAAACAAAGCCATTTGGCTTTATGCCTTTTTATCCTGGACCAGGCTTGGGAGGGCATTGTATCCCTATCGATCCATTTTATTTAAGCTGGAAAGCTCGGCAAAGTGGCTTTGAGAGTAGATTTATAGAACTGGCAGGAGCCGTCAATGCTGCTATGCCTGGTCATGTAGTTAAGCGAGTAGCGGAGGCACTTACTAGTCAAGGTAAGTCACTTCGTGGAGCTAATGTTCACCTTTTTGGGTTGTCCTATAAAGCGAATGTAGGTGATACAAGGGAGTCTCCTGCGGTGGATATTGCGCTTTTACTTCATGATCAGGGTGCCGTGATTAGTTATAGCGATCCGTTTGTTACCAATATTGATCAAGGTGGCTTAAAGTTAACGGCAACAGAACCAGATGTTGCCTTGTCTGACGGTATCGATTGTGTCGTAATAACAACTGCCCACGATGATTTTAATTATTCTGACTTGGTCAAATGTAAAGCAGTCATCGTGGACACACGGAATGCTTTAAAGGATTTTCAAGGAGATCGTATCTTTCGATTGTAATGATTATGTCTAAAAGAGCACTTATAACAGGAATTACAGGTCAAGATGGTTCGTATCTTGCTGAGCTTTTGCTGGAAAAAGGGTATGAAGTAGTTGGTGTTGTTCGTCGATTAAGTGCCCCAAACTATTGGCGTATTGATCACTTGCTGGATCGTGTCGAACTCAGGGCTGCAGACTTATTGGATCAACTCTCCCTCATTCGCGTCGTCGACGAGATTCGTCCGCACGAAATCTACAACTTGGGCGCTATGTCGTTTGTGCCTGCTTCTTGGGATCAACCAATTTTAACCGGTGACTACGATGCGCAAGGCGTTACGCGTTTACTTGAAGCAATTAGACAGATCGATACGTCTATTCGTTTCTATCAAGCATCTTCAAGCGAAATGTTTGGAAAGGTTCGGGAAACACCGCAGAGCGAATTAACCCCGTTCTATCCTAGGAGTCCTTATGGTGTTTCTAAAGTCTTCGCGCATTACATTACTGTTAACTACCGCGAAAGTTACGACTTGTTTGCTGTCTCTGGTATTTTGTTTAACCATGAGTCACCGCGTCGGGGACTAGAGTTTGTGACTCGTAAGGTTACTGATGGAGTGGCACGAATAAAATTAGGAATGACTGATTCTTTGTCAATGGGCAACCTGGATGCCTGTCGTGATTGGGGTTTTGCTGGAGATTATGTGCGAGCAATGTGGTCCATGTTGCAGCAGGACACTGCATCAGATTATGTAGTATCCACAGGTATTAGTCATTCGGTTAAACAGCTCGTTGAGATGGCCTTTTCTCATGTCGGCCTAGACTGGTCTCAATTTGTTGTTACCGATGACAAGCTTTTTCGGCCGGCGGAGGTGGAACACCTCATTGGTGATAATTCGAAAGCAAAGAAGGAACTTGACTGGAGTCCATCCGTTACATTTTCTGACCTCGTAAAAATGATGGTTGATGCTGATCTGAAAAGGTTATCCAGTGATTCTCGCCCGCATCATTCCACAGTCAGTTCATAATAGACGTGATCTATAGAAAACATCGGTTGCGCTTGCTTGCGGGTGGATTGCTGGGAATTCTTTTTCTGTGGGTTTCTGCACGTAATGTGTCATGGTCGGAATTTCTATTTTCGGTTAAATCAACTGATTATGTTTTGGTCTTGATGGCCTCCGCTTTTGTGCTGGTCGGGACACTGATACGTACGTGGTCTTGGGGTTATCTGTATCGACCAACACCTGTTCAAGTTTCGTTCTTTCGTGCGTGGCGTATCTTAATGATTGGTCAGTTCATCAATATTATTGTGCCTGCTAGGGCTGGGGATGTTGCGCGGGTTTTTTTGATCGGTGAAGCGAGTCAAGTGCCAAAGTTAACCGCTCTAACCAGTCTAGTGCTAGAAAAGCTTTTCGATATGAGTGCATTGGTGCTTCTCTTGTTTTTTATTTCTATTCGAACAGAATTACCAGAAATACTGCAGGAGACGGCGATTTTTATGATTTGTTTGACGATTCTATTGGCAGGTCTCGTGTTTGGGGTTCTCTACAATCTTGATCGGTTAGAGCAATATCTGTCTGCAAGTGAAGGAGCAACGAAAGGTTGGAAACGGAAAATTTGTAGTCGGTGCCTTTCTGTTTTGCTGGGCATACGTGTTTTAGATCGGTGGCCTACTACATTATTAATACAGGCTGGCTATTTGGTGACTTGGTGCACACTTGGGGTGGCTAGTTACATCACGATGCTCGCTTTAGGAATCGACTTACCTCCAGTTGCAGCTCTGGTAGTCGTGGCTGTTGTGCAATTAGGAACGGCGGTTCCGTCTACGCCAGGAAAAATCGGTGTGTTTCAATACCTTAGTGTTGTTGCCCTAGGTTTGTTCGGTGTCAGTGGAGACGTTGCGCTTTCATATGGCATTGTGCTCCATTTTGTTTCTTACGTGCCGGTTATGTCTTTAGGGGCTTTTGGTGTGTGGAGTGAATTGCCACATCTTAAGAAGGTCAGAGCTTATGACTAACCTACCCGCGCCTGGCTATTACCGCATAATCTTGATCCGTGAACAATAACCGGTTCAGTTTCGAAATATTTTCATTTATTGTATTTAGTTCTTCGGCTAAGTGATTGTTTTTCGACATCTGTGATGTATTGAATGAAGCAGACGCTTCTTTTAAGGGCTGTAGTTTATTTTCTGGTGGATATGGTGATCGGTAGACAATTTCGGCTTTTTGAAAACCACTCGCGGTAACTAGGTATTGCAACGTATCTGGGTGTAACGGACGTACGTGGGTAATGTCTCTAACATAACTTTGAAAGAACGCAGACCAAGATGCAACGTTGATAGTTTCGAAGATTAAGGTCGCTCCAGGTCGTAACTTGAGGAATGCTATGTCAATAAGTTTTAGTAAATACGCTGGTTCAAGATGTTCAACAACTTGTGCAGCAAACAATCCTCCTAATGATTCATCCTGAAGGGACGTTAGATGACTTAACACATCATTTCTGTCAACATCTAAACCGTTTGCGCGGCACACTTCGACCATCTCATGATTGAGGTCAACTCCGGTAGCAGTTATTCCTTGTTCTCGAAGTAGTTCCAAAAATTCTCCCCGTCCACATCCGGCATCGAGCACGTCACTTGTGTTTTTAAAGTAAGGAAGATAACTAGCTACGCGCGTTTTAATCTCTGTGCCAGAGCCACGGAATTTATCTTCAAAGGTAACGTACTTGTAACTATCGTAGGTGTTAGCCAATTGATCAGGTGATATTTCATTGGCTGCGCTGGTCTTGTTCGTGTTTACCTGAGCATTTGACACTCCTGTTAATCGTTCCAGTTCGCGTTTAAGTGATGCGGTAACCTGATGCCATCCTGTCGTCGTTGATCGGATCTCGTTAACCGTTGTTTCGTAGCGTTGATCTCGTGCGACCATTGATTCCCATCGTTTTTGTAATTCGTCGGACAAACCACTTAAGCCTCCTTCGACTCCTACCGCTACGTCTTCATGCATGCGGCGTAATTTAGCGCCCTCGTCACGGTCTTTGGTATCAATGTAAGGTGTGATTTGTTGTGCATAAAGGATGAGTTTTGCCTGAAATTCTATTAGTTTTTCGAGTTCTTCCCGAACGGTACTAATTGAACTCTCGATTGAGTCAATGATGCTGCGATGGGTTTTCACATTCCGATTAATATGGTCAACCAGTGCGGAATTAAAGGCATGTTGACGTTCCAAAACGGGTGCTAACAACCACCATACACCCGATAGTATCTTCCCGCGCCAGCCATCTTTACCGGTTGGTTTGACGGAGTTGAGATCGTAGAGCTCATTAAGGGGAGAAATCTGAGTTTCATCGTAGGCTGGTGGTGGATGGGGCATTTCTCGAAGCTCTTGGATGGCTCCGTCGAGCGCCGTCAATGCATTGTTGTACGCCAAGTCTGCATTGTCACGTTCTTGCTGGAGGCGTTTGATATCTTCAAGAGTAATACTGCGTGTTGCCATGATTCTTATAAGTAAACAGAACAGTGTTTATTGAACGGATTTACTTGCCCACGATCCCTTCGAGGGGACTGCTGGCGCTGGCATACATCCGTTGAGGAATTCTCCCAGATAAAAATCCTTTTCGGCCAGCTTCTACTGCCAAACACATTGCCTGCGCCATTTTCACAGGATCTTGTGCGCCGGCTATACCGGTGTTCATCAGCACAGCGTCAGCACCTAGCTCCATTGCTATTGCAGCATCCGATGGGGTTCCTACGCCTGCATCGACAATTACCGGAATGCTCGAAAATTTCTTAATGATTCTAATGTTGTTTGGATTTTGTATGCCAAGCCCAGAGCCAATAGGAGCTCCTAGTGGCATTACTGCCGCAGCGCCAGCGTCTTCAAGTTTTCGACAGACAACGGGATCATCGTTGGTGTAGGGCAAAACAATAAAATCATCCTTGATTAGTATTCGTGTTGCCTCAAGTAAAGCTTCATTATCCGGGAACAATGTGTTTTCGTCGCCAATAACCTCGAGCTTGATCCAATTTGACAGTCCGACCTCTCTTGCCAGATGTGCGGTGCGGATGGCTTCCTCCGCAGAATAGCATCCCGCCGTGTTCGGTAGTAAGGATAATTTTTGAGTATCAATATGATCTAGCAGTGATTCTTTTGAGCGGTCCGTCACGTTAACTCGTCTCACGGCGACAGTGACCATTTCTGCTCCAGAAGCAGCATGGGCTTCAGTCATGACATTGTTGGACGGATATTTTCCGGTGCCGACAATAAGACGCGATTGAAATTTTTTATTCGCAAGAATTAGTGGGTCGTTTTCCATTAGTTTCGAACGATGATTCTTATCCTCCACCGACAAAGTTGACAATTTCCACTTTGTCACCATCGTGAACGATATTTGAATCGTAAGCTTTGCGCTTCACAATCGTGAGGTTGTGTTCTACTGCGACCCTTCGTGAATCGATTTCAAGAAGTTTCAGTAGAGCCGTTATTGTTAGTGGCGCAGTTGTTTCGAACGCTTCGCCATTGAGTGTGATCTTCAATAGAAGCAGAGTATCTTGGCCGATCGAGTAAGTCAAGATTACCCCGCTGGTCAAATGTATGCGAATATGCTCCCTAAACCCACGAGTTGGCCATAAAATCACATATCTAGTTCGTTAGTTACTCCGATGTCTCTAAGGAGACTGCGGAGATGTTCAGTGCCGTCCTGAAATAGATGTTTGGGTAAGTTTTTTGTTGTTTCCGACTTGTTATCAAAGGCGCATGTCTTCTCAATAGCCTGAATATAGCCTGATCGCATTTTTTCGAGATTAAAATGGTTTTTCCAGTAGTTATGGGCAGCCTGGCCCAAGGTGTTGCGTAGGGTAGTATCGATACAGAGGCGTGAGAGCGCGAGCGATAGCGAGTGTTCTTCATCAACGATGTCGATGCTTATACAGATTGGTTCAATCGTGCGTCCAGAATTTGTCGGTCCACTCGTTAGCTGCCAGTTTCTTGGATCCAATGAAGGTATTTCGCTTAGGTGACTTAAGTCTGTAATGATTGTTGGTTTTCCAGCGGCTAAGAACCGAAGCCACGAAGCGGATGTTTCGCGCGCAGATGGCCACCGAAGACATAAACCAATATCAGAAGCCGTAAGATGATCTGACATTTGATCATCGCTGACATACCCAGTTACCGAGACTTGATTACCGATACCCAAATTAGAAGCTTCTTGTTCGACTCTGTAGTGCTCTACGGATTCGCCGCACAGGAGTAAATGCCATGGATGTTTGTGAACGTTTAAAGACGCTAACGAACGAAGAATCTGAGAAATTCTTTTCTCAGGAGTAATTTTTCCGAAGGCCGTGAATAAAATTGCATCTTTGTCAATGTGATGAATTTCACGGAGCCTATTGTTGGCGTTCTGGGTGGATTCCGGGGGAGGCACACCCATTTCTACAACTTCAACTGGTAAAGTTGGTTGTTCTTGCTTAATTATGTTTGCAAGCCAAGAGTTGTGTACCAATATTGTTCGAGATGCATCGAGAATGATTTGTCTCATGGGCCACAGATAATAAAGTGATCCGAGTAGACCGTTGAGACCTAATTCTGCGACGCCGCAAGGTGCAGAAGGGTGATTATAGGAAAACTCAGTTCGATAGTCGTCAGGTCGACCTTCTTGCAGTAAAGTTCGAGCTCTTGAATGGTGAAGGTTGGCATCGTGAAGAACGACGAGTCCAGGGTATTGAACAAGATACGGCCACATATAAGCGTGACATGGTGCGTTACCCATTTGGTAAATAATCGATGCGTAGGGATCTTGCGCGTGTTTATGGATAAAGTCGTGTGCGTCAAGGATATTTAGTGCAGACTTGCTGAATAGAAGATCTTCCTGTGAATTTACAAAGATATCAATTTCGTAGTTTTGTAACAGTGTTGGAATTAATTCGATACTGTATTGTGAAATTCCTGAACGGATAGGTGGAAGCGGCGTAAACCATGCGAGTCGTTTTTTCACAAAAATGTGCCTACTAACTCAAGTATAACGTCTTCTGCTTAAAAGAAGAGTCAGACGACACTAAAATAGACTAGCCAAGGTTGATGTGAAAATTCTATATGTTGCGGTAGATACGAGAATCCCAGGTTCTCACGGTGGAAGCGTTCATGTTCAAGAACTTTGTCATGCTTTAGGGCAAAGAGGGCATGATGTTCATATTCTTGCTCCGAAAGGGGTGTCTGGACTTCCGACAAACGACAGAGATGGAATCATTCAAGACGGTTCTGTGCGGGTGCACCGTCTCGCCAAGCCGACACGATATTTTGAATGGACGGCTGTTAGACACATTCGCCGACTTATATTAGAGCTCAGACCGGATGTACTTGTTGAGAGATTCTATACATTTGGTGGAGCAGGAATTTTGGCGGCCAATTTGGAGGGAATTCCGGCGGTTTTGGAAGTGAATTCACCTGCGCGTCCCGTTGATAGATTGTGGAGAGATCGACTAGATCGGTTGACGATAATCCGTCCTATTCATCGATGGCGGTGCCGAATATTACGTGGTTGTAATGGTATTTATGCCACCTCACGATATTTACTTCCACCAGAAATGCAGAATACGGTCACTCTCGTGACTAATGGTGTGGATGTGACGCGTTTTAAGCCAGGTCCAGTTGAAAGAGAAAAAGGGCCTTTAAAGTGTGTTTACATTAGTAGCTTTAAATCTTGGCACGGTGCCGAAGATCTTGTCCGTGCGGTGGCTCTGTGCCGATCTCGCGGTGTTGATATTTGTGTAACCTGCATTGGAAGTGGTCCGACATGGAAATCAGCAACCCGTTTGGCAAAGCGACTTGGAGTGGGAGAAGACATTAAATTTCTTGGAGCCATTCCGTTTGATAAAGTTCCTAAGCATTTAGCTGAGGCCGAAATAGGATTGGCGCCGTTTTCACCGTCTAAGTTCAGTCCGCTGGAGTTGGGTTGGTTTTGGTCTCCCATTAAACTCTTTGAATATTTAGCTGCTGGTCTTGGAATCATTACCATAAATCTAAAAGAGCTAAGGGACTTGCTACCCGATAGTGTCGCAAGGTTTTACAAGGCTGGTGCCACGGAAGAATTGTCAATGCTTTTAGAACGATTTTCCTCGAATCCAGCGGAGGTTGTTTTGTTGCGCCAAAAAGCCAGAGAGCTTGCAGAGTCTGACTACACATGGCTGCATCAGGCGGCTACTGTTGAGCAGTTGTTGGAGAGGGTTCAGGCGAAATGAAGAGGTCATCGTCTTCTTTGCCGCGGTTGCATGTTGCGATGGTGATCCAAAAATTCCGTCCTTTGTTTTCTGGTCAAGGTGTGCAGCTTGAACTACTTTGTCGAGCTCTTTTGCAACAAAACATTCAACCAACAGTCATTACATCGTCCTATGGGAAAAAGACATTACCTAAATATGACACGATTGATGGTTACAAAGTTATACGTGTCGATCCAAGTGTCTTTTCGGGACTATTGGGACAGAAAAACGGGCCCGTGTTTTCCGCGAAAATATTTCTAGAATTATTGCGAAACCAAGCATTCGATCTTGTGCACGTTCATGCGATGACCGATGCATTTTATGGTGCATGGGGATGGAGTCGACTAACGTCGAAGCCGTTGCTTTTTGAGATGACTTTGCTCGGCACGGATGACGCGATTACTCTTTTGGCAACGAACCACAAGTTTTCGAAATTACGTCAGGCGATCTTTCGTAGATGTGATGGTTATGCCGCCATTTCACCTATTCTTGAGCAACGTTATCATGAGGCAGGTCTTGCCTCCAGCAAGGTACGTTTACTGGTCCAGGGAGTAGATGTTCGGCGATTTAGTCCTAGTCTTTATCCTCCCGTTCGTGAAGAGCTCGGTATACCAGAGTCGAGTCCAGTTTTTGTTTTTGTGGGGTCACTGGTTAAGAGGAAGGGAATTGATATATTGCTGAATGCTTGGATCGAAATCCACAAGAGCCGTCCTGACGCACACCTTATTCTTGCGGGAGAGAATCGCTTTAACAACGATAGATTGAATAGAGATTTTCTAAGCCGTCAATTCAAGATGCTTCCCGAGAATGCTGCATCAAAAATTCATCAAGTGGGAGTACGGGACGATATAAATCGTATTATGCAAGCGGCGGACATATTTTTGTTTCCTTCTAGGCGAGAGGGTTTTGGAACGGTCATCGTCGAGGCTATGGCTACAGGTCTTCCGTGTATTGTTTCTGAGCAGTCTGGTATTACGGATTTTATTTTTGGCAGGGGCAACCCTGCAGGAATATCCGTGCCACAAGAAAATTCTTCTATTCTTGCCGAACAGGCAATTAACCTACTTGCGAACAAGAGCCAGATGCAAGAACTCGGTAAGCAAAGTCGCAAGCGCGCTCTAGCTCTGTTTGACATCAACGACATCGTTCTTCAATACGTTAACTTTTATAGGGCGCTGCTGGGACAGAAGAACCCTGATTTATCATGATGATGCTTCGCTTTGATTTAGTTTTTCCTCGTTTTAAGCTTCTTTCTGGAGCGGAGCGTGCGATCTTAGGTTTAGCTGGTGCTTTGGCGGAAGCAGGGCATCACCCAAGGATTATTTGCCACCAATTTGATGATTCGTGTCGTGAACTTTTAGCACCCGGTGTAGAGCTTGTTCGATCGAATACCAATTTAGATTGGAGTAAGAATCGCTACTTGAATGCAGTATCAGACTATTTGTTGAGTTTTCGTCTGGTGCGGTTACTGGATCCTGCCGCCGATGTTAGAGTTGTTTTTGGCCCCGCATTATTAATTACTGGGCGCTTGATTCGTAACACTCGTGTGCGGATTCCCGTCATCTACTACTGCTGGGAGCCGCCCCGTGTGTTATACCAGGATCGATTGCTCGTGCTGAAACGTGTGGGCATTTATCGACATCTGCTTGCACCGCTGTTGGCTATCTACAGGTATGTGGATCGTTATCTTGTCAGTTTGGCCGATGCTACGTGCACGTCGAGTGCCTTTGCTGCTTCTCAGATGCAGGCTGTTTATAAGGATGAAGCGACGGTGGTTACTCTTGGCATTGATCGGAATCGTTTAGATGCTGTTGCACAGAAAAGAGTAAGTGGAAAGAAGATAATTTTAACGGTCAACTACTTACATCCGCGCAAGCGAGTCGATCTGATTATTAGGACAGCAAGTGTGTTAAAAAAAATTGATGAGTGTCGGGACACATATAGGTGGATTGTTGTGGGAGATGGACCCGAACGTTCTCGATTAGAAACGTTGGCACGTGATTTGGATGTTGCTGACTGTGTAACCTTTACAGGATTCGTTGACGATCAAGAGTTGCCAAAATATTATGCGCAAGCTTCAATTTACGTACATGCCGCCGTAGAAGAAAGTCTTGGGCTGTCTGTCATAGAGGCAGCTTATTGTGGGTGTCCAGTTATTGCCGTGAATGAGGGCGGTGTAAAGGAGACGGTTAAGGATGGTATTTCTGGATTTTTAGTTCCTGCAACAGCGCAAGATTTAGCGAATGCAGTTGATTCTGTTTTTCGGAGCGCTGATTGTGGCAGGGAAATGGGTCTCTCTGGGCGTCAGCTTGTTATAGCTAATCATAGCTGGACTCAGGGAGCAAAGGACATTCTAAAGCTCGTAGAAAAGATCGGGACATGAAATTTATATTCGGTCGAATCTCTTCAGACTGGCTCAATGGATGGGGAATTCTTCTATTAGTCAGTGTTCTTGCCCTACCTTTGTTGACGCCACGAATTTATGCCAGTGATGAAATTAAGTATTTTTCCATATTGCGTTCAGTGGTTTTTGATCGCGATTTACATTTTGAAAATGAGTATCAGCATTTTATAGAACAGGATCCAGTGGCTCATGCGGGTCTTGTGCCATTCAGAGACACAGTGACACCGACAGGATATCGATTAAATGATGCTCCTATTGGAACAGCAGTGTTGTGGTCACCGTTTTATCTCGCGGCTGATCTTTCTGTTGCACTTGTGCGGTTGTTCGGTGTTTCCATTGAGCGTAATGGCTATTCGTGGCCGTATGTGTGGGCGGTGTGTGTTGCTTCGTGGTTTTGGGGGACTTTAGGACTGTTCTTGATATTCCAATGGTGTCGGTCGTATGCAGGTCTTTTTGCCTCCACACTCGCGGTACTTGCAATTTGGTTCGCTTCACCAATTGTTTTTTATCTCTACATCACACCGGCAATGTCGCATGCAAGTTCCCTTTTTGCGGCGGCGCTTTTTCTTTATATATGGCACAGATGGCGGCGCGATCGGAGCGTTCTTGGATGGATGGGACTTGGTTTGGTAGCGGGGTTAGTAATTCTTGTACGTGAATTGAATTGGCTGTTCTTAATTGTGTTGGTCATAGATGAGGGGGTTTCTTTTCTAAAGAAAATTTCTTCTGATAGTGAACGGATTCGGTTTAAGCAAAAACGAATAGATCATTTTATCGGTGAATGTCGTTTGAGAGCGTCAGGATACTTTGCTTTTCTTGCTGTTTTATTCTTAGTAGTGATTCCTCAGTTTTATGTTTATTTCACGTTGAATGGAATCTTCGGCCCTTCACCGTTTGTGGTTAGTAAATTTTCATTGGTTCCAGTGCATTTTTTTGATGTTTTGTTTTCTGGTTTTCACGGGCTTTTTTCATGGCATCCAATAACGCTGTTAGGTGTTGTGGGGCTCGGCGTGCTGTGGAAGCGGACCCAGACGGTTTCGATCATTCTTTGTGCAGTTTTTGTCGCGCAGGTGGTGGTTGTTGGATCGTATGACACTTGGGCTGGAGGTGCCTCGTTTGGCGCACGGCGCTTTGTTAATTTATCACCTATATTTGCTCTTGGTCTTGCCGTTCTTTTTTCAAGTGTTGCTATGCGGACTAGAAAGTTTTTGGTAGCCGGCGTTGTTTTACTGGCAATGTGGAACGCCGGTTTGGCTATTCAGTACTCAACAGGCCTTATTCCCCGTGATGCGCCGGTCACGATGAGTCAGATCGCCTATAACCAAGTCTTCGAAGTGCCAAACAGTATGAGGGAAACCTTGTGGAATTTCATGTTTAACCGAACATCATTTTATGAGACTCGTCAGTAGCTTAGATACCTATGTCACATTTATTATTGCGGATATGTCTGGTTACGGATGTTTACCCACCTGAGTGTGGAGGGAGTGGATGGAGTACTCACGCGCTTGCCCGTATGTTGTTAAAACATGGGCATCAGACTGATGTCATTAATTTAGATCCGACAACTGACAACATAACGCAAAGAAGTTTTGAAGGTGTCGAAGTCACGGATGTTGGTATTCGAGGTTCTCGTCGTAATCCTATTCGCCGGTTAGGAGCACATGATTATTCCTATGTAACTCTCTATGATCACTTAGAGCAGTACCTGACAAGCAAATCTGGTGTTGATGTTTTACATGCCCAGCATATGCACAGCGGTCTTCCCGTAGTAGATATTGGTCGGGTTCATAAAATCCCTACAGTCTTGACCTTACGTGATTATTGGCCAGTTTGCCTGCATGGCACATCGTGGTGGGGACAAAGTAATTGTGATGGTTGTACAACTAAAGATTTAACGGAGTGTATAAAAGAATATTGGAACTTTCCCCAACCGTTAGCTCGTATCATGGTTCCTTGGTCCCGTCGCCGATTAGCAAGTCGACAGAAAAGTGTAAGAATGGCTGGAAGGGTTATCACAGTAAGTGATGCTGTCCGTTTGCGCATTGCCCGCGAACAACCTGACACCGAGTTTTCCGTTTTACCAAACATTGTTGATCTTGATCTACTGAGAAGTGCTGTTACTGAGTTCAGGCATCCAAAGATCGTTTCTCCTTACCTTCTTACTGCCGGGAAATTAATTCCGACCAAAGGATTTGATTTATTGTTTGATGCG
This sequence comes from uncultured Vicinamibacteraceae bacterium, assembly GCA_964342695.1. GTDB lineage: Bacteria > Acidobacteriota > Vicinamibacteria > Vicinamibacterales > UBA8438 > CAYFFV01. The sequence continues at coordinate 19,241 of CAYFFV010000015.1, forward strand.
CTGGCTTGTACAAAGACGGATCTTCCCTTAGTTGTAGCGGGAGACGGGCCAATGAAAAACCATCTTGCGTCCAAAGCGAGACAACTCGGACTTTCCGTTACATTTTGTGGTTGGCTTTCTCACGGAAAACTTTTACGGCTGCAGCAAGAGGCATACTCGGTGATTGTTCCGTCCGCTTGGAATGAACCATTGTCTAGAATTATCTTGGAATCAATGGGGCTTGGAGTTCCAGTAATTGCGTGGGCAGGTGGTGGGACTGAAGAGATGATCGATTCTGGTGTAAACGGGTATATCGTGAAATCATCCTCCGACCTGGATCGAATTCTTTTGTTGCTTAAATCCAGTGGGACAAGGTTAAAAGTGGGTCAAGCCTCTCAGGCGTGGGTCGCCAACAATTGCAGTCCTGAGGTTATTTATCCACGGTTGCAGGAAATCTATTCCGATGTCCGTGCAAGCTGTTTTCCTCGGTCTTCTGGAATTTAAGATGGAAAATGTTATTGAGAGTACTCATCGGCCGCAGACTTTGTCTGTGGCGATTGTTTCAAGGCGAGTGCATCCTGCCCATGGTCCGGGAGGACTTGAACGACATGTCTTTGAATTGATGAAATACTTGGCGGCGCGCGGTGTGCGAATCGAGTTGTTTTCAGAAACTCCTACAGACAAGCTACGAAAACTCGAGGCCGAGAGTGTATTTCCGGATGGAGTTTCATCTAACTGGATTTATGGGCATCGACTCCCACTTGGTAATCGCAAAGGCACGGTTGTACTGGATCGCATTACAAATTACCCGATCTGGGCTTATGAGGTTGCTCGTCGGCTGGCAAAGCGGTCAGAGGCTGGCGGTCAGTGGGATGTAATACATGTTCATGGACTTGCTGGTCTGGGATTTGCATGTGGTTTTGCCGGCGACCTTTCGCGAAAAATTCCTCTGATATTAACGACTCATGGGATGGAGGAATTTCGATCGCATGTTAAATTAAAACACTTGGCGTATTCACCTTTTCGTTCTGGAATGAGAACAATTGCGTCTAAAAGTGATGCACTAGTGATTACTGACAAGTCTTTGGTGAAACTTGTTGACGAATATTTAAAAGCGACTCGACAAAAACAAGTTGTCATTCCGAACGCTGTTGATCCAGAGGTGATTCGCTGTTTGGGCGACAGATCTCGTGGAATGGAATTAGTTAGCCAGTTTGGTCTGAAAGAGGCTTCTCCCCTTTTCCTGTCTGTTGGCCGTATTGAAATAAACAAGGGATTCGATGTTTTAGTTTCGGCATTGGCTGAGGTCGCTTCGCGTTTACCAGAATCGTGGGCTTGGATATTAGTTGGTACAGGACCAGAGGGGGGAAAGATTGAACGTGCCATCGAACGCGAAGGTTTGACGGATCGTGTAGTCATGGCAGGTCAATTGAGCGACCGTGATTTGCATAGTTTATATTCCATCGCGGACTGGTTTGTTCATCCGACTTTGTACGAAGGATCAAGTCTTGTTACTTTGGAAGCTATGGCCCACGCATTACCGGTAATTGCTTCTGCAACGGGAGGTCTTCCAGATAAGGTCGTTGACGGCCAGACTGGATTTCTTGTGCCTCCTGGAGATAGGGCGGCACTATCGCAGGCTTTAGTCGAAGCCGTTTCTTGTGACGTTGCATCGTTCGGAAAAGCTGGACGTCGTCTTTGTGAGGAACAGTTCAGTTGGAATGTTGTTGCTCCGCAATATATTGCTTTATATAAAAGAATGATTGCTTTGAGAGATCGAGTTATTCAGTGATTGAAATTCGGTCGATCATTAGGCCCAGAGCTCGTTCATCTGAACCTGTGTTGGTAGCTTCCGGATTCCATGTGTTTGACCTAATGCGAAGACTGGGAGCAACCATTGTCTGTTCGAATGTTTTCGCTAGGTTTATGGGAATCTCGAAACGATAGGCTTTGATCTGGGACGTCGCGTTAACAGTCCCAATGAAATGATCCTCAAGATGAAGTTCTGCTATTGAGGCTCCGAGGTGTTCCGGTCTGGCACTTCCTGCCCACACGGTTAATATTCGACGCTGCTCGGTGATCCCGAATAGTGAAGCGTGGGAAACTTTTTTAGTCCAACGGAAATTCATGTTTAATGATCCATGGTTTTCTTTAGAATGAAAGTTGCGAATGTACACATCGTCCAGTTCACCGATATCTAGAACAAAATCTTCAGGTTCGACGACTTCGTTGCGCAGTTCATAAATACTGAAGTCGAATTCTTTGGCACGGACAGCAGTTGGCAATCTATTTGAGGTTTGTTCGTATTCTGGTATTTGAAAGTTTTCACTTTTAATTGGAAGAGCACGGATGAGCTTGGATTGCATCAGGGTTCCTCCGCTGCCAAGAAATAAAACTCTCCGGTAGTGACCTTGTGCCCATTCTAAGAATTGCGAGAATCGCGCAGCATGTGGTGTTTGGTGAGCTAAGACGAGAACGTTTTCTGCATATATATAAGCTAGAGGTAATGCCAAGATATGAATGTCTGAAGTGCGCCGTTCTTCCACGAGCAGTAGGTCGGATTCTTGTAATTCTTCGGTAAGACGTTCAAGTTGAGGTATGACACCGGCGTATTCAACATGATTCAAGAGTGGTTTTGTCTGTTGTCCGTACACGTACACGAAAAAAATAGTTATTGCTATTCCAAACGTTATTAATGAGTGCTTTACCCAAGGTTTCTTAAACCTAGGGTGTTCCCATGAGCATGGCCAGAACGCACATGTTCCGATTAAGAGAAATACGGAGGGCATTACAATTGGTAGAAAACGTCGAGCCGCCCAAAAATGTTCTGGAAAAATTCGTGTCTTATAAAAAAAGAATCCTGATGTGACCAGCAGGATCGATGTGAATGCCAAGCCACGCCAGAAAGATTTCTTGAGCACACAGCTGAAACCAATTAGCGCGGCAAATAATCCGAGAGGTGTTAAATAAAGAGACGTCAAGGTGCGCAAGGATCCCGCGTCATGTTCAGCTAAGTGCCGTGTAAATAAAGTGGGTCCAGGCATTCGAAAAAAGTACGAGTACGAGCAGAGTAGCCACACCACTCCAAGGGCAATCCACGGGAGCCACTGAGTTGCGAGTTTTGATAGACGGGTGTTCTGTTGTGCCCTCAAAATAAATGCGACTAGTAAGCAGATGGTGGCAAATAGTGACAGACCTAACAAACCTGAATTACGGACTAGTAGTAGAGGTCGCAAAAAATAGGGCGTAAGAAAAACACTAAAGTAGGCAACAATCAACAGAACGCCACCTATCATCGGGACAATAAAATTCTTAGGCAATGGTTTTTTGTTCAACGTATTCAGCAATACCGTTGCAGCTAGTGCGCCTATCGTTAAAACTGCCGTAAAATGTGCAAAAGCACATAAGGTGAATAAAAGAGCTGAGAGTGGTGCAAAGAAACGATGTTTTTCAGTGCTGGCTCTGAAAAATGCCAGTAAACCAGTAAAAGTTAAAGCCTGCATTACGATTTCAGCATTGGGATAGCGACCGTACCAAATTTGACAGATGTGCAAAGCTAGAAGCAAAGCACCTGCAGCGGCTGCCCGGCGGCCGACCAGCCACGCTCCGGCAAAATAAACAGCTACGACACCAAGTAATGCCCACATGCCCGACGTCTGTCGAGCTCCAGATAATCCGTTTATTCCATATCCAATGGCAATCCACGCTGGATAAAGATGGGGAAATTGACTGATTACTGTTCCGTTGTCTGGATTCATGACAAAAAATCCTTCAAAACGGACGTCGTGGTAGCTATTTCTTTCGATGTTACTGTTTCGGAAATTATCATCGGGATTAGTAGGTTCCCGATAAAAAAGACTGTGGAATTGTGATGGTACTGAGGCAATTACTTCGTCACGAATATTAAGACCGCCGCGTTGGGCAATTTGGATGCCTTCATTCATGTAGACACCCGGGTCACGTCCCCCGATCACGTATTCCGATGGTGGCACACTGAAAATAAGATTTACGGCGACACCGATCAGGGCAAGAGGTATTAATGCGGTTAAAGTTGGTTGTGGTGCAGATTTTTCAAAGGATAAATTCAACCGACTAACGAGAATAACGAGCAGGCAGAGCACTCCGTTGATCAAACATAGAAGATTCAAACTATAGCGTCCAAGCGCGGCAAGACTTAATGCAACGACAGAAGTAATGACAATACTGATTATCACATTCCAAAATACGCGTTCTTCGGCAGGGAGTACTGCGCGGCATTTTCTTTCAGCAAATGGTAGTCGAAATACCAAAGCACCAGGTAGGTAGACTAGCAGTAAGGTTGCACCTAAGGCGTACATGGTCTTGTTAGTATAGGTCTAAGTGTCGGCGTGGTGTGTAATTGTGTTTTGATATGCTTTTTCAAAACGTTTGGCTACATGTTGCCAAGTGTAATTATGAAGCATCAATGTACGTGCTGCTGAACCTAACTCGGTTCGTAAGTCGACGTTTGTTAATAATTTTTCGATTGTTTCGGAGAGCTTATTAGGATCTCGTTCTGGAACGATACAAGCTGTTTCACCATCCTTCGCAACGGTAGTAATGCCTCCGGCCGGTGTTGCAACGACAGTGGATCCCGAGGAGAGAGCCTCTAAAAGAATGTTTGGCAGGCCATCGACGTTGCCAGCGTCGTCACGTACTGACGGGACCACTGTAATATCAGCGGTACAGAGTATCGACGCAAGTTCGTGTTGAGGTAAAGCGCCAAAAAATTTTACGTGAGCATTCAATCCTTTAGATTTAGTTCTCTGACGCAGCTCATTTTCAAGATCTCCCCCGCCAACGAGCCAGAGTCTTACCTGTGGGTACCGTGTCTTCAGTGTGCCCAATGCATCAATGAGAAACTCGAATCCCTTCTTTCTAACTAACCTACCTGCGGCAACAATGAGAGGTGTTTGGTCATTTATATTGTGAAGTTGTCTCATTTTGGCGCGCGTTAGTGCGTTTGGTTTGAACCGATCAGCGTCGACACCATAGGGAATTGTTTCACTACGTTGTGCATCAGCACCGATGGTGATTGCACGTTGGCGGAGGTCGTCGCTACACGCTGTGACCCAGGCCGCGTTCGAAAAGGTGTAACCCGCGGCCATTCTAGCCAGAGCATAAGATTCCGCAACAAATACATCTGATCCGTGGAGACTGACAATCATTGGAATAGGTAAATGTGTTGCGGCTGAGACGAATCCACCAGGTATAACCCAGTGAGCATGAATTAAAGAGGCGTGGTGTCGTTTTGCAACTTGTCGTACTTTGTTCCACCATGACACGAGTGCAAATGGTGTAATGAGGTATGTTGCAGGTCGTAATGCCACATCTGCTGTAAGAGAAGAAGCGTAGCCAAATATATTTAAGTTCTTCGAAGGGAAATAACGAAAAAAATGAAAGTGAACGCCATTCTCTTCGATCGGACGACGGATCAACGGATGCCATGGAGCCACGATATGCACTTCGTGTCCAAGTGCTGCTATTCCATGAGCGATCGGTTCAATAAATGACCCGACACCATCACCCTGAAAGCGTGGATACGAACTTGTAGCCATCACTATGGTGTGCCGTGACCGAGTGTTCATTTGGATATATCAACCTCACCTGTTAGTTTGGTTGCCAGAATTTTTTCCAACCGATACGTCTGGCGGACCTTCTTGTCTTTCAAAACGGAGTGTAGCAATTTGTTCTGAGATCAAGCCCAGTAAGAAGACGATGACGCCAAGGGCTATCAGTAAGACCGATGAATTAGTGATGTGTGTTTCTGTAATTGTTGTCCAGAACGCGTACCCAACTCCCAAAGCGAGGCTAAGAGCACTAATTGGGGCAAATATTCGCAAAGGACTAAAAATTGTAATTACACGGAGGAGAATCAAGAAGAATTTTAGACCATCGCGATAAAATCTTATTTTTGATTTTCCTGTTCTAGTGTTTGCTTCGGCATGTACAAATTTTATGTTGTAACCGGCTCTTACGAAGGCCAGTGTAGTGGTTGTCGGTGTTGAGAATCCATTGGGTAAAAGATGAATAAACTCTAGGAGATGTGAACGTCGGGCTGCTCTAAATCCAGAAGTCAAATCAATAATTTTTTGTCCTGATAGGTAGCTTGCGATTAATGCGAGCAACCGGTTCCCTAAGCGACGACCGGCGGTCGCTTGGGAGGCAGATGTTCTCGCTCCAATTACAAGGTCAAAATCCTGAAGGTTTTTGATTAATTGTGGCGCCAGATCAACCCGGTGTTGTCCATCTGCATCGAGAATAATTACGAACTCGCCAGTCGCTGTTCTGAGGCCAGTCTTAACAGCGGCTCCATTCCCTTTATTATATGGGTGACTGACGACGGTCGCCCCTGCAGTTTCTGCCGCTGTAGACGTTTCATCAGTGGATCCGTCATCGATGACTAGTATTTCATGCCAGTCCGCAACTTTTTTTAACGCAGCTACAACATTTCCGACGGCGCCGCCCTCATTGCAGGCCGGAATTATCACGGAGGTGGATGATGGTAGTGCTAAACTATTCTTCCCCAGCGGACTTTCCTTCTCTTTCGTTGGTATCTGATGATTTTTTTTTGTGCTGCAGCAATTCAAATGATCGCAACCGGTACAAAATTTCTTCAGTTAATTTTCGATTTGCTGACGAGAGGTCGGCTATGAGGCCGATCAACATTATCTGAAAACCTACAATTAAAAGTACTGCGGAGAGAATCAATGATTGTAAATGACCTTGACCCAGTCCGTTGAAATAGTAGTACAAGAACCTTAAAGATATGACGAGTCCACAGCCGAACGTGATCGCACCTGTAATAGAAAATATCTTAAGTGGTTCATACATTGCGTAGATTCTTACAATCGTCACAGCTGATTTGCGGATATATCCTGTGATGCTGTCAAACAACCTGGACTCACGAGTTTTTTTATTGGTAGAGACTTCGACGTGGGTTATTGCCATCCGTCGTTTACCCGCCTGAATAATGGATTCCAATGTGTAGGAGAATTCCGACACAATAGTCAAACGTAAGGCAGCCTCACGCGAATAAGCGCGAAATCCACTGGTTGTATCGGGAATGCGCGTGTTGGATACTTTACGAACTACCCAGCTACCGAAACGTTGAAGCCACCTTTTAACTGGTGGCATGTGTCCTAGTGCTCGGATGTTTCGGTCGCCAATAACGATGTCAGCTTCACCCCGTAAAAGAGGGGCAAGAAGTCTATTGATGTCACTGCCAGAATATTGATTATCCGCATCAGTGTTAACAATGTAATCTGCTCCAAGTTTGAGTGCAGTATCTATGCCAGTTGAAAACGCAGTCGCAAGACCTCTATTGCTTTTAAAACGAACAATGTGTTGCACTCCATGGTTTTTTGCCACTTCGGAAGTGTTGTCACTGGAACCATCATCGATTACTAACACTTCGATAGCATCTATACCGTCAATGTGGACGGGCAAATCACGAAGTGTATCAGGAAGATAGTTTGCCTCATTAAGACAAGGAATTTGGATAATAAGCTTGGTCATGAATTACTCACGAGTTTTTCAATCACTCCATCCCAAGTGATGTCACGGGCTTGTTCGAAACCAGCTGCGCCGAGCGAATCAGCATGGGTGTGGTTTGCTTTAAGACTATTAATCGCCAAACCAATTGCTTCTGCGTCTGGATGACAAATTCTACCGTTGATGTCGTCTTGAACAAATTCAAGCGTACCACCAGAATCACTAGCTGTGATGACGGGTTTGCGAGCCAAAAACGCTTCTAATGTAACGTATCCGTAGTCTTCGTCGTAAGGCACATAACCTATTGCCAGCGCGTCGGCATACAAGTCAACTAGTTTTTGATCGTTTATTTGGCCAAGAAAATTTACTCTATTATGAACGTCCTGTTCTTCTGCGAGAGTTTCAAGAGCTTCTCGCTGAGTTCCTTCGCCAACAATAATTAGATCCATTGGTTCATCGACAAATTTTAAGGCTTTAATTAAGAGGTCTATGCGTTTTACAGTCTCTAAACGACTAACAGATAGAATGTAGTTTTCTTGCCTGCCAGAGCGTAAGCGATCAGCAAGTAGGGGAGGGTGATAGAGAGTATTAGCATCTAGAGCATTAAAGCGCTTTAGGCGGTCCGCTGTATTCTTTGCGATGGTATATAGGTGTTTGCACTCGCCGAGCATGCGCTTGTCAAGATCAATTAAGGATTGCCGAAGTCCAACATCCTCTTCTGTGTGTTGGAAGTCGCTATAAATTGTTCCGCATAACTCGTAGGCGGCTCGGTATTGATGAAGTAGCCAAGCGACTTTATTGTGATGCCGAACAAAATAGGTTGGAAATTTTGTGGTGATAACTAAGTCGATTGGCCTTCCGTTGCTTTGATGGAGGTTTATTAGTCGCCAAGCCGCAGCATGGGCCAAGAGCTCTTCTTTCGGATCCCATGTGAAGGGGATACTTACGGACTCAGCGGCGTACCCATGCAGGCGCAATTGATTTACGAGGGCCTTAACAAGTGATTCTGCGCCGCCTTTTACAAAGGGAACTTGGGCTTCGCAGACAGCTACAGTTTTAATAGACATACGCACGTAAGTAAAAAATTTATGTGTAGTGTGTTGAATACTCCAGAAATAGTACCAGAAACCCAGCTACATAGGTGTTAGGATTCGTTCGGCGTTGACTTGTGACACAGATGAGGTTTACCATCAAATTTGAGTAAGCCGTCGAAATTGACGGCAGTTTTTTTCGTTAAGCTTGAGAATTTTTTCACAAGCAGATCATTAAGGTGGTTCGCTGCGGCGTTGTTTTTTTTTTAATTTGTTGCTGACAATGTCTAGGGTGTAACGATGGCTATTCATCGAAGTAAAAAGGGTTTAGAACTTCCCATTCTTGGAAATCCTGTTCAAGAAATTGAACAGGCTCCAGCCCCGCGCTATTCCGCGATACTGGCGGCTGACTCGGTCGGTCTTCGGCCGACAATGCACGTTGAAAAAGGAGATGACGTTCGTCTTGGACAACTTATTTTTGAAGATAAGAAGAACAAAGGTGTTCGGTATACGTCTCCGGCTTCTGGAAAGGTTGTTGCTGTAAATCGCGGCGATCGAAGGGCTTTGCGATCTGTTGTGATTGAGCTTTCTCGAGAGGAACGAGAGCGCAGGGAAACCTCTATCCGTTTTCGATCCTTTACCGGCCGTCATCCGTCTGGACTGACGCAGGATGATACGCGAGATTTATTAATAGAGTCTGGGTTGTGGGTTTCGTTAAGGACGCGCCCTTTCGGGCGAGTGGCTGATCCAAGTGTGATGCCAAAATCCATTTTTGTTACTGCTATGGATAGTCATCCACATGCCCCTTCTCTTGATGTGGTGATAACAGAATCCGATGCTTTTGATCGTGGGTTGGCGGTTTTGTGTCGGCTCACGGATGGCGCCGTATTTGTATGTACGAGAAAAGGTAGTTTGATCAATGTTCCGGACAATAAACAAGTGCATCACGAAGAATTTGAAGGACCGCATCCGTCTGGCACCGTTGGTTTTCATATTCATACCCTAGACCCTGTTGATCGTTCGAAAAAGATATGGCATGTCGGTGCTCAAGATGTGGTGGCAATCGGAAAATTATTTAGCTCTGGCTCACTCGATGTAAGTCGGGTTGTCTCGATTGCTGGGTCTCCGATAAGACGACCAAGGTTGTTACGAACAAGGATTGGGGCGGCGGTTGAAGATCTTTTAAAAGAAGAAGTTGATGATTGTGAGGCGCGCTTTATATCAGGTTCTGTTTTATCCGGTCGGCGTGCAGATGGTTCCGTGTATGGATACCTCGGACGATATCATCAACAGATTTCAGTTTTAGCCGAAGATCGGGAAAGAGAATTTCTAGGCTGGTTAGGTCCTGGATTACGAAAATTTTCGACGATTCGGACTTTTCTGTCCAGCTGGATACCACAGCGGCGATTTTCTATGACCTCTTCGATGAACGGGTCACCTCGTGCGATCGTTCCTATTGGAATGTTCGAGAGGGTCATGCCTTTTGACCTAATGGTTACACCTTTAATGAGGGCACTCGCTATGCAGGACATAGAGCGCGCTGAAGAACTGGGTTGTCTAGAGTTAGTTGAAGAAGATATTTCGCTTTGTAGTTTTGTCTGTGTTGGAAAAAATGACTACGGATCGAGGTTAAGAGACGTTCTTGATGTTATTGAGCAAGAAGGATGAAGTAAAAGTTGCTTGGAGGTTGTTCAAAACGCTATGAAATTTCTTCGGCGTCTGCTTGATCGCCAGGCTCATCATTTTGAGCCTGGTGGTAGATTCGAAAGGCTGGGTGTGCTGTGGGAGGCGCAGGATACATTCTTGTACACGCCTGGAACGGTTACAAATAGTGCCCCTCACGTTCGTGACGGTATCGACCTCAAGAGAACGATGATGACGGTTGTAATTGCGCTTTCTGGTTGCATTTATATGGCTTTTTACAATACCGGCTATCAGGCAAATCTAGCGATAATGGCGGGTGCGCCTGCTCTTGAAAATTGGCAAACTTTGGCAATTGAATATCTTGGCCTCGGCTTTTCACCAGATAATTGGTTTGCCTGTTTTGTGCACGGTGGTTTGTATTATCTTCCAGTGCTGGTGGTTACTTTTGCCGTTGGTGGATTCTGGGAAGGCCTTTTCGCAGCGGTTCGAAAGCACGACGTTAACGAAGGATTTTTGGTTTCTGGCATGTTGTTTCCGCTGATTCTTCCCCCCACCATACCTTTATGGCAGGTTGCACTCGGGATCTCATTTGGCATCGTTGTAGGAAAAGAGATTTTCGGTGGTACTGGCATGAATGTCTTGAACCCGGCTTTGACTGCTCGGGCATTCGTATTTTTTGCCTACCCAGCTGAGCTGTCTGGTGACTCTGTTTGGCTTGCAGCTCAGACTGCTACTGATGGTGTCAGTGGGGCTACTATTTTGGCTCAGGCTACATTGGGCGGCACGGTGGCGATACAAGAGTCGTTTAATTGGTGGGATGCGGTGTTCGGTTTTATTCCTGGCTCAATGGGTGAGACCTCAGTTATAGCCTGTCTCTTAGGGGCTTGTGTTTTATTGGTAACCGGTGTGGGGTCGTGGCGCATCATGGCAAGTGTTGTAGCAGGGACTGGTATTACTGCGTTGCTTATTACGGGTGTAGGTTCGACTGGCAATGCGTTTTTTGATGTGTCTCCACTATGGCATTTTGTTATTGGGGGTTGGGCATTTGGGACAGTGTTTATGGCGACAGACCCTGTTTCTGCACCTGCGACTCAGCGTGGGCATTACGTTTATGGCTTTCTAATCGGTGTTTTGGTTGTCTTGATCCGTGTTGTTAATCCCGCGTATCCAGAGGGCATGATGCTCTCGATTCTTTTTATGAATTTGTTTGCGCCGCTGATTGATTATTTCGTTGTGCAATCAAACATTAAACGAAGGAAAGCTCGGTATGCACGCTAGTTCAAGTTATAACCTTGCTTTCGCTGCTGCCGTGTGCGTGGTTTGTGCAGTAGTTGTCTCTACTTCATTTGTCGCGCTCGAAGATTTACAGCTTCAAAATCAAGCACTTGAGAAAAGACGTAACGTTCTCATTGCCGCCGGATTGACGACTGGAGATACACGTTTGTCGGCCAGTGATGTTGACTTGCTTTTTAATACTATTGATCAAGTGGTCATCGATCTTCAGACAGGAGAAGAAGTGGTCGAGATTGATCCGAATTTATTTGATCAAAGATCTGCTGCAACAGGAGCTGAGACAAGTCGTGTTGCGTCTGATAACAACGCGCGAGTGAAGCGTGTTCCTAAAAATGCACTTGTCTACGAATTACGTGATGCTGATGATGAACTTAAATTAGTTATTTTGCCGATTAGTGGTATGGGATTATGGTCGACTCTTTATGGTTTTGTCGCTCTTGATGCCGATCTCACGACAATTCGTGGCCTTACTTTTTATGAGCATGGTGAGACCCCTGGCCTAGGTGGTGAAGTTGATAATCCTCGATGGAAACAACTTTGGTTGGGAAGAAAGGCCTTTGACAGTGAAAAAAATATTCGTATCGAGGTAGTTAGAGGAATCGCAGGAAAGCCAGATGAAGATCCTTTTAGGGTAGATGGCCTTGCTGGTGCAACGATGACCAGTCGTGGAGTAACCAATATGCTCCACTTTTGGTTGAGCGAAGAAGGTTTTGAACCGTACTTGAACAGGTTGCGTAATGATGGAGTTTTGTGATGGCGATTCAGGCAAAAATGCGTGACGCATTAATTGATCCGCTTTTTAATAGCAATCCGATTGCATTGCAGGTGCTTGGTATTTGTTCTGCTTTGGCAGTTACTACAAAAATGGATACTGCTTTAGTCATGAGTATCGCGGTTATTGCTGTCACGATGTCTTCTAATTTTTTTGTGAGTGCACTCCGGAACAACATTCCGACAAACATCAGAATTATTGTCCAGTTGACAATCATCGCGTCACTAGTGATTGTTGTAGATCAAATTCTTAAAGCGTATATGTTTGAGATTTCTCAACAACTTTCTGTCTTTGTAGGTTTGATAATTACGAATTGCATCATTATGGGACGAGCCGAAGCGTACGCGATGCAAAACCCTCCAGTTTTAAGTTTAGTAGATGGACTCGGTAATGGTCTGGGATACGGCGCGATCTTAATGTTGACAGCATTCCTTCGCGAACTGTTTGGATTTGGTTCCGTGTTTGGCGTGCAGTTGTTTCCGCTAGTTAATAATGGGGGTTGGTACACACCTAATGGACTTATGGTGTTATCTCCCGGTGCATTTTTCATCATTGGTTTCTTCATATGGGCTTTGAGGACATGGAAGCCCGAACAGGTGGAGAACGACTAATGGAGCATTACCTCAATTTAGCAGTCAAAGCCATTTTTGTGGAAAATATGGCTTTAGCTTTTTTTCTCGGGATGTGCTCGTTTTTAGCAGTGTCTCGTCAGGTGAAGACGGCACTAGGTCTTGGGTTGGCTGTTGTTTTTGTGCTGACCATTACGGTTCCAATGAATAATCTCATTTATACAAATTTTTTGCAGCCTGGTGCCATGGCTTGGATTAATCCAAGCCTGCAAGAATACGAATTGTCGTTTCTTGGTTTTCTTACCTACATAGGTACGATTGCAGCCATGGTGCAAATCGTTGAAATGACTCTAGATCGCTTTGTTCCTAAGCTTCATGCGGCGCTTGGAATCTTCTTACCTTTGATTGCAGTGAATTGTGCGATTTTGGGCGCGTCTCTTTTTATGGTTGAGCGTAGCTACACCTTGGCAGAGAGTGTTGTGTTTGGATTTGGTTCTGGAATTGGATGGGCATTGGCGATAGTGGCTCTTGCCGGAATTCGTGAGCGTTTGCGGTACAGCAATCCACCTGCTGGACTAAGGGGTCTAGGACTTACCTTTATTTTAGTTGGGTTAATGGCAATTGGATTTATGGCCTTTGCGGGAGTGCAGTTATAAAAAGCTGTGAGGATTTACTACAGTACTATCAATTTTATTTTACGTTCTTAATGATGTTTTTTGAGATGGTGTTTGATCGGTGTTCTTTATCGTAAGTGGTGTTTTATGCTGACAGTTGTCCTTGGAGTCATGATGTTTACGGTAACAATTTTGTTGCTCGTAGGTTTTTTGATGATTGCCAGACGGCAGTTGGTGGCTACTGGTGATGTTGCCATAACCATTAACGATGATCCAGATAAAACATTGTGCAGTCCTGCAGGTGGAACGCTGCTTGGTACGTTGGCTGCGAATCAGTTGTTCGTTCCTTCCGCTTGCGGTGGAAAAGGGAGTTGTGGTGTTTGTAAGGTAACAGTTTCGGATGGAGGAGGCGCCGTGCTTCCAACGGAGTTAAGTCATCTTGATCGTGGAGAGAGGCGTAGCGGTGTGCGATTGTCATGTCAGGTGAAGGTTAAGCAGGATATGAAAATTGAACTTCCGGTGGAGATTTTTGATATACGAAAGTGGCGTTGCAAGGTCCGATCAAATCATAACGTTGCTACTTTTATTAAGGAGCTTATTCTTGAGCTGCCTTTGGGGGAGGAAGTACCGTTTAAAGCGGGTGGGTATATTCAAATTGATGCACCATCGGGTGAATATCCATATAGTGATATCACTGTGGAAGAACAGTACCGGCTTGACTGGGACAACTTTAATTTATGGCGATATAAGGCCCACCTTGATGAAGAAGTCACGCGAGCTTACTCAATGGCGAACTACCCTGAGGAGAAGGGCATGATCATGCTTAACGTTCGCATTGCTTCGCCCCCACCGAGGTCTCCGGAAGGAACTCCACCAGGAAAGATGACCGCTTATCTCTTCGGTCTAAAAACTGGTGACGAAGTGACGATTTCAGGGCCTTTTGGCGAATTCTTTGCACGGGATACGAATGCTGAGATGCTTTTCATTGGGGGTGGTGCTGGCATGGCGCCCATGCGGTCACACATCTTTGATCAATTTCGACGTCTTCGAACAAGGCGAAAAGTTAGCTTTTGGTATGGCGCACGTAGTCTTCGAGAAGCTTTCTATGTGGACGATTTTGATCTAATTCAGCAGGAGCATGAGAATTTTAAATGGAAACTTGCCTTGTCTGAACCTCTGCCTGAAGATAATTGGACGGGTGAGACTGGCTTTATTCATCAAGTTTTGTATGACAAATATTTGAAAGAACATCCAGCCCCAGAGGATATCGAATACTACCTTTGTGGTCCCCCTTTAATGTTGAAGGCTTGTATGGAGATGTTAGATGGCCTTGGTGTCGAACCCGAAAACATCCTTTTCGATGACTTTGGTTAGCCGACGATTGGTTGTCTTTTTATTTATTTTTTTCGTCGCCTGCAAACCTGGCACCGATCTCTCTTCAGTTCATACCTTTGATGGTTCAATTATGGGTACGACCTTCATGGTGACTATTGCGAAAAGTGACCTTGAAAAAGAAGATCAGAATATTCTTCAATCTTTGATCGAGCATGCACTCATTGATGTGGATGAGAAGATGTCGACTTACCGTTCTGATTCTGAAGTAAGTCGATTTAACACAAATCAAACAACCGAACCCTTTCCTTTGTCAGAGGAAACATTAACGGTATTTCAGCACGCACTTGCCGTAAGCAAGGCAAGTGAAGGCGCTTTCGATGTAACGGTCGGTCCAATCGTAGATGCTTGGGGCTTTGGTCCCTCAGAACGTCACGATGGTTTTCCGACAAATGAGAAAATTGAACGGTTAAAAGAACACGTTGGCTATCAATATATTGAAATTGATTCTTTTGCGTCTACAGTGCGAAAGCTCAACCCTTTAATCTCTGTTGATCTTTCTGGACTTGCTAAGGGGTATGCTGTTGATCGTGTTGCTGAACTGTTGGAATTACAAGGTTTTGATTCCTATTTAGTTGAGGTGGGTGGCGAGATCAGAGCCGCTGGTCAAAGTAGTCGCGGTGACTTTTGGAGAGTTGGCATTGAACAACCGGTTTCAGGGGCTCCTGTTTTGCAACGTCTTGTCAATCTTCGAAACTTGTCACTTGCGACATCCGGGAATTATCGAAACTATTTTGAATTGGATGGAAAACGTTACTCACATACGATCGATCCGAGAACCGGTTGGCCGGTTAATAACCGTCTTGCTTCGGTCAGTGTTATGCAAACGCTTTGCGTTAAGGCCGATGCCATTGCGACCGCCCTCCAAGTATTGGGTCCGGAAAAGGGTCTGGAACTAGCTTTGGAACATGATTGGGCTGTTTTGTTGATAACTCGAAATGAAGATGGAACTTTTTCTGAGCGTGAAACCCCAAGATTTACATCAGTCAGTTAAAATAGGGGCATAATGGAGTTGCTTTTTCTTAGCATCTTTTTTGTTGGTGGCGCCATGTTAATTATGGCTGTCGGAGTAATATTTCGGTACCCTTGCTTACGGGGTTCTTGCGGTGGTTCAGATTTAATAGGCCCGGAGGGAGAATCTCTGAAATGTGCAGCCTGTCCTCGACGAAGTACTTCCCAATAAGATAAAAGAACTATTTTTGTCTTTAGATTTTCTAGTTTAAATACGAATACATTATTTCTTGGCCTTAAAGATTTTTAAGTGTATTGGTTAAGATTTCGTCCTCGTCAGGTTGAATGGTACGAAGATCTAATAGCAAATTATCGCTTTCGATTCGACTGACAATTGCTGGGGAACAGGATCGGAGTTTTTTACTTAGCTCGTTTGGGTTCAGGTTTTTAAACCGTAAACTCAGCAGACAACTTGGTAGGACTAAACCAGGAGTCGTGCCTCCCCCAATAGTTGATTCACCGGGTACCGCATTTACTTTAAGTCCATTAGAAAGCTTCAGATTGCCAATGATCTCAGCAGCACGTTTTTTCAGCTCTTCCACATTAGTGTTAATCATCGCCAAAACTGGCACGGATTGCTGCGCCCTTTCGGTTAAGTGTTCAATAAGTGTCGCCTCTAGTGCCGCGTAAGTAAGTTTGTCTACTCTAAGGGCTCTCATTAAGGGATGATCACGCAGTTTGCCGACGATGTCTCTTTGTCCAACAATCAGTCCAGCTTGTGGTCCACCAAGAAGTTTGTCGCCGCTGAAACAACATACATTAACACCGGTACCGATACTTTCTATGACAGTCGGTTCATCAGCGAAAAGTTTTTGAACTGAGATTTCTCTGGAATTGTTGCTGAGGTTTCCACTGCCGATATCTTCGACGATCGGGATAGAAAATTTTCTGCTGATATCAGTCAGTTCGCGCAGTCTTGGTCGTTCCGTAAAACCTTCTATGCGAAAGTTAGACGGGTGCACCCGAAGTATTAGAGCTGTTTTGTCGTTTATTGCTGCGGTATAGTCGTCTGCTCTAGTGCGATTTGTCGTCCCAACTTCTCTGAGCCTTGCACCTGATTGCCGGAGAACATCTGGAATTCGAAATCCCCCACCTATTTCAATAAGCTCGCCTCTTGAAATGATTACTTCACGTCCATTACCGAGTGCCGAAAGAATGAGTAACATCGCCGCTGCGTTGTTATTTACCACAAGTGCATCCTCGGCGCCTGAGAGCTGCTGTAAAAGTGATTGTGCGTGGATCGTTCTAGATCCCCGTGTTCCGGATTGTAAGTTCAGTTCCAAATTGGAGTAATTTGAAACAGAAGAAATTTTTTGGATTGCCCTCCATGAAAGGGGAGCACGACCGAGATTAGTGTGGATGATTACACCGCTACCATTGATTACTGGTTCTAGAGAAGAAGATAATTTTAAGGACAGCGCTTGAATTACATTTTGTTCGATTTGTTTGAGTGCTTCTTTCTCGTTAAACGGGTCTTTTGTTTTTCTGAGTGTTTCTCGAATTACTTTTGTTTCTTCACGAATTGCAGAAACTACGGCTTGGTGCCCAAAGCGTTTCTCAAGCTGACGAACGGATTCGCTTTGACAAATTTTTTCAACCGAAGGAATTACTCGAAACTTATTACTCAACTTATACATCTTGCGAGGCTTTGGTAGTTCAGGATACCATCACGAGCACTCGCGCGTGCTGAACTATTCGCAGACTCAGTTAACATAATGTGAAGATGAATGAAAAATTAGTCAGAAAACATCGTCCACTAGAGACATTCTGGCCTTATGTTGAGCCGGCTGAAGAACTAGGCATAGAAGAGCAGAAGCTTCTTACACCCGATCTGCGGGATATTTTATTTGGTCCCCAAAAGCGACCATTTTCGATCACTGTTATCTTTCATAAATTTGAGAGTGAAGATTATAAAGAAGCGGTGACGTTAGCTAAGAAATCTGATGATTACTGGGAGGGTGGTCAGGGAATATCTTTTCATCATCGAGCGCGATATTTTCCAAAAAGAGCGGAGGATTTGAGAAGGTTGTATGACATTGTCTGTCCATACGATTGCGAGGTGCTAGTAAATGATCAGGCTGTACCATACGCTCGAGAACTATGGTTACCCCTGTTATGGTTTCTCATTCCTCGTGATTAATTGTAATTAAAAAGGTGTTATCCGTGGAGAAAGGCTCTTGATGTCAAATGATGTGCGAAAGTATTTTTAATTTGGCAACAAGAAGTTTTGCTTTGAATTATCAAAGTATTTGTATTGTCAACAAATTTGGGAGGCGATTAGAGTGATGCGTGCGTTGTTGAGTGTGTCTGATAAGACAGGAATCGTAGATCTTGCGACAAGATTAGTGGAACTTGATGTGGAACTGGTATCTACTGGTGGAACTGCGAGAGTTCTTAAAGAAGCCGGACTTTCTGTAAAGGGCGTTTCCGACGTGACAGGTTTTCCGGAAATGATGGATGGTCGAGTCAAGACATTACATCCTGCTGTACACGGTGGCATTTTGGCTCGTCGGAATCGACCTGATGATTTAGAAGCGATAAGTAAACAGGGTATTCAACCAACTGACTTAGTAATTGTTAATCTTTATCCTTTTGCGCAGGCGGCGACCAGCGAAGAGACGACATTTGAGGAACTAATCGAGCAGATTGATATTGGTGGCCCTAGCATGGTGCGAGCAGCGGCAAAGAATTTTCGGGACGTTTTAGTAGTCGTTGACCCGGCGGATTACGATCGAGTCATTGATGCACTTGAAAATATCGACCAACTAAATCAGGAATTTCGTTTTGAACTTTCAAAAAAGGCATTCTCGCATACTGCAGAGTACGACAGTACAATTTCAGCGGCCTTGTCAGCTGTAAATGTGAGTGATGAGACTTTTGAGCACAAAGCTCTTAGCCTTGACGGGCTTACTCCGGATCATCTCATGACATCAGCAAGGAAGCTTCAGGACCTTCGTTACGGCGAGAATCCGCACCAAACAGCGGCTCTTTATGGTGTAGATGAAGGTTGGGGTTTTAGTTCGGCGCAAGTGGTTCAGGGAAAAGGGCTCTCATTTACAAATTTATTAGATCTAGATGCGGCAGCTCGACTGGTTCTTGAATTTACGGAACCTAGCGCCGTTGTTATTAAGCATATGAATCCTTGCGGGGTTGCTACTGGTGGCACGTTGTGCGACGCGTACGTTTCAGCCCGCGCAGTTGATTCTCTGTCAGCATTTGGTGGCATTATTGGCTTAAATCGACCGCTTGATGTGGAAACCGCAAAAGAGATAACCAGTACTTTCATCGAGGCTGTCGTAGCGCCAGGTGCAACACAGGAAGCCCTTGCCATTATGGCATCGAAGAAAAACCTTCGGTTAGTTCTTGCTGATTTTAGCGCTATGTCAGAAGGTCCAGACTACCAGCGAGAAACACGCTCGATTCTTGGTGCGTTGCTTGTCCAGGAACGTGACAGAGTTGTAGAGGCGATTCCTGCTTGGAGTGATGGAGTTGAAATCGCGCCACAAACAATTCTACGTGTGGTTACAAAACGACAGCCGTCTGAAAGCGAATGGGAGAATCTTAGGTTCGCATGGCGTGTATGCGCTCATGTTAAGTCGAATACGATTCTTTTTGCACAGAATAATTGTGCCGCCGCGGTTGGGGCTGGTCAGATGAGTCGCATTGATGCGGTCAAGATAGCATCTTTGAAAACGCCTGAGCTAAAAGGTACGGTCGCGGCATCGGATGCCTTCTTTCCTTTTCGAGATGGTCTTGATGCGATTGCAGCAGCTGGGGCAGTGGCTGTTGTCCAACCTGGTGGTTCAAAAAGAGATCAAGAGGTTATTGAAGCCGCAGATGAGCACGGTATGGCGATGGTTTTTACTGGACGGCGGCATTTTCGTCATTAGAAACTTGGTGTTAGAAAACTTTGAAACTAATGCGAATAACTACTATGAATGGGTTTCCTGTTTCGAGGAAGGGTAAAGATTCGTGATTGCAGCAGGTAAGGTAATCAAGACTAGTAGTAACATAAGAAATTCTGAGTCGCCAAAGTTGTATTCAAACATTCCAGCGGAGAGCATGCTGGCAATTGCAGCAAGGCCTCCCGCGGCTAAAGGTCTAGCTAACGGATCTTTAAATATCCTTGCTAATTGAATAATGACCACTGCTATAAACCAAAGCCATATTCCAAGAGCTGGTAATCCTCGTTCTGCAGCGATATGTAACGGGACATTGTGCAGATGTGGATTCGTTTCGTTGACTGCCGTTTCGTCGCGGTAGTTTGAGTACAATTCTTTGACCATATCTGGTCCAACGCCAGTTAACGGATGGTCTGATACCATTCGTACTCCAATTCTAGCCATGGCCACGCGGTCTCGATTAGTTGGATCTTGAAGATCGAACATAGAGTAAACACGTTCAGTTATTCCTTCAGGGGCAACAACAAAAAAAGCGGCAGCCAAAATTGGTATAACAGCAATCAAGCGAAAATCCTTTAAAACAAATAAGAGGCTGATACCTGCACAAGCACCCACCCAAGCACTTCTGGTGAATGTAAGTGTTAGTGCAACAATTAATGCCGGCAGTACGAGACTTGACCAAGTACGATTTTTTCTATCGAAAAGAACTCGTGCTGTGGCTAAGCAAATCACTAGCATCAGCAAGCCAGAAAAGGTCATGTAATGACCCATGGAACCCTGAGGTCTTTGTCCGAGATTGTCGTAATTAAGAATTCCGTACTGGACTATTCCATAAATCGCAGCTGCGCCTCCGACGCTAATAATAGTTGTGGCGATTGCGGATGCGGATTCACCTCGAGCAAGTCGATATACAAGAGGCACAACAAGAAAGAGCAAGATTTCTTTGGAATCAAATAGACTTGCCATAGGATCGGTGGAGGCTACTACCGAAACCATAGTGACAGCGGCGTACGCAAGTAAGGGCCAAAAGATAATTGGAAATTTTGGCAGTTCTTTTTCTCTAATAATAAGGACGAGCCAAAGCAGTAAAATAATGGTCAATAGAATTGCTGATATCGCGATTGATATCTGGAGTGCCCCAACGAAAAAGAGCAACCCTAAGAATGTAACGTTTTCGAGATTTGTTTTAGCGTTACACATAAAGAAAGTGTCAGGACTCTATAGAAGCTTCATCAACAAGCATTACAGGGATTCCGTCCTTTACGGGGTAAACTCGGTAACATCCCTGACATTTTAGGCCTTGCCCACCTTTTACAAGAGAAACCGGTGTCTTACAGTTCGGGCAGGCAAGAATTTTAAGCAATTCTGGGTCAACGGCCATAAACTGGATCCTCTCAAAAAGGCAAAGTCACTATAACAAAACTATACTCGATTATTATCTAGGGCCTTGTCGATAATCGCTTACTGTGGAACAATCGAGCTGTGAAGATTCATACTAATTGTGCAGTACTGTTAATTGTCCTGCTGAAAGTTTCGATTGGTGAGGCTGCGCCTCAATCTGCCGTTGGTGCTTCTCCGGCAGAGAAAAATTCTGTTTCAAATGAAAATCTTGCTGAGGCGTACCGGCTTTTCTTGTACGGGCGGTATCTTGCGGATCAAGAAAATATTGACGAAGCTATTCAAGCTTATCGTCAGGCAGCGGAGATAGATCTAGAGTCTGGTGAGATATTTGCTGAGCTTGCTACTTTGTACGCGCGGCAAAACAAAGTTGAAGAGGCTGTTGAGGCTGCTCAGCAATCCTTGGAGCGAGAACCTGACAATCAGAGCGCAAACCGTATCTTAGGGTTGATTTATGCGTCTAGATACAATGAGCGCCCGAATAATTTAGCCGATGCCAAATCAGGCATTGAACATCTTGAACGGGCAAGAGGCACACTTCTTCCAGATTTACACGTAGAGATAACACTCGCAAGGTTATATTTGGCTGACAAGTCTTCGCCTAAGGCGATTGAGATTCTTGAAGAGCTTCAAAAGAATGAACCAGGTTTTTCTGAGACAGATTTACTTTTAGCTAGAGCTTACCAGCTAGTTGGACGTATCGATGACGCGATCGTTACTTTGGAAAGGGTAGTCGCTGGAGATCGGCCGTCGTCTAGAGCTCTAAGTAGTCTTGCTAGCTTATACGGTCGTCAAGGTAGATGGATTGACGCGGTGAATGTATATGAGCGAGCAGTTAAACGAAATCCTCGGAGCGCCAGATTAAAGAGAGAGTTTTCGGCTGCGTTATTAAAAGCTGATTTAGGTGAGCGTGCACGCGATGTTCTTGACGATCTGGTAAGGATGCGTCCCGATGATTCACGAGGTCTTGCTCTGCTGGTTGAGGTAGAGATTTCTCTTGGAAATTTTTCCGCTGCAGAAATGGTTGCTCGAAGGCTTGTTGAGGTTGAGCCTGGCGGAGTGGAGGGGGTGTTGGCTTTAGTTGAGGTGTATAGCCGGCTACGAGAACACCAGAAGGTAGTTGACGTCATAAACCCCGTTTTTACGGATAACCAGTTGAGTCCCAAAGAGTCATTAGGGTTATATGGAAGGCTTGGTTTTGCCTATGAGCAGCTTCGAGATTATGAAGGTGCGATTAGAGCTTATAAGGCAGGTTGGGAAATTGCGCCGAAGAGCTTGTCGTTTGGCGCTCGTTTAGTGCAGGTATACATTGATGTAGGTAATTTATCTGAGGCGCGAGTCGTCGTACAACAACTAAAACTTCAACACCCTGCTCAACTGAGTTTGGATCGATTAGAGGCACGTTTATTGGGTGAAGAAGGCGATTTTGAGGCAGGACTTAATCTTCTTAGTGAAGCTCTTGAGACTCGTCAATCAGAACCGATGGCTTATGTTTTTCTAGCTGATTTTTATAGTCGGCATGGACGTCTTAATGAGGCAATAGATCTTTTACGCCGTGGCGAAAAAACGTTTACCGATAATATCTCTATTCTTTTTCAATTGGGTGCGCTTCTTGAACAGAGCGATCAAGCTTTGGATGCGGAAGGAATCTTTAGAAACATTTTAAACCTTGATTCAAATCATGCTGCTACGTTGAACTATTTGGGTTATATGCTGGCAGATCGTGGCGAGAGATTGGACGAATCGGTCAATCTTTTGGAGCGGGCAATTAAACTGGATCCATACAATGGTGCCTATTTGGATAGTTTGGGATGGGCATACTTTAAACTGGACCGCTTAGATCAAGCTGAAAGAATGTTGATACAGGCGAGCAAGCAAATGGCGTGGAATTCTGTAATCCAGGATCACCTTGGTGACCTCATGTTAAAGCGTGGACGTTATGTGGATGCTATTTCAGCATGGGAACGCGCCTTGGCCGGAAATGGTGATGAGGTCGAACTATCAAAAATCAAGCGAAAGATCGGCGATGCCAGAAATTGGCTTGAACGTTAGTGTCTATTACATTTCGAATCAGCGTTAAAATCATTTTTATTTTCCTTATTAGTTTGACTCTTTTTTCTTGTGCTTCGAGGCAATTTCAAGTACCTCAAGGCGCTGGCTTAAGAATTTTTGATTATGAAGAGGTGTTGGAGAAGGCTACGGAAGATTGCCAGAGTGTGAACAGCCTTGAGCTTTTGCTCGCAATAAATGGAAAGTCAGGTGATTCTTCGATAAGAGGTCGAGTAAGAACGGCCATTTTGAAGCCATCCTTTTTGCGGCTCGAAGGATTGACGCCTTATGGGTCCCCTTCGTTTGTTTTGATCAGTAATCGTTCGGCGGCCGTATTATTGCTTCCTCGAGATCGACGAGCGATCGTAGAAGCGACGACCGCGGATTTATTGCAGTCAATAACGGGGCTTTATTTTGATCAGGAGGATTTTCTCGGTGTTCTGACCGGTTGTTTGGTTTCTCAACCACAACCGAAAGAGGCACGGAGATACCAAGGAAATATGATTGGAATCGAATTGCACAACGAGGCCAAGCTTTTTATTGAATCTTCCGACGAGTCCAGTTTAATAGTAGCTGGAATCCTGCGAAGTATTTCTGTGCAGTATTCTGATTATCAGCTTGGTCTTCCTAGAGCATTGCATATTCAGACTACGAATGCGGAACAGATTCCAACGGAACTCAGTGCGACTTTATCGCAGCTTAATGTCAATGTTGACATCAGTGAGGAAGTTTTTTCGACGATAGTGCCGGATGGATTTTCGTTAATGACTTTAGATGAATTTCACGGGCTTAACGGATCAATGGAATAATACGGGTATTAAATGAAAGGATAATCCGAAAAGTATAGTGTTGACTCTTACGATTCTTGCCCCTGCAAAAATTAATCTTGCCCTGCGTGTTTTAGGCAAGAGAGTGGACGGTTTTCACCAAATCTTTACTCTTTTTCAATCGATTTGCTTGCATGATCGATTGACATTTTGTCAAACAGAACAAGAGATGAAAGTGTTTTCTTCGTCAAAGGAAGTGCCAGCGGGTCGATCTAATATTGTTTGGACTGCGGCGGAACGTTTGTGGTCCGCTTCTGGTCGACGGGGTGTTCCGGTGGGGGTAACTATAATAATTAACAAGCAGATTCCGACATCTGCGGGTCTAGGTGGTGGAAGTAGTGATGCTGTCGCAGCACTGAGAGGTCTTTGCAGAATATGGAATTTGTCCATGAAATCTGAAGAGCTCCTTGAAGTTGCTTCAAGTATTGGTTCAGATGTCCCTTATTTTATGAATGGCGGCTTAGCTGTCGCCGGTGGTCGAGGAGAGCAACTCCGCCAACTTAATGATTTAGAAAGCTTTTGGGTGCTCTTGGCGAGTCCAGAATACGGTGTTTCTGCTAAAGAGGCATATGAGTGGTTCGATGCTGATTGTGGGCTGCAAGCGAACAATTATGATTCAAAACCGTTATTACCGAATGGCTGGCGTAGCCGATTAGGAACTCTCAATAATGATTTGGAACAATCTGTTAGCCGGCGTCATCCTGATATTGGGGAAATGCGAAGAGCACTTAGCATTAAGGGGGCTCATTTGACGGCTATGACTGGCAGTGGGTCGACAGTTTTTGGACTTTTTAAAGATAAAAACAAAGCTTTGTCGGCTCGGTTTGGTACGAAATTGCCAGGGTGGAGAAGTTTAGTTACTCAGACAGCAAGTTTTTCACTTTATAAAAATATGTGCCAAGTAAATGAAACCAGTCATTGATGTTGTCCCATTTTTGCTTTCGCTTGCCCAGTTAAGGTTCCATCGGCTAAAGTTACCGTTTGAAGTGGGTAAAATTAGAAGCGCTATAAGGAGAGTTTTAGCGCACAGCTGAGGCGCTCACAGGTCAACCAGGTGGGAAGTAATTTTCTAGCGGTAAGCCTCAGGATAATTATTTTGGGGCGTGGCCAAGCGGTAAGGCGCGGGACTTTGAATCCCGTATTCGAAGGTTCGAATCCTTCCGCCCCAACCAAGAGAATTGTCGAAATGCCCGTCCTTATATTTTAGTTCGGGCGCACGTCGCGAATAATGGTTCGGGTGTTCTGGAAACGCAGGGCGGTATTAAATCGTGGTGCCAATTAATTCGAGCGAATTAAAAATTTTTTCCGGTAGTGCTCATCCAAGTCTCTCTAATGAAATCTCAGAGGTTTTGAGTGTTCCGCTTGGGAGGGCATGTCTTAAGCGTTTTTCGGACGGTGAAGTGTCGTTTCAGATAGATGAAAATATCAGGGGTACAGATGTATTTGTCATACAGCCGACGTCTACACCCGTTGATGAGAATCTTGTTGAGCTATGTATCATGATCGATGCTTTTCGACGTTCATCAGCTGCTCGAATCACGGCGGTGATGCCCTACTATGGATATGCTCGTCAAGATCGAAAAGATAAACCGCGGGTTCCTATCTCTGCGAAGTTAGTTGCGAACTTGCTCGGTGCGGCAGGGACAAACCGGGTTTTAACTATGGATTTACACAAGGCCCAAATACAAGGGTTCTTTGACATTCCCGTAGATCATCTATTTGCGGCCCCTGTGTTTATTGATCACTTAACCCGGCTAGAGGATACGAAAGGTTTAACAATCGTTTCTCCAGATGCAGGTGGTGTTGAGCGTGCTAGAGCTTATGCGAAGCGTCTCGGAGCTGATCTGGCCATAATTGATAAACGAAGGGCTGATGATGGGCACGCCGAGGTAATGCACGTTGTGGGTGAGGTGCGGGATCGTGTCTGTATCATTCAGGATGACATTGTTGATACTGCTGGCACCCTTCAGCAAGCTTCTAAGGCTTTACGGGACAATGGAGCCAGCAGTGTTGTGGCATGTGCCGTGCATGGTGTTCTATCTGGACCCGCATTGCAAAGAATAGAGGACTCTGCTCTGGAGCAGTTAATTGTTACCAACACGATCCCACTTCGTCCTGAACTGGAGAAGTCTGAAAAGATTCATGTTTTGTCAGTAGCTCAGCTTTTGGGTCGAGCTATTCAAAGCATTCATCAGGAGACATCGGTTTCGTCATTATTTGTCTAAAGGATTAAAAACAAACCGATGTTTGTAGGGAGCATAATTTAAGGACAATGGTATGGATACGACTTTGGAAGCAACTTTAAGGCAGGAGAGAGGGAAGAACGAATCCCGTAGGTTACGTCGGAGTGGACAGGTTCCGGCAGTGGTGTACGGAGATGACTCGAGGAAAGGCATATCAATTACCGTTGATCCGATTGCTGTTATAGAGATCTTGCATTCAGAATCAGGTGTCAACACTTTGATCGGCTTGACTATCGATGGTGGAAAATCCAGCAAGGTATTGGTTAAAGAATTTCAGCTTGACCCCATAAGTAATGACTTGCTGCACATTGATTTTTATAAGTTAGCCTTAGATAAAGCCATCACTGTTACGGTTCCTATCGTTTTAAGCGGCGAGGCGGTGGGTGTTAAACAGCAAGGTGGAATAGTAGATTTTGTTCAACGTGATGTGCAACTGGAATGTATGCCAACTGCGATTCCGGAGAATATTGAGGTTAACATTTCTGAGTTGATGATTGGTCAAGGTATCAGACTTCGTGATTTGGTGGATGAAGTGTCATGGACACCTGTTACAGATCCAGATGCTTTACTGGTTCATGTTGTTGCTCCGAAGGTCGAAGAAGAAACAACGGATGAAGAAGAAACAACAGATGAAACTGTGGAATCTGAAACAGGCGCCGAGCCAGAAGTTATTAAGAAGGGTAAGACAGAAGAAGACGAGGGGTCGGATGATTCCAAGTGAAACTAATAGTTGGTCTTGGTAATCCTGGGATAAAGTATCGGGGGACGCGTCACAATGTTGGTTTTGAAGTCGTTGACGAAATAGCTCGCCGGCACGAGTTAATCTTTGAATCTAGCCCTGTTGATGTTGTGATTGCACGAGTGCGACAGACTGATGATTCTTGGATGCTTGCAAAACCCGAGACTTTTATGAATCTAAGTGGTCAGGCCGTTGGAGCGTTGGTAAATTACTACCGTATTGAAATAGATGAAGTCTTGGTGGTAATTGATGATGTAAATCTTCCACTTGGGCGTCTGCGTGTTCGAAGAGTCGGTTCTGATGGTGGGCACAATGGGTTGCGTTCAGTATTGGACGTGTTAGGGCGTGAAGAAGTTGCTCGACTAAGAGTAGGAGTAGATCGTGGAGATAAGCGACGAGAGCTTTCCGCACATGTTTTAGCAAAGTTTGAAAAAGATGAGTCCGAAATAATTAATTCAGCGATTTTTTCTGCCGCGAATGCAGCGGAACTATTTGTTCGAGAAGGACTCGATGCTGTAATGCGTCGATATAATAATGTTGAGATCAAAAAAGAATGATCTATGAGAGAGATGGAAAATTGGCAGCAGCTAAGTGAGACTGCTCCTTGTCGTTGATGTTTAATCAACGGCCGTAAATAGTCCGAGAGGAGTTTTATGAGTAAAGAACGACAGTATGAATTGATTTTTGTTGTGGCTCCTGATTTAGATGAATCAGAAGTTGGTTCACTGAACAATCAGGTGGAGGAAATAGTTTTAAGTGGTGGTGGTCGTATCGATAAAGTTGATAATTGGGGTAGAAGACGACTGGCTTATGAAATAGGACGTTTCCGCGAGGGAGTTTATGTCTTGGTTTTGTTTACTGGTCTTGGCTCCATTATTGGTGAGCTTGATCGAAAACTAAAAGTTTCTGACAAGATTTTACGGTTTTTGACAGTTAGAGTTGATGAGGATTTTCGTAAAGCATCGCGAACTGCTGAGAAACGTAAAGCTGAAAGCCTACGTCGAAATTCAGCCAAAGGTCTTCCTGATGAAGCAGTGAAAACTTTAGGTCCTTCTGGCCAAGCGGTGTCGGAAGACACAAACACATCAGTTGATCCAGAAGGAAAGGTGGAGTAATGAGTGCAAGTGCGGATGACCGACGTTCTTCTGGTGGTGCTTCTGAACGGGGTGAACGGGGTGAACGGGGTGAACGGGGTGAACGGGGTGAACGGGGTGAACGGGGTGGCGGAGGTTTTCGAAGGCGACGAGTTTGCCGTTTTTGTACAGACAAGATTGATTACATTGACTACAAGGATGTGCGGATGCTTATGATGTCAATTCCTGAAAGAGGAAAGATTCAACCCCGTCGTATTTCAGGAACATGTGCTAAGCACCAACGGAAACTGACCACCGCAATCAAGAGAGCGCGGCAGTTGGCACTAATACCGTATTCGACGGATTAACGGAGTGTGTTGTGGTAGAACTAATATTACGAGAAACAATTGATAATCTAGGACGTCGAGGTGAGGTGGTAAAAGTTGCTAATGGTTATGCTCGCAACTATTTGTTGCCACAGAAATTGGCTCTACTTGTAACGCCGTCAAATGAAAGGCAGATCGAGCGTGAGCGAGAGGCCGCTGAGCTGAGAGAAGCTGAAGAAACTAAGTCCGCACAGAGCCTTGCGGATCGAGTGGCTGCTGTTGAGTGTGTCATAGCGCGAAGGGTGGGAGATACGGACACCCTATATGGGTCCGTTACATCGGCTGACATTGCGGACTCTTTAAATGCACAGCAAATCTCTATAGATAAACGTAAAATTCAGTTAAGTGAACCACTAAAAGAACTTGGTGAATTTACGATTCCGCTAAAGGTACATCGCGAAATCACTGCAAACATTAAGGTGCGTATTATTAAGGAAGCTACTGAGGGGGACAGCGAAAGCGTGACACCGTCCTCGTAGGAGATGGCTGAAAAAGCTGCAACTTCGTTCTCAGAAAGACCTCTACCCCACAACCTTGAGGCGGAACGCTGCGTATTGGGAGCAATCCTAATCCACAACGAAGCGTTTAATGTCGCTGCTGAACTCATTGATTCGAGTGATTTTTTTCGGGTTGCACATCAACGCGTATTTGACAAGATGGTTGGGCTTAATGAACGTAGCCAAGTCATCGATTTAGTTACTCTTAAGGATGAACTCGGAAGGTCTGGGCAACTTGAAGATGTTGGCGGTGCTGCTTATATTGCAGGGTTAGCTGATGGTGTTCCTCGGTCCACCAATGTTGAACATTACGCAAGAATTGTTAAGGAAAAGTCCACTCTAAGAAACCTTATTTACTCCGCAGGGAAGATTCTCTCCACTGCTTACGAGGCCGAGGATGATGCCGGGACAGTACTTGATCAGGCAGAGCAGGAAATTTTTTCGATTGCTGAAGATCGTATCCATACAGGGTTTGTTCCACTCAGTGACTTAGTTCAGGGTAGTTTCGCAACGATTGAACAGTTGCAAGAGCATAAAGGACTTGTGACGGGGGTGCCTAGTGGCTTCGTCGACCTAGACAAACTAACTTCTGGATTTCAACCATCGGATCTAATTATTCTTGCGGCGCGTCCTTCTATGGGTAAGACGAGTTTAGTCTTAAATATGGCCCAGCATATCGGCACAAAGACTGACCGTGCCGTGGGATTTTTCAGCCTTGAAATGTCTAAAGAACAATTGCTCATGAGGATGCTGACAACACAGGCGAAAATTGACGCTCACAAACTCCGTGGTGGTTTTTTAAGTGAAAGAGACTACGAGCAGATATCGACTGCGCTGGGTACCCTTGCTGAGGCCAAGGTTTATATTGATGATACGGCGGGCTTGGGTGTTTTAGAGGCCCGTGCGAAAGCTAGACGTTTGAAGGCTGAACATGGTTTAGATTTGTTGATCATCGACTACATTCAATTAATGCAGGGTCGAGGTCGCTTCGAAAATCGGACACAAGAACTGGCATCAATTTCAAGAGCCCTTAAAGGTTTGGCGAAAGAGCTGGGCGTTCCCGTTATCGCTCTGTCGCAGCTTAGTCGGGCGCCTGAGACTCGTTCAGATCGTCGACCGCAACTTTCTGATCTTCGTGAGTCTGGTGCTTTGGAACAGGATGCAGACGTTGTGATGTTTATTTATCGTGAGGAGCAATATGAAAAGACGCCAGATAATGAAAACATGGCAGAAGTAATCCTTGGAAAACAACGTAACGGTCCAACAGGTGTTATAAAAATGGCGTTTCTGAAGAAATATACGCGTTTTGAAAACCTGAGTGCCGTCAATCCCTGATTCGGTGCTTAAGTAGTGGTCCGTCCGACCTTTGCCCAGATTGATCTTGATATTTTGAAAACAAATTACCGGTCTGTTTCAAGGTTGGTATCGGAGTCAGTTTCTAAACCCGACCTTCGCACGAGTGTTATTGCTGTTGTTAAAGCCAATGCTTACGGTCATGGTGCCGTGGCTGTCGCTAGAGCTCTGGAGGAGGCTGGTGCCTCGATGTTAGCCTGTGCAGATATTGAAGAGGGTGTCCAGTTACGTGAAGCCGGGGTGGCTATTCCTATTTTGGTGTTTGGAGCCTTGAACGTCAGTGATTTAAACGGAATCGTTGAACATGGTCTTACGCCTACGGTGTCATCTCCGTCGGCTGCTCGTGCGTTACAGGTGATGGCGGAAAAAAAAAGAAGTCTTATCAATTGTCATTTAAAGATTGATACAGGCATGAATCGGTTTGGTTTGCGCCATGATAATCTTCGCAAGACATTGCCAGAAGTGGTAGTTAATAAGAACTTAATCTTTGATTCTGTCTACACGCATTTCGCAACCGCCGAGAATTTTAATCTCCCATTGTTTGAAAAGCAGCAGAAACGTTTTTTGAACGCTCAGAAAGTATTATCGGAATTTAGTCTGAGAGGTTTGTATTGCCATGCGGCAAACAGTGCGGCCCTTTTGAGAGATAGGCGGTGCTGGTTAAATGCCGTCAGACCCGGTCTGTTGCTGTATGGAATAGTTCCGCCATCTTTAAAGGTGCCAACGGACTTCAAGGTTCGTCCGGTAATGACCCTTCGTAGCAAGATAGTATCTGTTAAAGGGGTAAGGGTCGGAGAAACAGTTGGTTATGGGGGAAATTTTTCAGCTTCAAAACCAACTCGTATAGCTGTTGTTCCGGCCGGTTATGCCGACGGGCTTGACGTTAGATTATCGGGCACTGGTTATGTTCTCGTAAGAGGACGACGTGTTCCAATCGTTGGATCAATTTGTATGGATTCAATCATGATTGATGTTACCGACGTGCATGTTGCGACTGGTGATGACGTTGTTTTAATTGGTGACCAAGGCGACGAGTGCATTGATGTGATTCAAATGTCGAAATGGCTTGGGACTGTTCCACACGAAATTTTGTGCCGAACTGGAAGTAGGATTGGACGTTTGTACAAAAATATCGGTACAAGTTCGGAGTGATCATGAAGATCATGAAGTCAATTTATGAATGTCAAGAATGTGGCGCTAGGGTGCCCAAACCCCAAGGCCGCTGCTTTCAGTGTGGTACCTTTGACTCAATTATTGAAGTTAAAAGCTCTTCTGCAGAGAATGTTTCAACTGGCCGGAGAGATGGTCTTAGTTCTTTGTCTAAAACAGTCCAGCTTTACGACGATGTGGATGGTCTAGATAGCGAGCGTCTTACTACCGGTAGCAAGGAATTTGATCGTGTATTGGGTGGAGGAATTGTTCGGGGCTCTTTGGTTCTTATTGGAGGAGAGCCAGGAATAGGAAAGTCGACTTTGCTGTTACAAGTTGCCGCTTTTATGGCAGCAAATCTCGGTCCGATACTTTATGTTTCCGGAGAAGAATCCGACTATCAGATCAAAATGCGAGGAAAGAGATTAGGTCTTTCCGGGATGCCTTTGCATCTGTTATCGGAGACATGTACAGAACGTATCTTGCAACAAGTGCAACAAGTGAAACCGGTGCTACTCGTTGTTGACTCCGTTCAAACAATGTACTCGTCTACCTTGGAGTCGCCACCGGGAAGTATTGGGCAAGTTCGTGAAACTACAAACCAACTTCTTGTTAAGGCTAAAAATGAAGACTTGCCGATTCTGCTCGTCGGTCATGTAACAAAAGAGGGTGGTTTAGCTGGGCCCAAAGCTTTAGAGCACGTTGTTGACACCGTTTTATATTTTGAAGGAGATAGATTCCATACGTACAGAATCATTAGGGCCGCAAAAAATCGCTTTGGTGCTGTCAGTGAACTTGGCGTGTTCGAAATGACCGGATCTGGACTCCAAGGTGTTTCTAACCCATCGAAACTATTTTTATCAGACAGAGAAAAAAGCGTTCCTGGTTCGGTGGTGATTTGCTCACTTGAGGGTTCTCGCCCGCTTCTAA
The DNA here is from genome assembly GCA_964342695.1 of uncultured Vicinamibacteraceae bacterium. GTDB lineage: Bacteria > Acidobacteriota > Vicinamibacteria > Vicinamibacterales > UBA8438 > CAYFFV01. The sequence goes on from CAYFFV010000015.1 coordinate 51,604, forward strand.
TTGAACTGCAGGCTCTGGTCAATACGGGTTCTTATGGTAACGCTCGAAGAACTTCAAGTGGTCTCGATCGTAATAGATTATCGTTGCTTTTGGCGGTTTTGGACACAAAGGTCGGCATTAATCTATCTAGTGAAGATGTATATCTAAACGTTGCTGGAGGATTAACGGTTGATGAACCAGCCGCAGATTTAGGCGTGGTTGCAGCTTTAACGTCAAGCCTGCGGAAAAAGGCGATAGATTCGGAGACTTTCGTTTTTGGAGAGATAAGTCTAGCTGGAGAGATCAGAGGTGCGTCGCAGGCTGGTCTGCGGTTAAAGGAGGCAGCGCAGCTGGGATTTAAAAGATGCGTTATGCCGAAAAGCAACGTTGTTGATAGTAAATTGGATGGCGATATAGAACAGATAGGTGTTACAACAATTGAGGAAGCACTGGAAGTGCTATTCACTTAAAATGAAGCAACATCAATAATTTTATGATTTGTGTTATCTAGATGTTCATCTTTCCTGCTTTTCATTGGTGGCGGACAGTTTTCTGGTTAATTCCTGCGATATCCGTATATACCGTTTTACTTGGTGCGGTATCGCTTATATCGAGTTTGTTTGATAGAACCGGGAACATCGCTCACGCTTGTGCACGGTTATGGTCAAGATTAATCTTGGCGACAACAGGAGTGAAGGTACGAGTTCAGGGGCTGAATCGGTTGCCTCGAAACGGATCTTTCGTTTTCGTTTCCAACCATCAAAGTATTTACGATATCCCAATTTTATTTTCGACGCTACCGTACCAACTTCGTATCATTGCGAAAGCTTCGTTGGGTCGGTTTCCGGTACTTGGATGGCATCTTCGCTACACAGGACATTTGTTAATTAATCGAGAGAAGGTGGGGGTGGGAACGTTGACACAGGTTGCTAATCTGATGAGACGTGGTCACTCTCTGATTGCCTTTCCAGAGGGAACTAGGAGCAAGGATGGCGAAATTGGTAGGTTTAAGCCAGGTTTGTTCTTAATGGCTGTTGCTGCTGATGTGCCTGTTGTGCCTGTTAGTATTTCAGGTAGTCGGCATGTAATGTTAAAAGGACGTTTAATGACTTGTCCTGGTAAGGTGGATGTTGTCATTCATAATCCAATTTTGACAAAGGACATGAACCGGAAGAACGTTCGAGCACTGGCGGATCTTGCGCGTGATGTCATTAAAACAAACGTGTCAATTGGGTAGATAGAGGATGCAGGTTTAACGTTATGTTTGTGTCAGCAATTATCGCAGCTGGAGGGCGTGGCGAGCGGCTTGGCGGCGATACTTTTAAGCAGTTGCTAAAGCTGAATGGGAGTACCATTCTTGAATTAAGTATCAAGTCATTTGATAAAAGTGCCTGCATTAATGAGATAGTCGTTGTGTTGCCCGATGACCTGTTTAAGTCTCCGCCGGATTGTCTCAAGTCAATTAATACCACTATCCGAGTCGTCAAAGGGGGCAGAAAAAGACATGATTCGGTTAAGGCTGGTCTCGACGTGGTTTCCGAGAAAAGTGATGTTGTTGTTATTCACGATGCTGCCAGACCATTTTGTACTACTGATTTAATTGAGAAAACGGTTAAAGCGGCGGCGATGTCTGGAGCGGCAATCGCCGCAGTGCCTGTCGTCGATACAGTTAAGCAGGTTAACCAGAGAGAACAAGTCACGGTGATAGGGGCGACGTTGAATCGTGACGAGATAGTTTTGGCGCAGACGCCGCAGGCATTTCGTATGAGCGTTATTCTTGATGCGATGGCACAAGACAAAGGTAAGCGAGAAATCTCAGATGAAGCTGCTCTCGTTGAGCGTTCCGGGCATGAAGTTCACATTGTTCCTGGGGATCCTCGCAACATAAAGATAACTACTGTTTCGGATTTACGAAGAGCAAAAGAAATGAGCGAATCAAGAGATGGTGAATGTTTTCCTGCTATTCGTGTTGGAGTGGGTTACGATTTGCACCGTTTGGTGACTGGTCGGAGACTTGTTCTGGGTGGTGTTGAAATCCCAAGTCATGTTGGCCTTTTAGGGCACTCAGACGCAGATGCTGTGTGTCATGCTGTTGCTGATGCTATTTTGGGCGCTGCTAACACTGGGGATATTGGGAAAATGTTCCCGGATGATGATCGCAAGTGGAAGGACGCATCGAGTATTAAATTGCTACAAGAAATTAAAGTTTTGATATCCGAGCAAGGCTTCGAAGTGGGTAATATTGATATTGTCGTTATTGCGGAACAGCCGAAAATTAGTTCATTTTCTGATGCTATAAAAAAATGTGTCTCTGAAGCACTTTCGATAAAACCATTTCAGTTGTCGATAAAAGGGAAGACCAACGAAGGTGTTGATGCTGTTGGTCGAGGAGAAGCGATTGCTGTTCATGCGATTGCTTCCCTGATTTGTCGACGTGGACGATCGGGTAACGAAGGATGATCGTCGATGGTATAAATGCTGTTGCCGAAGCGTTGCGTTCTGGTGTCGTATCAGAGATCTGGATACGAAGAGATGCGGGTAGACGTGTTGACCAGGTTATAGAACGCGCACGTCGTGAAAACATTCTTGTACACAGTCTTGATTTGCAAGAAATTGAGCGTATCTTGGGACGTCAAGTTCACCAAGGTGTGGCCGCAGATGTTTTGGACACCCAACCTGGGTCTCTTGAAGATTTATGTCGAAACCTTTCTGATAACCCACTTTTACTCGTTCTCGACGGAATTGAGGATCCAATGAATTTTGGAGCAATCGCTCGTTCCGCGGAGGCTGCTGGCGTTGATGCACTGATTTTTCAAACTCGACGATCGGCTCAAATTAACGGTGTTTCAAATAAGGCGTCTGCAGGTGCTTTGATGCACTTAAGATTAGTTAGCGTCACTAACATTAGCCGGGCGCTGGATGAGCTAAAAAAAAATGGTGTTTGGACGGTTGGTTTGGATAGTAATGCGCAAAGAACTTTTGACAGCTTAGATTTGATGCAGCCTACGGCTTTTGTTCTGGGAAGCGAAGGCCATGGTTTGAGGCGTTTGGTTCGTGAAAGATGTGACTGGCTCGCATCAATTCCTATGAGTGGAAAAATTTCTAGCCTAAATGTTTCGGTTGCAGCTGGAGTTGCCCTGTTTGAGGCGGCTCGGCAACGAAGAATCAGGAATTGATTCTGGAGAACTGAGTAATTTTAGGAGAAGATTTACTTTATTTCTGGTTTTAGGGTAAAAGCGGTTATTTTTGGAGGTGAAGATTACTTTATGGTTTAAAGTATGCTAGCATAACTGATTTGTCCGGCTGGCGTAGCTCAGTCCGGTAGAGCAGCTGATTTGTAATCAGCAGGTCGGGGGTTCAAATCCCTTCGCCAGCTCCAGAAACGGCGAAGTGCAGTCATTAGATTCGGTGCCATCCAGAATGATAAGCAAGTTGTTGTAGGTTATTTGAGAATAGTGTTGTCAGCGGCCGGTCAACCTCCCGCTGGGGATTATTGAACGTCAAAAGAGACGTTTATATGGTTAAAGGAGTTTGGCGAGGTTGCGGAGCGGTCAAACGCAACAGACTGTAAATCTGTCGCCCTAG
>CAYFFV010000016.1:0-48540 GCA_964342695.1 uncultured Vicinamibacteraceae bacterium
AGAGGGCAAGAATTTGTGAGTCACTTGCCATAACAGCTGCCATAATACCGGCTCCGAGGACACCAGCCAGCCATATTGGTGCATAGTGTTCAAGCATCAAAATAATGACATCATCCCCATTAGCAACCTGACCAAGCTGTGCAACCTGGTCACTAGTCAACATCGCATCCGCCGATGCAAGAAGTGCTCGAGCATCAAGTTTTGCCGCAATCGCAGGAACATCGTGCATGGCATTTGCCATAACACCGAGAAACACGCAGGGCAACCAAATTGCAAGAATACATATTGGATAAAACACAACCGTTTTTTTAAATTGATTCATTTTTCGTGCGGTGAGACAAAAAATGATGATATGAGGAAAAACGATTGTCGATAGTGGTATGAAGGTATAGCTAAAAAAGAATCTTGGGGAAACCGCTTCCCTCGTAAGTAAGGGGGCCATCGCTTCCATTCCCAATAATGATTCCATCGCTTCAGGGTATCCCCCAATACTTGATCCAACAAATGCAAGTGCAACGGCTCCAAAGATGAGAAACAAAACTGTTTGGAAAGTATTCACCCAAGCGGTTCCTCTCATGCCTCCAAAAAAAACATAACTCATGACAACAACAGCAACAATTCCGCCACCAAGCCAATAAGGAACAACTCCACCGCTCACTGCGCTTAAAGTCGTTCCGCCTCCCATTACCGCTATGATGATGTAAGGAATGAGCAGAACCGCCTGGAGTAAAAAAATAGCAGTCCCAATATGTGCGCATTCCCATCGGTCCCGAAACATTTGCACAGGTGTAATGAAGCCGTGTCGTTTTCCCAAAGCCCACATTCGTGTGCCTATCAAAAATAGTGAAAGGGGAATGATTAAAGCCGAGGATGAGGCCATCAGACCGTAAGTCACAATCCCGTTTGAAAAGGCATGCCCTGCCGAGCCCAATATTGTGAAGGCCGTCATATTGGTACCAAATAACGATAAAATAAAGACAGCAGGACCCAGCGAACGGCCGGCCAAGAAATAACCTTCTGCATCTGTCTGAGCATGGCGTCGAAATGCAAAGATGCCGATATAGAGAATCACACCGAGGTAAGCAAAAACGACAACTGCTGGTATCAAGTTTTATATCTCTCTTTAACGAACTGTTCCGGCACGGACTCTTTTAATTCCGCCTCATGCTCGATGTGGGAAGGCCAAGCATATTTGATTAGTAATAGCATTAAAACACTAACGGCAACAGAATATGCGGCATGGTAAAAAAGTCCAATCGGAAGGAATCCAAAGATTAAAGGCCGCGCAACATTCCAATACCAAATATCCTGGTGAAGAACGTAAAGACAGAAAACAAATAAAATAAGAATAGCGCGCGTCATGGCAACAAAGGACAGTAACATACTCCTTACTAGGATAGGAACCAAGATTGATTCGCTAAGCACAGAACACTAGAATGGCTGCCATTTACAGCAGTACCAAAATCAAATAACCAGAGGATAATTACACATGAATGCATGGATACCATTTGTATTACTTACTGTTTTGAGTTGGGGTACCTATATACCAACATTACATCGTGGAACGTCAGCCTTGGGAGGTAGCGGTGTACACGCATTTCTTATGGTGGGTGTAGCTTACCTATTAGTCGCAATTGCGGTACCAGGTACGATGATCGCAAGAGCAGGAAGTTGGAGCATATACACCTCAAATGGCGTGATGTACACCATTATTGCTGGCGTCCTTGGAGCCGTTGGGGCATTGGGTATTGTTCTCGCATTAGTTAATGGTGGAAAACCTTCTGTAGTACCACCGCTAGTCTTTGCTGGAGCACCAGTGGTAAGTGTCTTCGTAGCGATGCTTTATAATCCGCCCCGTGAAAGTCCTTCACCATTATTTTTTGCCGGTATTGTTATGGCCGCAGCCGGAGTATGGCTACTCATGTCAAATAGACCACATTAATCGCAAAGACGACTTACCTGTCTGCCATTGGCAAGTCATCGTTCAGAAATGGGCGTTTTCTTTTTTTGCTTACCCAGTGCACCAGTCAAATCCAAAAGAAACGCGTACTGTAGGGCTGTCTCTCGATACCGCTGGTACCTACCAGACGCCCCACTATGACCTGCATCCATATTTGTTCTAAATAGCAAAAGATTTCTATCCGTTTTACATGCACGCAACTTAGCCACCCACTTGGCAGGCTCCCAGTACTGTACTTGAGAGTCATGTAAACCCGTCATTACGAGAATATTTGGATATTCTTTTGCCGATACGTTGTCGTATGGAGAGTAGGATTTGATATATCCATAGTATTGCTCTTTTTCAGGGTTACCCCACTCATCATATTCTCCCGTAGTTAATGGAATAGACTGATCCATCATCGTCGTTACGACATCAACAAATGGAACCTGTGCTAGCACGCCATGAAAAAGATCTGGGCGCATGTTTAGAACTGCTCCCATTAAAAGACCGCCTGCACTTCCGCCCATCGCAAAAAGCTTATCGGAAACTGTATAACGTTCAGCAATCAGATATTCTGCGCAAGCGATAAAGTCCGTAAACGTATTTTTTTTGTTTAACAACTTGCCATCATCGTACCACTGACGCCCGAGTTCTTCGCCACCACGAACATGGGCAATGGCAAAAATAAATCCACGATCGATCAGACTCAACCTAGCCGCGGAAAAACTAGCATCCATAGAGATCCCATAGGATCCATACCCATAAAGTAGTAAAGGACTCGTTCCATTGTGAGGAGTGTTTTTCCGTGAAACCAAAGAAATCGGAACCCGAGTCCCATCATCAGCAGTAGCATAAATTCGTTTTGTGCAGTAGTTGTCCTTATCAAATCCTCCGAGAACTTCGTCACATTTCAACAGCGTTCGACGCCGGGTCCTCATGTCGTAATCGTAAATCGATTCAGGATGACTTAAAGAACTGTAACCAAATCGAACCACATCTGTGTCTGCCACTTTGTTACAATCGTCAATAAAGACATCGTAAGCTGCATCAGGAAACTCCATTTCATAATCAGCATCGCCACTCCACGGTCTTATACGCAACGAAACGAGACCATTAACCCGCTCCTGAATAACGAAATAATCACGAAACAGCTCATATTCCTCAAACAGTACAGCGTCACGATGAGAAACCAGTTCACGTCCCCCATTCATGTCCTGATCTGGTCCATCCAATTCAAGAAGCCTAAAATTTTTTGCGTTTAAATTGGTACGCATGTAGAACCGATTCCGAAAATGATCGATGTGATATTCATGTCCCCGTTGCCGAGGCCGAAATATCGACAACGCGTCCTTTGGGCTCTTGGCTTCTAGATAACGATACTCGGTGGTTGACGTATGATAGCTACCGATGAGTATGTACTTTTTAGAACGACTTTTTCCGACGGAACAATTGAACGTATTATCTTTCTCTTCGTATACCAATTCGTCACAACTAATATCTTCCCCGAGTGTGTGGCGCCAGATCTGAAAAGATCGAAGCGTCTCTGGATGCTGTCGTCCATAAAAAATCGTCCTATTATCATTAGCCCAAACAGCATTACCTGTGAAATCACGCACAACATCAACAAGTGTTGTATTAGTAATGAGATCACGGAAATTGAGCGAGTATTGGCGTCGGCCTACCGTATCAACTGCATAAGCTAGAATATGTTCGTCGGCACTAAGCCCTAAACATAAAACATCACAATAGTCATGTTTTTGTGAAATTTCATTTACATTGAGAATGATTTGCTCTGAATCAGAACCGACAGCCTTACGACAATATATTCGATAATCTAAACCATCCAAATATCGCCAGTAATAGAAGTAATCTCCCTCACGATATGGAACTGATACGTCTGTCTGTTTAATACGACTTTTAATTTCTTCAAACAATTCCAGTTGGATGGCATCAGTATGTCCAAACTGATCATTCAGATAATCATTTTCGGCCTTAAGGTACGCTAGTACCTCTGGATTATTCCTATCCCTCATCCAGTAATAATTATCAACTCGCACATCCTCGTGTTTCTCGAGTCTATGAGGACGTTTTCTGGCAATTGGTGGTTTCATATCAGACTACTTGTGTCTCGTACCCGATCGATGCTACACAAGTAAAGACCTACTCAGATCGCAAGGCTGGAAGTAGAGGAGACCGCAGGGCCGTTATCGTTGCCGCCACAGATGCCATTAACCCACTAACGACCACAACCAACAGTAAAATCGCCAACGATACTAGTGGCAAGCCTCCACCACGTTCAATTAACACTGGCGCGATAGCCACTACGGCAGATAAAGTCCCTGCAAATACACCCGCGAACAAAAGAAATGCATTTTCTGATAGCACTAGTAACGCCAAATAACCACCGTTAAACCCAATTGCTCGAAGCAATCCTAATTCCCGTCTTCTTTCTAATACATTTCTCAGTAAAACCGTCCCGAGACCAAATGTCCCCAGAATCAGACCCAAAGCGCCTAGTGTTTGAAAGGTAGAAAGGTAGGTGTTTTCAACTCGATGAAACGCCGCAAGCTGTTCTGCTGTAGACATAACATCAAAACCATAATCAACCAACCGATCTTCAAACGCAGACGAAACTTCAGCCATTTGGTCAGGTGCCGCATCAATTAAGAAGAAACGATACCCATCGTAATCAGGAAAAACTTTGTCAAAATTATTTACTGAAATCATTAATTCACGCTGAAAAATACTGTCGGCCAGCTCAGCAACAATGCGCAAACGAAGAGGATTGTCAGTATCTCTATTAATAATAAAATCATCTCCCACACTAAGATGTAATGCATAAGCTAAAGAGGTTTTGTCTGCTATTGCCGGAATGGCACCGTCTTCAAAGTTTAGATTCAATAGCAACCAAGGGTTCTCTATTTTTTCAATTGTCTTACCGAATACAAATCTTCCTTCGTGCATAAAAGATTCAGTCGGTGCCAAAATACGTGGATCCTTCGCTTGGTAAAGATTAAGGCAGCTAGCATCCTCACCAGGACGCAACTTAAAACGACTAAGTGTCACCTCTTCCAGTTGACCTGATGTTTCGTATAAGTCAGCAATATTTAGGGCCTCGCGGCCGTCGGCTACCGAAAAATCGTGAGCGATGGGAAGTAACGTGTCAGCCAACAGCGTATATCCCCCAGTTCCAGATTGCCGATCTAACACACTACCTGCAGTGTCCCGCCGAAAGGCATCTACGGCTACAATAATAAATGCCGCCGATGCAATGAGCGCTATACACAACACGCTTCGACCTGGACGATAGGCCATATTACGAAATCCCAATTGTGAAACAGACCATGGTCCATTCGTATGACGCTGTGGATGCCGAGTCAGCCACATCCACGAGAAAGTCAACATCGCACACAGCAAACAAAGTCCCCCTGAAAAAAAGCCAACCGTCTGATCTAACAAATCAACAGAAGCTAAAAAGATAAAAATAAGTCCCAGAAGAAACAATGCAAGGGAAAGAGTACGAGACGAAGGGGACCACCGGGAGGGAACTACATCGTTTTGCTCGGATGCCAGACTAACGTCGGCCAGACTTCCCGACAGCAAACTCCTAGGACTTGCAGGACTAATTGACCTTAGTGTCCACACAATTGTTCCAAGAGCGGCCAAGACGCCTCCGACTGCTCCGATTCCTAATTCAAACTGGGAAAGATGCAACACGAGACGGGTCGTTCCAACAGCATCGACCCACCATGTACTCAGACCAAACATGACCATTTTTCCGTACAGAACGGCACCGCCAATACCCAGAAGACTGCCCATAAACGACAGTACTAACGCTTCTGTCCGAAACAACTTTCCAATATTAGATTCTGAAAAACCGGAAGCCTTTAGCAGACCTACTTCCTTCAGACGTTGTTCTATACCTAGTCGGAAGAACAAACTTGCGAGAAGCAGAGCGGAAACAACAAGAAAAAAACTGAAATAAATAAAATATAATCCAAAATCCGTTACTCCAGAAGAAGCTTCAAGAGCGAGCGCGCGTGCAGGATAAACAACAAATCCCATCGTTAATGGATCAAGCTCCGTCAGCAACTGTGAAGCAAATTGCTGTGGGTCAGGAAGAGATTGATGTTGATCTACCGACAACCTGATACTTGTTAACTGGCCCCAACGAGACCCCCACAATTGCTGTCCTGTTTCAAGTGGAATAAATGCCTTTGGTGTGGTGCGATAGTCATCCCAATAGGCTTCATCCTTCGGACGAATCAATCCCAGATCTATCGCAAATGGAGGATCCCATTCCGTTACATCATCAGCTTCGGTAATACCTGGAAACTCTGGCGCTAAGCGAGGGTCAGATGCAAGTCCTTCCATCGGAACCACCGTTGCTACTTGCACTGTCGTTTCTAGGGTGGTCAAACGCCCTTCATCTTCCCAAACGTAGTACTCAATTCCAATACGATCTCCCTGCTGGACTTCAAGATCTTCAGCAACCCAGTCATTTATGATGACCGGAGAAACATTTTCTGGAAGATCTCCTAAATCTTCCGCCGACACATCACTCAGATTTATTGCTGTCACCAGGGAATACGGAACAGCTCGTTCTTTAAATTGAAGCTGATTGGCAAGATACGTCATAATCGGCTGCTCTACTAGGCCAAAGCGCCCTGCGACTGTCGACACAGCCGACGCCGTGTTCTCATGAATCAAACCCGCTTCTGCTTCAATTGAAAGGGCATCAAGATCAGTCAGTCCAACAACACGAAGACCAATGTCTTCCAATATAGCGAGCTCTCGAACCGCCCCTTCGACAGCAATCACCCTGTTCGCCGTACTTAATTCATCCATGCTCTGAGTACCGATAGCTCGTAGCAAGACTGTATTGGCTCTACCATGCTGGTCTAGTTCTCTTTGCAGACGCTCCATCGACACAAAGACAGCTCGTGAGAGCCCTTGTTGGGGACGAAAAGAAAACTCACCTAAACGTTCTGACGGAAGAATTTCTGAAACACTTACACGTAAGGTCCGCCCGACATCTTCGCGCCTACCGTGTAATGAGCTGATCGGAACAGCAGAGGGTCGTTCCACCCTTACCAATAATGCATCATCAATCTCCGTACCAAGTTCTTGCGCGAGCCCCTTACTTACAAAAACACGATTACGCCCGGGAGTTTCAAGAAGTCCTGAAAGACCATGAAACGACCAAAATCGATCGTCGACTCCATAAATCTGTACAGACGATGACCGTCGACCACTTGATTGATGTGTCACAAAACCTTCGATAGCAATAATTGGAATAACATCTTCGAAGGATTCTTTAAGAGGTAATGACTCAGTTAACCTCGCAGCAAAACTTTCTCGAAAAAACCCAGGACTCGTAATAACTGTGTCAACAGTCCCAAGTCGCTCTAACGCCAAGTTTCGTAAGCTGGCACGCACTGAGCTCCCAACAAGCAAGGCACCTGAGAGCACTGAAACAGCGATAGATACTCCGAGAACAACAGCAAGATTCGTCTGCCAGAAGTGGAAAAGATTTCGGTGAATTACACTTCGAAAAGTCATGCGCGCATTGTCCAACTAAGAAAACACAAATCTATTGACTCGTTAATTTGAACTAAAAATTTCTAACTTCTCATTATTCAGACAATATTGATTTGAACAACGCCTAGCCAGATCAACGTTATGGGTCACTATTATAAGAACTGTATCGTGCTTATAAGACAATTCAAAGAGTAAAGGCACGACGGAATCAGCGGAAGCGCGGTCAAGATTACCAGTTGGTTCATCACACAAAAGCAAAGACGGTTGATTAATTAAGGCACGCGCAAGTGCAACACGCTGCCTCTCTCCACCAGACAATTCTGCAGGCCGATGATTTGCACGTTCACGAAGACCAACCTGATTGATCAGATGCTCAGCCCGCTCAGTCGCGCTTGAATCCGACTCACCAACAAGCGTCGGTACTAATACATTTTCAAGAACCGTGCACTGGGGAAGCAATAAATGATCCTGAAATACGAATCCCACATTCGTGTTTCGAAATTCAGCTACTTCACTTTCACTAAGCGAAAATGGATTTCGGCCACCCAATTCAACAACACCAGAACTCGGAGGTTCGAGCGCACCGAGGATGTACAACAAAGTGCTTTTCCCACATCCAGAGGGTCCAACAATAGACGCGGACTCACCTTTAGAAAGCTTAAAGCTGATGTCCGTAAGGATCGGGAGAGTCCCGTTCGCGGTGCGGTAATGTTTACTTACATTTTTTACTTCGAGCAATGGGACACCCCCACAAGCCCGTTACGCTATTTGTTATGACGCCACCTGAAAAGCGCGCGGCCTAAACAAAAAGTCAACGATATTACCTTCGTGTGGTTGAAGCCAGTTCAATTTAATCGTCGGGATGGGTCCAATATTGAGACGATCTACATTTCGTGCATCTAAAAGTGTCTGCTTAAATTTTTCATCTGAAGTTAGTGCCGTTGCCACTAATGTTGACCCTATGGAGGACAACATTTTTTTCTGAGGACATTGAACCACTGTTACAAATGGGAACATATACTCTTTCTTTGCCGCCGCTACCTCAGGTGAGTCACAATGAATAACCGTCGGGCGAAGATAATCATAGCGTTCATGTGACTCAAGACGACCTTTCTCGTGATACTTTGCGGTCATCTCTTCCGCACCACCTTCTTTGGCTACAGTATCGATGTCTGCAGAAATTGCACTGGCCTGCCCCGCAACTGTAAACGCCGCAAGAGCAGCTTCGGGATCATCTGGCGGCAATGGTGCGATCGGGCCAAGCCGTTCTGCAATAGCCTCGGCAATCTCTTTAGTATGGCGGGAAGCCCATATTCCCGAGCAATTAATACAACTACGACCACTGTTGATTAAGACGCTATCGACCATCAGGTCAAGATACCGTTCCCAATTATCGACCTCATCATCACCAATCAAAATCTTACTAAATCCAGGTCCGTGGACTTGCACACTTGGATTACCCGCGTACTGTTCAACAGTCGCTGTCCCACCAAAAATAAGACTCCGCGGACAATGATTTAAAACCGCCGCACCCACTTCTCCCATACCCGGGTATAGGGACACAGCCTCTCGAGGAACTCCTGCCTCAAAAAATGCCTGACACATACGCCAAGGAGTCCAAGGTTCCTGTGGACCTGGTTTTAACACTAAGCCTACTTGGAGAGGAATTATCGGAAGCCACAGACTGTGAACTCCTGGTGAATTGGAAGGCAAAACCATTCCGAGAACTGGAGTCGACGCTTGATAACTTCGCATCACGCCATCCTCTTCCCCGTATCCTCTGGAAAGAATCTCCGGATCGAGTCTGCGAGTTAATGAAACAAGAATTTCATCAATATGGTCTAACACATACCGCAACTTCTCCATATTCATACGGCACATGTGTTCCGGAAGTCCCGTCGTTGCCGATTGATGACGAACAAAATCATCAGGAGTCTGACTACCATCGCCAAGAGGCAGCTCAGCAGTAGAGAAAAGTTCCGCCGCCTTCTTCACCATCGACACGAGTTCTGCAATCGGGATTTCTCGAAGAACTTCTCTAGCACGAGCCGCCTTACGCATATCACGCGAGACGATACCAGGATTAGATTGGCTTACCTCGGCGATCGGTTCACCGGTAGCAAAGTGAACGACCTTGTCGAGTTCAAGACTTTTATATGGACTACCCCACCGAAGAATTGGAAAATGAATCACTTAGAATCCCCTTAGATGCCTTCCTCCACTCGAAACGTCACACTCGCGCACAAACCATTTTCAGCTTGAGTACGGTGTTCATCATCACCGAGTTGAAGTACGAAAGTATGTTCACCTGGTTCTAACATCATATCGATTGTGTCCGATGCATCTCCAAAATGCACCCAAGAGGGGTCTCCTCTAGGAATCACCTCTCCCTCCGCAAGACAATCAGTATTGAGACCGAGATGATGGTGCCCCATGCCCATACGCACCTGTTCAACTTCTTCAGGAACGGCGGCTAATTCATAATTCTCAATCCCAAATTCAAAGGGAACAGGACTGTCAGCAGAGTAAGTACCACCATCCTCTGGAAGAACGAAAAAAACCTTAGGAGATGAACTGGCCGGCATCGAGTCTGTTTCAACAGATTCTGATTCCATCACTGGTGCTGGCTCATGGTCAACATCGACGTCACCACTACCACCACATCCAACTAACAGAAAGGTCAAGACCAAAAAAAAAGCCTTTGTCCTGAACCATGATTTTACATTATGCATCACACTGACTCCTTCAACTCACTTTGATAGTTAATAAACTCCAACAGTTGTACTAGACGCGATACGACTAAACGGTCGAACACCGCTGACGCCGTCCCATGGGTAAAGCTCGCAAGGCGCTTCTCGTTCTCCTTCGTCACGCTCAAGAAAACGGGGGATAAAAAATTCCTTTGTAAGGGTCGTTAACATGACTCGTCCGGTATCACCATACTCGACCACATTATCGGTATTATCAGGATCAACTACCTGTAACACAGCACGTGGCTGAGGAGCATAGTAAGTGATTTTATAATCTTCCTCTGGACCACTCTGAGGACTGGCTGCCAAACCCATTAAGGTATTGCCATAGGTTGGCGTCATGTACACACCATCCAAAAGTTCTTCATTTGCAAAACGATTCCACTGAGGTGTGAACTCTGTACCACCTGCAAAAATTCCGGTAATACCAACGTCTTTAATGCTAGAACCATCTGACTCCAAGCGATTAGCCAAAGATTCAATTAGTTTAGGGGTGGAAAACATACATTTAATATCATGCCCTGCAGACAACACTGTAATAGCTTGATCAATAACATGTTCTTGGTACGCCTTCAGATGATCCATCCAACCTTTTTTAATCAATTTAATTACCCACCTAGGATCAAGATCCACACAGAAGCAAATACCACCTCGGTGGTGAGCTAGATGCTCAACAGCAAGTCGCAGACGACGGGGCCCACTCGGACCAAGCATCAACCAATTAGCATTTTTTGGAAAATGCTCGTCGGGTAACGTCTCAGAAAAAAGCTCGTAATCCGTGCGGAAATCATCAATCGCAATCCGACTTTTTGGAATTCCTGTTGTTCCACCCGTTTCAAAGACATACACCGGTCTGTCAGCGTACGCCCGAGGCACCCACCGACGCACTGGCCCCCCCCGAAGCTGCTCATCCTCGAAATGGCCAAACTTAACGAGATCGTTAAATCCATGCACTTCTTTTCGTGGATCCCATCCGGCTTCTTTGGCCCAATCGAGCCAAAACGGAGAACCTGTCGCTGGATCAAAATGCCAATTAATGATTTCACGCAGCCAAACATCCAAAGCTTTGCGTGGCGATGTCACGCTTTTGGTATCAATAGTTTGATCATTCATCAATATTTGATTTTACACTAATCGAAAGAAACACTCTTTAATTGAGTTACTTTGATCATAGTATTTCTTCCTAATGAATGGTCGAATTGAACGGATTTGGAGAAAGCGATTTCACCGCGGACCCATGGACACTCTTTCACAGGCGACTCTCTGTGCGGGCAGAGGATTACTTGACAACGCAGACCAAGGTGGCAGTCGCCAGATTACAATTATTGCTCAAGAACGTTGGGACCAGACGGAAGTTGTTTTTTCCAGAACCGTCGACCCGATAGTCCGGCGAGCCAACATCCTTGTTTCTGGTATAAATCTAGCTAATAGCCGGAACCGCATTTTAAATGTCGGACCCTGTCAGGTATATCTCCTAGGAGAAACGAGACCTTGTGAACGTATGGACGAAGCTCTCAAGGGCCTCCAAGATGCGCTAGATTTACGGTGGGGTGGTGGCGCCTATGGAAAAGTCCTAATTGGGGGAGAAATAAATATTGGTGACAAAGTTTTCTGGGAATAGCACGAACTTCATCAAAAATCGTTACAATCCGATTAAAGTATCCGTCTTCGCGGCAAACACAAAATCACTCTCTGTAAGACCATTAATTTTGTGTGTCCATATTGTGATTTTGACCTTTCCCCAAGCCAGATAGATATCAGGATGATGATCCTGCTCTTCTGCCATTTCCCCAACACGGACGGTAAAATCTAAGGCCTGCCGAAAATCATCAAATTTATATTCTTTCTCTAAGTGATGTTCCTCGATGATTTTCCAGCGCTGTTCAAGTTGAGCATGAATGTCTTTAAGTTCGTTCCCTTTTAAGGGAGCCACACCCCCGCGACAAGGAATACATTGCTGCTTCGCTAACTGAGTCATGCCACACAGCATACCGATTTAGTCAAACACTAGCCACTCAACTGAACAATCAGGCTCTCTGAAACACTGGACTGTCATATACTGAAAAGAAACAATAAAAAGAAAGAGACAATTTATGGATGACCAACAATCTCAAACCTATGAAAATCATGCTAAATTTGTACCTTTGTACCACTACGTCCTCGCCCCAATACTGTTAATTAACGTTGTCTGGTCCGGATATTCACTCATAGGCTCTCTGGCAATTGCTACTGCAATCGATTTCCTTGTGGCATTAGGATTGGTTGTCCTATTTTTATTCGCACGGGTTTTTGCGCTTGGCGCGCAAGATCGGGTTATACGACTAGAGGAACGTATGCGACTTCAACAATTACTGCCTGACGAACTAAAACCTCGAATTAAGGACTTCTCCACTAAGCAATTGATTGCAATGCGCTTTGCAAGTGATTCAGAATTGTCGGATTTGGCCCACAAAATACTTGAAAACAACATGTCAACACAAAAAGAAATCAAGGAATCTATTAAGGAGTGGAAAGCTGACTACCAGAGACTCTAAAAAGTTATTGAAACCCCTCACGGCCTAGAATTCTTTGGCGAACAAATTGAGTTCTAGGCCTCTTCCTTGAGGCTTGCATTCCAAGCCTCGGCCATTCCGTTTGAAGCTAGCCACAACCCTCCGTCGACAACGATGGTCACGCCGCTAATAAAAGAAGACGCCTCGGAACATATAAAAAGAGCAGCGTGCGAAACATCTTGTATGGTACCGAGCCGGCCAAGGGGCGTCGATTCTTCCGCTTTCCTTTTGCCATCTCCAACAAGCAGTCTCCTAACTCCTTCAGTATCCGCAATAGGACCAGGCGCGATACCATTAACACGAATTCCATATTTACCCCATTCAACTGCAAGCACGCGGGTTAGCGCATCTATTCCCGCTTTGGCAGCAGAAACATGTAATTGCGCCGAAGTTCCAACAAATTGAAGCGTCGAACTGATATTCAGAACCACCCCTCCACTGACTTTCAAATGCGGAAGCGTGGCTTTACACGCATGGAACGTGCCCTTTAGATCGATATCGATCACCGATGAAAACCCATTCGGCGACAGATCTTCGGCAAGACACAAAAAGTTTCCTGCAGCACCGTTTATCAAAATATCGATTGTGCCAAAATTCTTAACGGTGCGCTCCACCACTTCGCCAACAGCAACAGGATCTCTAACATCAGCAGGAAGGGCGAGCGAGCCAACTCCTCTATCCCGCAGTTCTAATTCAGTTTCTTCAAGATGACTAAGTTCGCGACTGGTTATTGAAACATTACATCCATGATTTGCAAGCGCCAAAGCTATTCCACGACAAATGCCAGTGCCACCACCTGTAATTAATGCTGTTTTTCCTGCTAATAAATTTGTATTAAAGATCATCACTCAGACTCCATATACAATGCTTACAACGTGACAATAGTTACTAGACTTACGAACGCATTTCCTGCCTGGGTTATTGGAACCAGTTGCCTTGCCGTCGTCTGGCCAAAAACTGTCACATGGTTTAATGGTCCACTAATAACCTTAGGGTTAGCGATCATCATGCTCAGTATGGGCATGACCATCGGCTTTCTTGATTTCAAGAGAATCTCCTCCGAACGCCGAATCGTTCTTCCAGGTATAGCACTTCAATATACCCTTATGCCATTACTCGGGTGGAGTCTTGCCATTTTATTTAATCTACCTACGCCACTCGCCACCGGCTTAATCCTCGTGTCCTGCTGCCCAGGAGGGACAGCTTCAAACGTCATTTCTTTCTTGGCGCGTGCGGATGTTGCGTTATCTGTAACCATGACAACAATCTCAACGATACTCGCTGTTGTCATGACTCCAATTTTAACAACGATATTAGCTGGAAGACGGGTCGATGTACCGACTTCTGCTCTTCTACTCGACACATTTCAAGTGGTCATCATTCCTGTAATTGCAGGTGCCTTCATTAAGTGGAGATTCCCTCGTGTCAGCAACGCTGTACAACCATTTGCACCACTTGTAGCGGTCCTCGCGATTAGCCTTATCGTTGGATCTGTGATCGGTTCCAGTCAGCAAGAATTGGTTAATGCGGGTTTCAGACTGCTTTTTGCATTAGTTTTTCTCCACGTTGGCGGCTTCATTCTTGGTTATTTTTTTGGCCGGCTTATCTTACGTAGAGAACTATGTGCCCGCACAGTAGCAATCGAGGTTGGCATGCAGAATTCCGGCCTTGGTGTGGTGCTCTCGCAACAGAATTTTGCGAATCCTCTTGTTGCACTACCCTGTGCAATTTCAGCTCTTTTTCATTCAATAATTGGCAGCGTCGCTGCAGCACTTTGGCGCGTCGACGCAGACAAATATCAATCTTAAGTTAACTTTGAGCATCCCAATCTTAGAGGTATTCCAAATACTAGTGACTATGATTGCAATATTCAGAACAAGCTAACCTGTCACACTTAATGCTTTTTCAACAAGTCTTTGCAACGCAGGCTCTAATTTAATCGTAAGTGCCATATCTCGACCGCGAACGGACATTTTTCGCCATGTTTTCCTTAGGATATCGACGATCTTTTCTTCATTATGCTGAGCAGAAAATTCGGCGAAATAGTATTCAAGAAATACCAAACAAATCACGTCCTCCAAAATTTGAACTTCTGAATCTTTCTTAAGCCGTTCTTTCCGTAATAAACTTTTGACTCGATTGATGAAATCTTCTTTGTACCCAACCTTACGCAATATTTCACCTGCAGTTTCAGCATGATATCGTGCTAAATCTGTCCTCCATCGTCTATATCCATCACGCCCGGACTGATATTTCTCTCTAGGAATGACCCAACGACAAATATGCTGAGAACGGGCCGCTAGCTGAAGATGATCGGATGCATCTGGGGCAAAGCGCTTTAGACAAGAACTCATCCTAAGTGAATACAGCAATTCCTTTGGTTGAGATTCTCCGTTTATGAATACTTTATTTGGATCCTCACTATTGGCTTTATCGAACAGAGCTAAAGCCTTAACAAAATGCGAACTCGACACAGCATTCTCACCCGAACTAGGCTTCCGCAGAAACGTACCCTTCTTTTTCCAAATGCAGAATGATTTGTTGAGCCGCCTCTTCAGCAGTTAGTTTAGTTGTGTCAATTACCATATCCGCATCAATGGGCTCCTCATACGGGTCAGATATGCCGGTAAATTCCTTAATAATGCCAGCTCTCGCCTTGGCATAAAGACCTTTTCGATCTCTCTCCTCGCAAACCTCGATGGGAGTATCCACGTGCACAAGAATATAACCTCCAACCGGCTGGATCATGGACTTTACGTCCTTACGAACCTCATCATACGGGGCAATCGGAGCACAGATCGCAATCCCACTGTTCTTAGTGATTTCTGAAGCCACATAGCCAATACGTCGGATATTTATATCTCTATGCTCCTTCGAAAAACCTAATTCTTTCGATAAATTCTTACGCACCAGATCTCCATCAAGCAGCGTGACCGGCCTTCCTCCTAATTCAAGAAACTTAACGAGCAAAACATTCGCAATCGTCGACTTCCCTGAACCAGAAAGACCGGTAAAAAAGACGGTAAAACCTTGCTTGTGGCGCGGCGGATGACTCCGGCGAAGTTCCTCCGCAACATCCGGAAAAGTAAACCACTCCGGAATATCTTTCCCGGTGGCCAATCTTTCTCGCAATTCTGTGCCTGAAATATTTAAGGTCTTTGTACCATCAGAAACTTCATCAATCGGTGTATAAGAGTCGGTCGCCTCAACATAGACCATCATTTTAAATGGAACCATCGTGACTCCGAGCTCAGTTTCATGTGCCCGCAATAGTTCTTGAGCGTCATAGGGTCCATAAAATGGGTTCCCCGATGAATCACTGCCTGGACCTGCATGATCACGTCCAACAATTAAATGAGTACAACCGTAGTTCTTCCTAATAATTGCATGCCATACAGCTTCACGCGGCCCTCCCATTCGCATGGCCAATGGCAATAATGACAATTTCGCCGTCTTATGTGGATACCGATTTAGGAGCGCCTGATAACACCGAACCCTCGTATAGTGATCCACATCTCCAGGTTTTGTCATTCCCACAACGGGATGAATCAACAAACTAGCTTCGACATCCTTGGCTGCACGAAGAGTTAATTCTTGGTGGGCTCGATGCATCGGGTTCCGTGTCTGAAATGCAACTACACGTGTCCAACCCAATTTCGCAAACTCGGCACGTAACTCACTTGGCGAATGCCTAAGAAGACGGTAATCATAATGTGAGACCGCCTGCAACCCTTGCACAGAGCCGCCTACGTAATAAGTTTGAGTGCGGTTAAGCAAATGAGCAACACCGGGATGTTCTGGATTCGTCGATCCAAAAACAGCCTGTGCCTCTGCCTCTAAGTCAGGTTTCCAGATATCGTCAACTCGTAAAACTGCAATCATGACACCTTCCGGATCGCGAAGAGCAACATTGGAACCTGGTTCCATTGAAGTTGCAGCTTCTTCCGAAACATCCAACATGATCGGAATCGGCCATAGCGTGCCATTAGACAGACGCATCTCAGAACAAACACTCTCGTAATCTGCTTGTTTCAGAAAACCAGTCAATGGAGAAAAACCGCCATTTAACAGCAACTCAAGGTCACACAGCTGACGAGGAGTCAGATCGTGAGACACCCAGTCTCGTGATTCATTCTTTAGTGCATCACTACGTTGTTCATCGACGATCAGATTTACGAGATTGCCACCATGCGGCGAAATTATATGGTCAGTCAAAGTTCGTTTCTCCTAATACCTAAAGGGTTCACATATTAAACCCACGAGGATAACATGAGCATAAGGGTTTTACCTTATTAATTTGTGCACTTTTAAGATGGCATGGAAAAAGTTCCTGGTTGCAAACCCAACACGAAGGACTTATTTAATAGGGATGCCTTATTGTATTTTAAAGGACTCGGATGGGAACCAGACGAAGATGAATTACGATAAATGCAATCTCCAGCACCAACATCCCACTCCATCGTAGGACCCAAGCGTGGGTATATGTCGGCTACTCCCTCCGCCAACAAGCAAAACTTCAATGAACTTCCAATTTTTAGCCTTTTTTTAACATTAAATTGTTTCAAAAACATTTCTAAATTTGAACTTGGATGGGAACGACTTTCGACAATACTTAAAGCCTGGTTCGGGTCACATAACTGAGATTCAAGACGCTCTGGGGAAGAATTATTGGTTACTTTCCAAGCTCCATGCCCCTGTGCAGCGTAATAGAGTAATCCGAGAGCAGGCGCTACGACTACACCAGCCACAGGAATTCCGTCATCGATAAGCGCGATATTAATAGTAAACTCGTCAGTACGACGGATAAATTCCTTTGTGCCATCTAAAGGATCGACGAGCCAAAAACGGTTCCATTTAAGACGTTCTTGAAGCTCAGGCGGCTCTGATTCCTCTGATAGATAGGGAATGGTGCTATCGAGATCTCTTAGTCCGCCGCGAATAACTTTTTCAGAAGCCATATCGGCCGCAGTGACTGGCGATCCATCAGCTTTCTCCCTAATCCATGTATCTTGACTGGAATAAAGGCTAAGTGCGGCTTGACCTGCTCGCAGTGCAATCTTCGTGAGAGACTCAAGTAAATTCTTATCGATAGGCATCTGTCCTCTAGTGTACTTTGGCATTAACATTACTACCAGAATCATCTTTGAACATTGTCAAAGTTCTTGACCACGCTTAGAGAAAATGTTGAAACTCTTCTATAAAGTGATATGTCGATATTAAAACGAATCTTTAGCTCTAAACAAAACGTAGCGCCCATCGTGGTAGTGTCCGGCCTTCCCCGATCAGGAACTTCTATGTTGATGGCCATGCTCGATGCTGGCGGAATTGACCTCATTAGCGACGGTCTTCGTACAGCCGATGAGGACAACCCAAAAGGGTACTACGAACTCGAAAAGGTCAAGAAACTAGACAAAACAGCAGATAAGTCATGGTTAGAAAAAGCCGCCGGTAAAGGAATCAAGGTTATTTCTTTCCTTCTTGAACATCTTCCAGATACATATCAATACAAAATTATTTTTATGCGCCGAGAACTATCTGAAGTTCTTGCGTCTCAAAAAAAGATGCTGGAAAATCGAAGTGAACAGCCTAGCGACATTAGTGATAAAGAAATGGCTGCTTTATTTAGTACACATCTTGAAAAAGTCTATGCACAATTAACCGAAAGATCTAATTGTGACGTTCTTTACATAGACCATAGAGAGGCTTTAAATTCTCCAGAAGAGATAGCGACGAGAATTAACACGTTTCTAGAAAACAAACTCGACGTGACCGCTATGACTAAAACCGTTGATAGACAACTCTATCGCAATAGAGCCTGAAAAAATGACGCGTAAACAGTTTTTAGTTGTCATAACCACGGTAGCGATCATTTGCAGCACTCCATCAAGTGGCTTCGGTTACGTTGGCCCAGGTGCCGGCTTCGCGTTTGTTTCTTCAATTTTTATCATTATTTTTACGACGCTACTGGCATTTCTGACATTACTGACATGGCCCATTCGTTGGGCGATACAAACGTTAAAAGGCAGTAAAGCTTTTGGCGCAGCGAGGACTCGTCGGGTCATTGTCTTGGGTCTTGACGGTCAAGATCCAGAATTAACTGAGCAATTTATGCAAGAAGGACTTCTTCCAAACTTTAAAAGATTAAAAGATCAAGGCTCATTTATACCCTTACAGACGACCTTGCTGGCCGAATCTCCTGTAGCTTGGACTTCTTTCCAAACAGGATGTAATCCTGGCAAACACAGAATTTTTGATTTTCTTGTTCCAAATAGAAAGTCCCACCTTCCTGAGCTTTGTTCGGCCCGCGTGAATCCTCCCAAACGCACCTTGCCACTGGGACCTTTCAGAATTCCTCTCGGAGGCCCCGTAATAGAGTCCAAAAGACGCAGTCAGCCTTTCTGGAAAATTCTTGGTGACCACGGAATATTTAGCACAATTCTCCGGGTGCCAATTACGTTCCCGGCTGAAAAATTTAATGGCGTACTACTGTCTGCTATGAGTGTGCCTGACCTCCAAGGCAGCCAAGGAACTTATTTCTATTTCAGCAACGATCCA
This sequence comes from uncultured Vicinamibacteraceae bacterium, assembly GCA_964342695.1. Taxonomy (GTDB): domain Bacteria; phylum Acidobacteriota; class Vicinamibacteria; order Vicinamibacterales; family UBA8438; genus CAYFFV01. The sequence continues at coordinate 19,341 of CAYFFV010000016.1, forward strand.
AAAGACACGCACCTGCAACTAACAAGCGGACAGCACATCGAACTAAACGTCCGGGACAACATAGGGCACGCGAACATTCCTGGACCACAAAATTCACTGCATAGAGATGCGGTAGAACTTTCCGTTCCACTAGAAATACATCCTAAGAAAGACTCCGAGAAGGCTGAATTGATAATAGACAAAATTTCTATTGAGCTACGGCGTCGGAAATACACTTCTTTGATCGAATTACCGTTCAAGACAGGACTTGGAATGAAAGTCACGGGTGTAGTTCGGTTTTATCTCCTTGAAACACATCCTTATATTAAGCTTTACATGACACCTGTCAATATTGACCCTGAAAAGCCAGCCCTTCCAATTTCCCATCCTTTTGCCTATTCCGTTTATCTTTCTAAAACACAAGGACGTTACGCCACACTTGGTGTCGCAGAAGACACATCGGCTTTGAATGAAGGCGTGATCGATGAGGATGCCTTTCTGGAGCAGACCCATCTTATTCATAAAGAACGTGAAAATATGTTTTTCGATGCTCTTAAGAAAACCACTCGAGGAGCTGTTGTCTGCGTCTTTGATATAACAGACAGACTCCAACATATGTTTTTTCGACACCTTGACTCCACACATCCCGCAAATAAAGGTCGCTCCAACAAGCATAAGGATGCCATCCGTAAGCTTTATCAAGAAATGGATGACTTGGTTGGACGAACCATGGAAACAATTACAGACGACACGGTGCTTATGGTCATGTCGGATCACGGCTTCAAATCTTTCAGACGGGGAGTCAACTTGAACAGTTGGCTTTATAAGAATGGATTTTTAAAACTAAACAATGGCGAACCTGACGGAAGCGACATGTTTCAGAATGTCGACTGGACAAATACGACAGCCTATGCGGTTGGATTTGGCGGCATCTATCTTAACTTGGCCGGCCGTGAAGAAAACGGCATCGTTGCACCGGGCAAGGAGGCAGACGCCATCAAACAAGAAATCAGTGAAGGATTACGAAAATTGTACGACGAACAAGAAAAAACACACCCTGTCAGAGAAGTTTATGATTCCAGCAAGGTTTACTCGGGACCTTACGTTGATGAAGCGCCAGATCTAATCGTGGGGTTTCGACCTGGTCACCGTGTCGGATGGCTTTCTGTCACAGGAGGAATTAACGATAAAGAAATTGAGGATAACACCCGTCCTTGGAGTGGAGACCACAATTTCAATCCTCCTGATGTCCCGGGCATGCTCTTTTGTAACCGTAAGATCAAATCAAACAAACCTAGCATTATGGATATTGGACCAACCATTCTTGACTTGTTTGGTATTTCTGTGCCGAACTATTGTGACGGAGTCACTTTGATACCTGCAGAAAAACCTTCTGGGGTTCGGCAAACTGCACCTAATCCAACAGTTCCTGAGGCAAAACCGGTTCGGTCATGACTTTAAATATAAAATCCAGTAGTCACCTAAGAAAAAAAGTTCTCCTGATTGCATTACTGCTTACAGGATGGTTCGCACCTTCCGTATTGTTACCTAGCCTGCTGGCAGCTGACGGACAAAAAGTCATTGTTCTTGGAATCGACGGCATGGATCCTCGTTTTCTTCGTCAGTTTATGAACGAAGGGCGAATGCCGCATTTTGAAAAACTAGCCCGAACTGGTTCGTTCTCAGAATTACAAACGACGATGCCCCCGTTAAGCCCTGTTGCGTGGTCAACATTTATCACTGGCATGGAACCTGGCGGCCATGGGATTTACGATTTCTTACATCGTGATCCGAACACAATGGAACCAGTAGAAGCGATGTACGAGGTAGGAACACCTGGAAACAGCATCGAACTTGGCTCTTGGGTAATTCCATTGTCTGGAGATGAATTACAGCTGAAACGTCAAGGAGTCGCATTCTGGGAATTACTTGAAGAGGCTGGTATTGAAACCACAATCTTTAGAATGCCAGTAAATTTCCCACCTGTTGAAACAAGTGGACAATCATTTTCAGGCATGGGAACGCCAGATATCCTTGGCACACATGGAACCTTTTCCTTCTACACAGATTATCCACCTGCCAATGCAAATAATATGACCGGCGGTGTCGTTCATCTTGTTGAAGTGATCAACAATCGAGTCACTGGTCAACTAACAGGTCCTCCAAATCCATTTCGCCAATTTCCTGTTGAAACAAGCCAAGGCCGTCGTCAAGAGCGAGAAACCATTTATGAAAATCCTGACTTAGCAGTAGATTTCGAAGTATTTGTTGATCCAGAAACACCGACGGCGAAACTAATAGTCCAAGATCAAGAGTACGTCTTAAATGAGGGAGAATGGACCGAATGGGTAGACGTCAATTTTGAAGCGGTTCCTTTGATTGCGAATGTGAGTGCAATCGCGCGCTTTTATCTTCAGGAAGTCCGCCCAGACTTCAAGCTTTACGTAACACCACTTCAAATTAGTCCCTCAAATCCAGCTATGCCTATCTCTACTCCAGATGATTGGTCCAGTGACATTTCTAAAGAATTAGGCCACTTCTATACGCAAGAACTGCCAGAAGATACCAAAGCTTTTCAAGAAGGAATCTTTACAGGACGGGAGTTCTGGCAACAGTCACAATTTGTATACGAAGAACAACGTCGAGCTCTTGATTACATGCTTGAATCTTTCGAGTCAGGGTTATTATTTTTCTATTTTTCTACCGTCGATCAAGGCATGCATATGCTGTACCACTATATGGACCAAGAGCATCCTCTGCATGTAAAGGATGAATTGCTCGTTAACGGAGCAAGAACGCTATACGAAGAGATGGACGAAGCTCTCGGCCGAGTTCTCGAAACAGTCGATGTAAATACTACAGTTGTTGTAATGTCTGACCACGGATTTTCCCCTTTTTATTGGGGAGTTAATCTTAACTCGTGGTTACTGGAAAAGGGTTATGTGACACTCAAGAACCCTTCTCGTCAAGGTGAATTACCATTATTCCTTAATGTAGATTGGTCCCAGACAAGTGCGTACGCCGTTGGTTTGCAGGGGCTTTACGTTAATCTTAAAGGACGCGAAATTAACGGAATCATCTCTTCCGGAAAAGAATATGAAGATCTCCTAAATAAGCTAGAAACTGATCTACTTGAAATGTGGGATTCTCGAACGGAAAAATCTCCTGTTCGACTCGTGTTTCGGCCTCGTAATGAATGGGAAGGTGACCATATAGACAGTGCTCCAGATCTCATTATTGGATATGAATGGGGATATAGAAGTTCATGGGATAATCCTCTTGGACAATTTCCCCAAGAAATTTTTGTTGACAACGATGAAACTTGGAGTGGAGATCACTCTATTGATTATCGCTTGGTACCTGGAATCTTTTTAAGCAATAAAAAAATCAAATTGGAAACACCAGCTTTGTACGATTTAACTGTTTCCGTGCTTGACGAATTTGACGTCAATCCATTACCAGAAATGGTCGGACAAGATGCATTAGAAGATTAATACCTGCAATGTGTAAATAAGTAATTCTTGGTTTGCAGACCAATCAAGATATAAATTTCAACGGATCACTTTATTAAAACAATTATTTGCTAACAGCAAAGGTTATTGAAATGTTCGGACCGAAAATAAAAATTGATAAAGCACTCCTCGATAAAGCAACTCGACTCGCTTCTGTGGCCGGTTACGCTTCCGTAGATGAATTTATCAATCACGCACTTGAAAAAGAAATCTCTAAACTCGAGGGCGCCGATTCCGAAGAAGAAATCAAGAAGCGACTTAAGGGTCTTGGCTACATTTCGTAACCGGATAGAGGACAACTATTGATAGCTCTTACCCACCTTCTGAATCGCGCCGTAACAACATTGTTCGATCTTGTCTGCCTACCTTTTCAAACGCTTTCACCGATCTGGGCTATGACCGTTATCTCACTGGTTAGTGGAGTTGTCATGGTATGGATCTTTGGAAAAGTATCAAACCAAACAACGATCAGAAGATTGCGCGAGCAAATCAGAGGTAACCTGATTGGTGTTCGACTGTTCCAAAGTGATATTGGTGTGGTACTAAAACTCCAAAAGAATATCTTTGGAGATACAGTCCGCTACATGAAATATGCTCTCATACCGATGCTGGTGCTTATCATCCCAGTGTTACTTATCATGGCCCAATTAAATCTTCGTTTCGCTCTTGCTCCCGTAGAACCTGGCCAGACCGCACTAATTAAGGTTGTCTTAAAAAACAACGAGTTAATGAAACAAAACGTATTTCTTGAAACCAGTGACGGAATATTAGTAGAAACACCTGGCATGCGAATTCCCTCAAAAAGAGAAATCACGTGGCGTGTACGTGCCTTAAGCTCTGGTCAACATCAGATGACCGTACGCGTTAATGAAGAAAAATTGGTTGCTTCCTTCCTCGCTGGCAACCAATGGGGGAAAATCCCTCAAAAATTCACGGGCACAAGTGCAATCGATTTACTGTTGTATCCTGGAACAAAGCCTATTCCTTCCCAGAACCCCATTGAAAGTGTTGAAATTGCTTATCCCTTACTTGACTTACATGCCTTCGGGTGGACTGTGCATTGGCTAGTGGCATTTTTTGTTTTGTCGATGGTTTTCGGTTTTGCATCGAAGGATTTCCTCGGTGTAGAGATATAATCTGACAGCTATGAGTCAAGCTGAAGCTGCCTAACTTGACGTTTCATGCTCATCTGGTTCAAAATTTACTCGAATGTCTTTGTTCACAATCCTTAACGGCTGCTGTTGTACGCAGGTCCTCCAGGACCCTCATGCTATTGGTCGTGTCGTGTAGATAAAATCATTTTCTGAACGCGGAAGGCTGTAGCCCGGGGCAAGCATTAGCTTCCCGGGCTTTTTTTATGGATTTTTTAACAATTTTAATAGGACTAGTCGTCGGGATCGCAGTAGGTGCAACTTCTACCGGCGGAGGAGCTCTTTTAACTCCAGCTCTTATTTTACTAGCCAACGTACCGGCATCAATTGCAATTGGTTCTGATGTCATGATTGCAAGTTGTATGAAATTTTTCGGTGGAAGCATTTACGCTCTTCGTGGCGAAGTGCATTGGAAAACGGTGACTCGTCTAGCATCTGGTTCTATTCCGGGTGCGATAGTGGGCATCTGGATACTTAACCGCATGCCGCTTCATGTGATTGATTCATATCTGACTCGTGGGCTCGGCTTAGTTCTGATCGTTGCAGGGGTCTCGGTTATCCTAAGATTGAGATCTAATGACAATTTTAATCAACGAAACAATCCAGGTTATGGTGTAACTGCATTTCTTGGTTTCATTACTGGCGTCCTCGTAAGTATGACAAGCATTGGAAGTGGCTCGTTACTACTATGTGTACTATCCCTGTACTTTCCTCTCCGCTCCACAACGATCGTAGGAACGGACCTTGTACATGCGCTCTTTTTGTCATCTGTCGCAACTGTTGGGCACTCAATGGCAGGTCGTCTTGATTTAGCCTTAGCAGGTGCTGTACTCGTTGGCGCAATACCTGGCGTGATCATTGGGACACGCGTAGCAACGGCTCTTCCTGAACGTAAACTGAGAACTGTTCTGGCTGCCATACTGGTCGTTATAGGGTTGCAGTTGAGTATCTTTACTAACCTAGTGGCCGAAAATGAACCTCTCGCGTTAGAATCGCAGGAGGATAAAAACGTTGAATAAACATTCAGCTTCTCCCCCCGTGAGTCAGAAGATGTTGGAACACTATTCCGCAATGCTCGATGCGTGGTCACCGTTAGAAATGCTGCGCTGGGCAGAGGATCAATACGGATCAAAACTGACCTTTGCAACTGGATTTGGCCCAGAGGGTTGTGTCCTTATTGACTTAATTGGACGACATAATCTATCGGTGGACATTTTCACGCTCGATACCGGCGTGCTCTTCCCTGAAACGTACATCCTTTGGGAAAAATTGAAAGCGCGCTACGCGATTGACATACGAGCAGTTAAACCTCAGCTTTCCATATCTGAACAGGCTGGTAAGTACGGTGACTCTCTATGGGAACGTAAACCTGAAAATTGCTGCGAAATGCGAAAGGTTGCGCCCCTAAAGCAGGCACTTGAGGGCGTAGATGCTTGGGTAACAGCCATCAGAAGAGACCAGACCCCACAAAGAGCCGATGCAGGCATTGTCGAGTGGGACACAAAATTTAAAATTGCTAAGATAAATCCTCTTGTTCGATGGAATAAGCATGACGTGTGGACTCATATCCAAAAACACGATGTTCCATATAACCCGTTACACGACCTAGGATACCCTAGCATCGGGTGCCAACCATGCACCAGTCAAGTGAAAGAAGGTGAAGATGACAGAGCTGGTCGCTGGCGTGGAATCAGTAAAACGGAATGCGGCTTGCACGGTCCCTCTATTCCGTTAACACCAACTTCACAATCTAACTAGACTAATTAAAGTCATAGAAAAATGTTAAATAAGACTGAACTCTTTCCTTTGTTCCTTAAACTTAAAAATCGTAAAGTAGTTGTCGTGGGCGGAGGTAAAGTTGCATCTACCAAGCTGGATGCCCTACTTGCGTCAGGAGCCTTGGTTAAGGTAATCGCTCCGGAAATAAAACGAGAGGTCGAGCGATCTGATGTCACGATAGAACGCCGAACCTTTGAGCCTAAAGATCTGGATGATGTATGGCTAGTTGTTGCTGCGGCAACACCATCTGTGAATCGGCAGGTCGCAGAAGCGGCTGAAAAAAGGAAAATATTTGTCAACGCGGTCGATGATCCTGATAACGCAAGTTACTATCTTGGTGGGGTAGTCCGTCATGGAGGTGTTACTCTAGCAATATCAACTGATGGAGAAGCTCCCGCAATCGCGGGGCTACTCAGAGAAGGACTTGAATCCATTCTTCCAGAGATGGAACTCGAAGCTTGGATGACCGAGGCAATACAACAACGCAAAAGCTGGCGAAAAAATGGCATCCCTATGGAAAAACGTCGGCCTTTGCTTCTAAAAGCTCTGATCAAACGTTATGAAAATCTAGAAGTGGGAACAGAAAAATTGTGAACAAAAGAAAACACATGCCTGGATTTGTATCGCTTGTTGGAGCCGGACCAGGCGATCCTGAATTATTGACCATAAAAGCTTTTAGGCGACTACAAAACGCCGATTTAGTTCTTTATGATGCTCTTGTAGAAGCAGAAATTCTTTCGATTGCACCTGCGGCACAGCGTTTTTGTGTTGGAAAACGCGCAGGACATAAATCAGTGAGTCAGCCAACGATAGAGGGACTTTTAATACGAGGAGCTAAGACCGGAAAACAGGTAGTACGTTTGAAATGCGGTGACCCCTTCGTCTTAGGACGAGGCGGAGAAGAAGCGTTGGCCTTACAAAAAGCTGGTGTACCTTTTGAGATAATTCCAGGCCTTACATCTGCTACTGCAGCTCCCGCTCTAGCTGGGGTGCCAGTTACCCATCGCGGTCTATCATCAGGTTTTGTGGTGATTTCAGGACATGCCGAATCGGCCTACGGAAGAATATTAGATTCAATCACGCCAGACTCCCTTACGATAATATTACTTATGGGACTAGCGTCAAGAAAAACCATACAGTCTCGTCTCATTAAATCTGGTTGGAATTGCTGTACACATACAGCAATCGTGCTTGCCGCAGGAACGAAAGATCAGTACAGCTGGTACGGTCGTCTGGATAATTTGGCGACTGCCAACATCCCACACGAACGTCACTTACCTGGAACCATCATTATTGGCGATGTGGTTGGACTGCACTCTAAAACCAGCAACATCAAATCTCCCCAACTCACAGCTTCCGCAATTGCATTCGGAAGCTAAATGGAAAGACAGGTGTGATGTGACTTGGAAAGAGCAACTTGCAAAAGACATCCCTAAAGAACTTGCAAGTGAGATAGAACTTTTCGAAAGCCAAATCTTGTTACGCAGTCAGGGAAAAATCGATGAGAAAGTATTCGCAGAAACTCGTCTGCGTCGAGGCGTCTATGGACAACGATACGATAATGGTCAGCGCAACGACGGAACCGGAACCAAAAAGCTCGCATTTCCTGAAGATAAATTAACCAAAGGACCTGATACCGTCTGGGATGCGCCTGGAATGGTCAGAATAAAGATTCCTTTCGGGGGACTTAATCCCAATCAAATGGATGTTTTGGCTGATCTGGCTGAAGAATATAGTGATGAAATCTGTCACATAACCACTCGCCAAGACGTCCAATTACATTTTGTTCATATAAACGACACTCCAGATCTCATGCGTCGTCTCGGAGCTGTTGGAATCACAACTCGGGAAGCTTGCGGAAACACTGTACGGAATGTAACTGCATGCCCACTTTCTGGTGTTTGTAAAGACGAGACATTTGACGTTACGCCTTACGCGCAAGCAATAATGCATTTTTTACTTGGTCACCCTGACACTCAAGACTTCGGAAGGAAGTTCAAAGTTGCTTTCTCAGGATGTTCTGAACATGCCTGCGGACTGGTTTCAATGCATGACCTGGGTCTCATTGCAACAACCAAGACAGATAATGGGGTGGTACATCGAGGTTTTAAGACTTATGTCGGTGGTGGTCTTGGCGCAGTACCCCACCAAGCAAAACTTTTTGAAGAATTTCTTCCGGAAGAAGAATTGATGCCCATAGCACAGGCTATTTCTAGAGTTTTTGCAAGACTAGGTGAAAAGAAAAACCGTGCCCGTGCAAGAATTAAATTTCTTGTAGCACAATTAGGGATCGATGAGTTTAAGCGTCTGGTTCTTGAAGAACGCAACAAACTGAACCCTGATCCAAGATGGACCGATTATCTAAAAACCACTATCTCTTACCAAGAAAAACCACTTATTGTCTCAAAACCACTTAAGGGCAATAGACTATCTCCTGATTTTACTGAGTGGGTTAGAACCAATGTCTATACACAACGCCAGTCTGACTATGCAGTGGCGACGATAGCGCTACCCTTAGGCGATTTGACGGCTCACCAAATGCGTCAACTCGCTGATATTTCGAGAAAATATGTAGGTGACACCGTTCGAACTACTGTTGAACAGAACATTGTTCTCCGTTGGGTTAGTGAAAGTGACCTGCCAAATCTCTATAAAGACCTTCAATCCTCTGGTCTGGCTGGAGCAGGCGCTGGAACCATGCGTGATATTACGGCATGCCCGGGAACCGATACATGTAAACTAGGAATTGCATCGTCAAGAGGACTAGCTGCAGAATTACGAAGCAACCTCTGTAAAGAATCAAAAACAATTCATCCGGCCACAGAAGGCCTCCGGATTAAGACAAGTGGATGTTTTAACTCATGCGGGCAGCACCATGTTTCTGATATTGGATTTTATGGGGTAAGTCGCACTATTGACGGATACACCGTCCCTCACTTTCAGGTTGTTCTTGGAGGACAGTGGTCTAACAACGCTGGTTCTTACGGCCTCGCAATTGGAGCAATACCGTCTAAAAGAGTTCCTGAAACAATTTCAAAAATCACTGAGCGATATATTTCTGAACGACAGACTGAGGAATCGTTTCAAGACTTTACCCAACGCATAGGAAAACGTGAACTTAAGGCGATGCTTCAAGACTTTACTACTGTTCCGACACATGAACAGAATCCTGAATTCTATTCAGACTGGGGAGACCCTCGAGAATTCACATTAGGAGACATGGGTACCGGTGAGTGTGCAGGTGAGGTCGTATCTCTGACTGAATTCGACCTTGCTGCTGCAGAAGCACAGGTCTTTGAAGCACAGCTTCAACTTGAACAAGGTGATTTTCTCAAAGCAGATTTACTGGCTTACGAAGGAATGCTGCTCGCTGCTAAAGGTTTGATAAAAACAGAATTTATTGATATTTCTGACGACCCAAAAGATATCGTTGGCGAATTCAAAAAACGATTTTTCGACACACAGATCTTTTTCGACAAATATGCTGGTGGGAAATTTGCCATGTACCTTTTTAGACGCCATGAAACAAACGAACCAAAGGGAACAGGAGATGCAGCAAGACAGCTTGTCGAAGAGGCCCAGCTTTTTTTGGAAGCCAGTCATGCGTGTAGAGCCCGTCTGGCCTCACAATAAGAAAAATAAATGACAGAAAATTTTGAAAGACTTCACCGATTTGGACTAAAGATTTTTTTTGACCCCATAAGAGAGATCGAGACCGGCATCTTCATACCTGTCTTTCATCGTTGGATTCAAGAAAAGGCCGTCGAAACTCTATTAATAGATGTTGCCGACTATCGGCATGTTAAGGATGGACCAAGTATTTTACTCGCAGGCTATGAAGCAAATTACGCAATCGATGTATCTGAGGGACGTCCCAGTTTGTGTTACTACCGCAAGCAACCCTGTTCCGGAAGTTTAAGCACGAAACTAACTCTTGCCACACGGGCTCTTCTTAAAGCTGCAAGTTTATTGGAAACAGACGTCGAGGTAGGAGCGACCTGCAAATTTCGTTACGACGAAATCTGTTTTTTTCCAAATGACCGGCTCGTCGCTCCTACAACAGCGTACACGTCACAGAACTTAGTTACAGAACTCGAAGGTTTTCGTCACCTATTGTTTCGGGAAAAAAATATCAGCATTGACCATTCTAAAAGGTTTGACACTGCAGTAAATATTAAAGAGAGAATATTTTTTTCAATAAAAGGTGAATCTGGTGCGACCGCAAAAGAACTTATTAATAACCTATCTTAAAGTGTTGCTATAAAAGATCTTATACCATTCATTTAAATATTAACTAAGCATAAAAAGAACATAATTTTAAGTATTAATATAAGTTAATCTTATATAATTAGAAACTTATATAAGACATTATGCTATTATATCCAGTCTATGCAGCTAGAAGCATTAAGCATCTTCTGTGACGTAGTAAGAAACCAGAGCTTTTCGCAGGCAGCCAGAGCGCACTCTGTAAGTCAATCTGCGGCCAGTCAGACCGTCCGCCAGATTGAAAGCCGTTTAGGAGCTCAGCTCATAGATCGCTCCAAACGACCCTGGCGACTAACCTCTGAAGGAAAGATTTTTTTTAAAGGGTGCCAAGAAATTATCGAACGGTATAACGAACTGGAGGCATCAGTACGGCAACGACAAGATTCATCTGGATATACAGTCCGGTTGACATCAATCTATTCGATACCCTTCCATGATCTTAGTGTTTACATCAGCGAGTTCAAGAAAATCGCTCCCAACACACGGGTAAAACTTTCCTATATGCACCCTACTGAAATTTATTCTCATGTTTTAAACGATCAATCTGATCTTGGATTAATTTCATACGCAAATACGAAAGGCGGGGTGAACGCGATCCCTTGGAAAAATCAGTCTATGATCGTTACCTGCCTGCCTAATCATCGCCTCACGAATTTTCTTGACAAACATCAAGGTGTTTTGCCGAGCGATTTAAAAGGAGAATCGTTTGTCGCCTTTGACAAAAAATTGCCTGTACGACGTGAAATCGATCGCTTCTTGAGAAAACATGAAGTGAACGTAACAGTTGTCTCAGAGTTTGACAGCATCGAAAACATCAAACAGGCGGTCGAAGACGGTGCTGGAATTGCCATTCTTCCAGAAGAGACGCTACGTCAAGAAGTGGTTCGACAAAGCCTGACAACTATTCCCTTTCGTTTAACAGCGGGTACTAATCCCTTTATTCGTCCATTGAGCATTATCCACAGGCGTAAGCGGAGACTTAATCCCGCGGTTAATCAGTTCCTAAAAGTTCTTCAAGGCGACATTAATAGCGACATGAAAGACGCCCCTGAAACACTGGATATCAGGAAGAACGAAACAATCACAGATGAGCCTAAACCTCCTTCAGCAAAAGCCGTCGGGGCGCTATAGCTTAACCACTTTTTGAGCATTATTTTATGAACAGACAATACCAATGTCCCCAAGGCCTCTACGATCCAACCTTCGAGCATGATGCTTGCGGGGTTGGTTTCGTCGTCAATATAAATGGGGATAAATCTCACAGATTAGTCAATCAAGCCTGCGAGGTAGCAATTAATTTGTTACATCGTGGAGCGTGTGGCTGCGAAATCAACACAGGAGATGGAGCAGGGATTCTCTTGCAAATACCTGACCGTTTTCTTAGACAACAAACAAAACTTCTTGGGTTTAACTTGCCCGAACCTGGCGCCTATGGTGTTGGTATGTTCTTTATGCCACACAGTAAAGAGGAGCGCCTTCAGATCGAACGAGTAATTACCACTATCGTGACTGAAGAAAATCAAGAATTTCTAGGTTGGCGAGATGTTCCTACAGACAATTCACTTCTCGGAGACACAGCTAAAAGCGGAGAACCGCAATTCAAGCAACTCTTTATTGGACGCGACAAGAGTCTCGACAAAATTAAGGACGGGCACGCTCGATTTGAACGCAAGCTTTATGTAATCCGAAGAAGGATCACAGCTGCTGTTGGAAAGTTAAATTTTCACGAGAAAGACCTTTTTTATATTGCTAGTTTGTCATCAAACACGATTGTTTACAAAGGAATGCTTATTGCTGATCAGATCGAAACTATGTTTCCAGATCTCTCTGATCAAGCTTTTGAATCTGCATTAGCACTAGTACATCAGCGTTTTTCTACAAATACTTTTCCTTCCTGGCCGCTTGCACATCCCTATCGATACGTCGCCCACAATGGAGAAATAAATACCCTGCGTGGGAACATTAACTGGATGCGCGCACGTGAAGCCCTATGTAAATCTGACCTGTTTGAAGATGACCTTAAAAAAATCTTTCCCCTGATTAAAGAAGGGCAAAGTGACACCGCAACTTTTGACAATGTTCTTGAGTTTCTTGTGTTAACAGGACGTCCGTTAGCGCACGCCATTCTTATGATGATTCCTGAACCGTGGTCTAATCATGAATCAATGACTCCTGAACGAAGAGCCTTCTACGAATATCACGCTTCCCTGATGGAACCTTGGGATGGCCCTGCATCCATCGCATTCACCGATGGAACAGTAATCGGCGCGGTTTTAGATCGCAATGGTCTTAGACCCTCACGTTATTACATAACAAAAGATGACATGGTAATCATGGCCTCAGAGGTAGGCGTGCTTGATATTCCTACCGAGAACATAAGGTCAAAAGGTCGCCTCCAGCCGGGGCGCATCTTTCTTGTTGATACCAACCAGAAACGAATTATTGACGATGGCGAAATCAAGGATGAACTTGCTACAGAGCATCCCTACCGCGAGTGGCTGAATCAAGAATTAGTACACATAGACAATCTTGCAATAGCTTCTATTAAAGAACGCCCCGAGATTGAGAATATAAGAAGTCTCCAACGAGCATTTGGTTATACGGAAGAGGACTTAAGAATTCTTATTAGACCTATGGGACAAAATGGAACTGAAGCGATCGGGTCGATGGGAACCGATACGGCTCTGGCAGTTCTATCAGATCGATCTCGTCTCCTGTACGACTACTTCAAACAATTATTTGCACAGGTGACAAATCCCCCATTGGACGCGATTCGTGAAGAACTGGTCACAGACATGAGGTCAACGCTTGGCTCAGAGCAAAACTTGCTACTTCCTGAAGCCGCCTCGTGTCACCAAATAAAAATCGATTATCCCATCCTTAGCAACGAAGATATCGCCAAACTTCAGGCCAGTTCTGACCCAGCATTCCGTGCTGTTACGCTGCCGATGCTGTTTTCACCAGAAGAAGGATCTTCCGGACTTGAACGAGCAATGGAAACCCTTTGTCAACAGGCAAGTACCGCAGTATCCGAAGGTCACACAATAATTATTTTGTCCGACCGCGGTGTTAACCCATCACATGCAGCTATTCCCAGCCTACTCGCAACTTCCGGCGTCCATCATCATCTTGTGCGCGAAGGCAATCGCACACAATGCTCACTCATTATTGAATCTGGAGAAGCTCGCGAAGTACATCACATGGCTCTTCTACTTGGATACGGAGCCGCTGCAATTAATCCCTATTTAGCATTCGAAACTCTTAGATCACTTATTAGGGAAAACGAATTAATCAACATTGACTTTCGGGAAGCGACCCAATCTTACATCAAGGCATGCACAAAAGGAGTCCTGAAAGTCATGTCAAAAATGGGTATTTCGGCGCTCCAAAGTTACCGTGGCGCCCAGATATTTGAAGCCGTCGGTTTAAACAAGACCTTTATTGATCGCTATTTTACTTGGACATCTTCTCGCATAGGAGGCATCGGTATCGAGACAGTCTCAGATGAAACTATTCGTCGACATCGTCAAGGCTTTCCGGATCGGGAGGAGAACAGTGAGAATCTTGAATCTGGTGGCGAATATCAATGGCGTCGCGATGGCGAATACCACCTTTTCAACCCACAAACAGTTTTCAAACTTCAACATGCGACTCGCAGCAACCAATACGAGATCTATCGAGATTACGCTAGTCTTGTTAATGATCAAAGTCAAAAACGCGCGACACTCAGAGGTCTTTTTAAATTAAAAACCGCAGACACCCCTATACCTTTAAACGAAGTTGAACCAGTTGAAGATATCCTTTGCCGATTTTCGACAGGTGCCATGTCATTTGGATCTATAAGTAAAGAAGCGCATGAAACTTTGGCGATCGCAATGAATCGCATTGGTGGAAAATCGAATACTGGAGAAGGAGGCGAAGACCCTGCTCGCTACATACCAGACTCGAACGGGGATCAGAGACGTAGTGCGATTAAGCAGGTAGCTTCTGGGCGTTTTGGAGTAACAAGTGAATACCTTGTTAATGCTGACGATATTCAGATCAAAATGGCTCAAGGTGCAAAACCTGGGGAGGGAGGCCAACTCCCAGGATTTAAGGTCTACCCATGGATTGCAAAAGTAAGATTTTCAACGCCTGGTGTAGGCTTGATTTCTCCACCACCACATCACGATATTTATTCAATCGAAGATTTAGCGCAGTTAATCCATGACCTTAAAAATGCGAACCCTCGTGCAAGAATTCACGTCAAACTGGTATCTGAAGTGGGCGTCGGCACAGTCGCCGCGGGAGTCTCGAAAGCCCATTCGGACGTTGTATTGATTTCCGGTTACGACGGTGGAACCGGAGCTTCTCCTCAAACGAGCATCAAACATGCTGGACTCCCTTGGGAACTTGGTCTAGCTGAAACCCAGCAGGTATTAGTTTTAAATAACCTACGAGATCGTATTGTCGTACAAGTCGACGGACAAATGAAAACTGGACGGGACGTCGTCGTTGGCGCCCTTTTGGGTGGCGAGGAATTTGGTTTTTCGACTGCACCATTAGTCGTTTCCGGCTGCATCATGATGCGAGTCTGCCACCTAGACACGTGTCCCGTAGGTGTCGCAACACAAAATCCAGAATTAAGAAACCGCTTCACTGGGAAACCTGAATTTATTGAAAATTATTTTCGGTTTGTTGCAGAAGAAGTCCGAGAACTTATGTCAGAACTTGGTTTTCGAACGCTTAACGAAATGATTGGCCGAGTGGATTGTATCGACACATCTAAGGCAGTCGACCACTGGAAAGCAAAAGGATTGGACCTTTCTTCAATACTTCATGAACCAGATGTAAGTCCCTCAATCGGTCGCCGTTGTGTCAATCAACAAGATCATGGTCTTGATAAAGCGCTCGACAACGAGCTAATCAAACGGTCAAAGAAGGCTTTGGAAAATCAAGAACCTGTAGAATTTTCAGTGCCTATCAGGAACGTTAATCGAACCATCGGAACAATGCTCGGATCTGAAGTTACTAAACGGTGGGGCCCTCAAGGCCTTCCAGATAATACGATTTCGATTCATTGTGCAGGTTCGGCCGGACAGAGTTTTGGTGCATTTGTACCACGTGGTATTTCGCTCTATATCGAAGGAGATGCAAATGATTACTTTGGCAAAGGTCTATCCGGCGGTCAATTGGTCGTAAAACCTCCGACCGACTCAACATTCATTCCAGAGGAGAACATTATTATCGGAAACGTTGCTCTCTATGGAGCCACTAGTGGCTCTGCTTTTATAGGGGGGCTCGCAGGAGAACGTTTCTGTGTACGTAACAGCGGAGCTTTAGCTGTCGTAGAAGGAATCGGAGACCATGGCTGTGAATATATGACCGGAGGACGTGCAGTGATACTCGGAGAAACCGGACGTAATTTTGCGGCAGGAATGAGCGGCGGTATCGCTTATGTCTTTAATCTACTTGGTGATTTCAAAGCACGTTGTAATCTTGAAATGGTGGATTTAGAGAACCTTACAGATGACGATGTAACGCTTGTACAACGGCTCATTACTCAACATGTGGAATTCACTGGGAGTGTGCGGGGTGGAGATATTCTTGAGCATTGGCAAACAAATGTAGACACATTCGTTAAAGTAATGCCCCGCGACTATAAACGGGTTTTGGCCGCTGAAGCAAAGGCGCACGCCGAATCAAGAGAACCTGAATTTAAAGAATTAATTGGAATATCTGCTACTTGAGTGTTCAAGAATTATGGGAAAGATTAAAGGATTTTTGGAAATAGATCGAAAAAAGCCAGACACTCGTCCTGTCAGTGACCGGGTGCAGGATTGGCAAGAAGTATACCTTCCATACAAAGTGGCTGAGTTACAGGATCAAGGGGCACGCTGCATGGATTGTGGTATCCCCTTCTGTCACGATGGATGCCCGTTGGGCAATTTAATACCAGACTGGAATGATTCGGTTTATCGCAATAAATGGGAAACTGCAATCGAGCGTTTACATAAAACAAATAATTTTCCGGAATGGACCGGGCGGTTATGTCCAGCCCCATGCGAAGGTTCCTGTGTGCTAGCAATCGACAGGGAGGCCGTGACAATCAAGTCAATCGAACTTTCTATTGTTGAACGAGCTTTTGAAAGTGGATGGATTAAGGCATCACCTCCATCAAAACGTACTGGGAAAACTGTAGGAATTGTGGGATCAGGTCCAGCGGGATTGGCTGCAGCAGACCAACTAAACAAGGCCGGGCACACAGTAACTGTCTATGAAAAATCAGATCGGATAGGTGGACTTCTTCGCTATGGCATTCCCGAATTTAAGATGGAGAAACAATACTTAACGAGACGCCTCTCACTTATGGAAAAAGAAGGCGTCGTGTTTAGTCCGAGTGTCAACGTGGGTGTTGACCTGACAGCCGACGAAATTCGAAGTCGACATGATGCGCTGCTTCTCGCAGGAGGTGCTGGCGTTCCACGTGATCTTAAAGTCCCAGGTCGAGAACTAAAAGGCATCCACTTTGCCATGGAATACCTGACGCAGCAAAATCATCTATGCGAAGGCGATGTAGTGCCCGACGACCAAATTATTTCAGCTGCTGGAAAACATGTAATTATTATTGGGGGAGGCGATACAGGGGCGGACTGTCTCGGAACCACGCATCGCCAGCAGGCTGCCTCTGTTTCACAATTTGAGTTACTCCCCCAGCCTCCAGAAAGCCGAGCCGTCGACAATCCATGGCCAACATGGCCTCATATTTTTCGAGTTTCCTCGGCTCACGAAGAAGGCGGTGACCGCGTCTACGCAGTGTCAACTCAAAGGTTTGAAGGGGGAAACGACGGACATGTGCATACTCTACACGCACACAATGTCGATATGACCCTACAAAATGGCCGACCTAACTTTGAGCCTGTAGAGGGAAGCGAATTCGAGATGCCCGTTGATCTCGTACTGCTTGCAATGGGATTCGTTGGACCAGATCAATCTGGCCTGCTTAACGAATTGGAGATCAAACTAACAGATCGAGGAAATGTTTGGCGGGACAAATCTTGGATGACGAATATGCCAGGGGTCTTCACTGCCGGCGACATGCAACGTGGACAATCCTTGATCGTGTGGGCTATTGCAGAAGGAAGAAGCGCCGCGAGAGGGATCGATACCTATTTAATGGGTTCATCGGATTTGCCTTCTCCCTTGTAAGATTAGTTTTGCAGAATTGGTGTGCGACCAATGACACCAACCACGAAACGAAATCACCCTATGAAAAAACCAGCCCCAAGTGGAAAAGACACACTTGCACTATTAGCCGAGTTTAATCTCGCACTGAGCGCGTCGAGTAATGTACGAGTAGGCATCCAACAAGCAATAGAGATTCTTCTTCAGCGATCTCTTTTAACACAGGTCTTAATTATTCTTAAGGATATTGAAACTGGAAAACTTGAAATCTCTCTAGCGGAGGGCCTTCGAGATGAAGAACAACATGAAACTTTGAAGAACCTCGAAAAAATTATCGTACAGGTTATACAAAGTGAATGCCCCGTGGTAATTCCACAAGTCAGCCAAGATCCCATATTCTCGGAAAATACTGAAAACAATCAGGACAATAAGGCTTGCTATACCAGTTTTATCTGCGTTCCCATTCCTGGTCCACGTGCACCAATTGGAGCTGTTACCATAGATCTTCCATTCGAAAAAGATCGAGATTACGACGAAGCCACACTGTTCTTCCGAGTTATCGCCAACATGCTTGGTCAGGCTTTCCGCCTGAAAGACGCCTCGGAAGCAATCGTATCCGCACTTAATGGCCTAACCGCTGTCGAACGCCAGAAACTAGTTCAGGAAAACACTAATCTCAAAGCGAAATTAAAAGAACGCTACGATTTCTCAAATATTATTGGGACCAGTGGTCCCATGCGTAAGGTATACGAACAAATCGCTCAAGTCGCGTCAAGCAATACCACAGTACTAGTCCGGGGCGAATCTGGTACAGGCAAAGAACTCATAGCGAACGCACTTCACTACAACTCCCCTCGTGCAAAACAGTCACTTCTTAAAATTAGTTGCGCTGCACTTCCTGATTCACTCATTGAAGCAGAACTTTTCGGTCACGAAAAAGGTGCCTTCACAGGAGCCAACACGAGAAAGAAAGGGCGCTTCGAACTTGCCGATGGTGGCACATTGTTTCTTGATGAAGTCGGTGACATAAATCTTTCAACACAGGTCAAATTGCTTCGGGTAATCCAAGAAAAAGAATTCGAACGTCTCGGCGGTACAACATCGATCAAATCTAACGTTCGGTTAATCGCAGCAACTAACACAGACCTTGAAAAAGCGATCGCCGGAGGCACATTTCGTGAAGATTTACATTATCGTCTGAATGTATTCTCTATTTTCGTTCCACCACTTCGAGATCGAAAAACAGACATCCTTCTACTGGCTGATCATTTTCTTGAAAAGTACGCCATCGAACATGGAAAGAACATCAAACGAATCTCAACTCCAGCTATTGATATGCTCATGACTTATCACTGGCCAGGTAACGTTAGAGAACTTCAAAACATCATTGAGAGGGCGGTCTTAGTCTGTGATGCAAATGTCATACATGGTCATCATTTGCCACCAACCCTGCAGACCAGTGAGACCTCTGGAACCGTCGACGATATGTCGCTCGTTGAATCCGTCAACGCTTACGAAAAAGATCTGATTCAGGATGCTCTAAAAACCACACGGGGTAATAGAGTCAAGGCGGCAAAATTGCTTAATTCAACAGAACGTATCATCGGTTACAAAATTAAAAAACACGAAATCGACTGCCGACGCTTTAGAACTTAAGTCTAATAATTACAATTCCGTATCTTTGTAACTAATAAAGAATCATGCCGTTTTCGAAAAAATAATTATTTAAAATTTAATTATTAATTTGTTCTTAGAAAACATTTAAAGCCCTAGTTCCCAACCCATTAAAATACAAAAATGTATTTTTTTTGAACACGTAATACACTTTCGTCATTTCTGGTAGTGCTTCATACCAACATCCCCCCAAAAAAAATCAGTGTTTGAAAGACTTTTTCTTTAATTCAATAAAAAAAGAAACTTGGCATCAATGTTGCTTTCTAATAAACCAACGTTTCACTAATCCTGCGATGCGTAGACAAATTGCGGTCGCATGAAAAACACAACCGGTAGTAAAACCCGGTGGGATCTATCGGAAGAACATTGGAGAAAAAGATGAAACTCATCACGGCAATCATTAAGCCACATATTCTCGATGCTGTACGAGATGCGCTATCAAAAGCAGGTATCCAAGGACTTACCGTCACAGAAGCCAGAGGTTTTGGACGCCAAAAAGGTCATACCGAAGTATATCGTGGAGCTGAATACTCAGTCGACTTTGTACCAAAGATAAAAATAGAACTTGTCGTCGACGAAGGACAGGTTGATGGTGTTGTCTCTGCAATCACTGAGTCAGCCAGAACAGGAGAGATCGGCGACGGAAAGATCTTTGTCAGCTCAATTGAATCGGCTATCCGCATCCGAACTGGGGAGTCCGGTGTCGCCGCATTGTAATTACACCAAGTTTGGTACTGAAAGGAACTAATGATGAAATGTAATCGTTGTATTTCCACAGCGCGACTTGTAGCGTCTGTTTTTGGACTCCTCATACTCGCCCAGCAGGTCGGCTATGCCCAAGATGACACCGTTTCAACAGAATTGTTTACCGTTAACAACACGTGGATGTTAGTCGCCACATTTTTGGTATTCATCATGCATCTCGGGTTTGCCAGTCTTGAATCTGGACTCACCCAAGCAAAAAATACTGTCAATATTCTTTTTAAAAACACTGCGATCGTTGCAATCGGCTTACTGACATATGCTTTCGTAGGATTCAACTTGATGTACCCTGGAGACTTTTCCCTTGGCCAATTTTTTGGCTTTGCAGGCGTTGGACTGGACCCAGGTCCGGAGGGTAATACGATAGCGTACGCTGGAGGCGCCTACACATACTGGACAGACTTTATCTTTCAAGCCATGTTCGCTGCGACAGCCGCAACCATTGTTTCCGGAGCAGTCGCTGAACGGATTAAACTTGGCTCATTTCTAGTGTTTACCACCCTTTACGTAGCAATCATCTATCCAATCGCGGGCTCATGGAAATGGGGCGGTGGATGGCTTGACCAGATGGGATTCTACGATTTTGCAGGCTCCACACTTGTCCATTCTGTCGGTGGATGGGGTGCTCTTGCAGGCGTCATTGTACTCGGCCCACGTCTTGGTAAATATGTTAATGGCCAAGTCAGAGCTATCGCCGGACATAATATGCCACTAGCTACAATCGGCGTCTTCCTCCTGTGGTTGGGGTGGTTTGGATTTAATGGTGGCTCGGTGCTAAGTGCTGACCCGGAACTTGTATCACTCGTGTTCGTAACCACTTGCCTAGCTGCTGCTGCTGGAATTATTGGTGCTATGTTTACCTCATGGACTGTTCAGAAAAAACCCGATCTCACCATGATCCTAAACGGATCATTGGCTGGCTTGGTCGGCATCACCGCTGGGGCCGATGTAGTCAGCGTGAACGCGTCAATGATAATTGGACTAATCGCAGGAATTATCGTGGTTTTCTCAGTGCTAGCGATCGACCGCAATCACCTCGACGACCCCGTTGGAGCAATCTCTGTTCACTTGGTCTGTGGTATCTGGGGAACACTCGCCGTTGGAATCTTCAGCGCTGACCACAGTTTTACCACTCAATTAATTGGTGTTGTTTCTTATGGATTAATCTCACTACCTGCAGCATTTATCATCTTTTCAGCACTAAAGAGCACGGTTGGATTGCGTGTTTCAGAAGAAGAAGAACGAGGAGGTCTCGACGTAGGTGAACACGGAATGGAATCGTATAACGGCATTTAAATAACTGTAGCAATCTATTTACACAAAAACTTTTCACATAGATGATTTATACCGTGTGAGTTTTATAAGAAAGGAAGAATAGTGAATAAAACAAGAAAATATTTGGTGTCCGGCTTAGCAGTTGCCTTGGCGTTTACTCTACTTAAAAGCTCGGCGAATGCTCAAGATGCAAATAACGGAAACATAAGTGTCGGTGCAGGTATTGATGTCGTCAGTGAATACTACTTCCGCGGTATCGTTCAGGAAACGGATGGTTTCATCGCACAACCTTGGCTTGAAGCCGGCGTGTCCATCAACGATAACGTTTCTGTAGCCTTTGGAACTTGGAACAGTTTACATTCCGTCAAAGATGAAACTGCGACCGTGCCAAGTTGGTACGAAAGTGATTTTTATGCTGGTGTCTCAGCAAGCGGCTCTAACGGAATCGGTGTCGATGTCACCTACACAAAATATATGAGTCCACGAGGGTCTTGGGGAAGCGTAAATGAATTAGCAGTCGGTGTGGGATACGATACTTTTATTGCTCCTTATGCAACTATCGCAATCGAAATGTCGAGTGGCGGTGGTGCAGACGGAGGCGCAAATGACGGGACATATCTCGAACTGGGCATAGAACCTGCTATTCCTCTTGAAACTGATGCCGTCTCGCTGTCTATTCCCGTGGCGATCGGCATGAGTCTTAATGACTACTATGAGGGTCCCAACGGAGACAATGCCTTTGGGTTCTTTAGTGCAGGCGCGGCGCTCGGCATCCCGCTTAGTGGCATTCCTGAAGAATATGGTTCTTGGGAATTTGCTGGAAGTGTCAGTCTTCTTATGTTTGGTGATGGCCTCAAGGCAATTAACGGGAGTGACGACGGCGCAAAAGTAGTCGCGTTAGTTGGCATGAGCCTTGGATACTAAAGCTTGATTAGTAATCCTCACAAAAAGCAAACCCTGATAAAATCCGTATTGGCCGGTTCGTACTTCGGGCCGGCCAATGCCGTCTAACAATCTTTTTTGAGGGAACACATGGTGGCCACTGCCACAAAAAGCCGGACCAAGCTCTGCCTTATTAGTCTCTTTATATTTACGCTGGTTGGCAGTGTTGGCTCAGATAACATCCGTGCCCAAACAAATAGCGGGAAAATAACTTTTTCTACCGGTATAGATTTTTCAACCGCATACCTATTTCGTGGCATCAAACAAGAACGGACCGGCATCATTGCCCAACCTTTTGTAGATGCATCATTTAAGATTTATTCAGACACTGACGGGCAGGGATTACAGAATTTTTCACTTTCAATAGGGCAATGGAATAGTTTGCATTCTGGCCAAACAGGATCTTCAGGTCCATCACAAAATGTTGGGATATGGTACGAATCTGATTTTTTTACCGGTGTTTCCTTAGATATCGATAATTGGGAAGCCTCTATTACCTACACTTCCTATATGAGTCCAAACGACACCTTTGGAACTACTCAAGAATTGAGTCTTGGATTGAACATGGATGACTCAGTATTCCTAGGAAACTTTTCATTGAATCCGCATGTCTTAATGGCGATCGAAGTCAGTGGTGGAGCTGATAATGGTTCAAGTGAAGGCGTTTATTTAGAGTTCGGCGTAACTCCAGGAACACACCTTTTAAACGACAGGATTATTGTTCAGTTTCCCGTCTCTCTTGGGTTGAGTTTAATTAACTACTACGAAAATGGTGTACCTAAAGACTCGATCGGATATCTGAACAACCGATATGGATTCTTTAGCGCAGGAACTATCGTGACAGTTCCTGTTCCAATTTCAAAAAATTTCGGTGAATGGGAACTAGCAGGTGGAGTTCATTTTTTTTCACTTGGAAAATATCTAGAAACGCTAAATGATAACAACGGGACGCAAGTCGTTGGTTTATTTGGTGTCAACATCGGATACTAAACTTTTTCTCATCGCCACTATTACAGCACAATGCGAACAGGGCTTAGAACTTTAGACTCTTTTCCGTTCAACTCTCGATAACGGACAGCAGGCATGGCAACATTAGAAAACGAGGTGCAATCTCGATCGACTGTCGACCCTAGCGTTCTCCAAGAACGACTTAAGAATGCACGAGAAGATTTAAGCGCCAAAACGATATCCTCCCAGACTGCACGAGTTGGACTGGCGCGCTATTCTCAACACGTCGACAAATTAATTAAACAGTTGCACGAAATGTCGACTCCTCTAATCGATTCTCCTGTGACATTAGTGGCTCTTGGTGGATACGGACGCCAACAATTATGTTTACATTCTGATATTGATCTGCTCATTCTGTTTGGTCATTCGGTAAGTGCAAAAGAAGAAAAATTTCTGAAATCACTTCTACATCCTCTATGGGATCTGCGCCTTGAAGTTGGCCATCACGTTCGAGACCTTTCAGACCTTCGAAAAGCAAACCCAGACAATCCTGAATTTTTGGTTTCATTATGTGACGCTAGATACTTAGCCGGTGACAGGTCTCTTTTTAAGCAACTGACTGGCTTGTGCCTAGGCTCACGTGCGACATGGCGCATCCCTATACTAGAATCCTTACAGCGACTTCTAGAGCGCCGCTACAGCCAGTTCAATGAAACACTCTATCACCTTGAACCTGACATCAAGAGTTCACCTGGTTCACTGCGAGATATATCTGCGATTAGAACAATAAATCTATTAACAGGTTCCCCAAGTCTTTCCAACATTGAATTGGAACGCGTAGATGAGGCCGAAGATTTTTTTCTGCGAATTCGATCCATCCTGCATTTAGAGCGGCAACGAAATCTCAATGTTCTAACCCATGAACTACAGGACACTGTGGCTCGTGCGTTTGGTTACCCCGGAGAAAAACTAGCTCGGCAAGTAGAAACGTTGATGAGTACATATTTTCATCATGCACGCATCATCAACCGCGCGTTGAAGGCTTCGCAAAAAATTTTAAATCCTGAACCTTCCACACCGGTACACCGAATATCCGAAGGACTTGAACGTTGTGGAAACCAGATATTTTTTGTTGATGTCACAAGAGCATCACTCCGGCCCCGCACTTGGCTAGCCCCCTTCAAGGCTGCGCTTGAGTATGACTGCAGCGTGTCTGATCAAGTGCTGACATGTATTGAAAGGCACGGCGAGCGATATACCCCAGAACGCTTCTTTCCTACTCAGGATCAACGAGACCAGCTATTACAAATATTTACTCCCAAACAGGGGCTTTACTCACGTTTATCGGAAATGCACGATAGCGGCTTACTCAGACGACTCTTTCCAGAATTTCAGAAAGCGTACTGTCTCGTTGTCAGAGATTTTTATCACAAATATACCGTTGACGAACATACTCTTCAAACCATTCGTAACCTTGAATCACTTTGCAACCCTACTACGCACAGTCGGAAACGTTTCGGGGAATTACTCACCGAACTACAAGCACCGTCCCTTTTAGTCCTTGCCTTACTGTTCCATGACGTTGGAAAAGGCACCAAGAAAGATCACTCAGAAGAAGGCGCCAAACTTGCTCGTCGTGCTTTAAAGCGAGTCAAGCTGCCAGAAGAAGACATCCTTACGGTAGAATTTCTCATTCGAAACCATTTACAGATGTCAAAGGCTGCTTTTCGACGTGATGCTGAAGATCCCAGCGTAGTAAAACAATTTTCAAAACTTTTCGGAACCGAGGAGCATCTAAAATTATTATGCCTTTTGACCCTCGTAGATGTAGAAGCGGTTGGCCCTGATGTTATGACCACATGGAAGGAAGAGCTTCTCTGGCAGTTGTATGTCGACACATATAACAGACTAACCCTTGGATACGGTGACGAGATTATCAATCCCGCTAAAACGAGTCTGGCAGAATTGCAAACACAAAAACCCAGTAATGTTGACCAGCAAGGCCTAGATCGGTTTCTAGACGGATTGCCTCAAAGATACCTGCGGTTGGTGAACAACTCAACTATTTATACACATTTTCAAATGGCTCAAAATCTTAATTCTGACGATGTTCACTGCTCTCTCGAACAACAAGGAACGACTTGGGAATTAACTGTGGTATCGATCGACCAACCAAAACTATACTCAAAGATCTGTGGCGTTCTCTCTTATTTCGGCATGGATATTCTTCGGGGACAGGCGATGTCTAATCACCAGGGTGTAGCACTTGATATTTTCCAATTTACTGATCATGAAAGTTTTCTGAAACTAAATGTGTCTGCAAAAGACGAGTTAGTTCATCGACTCAAAGAAGTCGTTGCAGGGCGAGAAAATATTGACAAGATTTTAAGACCAAGAGAAGCTGGCTTATCTCACAAAAAGCCTCTCCGCGTGAAATCCGTTGTTCATGTAGACAATCAATATTCTGAACAGTTCAGTATCCTTGAAATGGTTGCAGCTAATTCGTGGGGGCTCCTGTACCGCATCAGCCGCTTGATATCCCACCAAGGTTGTGACATAGACTTGGTCCTTGCTTCAACTGAAGGAACTCGGGCTATTGATGTATTTCACCTGACTAAGAATGGAGCAAAACTAACAAACGAAGAAAGCGAATCTTTGTCAACGAATATTGAGATGATGCTTCAAGATTCAAGTAACAATAATCTTCACTGAAATTATGATTAAAGTTAAGATCGATGACGCTATAGAAAGGAGCTCATAAGAGATGGAAACGAAGTTAGAGTACATTTGGTTGGATGGCTACAAACCAACACAGAGTCTTCGCTCAAAAACACGGATTGCGAAAAATTTTGGCGGGACATTAGCAGAATGCCCAATGTGGTCTTTTGATGGAAGTTCAACAGAGCAAGCTGCCGGTAACGATTCTGATTGCCTCCTAAAACCTGTGGCTCTTTTTCCAGATCCCTGTCGGAAAAACAGTTACCTCGTCATGACCGAAGTCTTAAATGCAGATGGGACACCCCACGAGTCAAATGGTCGCGCAACGATTGATGACGATGATGATGATTTCTGGTTTGGTTTTGAACAGGAATATTTTTTATGGGATGTGAACACTAACCTACCGCCAGGATTTCCTGCTGGTGGATATCCAGGGGCTCAAGGGCCTTATTACTGCTCGGTGGGCGCTAAGAATGCCTTCGGAAGAGCTTGTGTCGAAGACCATCTCGACGCTTGTCTAGATGCGGGAATCAACGTCGAGGGTATTAACGCTGAAGTCGCATCTGGGCAGTGGGAGTTTCAAGTATTCGCGAGGGGTGCCAAACGTGCGGGCGATGAAACTTGGGTTGCACGATATATCCTTGAGCGCTGCGGAGAAGACTACGGTTACGGAATCAATTGGCATCCTAAACCACTAGGCGCAACTGACTGGAATGGTTCTGGTATGCATGCGAATTTCTCAAATGGAAAAATGCGGACCTCTGGAAATAAAGATACGTTTACAAAAATATGTGACGCCTTCGGAAAACAGATTCCGAGACATATCAACGTTTACGGAGCGGACAACGACCAGAGATTAACTGGTGCGCATGAAACCGAGGCTCTCGACAAATTTAGTTACGGTATATCAGATCGTGGAGCCTCGATTCGTATACCTGTTGGCACTATTGACGATGGATGGAAAGGTCGTCTTGAAGACAGACGGCCCGCCTCAAACGCTGACCCTTACAAAGTAGCTTCGGTAATCATAAAAACAGTCAAAGAGTCCGGGCAGACCAAAAGAAACGCAAAGAAGAAAGCTACTAAAAAGAAAACAGCGAAAAAGAAAACAGCGAAAAAGAAAACAGCGAAAAAGAAAGCTAGAAGATAGTCAAATATCTGTAGTTGAGTACGATGTTTTCCCGACCCGTGACCTTCTGTCACGGGTCTTTTTTTGAAAATTACAATCTAATGTTTTTAGATTGACCATAAATACCTAAGTCACGATACTGACTTTTACTAGTTCCTTATCGATGGCCAGCAACAGAATGAGGAAGATACATTTCTTCAAGATAAGCACATTCTTCCGGCTCGAGATCAATCTCTATAGACGAAACCGCAGCTTCAAGATGATCAAGTTTTGTCGTCCCAATAATTGGAGCCGTTATGCCGGGTCTCTTCAAGATCCAAGCTAGAGCAACTTGTGCTGGAGAACACCCACGCTTCTTCGCTAAACCGACAACGCGCTCCACTATGGAAAAATCTGATTCGTTAAAATATAGTTCCTGAGCGTAATCATCTGTCTGAGCGCGTAAGGTTTCCCCGAAATTATTGGCGCCCCGCTCTCTATTTCCAGCAAGAAATCCTCTCGCTAAAGGACTCCATGGAATTAGTGCTATACCTTCGGAACGACACAATGGAATCATCTCTCGTTCTTCTTCCCGATACACCAAATTGTAGTGATTCTGCATGGCGACAAAACGTGCCCATCCGTTTCTATCGCTGGTGTAAAGCATTTTTGCAAATTGCCACGCATGCATGCTCGATGCTCCAAGGTATCTGACTTTTCCCATACGAACCAAGTCATTCAAGGCATCCAACGTTTCCTCAATTGGTGTCTTTATGTCGAAACGATGAATTTGATAAAGATCAATGTAATCCATTTGCAGCCTCATCAGAGACGCATCAATAGCATCAAAAATATGCTTTCTCGATAATCCAGAATCATTTGGTCCATCTCCCATCGGAAAATAGACTTTCGTTGCCACTACAACCTCATCACGCTTGACATAATCTTTGATCGCGCGCCCTAGGATTTCTTCACTAACTCCACAAGAATACATATCTGCAGTATCAAAAAAATTAATACCAAGTTCCAAAGCACGAGCAATGAAAGGACGACTCTCCTCTTCATTTAACACCCAACTTCGCCACTTAGGAGATCCGAAGCTCATTACACCCAGACAAATCTTTGATACTTGAAGTCCACTTCGCCCAAGAGACACATACTTCATTATTTCTAACCATCCTTCACTAAAAAGGAAACAAATTCGTTACACAATAAATGTCATGCTGCCAATCACGGTACAAGTAACAACTTTCCAATGTGTGTACTAGCTTCCATGACCCGATGGGCACTCACCACTTTGTCAAATGAAAAAACCTCTTGCACTACTGGTTGTATTTGTCCACGCGATAAATAAGGCCAAATATTTTGCAAAAGATCTTTAGCAATTCTTGCCTTGTAATTAACTGAACGCGAGCGCAATGTAGAACCAGTAACAACGAGTCGCCTCGACATTACTTCCGCTAAATTAATTGTTGAAATCTCGCCTCCCATCAAACCAATCATTACGAGTCTGCCCTCCGACGCAAGACACTCAAGATTTTGCTGGAAATATTTGGCTCCAACCATGTCTAAAACAACATCAACACCACGACCACCTGATGCCATTTTCACTTTCTCAACAAAGTCATCTCGCCCATAATTAATTGCTAAATCCGCTCCAAGACCACGACAAGCTGCACACTTTTCATCAGAACCTGCGGTCACAAACACCCGAGCTCCTTTAAGACTAGCCAAGATAATGGCAGCAGTTCCGACACCACTTGAACCACCATGCACCAGTAAAGTCTCACCCCTTTGAAGTCTTCCTCGGTCAAAAATATTCGTCCATACGGTAAAGTAAGCTTCCGGTAACGACGCCGCTTCGACTAAATCCACTTCTTCGGGAACAGGCAAGCATTGCACACCAGGTACAGAGCAGTACT
>CAYFFV010000017.1:0-47746 GCA_964342695.1 uncultured Vicinamibacteraceae bacterium
GAACTTCCGACTCCAATCACATGAACTCTCACTTCACGCGAGCGTGCTAGCTCAAGAGATTTTTGAACCTCGCCACTCCACGTTTGTCCATCTGAAATCACTATTAACGCCTTCGGGTTCTTTCTGCTCCCGTAGAGCTCTTCATCGACGTCAATCATTTTCAGTGCCCAAAAAATACCCTGCTCAATATTAGTATCCCAACTCCCGATGTCCTCAATACGAAAAGGAGGTTCTATAGAAAGATGATCAAGAAAGAAGAAAAATGCATTTGGATCACTGGTTAACCGAATTTGTGGAGCGGGGCGTGAGGCAAACAATGCTAACGCAACTCGCTGTTCCTCCCAACTAAGTGACTCTGCGAAAACGCGCAACCATTCCGTCGCCCGGGCCCATCTGGTCTGCGACACATCCGTGACGCGCATCGATGTAGATCCATCCAACAACACTATAAAATCAACGGCCGAGCTCTCATACTTATCAACAAGGGCCTGTGGTCTCGCGATTGCGACAATAATGCACGCACACGACAGTATGAGGAAGAACCAAAAGCCTAGGTTTCCAACTAGAGGAAGCTTTTCCTGCAATGGGACGATTCGCTGCGTCTGATATGACCGCACGTCGATTATTCGTCTAACAGAAAGCACAAGCCATAGCGCCAAGAAAATGGCTGGAAAAACTAACAACCAAAGAAGAATCGGATATACAAAAGTCATCCTCTTCGCCGAATCGTCTCGTCAGTCCCGATTGTCGGTTCCTCAATCATTTCAAGCTCATCAACGCGCATCGGTACAAAAATATGCACCTCGTCCAGCTCGCCATCAAAATCGTCTGGGAGACCACCTTCTCGTCCGAGCGGATGTCCTAAACGGTCGGAGAACACCTGATCTTCAGAAAGCAATAGATCGCGGCGTTTAATTAGATACTCATAGTTAAAAGAGACATCCTCATTGTCTCCGTAAACTCCCATTAGCCCCTCATAGACTCCAATCGCTCTATCAAGCGCATCAAGAAGACTCGTTCTATCACCATCCCTAAAGCCAAGTCGAACAACGGAGTTTGCAGCAACCAGAGACTGATTAAGATTTAAACCATCAACTAATTCTTGTCCTGAAAAAAAGTTGGCAACATTTTCCGCATAGTCCCTTTTCCAGTAAGAGATGGCTGCTTCCCGCGAGACGATCTCATCAACAGTGTCAGTAAAGAAAAATTGAGTTCTCTCTACTTTCTCAAGCACCGACTGATAAGTCTTTTCAGCCACTTCAAGCTGGCCGGTCGCGAGTGCTCGCTCCGCAATCGCCAACTCGCTGTGAATCATAGCTACCCAACCGACAAAACCGGCTGCTAGAGATGTCACTAAAAAAATAAGGAAAAAGCGCAAAAATCTGAACACATTTAACTCCTACGTTAACCATTGACAGACCGTCACGGAAAGCATCTAAATTGCTTCACGGACAGAAACAGGATAATTCCGACCAACCAAAACACGAGCCCGATAACCGCGTAAGCCGCGTAGTGAGGGTTCCTTGTTGTGTACTCCGTAACATCAATATTTCCGGCAGACAGACGATCGATCTCATTAATGGCATTAATAATTGATACTTCATTGGCTGCAGGATAAAAACGTCCACCCGTCCGCTCGACCGCTTCTTTCCACAGTTCATCCGGCAGAACATCACCAAGTGCCTGGTCGTAGCTAGTTCTTATAAAGTAGACAGGAATCTCATTGTCCTCAGCCTGTTGAAGGATGTCATCAAGGGTACGATCCTCATAGACAGCGTGCGTGTCCTGACCATCACTAAAAATCACCATCAGGTTGCCCTGATGTTCCAAAAAGTCAAAAGCTCCAAACAGTTGGACGGCTCTATCGATCGCTTCCATAATTAGAGTACCGTGATCAGGGAAACGCCGATATTCCTCTGGCGTGCCTACCAGGCCAATGCTTAGCAACACATTTTCATAATCATTCGTAAACGGAGTTACGATGTACGGCTGACTCCCGAATTCGATGAGTGACACTAAATCCTTGTATTCACTTTCCATCCTTCTGCGCACAAAATATTCAGCAGCCGATACATTCGCCAAAAAAGTATTACCAGCCCGTAGCTGTTGAGTGGAAAACGCCGTATTCATACTTAAAGAAGCGTCAATAAGAATCGCAATACGATGGCCAGGATAATTTACCTCCTGCCTACTTAAGCGCGTCTGGGGAGCGGCCAATGACACCACGAAAAAAGGAATACCGGCCAAGATAAATAAAAATGGAAGATATCTAATCCCTCCTTTCTGTAAAACACCCGGGGATCCAAATACAGCAGGAAGCAGAATCTTTTCAGATTGACCTCGATGATGAGACAATCGGCGCCAAATTAAGTTGCCAATTATAAGAAGTGCGCCGGCACCCAAAAACAATAACGCTTCACGTAATCGCGCAAACACCATGCTCTGAAAATCTTCAACTTGTACTTGATTGCCTAGTTCCCAGAGAAGAGTTAAGATTTCACTCGCTATATTCATTGCAGGCTCTAAAAAGCTTGAATGCCAGTTTGAAACCTCTTGAGAATCCATTGATTGACAGAAAGTTGACGACGTGCCACCTTAAACAAAAAGCTCTGCACATCCTCAAGCGTCTCCGTCAAGTCAGATGGAAACACTTCCGACTCTCTCGAATATCGCACTCTTGTAAACCGCGACAACAGACCCGTCAATCTCTCCGATAGAACATCGGTTTTTAAGCTATTTTTTTGTTCATCCAAGTCAGACCCTCTTTTAAATCTCGCTCCGCTAGCAGAGACAAAATACTTTCTATTTCTGAACATCCCCATTCTTACCAGCATTTCTCCACTCTGGCGAAAGCCTTTATCCTGCCCATCTCGAACTGCGATTTTATTTTCACTAATTACCGAACCTGTAATTCGAATTGCACTCAGTGCTCGGTCCACAAGCTCTTCGTTCCAGCCGATCCGATCAATTTCTGAGCGAATACCTCGGAGTTCAAAAAATAATGAAAAAATCAAAAATCCAGGTGACAAGTTAATACTCTTCTGAGGCCGCTTTTCCTTTCGTAACCGAACACCTAGAATTATGGTCAAGATTCCAAAGCCAACAGCAAAAAGGGCGAGAAGGATTGATAACATCAACAGTCCATCCGCCAAGAATTGCGTTTCGTTAGCACTATCAAAGGTTTCCCCCTCGAGTGGGCGCAGGCCATCTGCATCCCCAGAAACTACAGAAAGAATATGAATGGGTTCTTCGGGAATGACATGCCGCAATTGCCGTCCGGGAATAAACAATCCCTCCTCGACTCGCCGTTCTATTCGGTACATAATTTCAAGTTGCGGTAATGGCAAATCAATACCAAAATAGTTGCCAGGAGAAAGACGAAGCTCATAAACAAACTGCAAAAAGCTCACGATTCCCTCTCGAACGTCTCTAGAACGTTCACCGCTAACGATCTCAAACGGGCTAACTTCAATGGATTCAGCTTGCAGGGTAACAAAATCTGAACTTACTCTATCAATCTCTGTCTCAACGATTCGACATGTGACCCACATCTCAAACGTCTCACCAACACGAGGCGCATTTGTGCTTAGTCTCCTCCAACATTGAAGTGCATCCACTTCATAGTTCTCTGGCCCTTCGCTAAACGAGAGCTCTTGACCATTAGGGCTGCTCGGGTGGACCAAAGACAAACCCATAAGGAAAAAAAAACTTAGCCCTAACTCAATCCTCATAGTCTCCGTTTTCCCCGCGCTTCTAAAAAAGCCGATAATCCAGCATGCTCGTGCCCCTGACGAACTACGAGTGCATCAATACCTCTCGAGCGCGCCTTATCGACAACCTTATTTTGATGATCTTCAATCATCAAAGGTAATTTCAGTACCTCTCGATTTGAGAACAGTCGGACTTCACCAGTCTCAATATCTCTCCCTTGAAACCACCCAGAAGAAAAACCGGGCAGAGAAAAAGCAAAGGAGGAGTCAACGACCACGAGAAACACATCATGATTATCCTTTGCCGCCAGAACTGCATCTAAAAATACGTCGAGCCCTGAAAACAAAAAGTCAGAAATAATGGGAACAACGGCACGCCTCCTGGTAAAACCAGAAAGACTAAAGCCCTTGCTCTCAGATAACGGCTTAGCACGCCCCGAAAAGGAATTCTGATACAGGGACAACAGGTGAATTAAATGATCCTTACCTGAATGTGGATAGCTAAAGAGTCGAAGACAACTTTGATTCATTGTAACGAGCCCAACCATGTCCTGAAAAAAGACTCCTGCTAGCCCCACGGTCGCCATTACCCGAACTATAATCGCGCTAATCGAGGTTCCGGCTGCGCCACACCGAGTCGAAAGTGAATCATCTGCAACAAGCACAATAGACGCTGTACTTTCCTGCTCGTACTCTCGCGTAACCAAGGGACTAAAATTCTTGATAATCGATTCAGACCAATCTATAGATGATGGGCGATCACCAGGCTGCCAATCGCGCAGACCCACAAAATCAAACCCCCCTCCCTGAAACACACTATCATGGCTACCTAATGCGAACTCCTTCATTCGCCCCAAGACTACAAGTTCAAGCGCGTCGATCTCCGCCAAATCAATATGACTGGCGACCTGCAAGTCGTCCACCCTCGTATCACTCGTCATGGAACCGGAACACTCTCAACGAGATCCTCAACAACATCATCCACTCTGACATTTTGACTTGCCGCATTCGGTTTTAACCACACTCGATGACCGAGTATATATTTCGCTAAAGCCTGAACGTCCTCGGGAAGCACTTCAGTCCGCTCCGATGCCAGCAGCGTCCAGACCTTCACTAACCTCCCCCATGATATTGTTGCCCGAGGAGAGGCACCAAGATCGACAAACTCTTCAACCAATACAGACGGTGACTTCATGTTCCAATCCGTCTCAATATTCCGTGGCCTAGATGCAGCCACTAATCGCTGGATATACTCTCCCAATAGATCATGAAGAAAGACGTGTTTACTAATCCGCGAACGAAGCGAGATAATTCGCTCTTTAGAGATCAGTCCTTTGAGCTGGACATTTTTAAAATCAAAACTAACAAGTTTTTTTTCCTCTTCTGGTGGCAAATAGCCAATCGTCACCATAATCGAAAAACGATCTGTGGCCGCCTCTGACAACGGAAACGTGCCTTGGCCAAGCTCGACAGGATTCATTGTCGCGATAGCAAAACTAAAATCAGGTAAATTGTGAGTGGTCTTTCCAACGGTCACCGCTCGATCCTGCAAGCCTTCCAGAAAGGCGCTCTGTGATTTCAACGGGATGCGATTAATCTCATCCAACAAGATAATCTCAGCCGATGCGAGAGGGCCGAATTCCGTCATCAAGTCGCCCGTGGCAGGATTAACCATCTGAAAACCTACGATTTCAGTTGGCTGAAGATCCGCACGTCCTTGTAGGCGAGCAAATTTCGCGCCACTGATAGCCGCAAGAATGACTCCAAAGAAAGTCTTTCCAACTCCGGGAACACCACGAAGCAGAAGATTTCCAGCGTTTACTTGACGATCATCCTTAGCATCATAGGTCGTTGGAATCTCCGCCATTAAAACAATGTTCGCTAGAGTCTTCTCCTTCTCATAGCCAACAAGTGCTTTATTGCCTTCTACCAAGATTGCTTTATGAAAATCAATCGCTTCTTGAAGCTCACTATCCATAGGCCAACTCTTTCTAGATTCCGCTATCCGAATTATTGGAAGATTTTAACCCTGCGATTGATTTCCCAACTTTCACATAGAGCTCATATCGAGATTGATATGTCTGAAGTTTCTCAGAATTAACTGAATCTAGCCGCTTTAAAAGCAAGTCTCTTTCTTGATCCGTCACGGATTTCAATTGGTTTTCGATGGCAAATGCTCTGTCTTTATAATCGCGATCGTGTCGCTGTTCCCAACTAAGCCACTCCGATGTCCAGCGCGCGTGCGTTTCATCAATAAATTCATCCGAAAACGGGAACTGACCTCCCGTAACCTGATCGAGCCGTTCGAAAGATGACGGAAAGAGACGACGACTAATTACACTTAATTGCGCCCACCCAACCAAGCTTTGAGGGTCCTTGTTTCCTTCTACTCTTGCAGTCTTGAACAACCGCAAGATTTCCAGCAAGAGTCTTTCCTCACGTGCACGTCTGGCTTTGATGACGACTAGCCAAACAAGAAATACAACCAACAAAAAGCCACATATTAATGCGACGAAGGAAAAATCTATCTCGGTAGCGAAGGAAAGATCCATCTGAGTCACGAAAAACCACTAATATGTCAGTACTGTTGATAAGCGCGTTCCGGGCAACTTCGACCGCCCGTTAAGAAACTCCAATTCAATCAGAAAAGAAAGACCCGTCACTTCACCGCCACACTCCTTAATTAGACGCACTGACGCTTCCGCTGTCCCGCCAGTTGCTAATAGATCATCGACGATTAATACTTTCTGACCTTTCTTGACTGCATCCTCGTGCACTTCAAGCGAATCAGACCCATACTCTAATGAGTAAGACGCTGCGACCGTTGCCGACGGCAACTTACCTGGCTTTCGAATAGGTATAAAACCGACACCCAAACGATCTGCAATGGCAGCACCAAAAATAAAACCCCTACTTTCAATACCCGCAACTACATCTACATCACTACCACTAAAGGAGTCCGCCATCTCCTTAATCGACGCTTTGAAACCTTTGCCATCTAAAAGTAAGGTAGTAATGTCGTAAAACAAAATCCCTTCCTTCGGAAACCCAGGAACTTCTCTGATCATTTTCTTAAGGTCTTCTGTCTTAAAATCAGGTCTCATCAATCGCTCTCCAAAATGAAGAAGTTGTCATAACTCGAACTATCAAGGCATTCTGTAACTTCAACCTCTTTAACTATAGAGCCCATCGGACCCTCTCGAATCAGGCTTTCAAATCGAGCAAGTGAGAACTCCTCACCTATAGCCAGCGCTCTAACACGTCCGTCAGTGCAATTTTCTACAAATCCAGTAAGCCGTTCCTTCTGAGCAGCAGCAACTGTAAACTGTCGAAAGCCCACTCCTTGAACTCTTCCAGAAACGAGATAGTGTCTACTGATTGCCATGCTGTCGGAAAGATAAAAACCCAATTATATCTAAGATAAGGACTGCGAGCCTCACATCTAACACCCTCGCTTACCTAAACCACTCACCATTGCACTCAGTTGCACTAGGACTACGATACAATACTCATGAGTGTCGGGGCGTGGCTCAGCCCGGTAGAGCACCCCGTTCGGGACGGGGGGGTCGGCAGTTCAAATCTGCCCGCCCCGACCACTTAATTACAGAACGCTCCGTCCCCCTCTACGATTGAGAAGACGAACAGTCGATTTCTTCCGAACTCATCCGTTGATAAGAAGTCGATTCACGCCATCAATAAGGTGATGTGCTGTCCAATCCACCTGGCAAGGCGTCACCGAAACCCAGCCAGACTGAACCGCATGATAATCTGATTCTAAATCCTCGGCCCAATCCAATCGCGCAGCACCAATCCAATAGAATGCCTCACTTTTAGGATCGCGTCCCTTTTCGACGGATGGTTCTTGGCTTCGTTTGCCTTGAACCGTAACTTTCAAGCCTTTTGCCGCAGTACTCGGAACGTTAACGTTTAAGAATACCCCTTTATCCAAACCATTAGACAAAACACTCTTTGATATTTGATAACCAGCTTTGACTGCTTGGTCATAATCTCCTTTGAGGGCTAAATGTCGTTCTTGAGAAAATGCGATGCTAGATATCCCCAAAAGGCATCCTTCAAGCGCTCCACCGACAGTACCGGAATAAGTAATGTCGTCGCCAATGTTCCACCCTTTATTAATCCCGGACAGAATCAAATCGGGGCATTTATCGAGAATTTCCGCCAACGCAAGATTCACGCAATCCGTAGGCGTGCCATCAACAGAAAAGACTCTATCGCGTAGCCGTCGGCTCCTAAGAGGCCTCCTCAACGTTAATCCATGTCCAACAGCACTTGACTCCGTCTCAGGAGCGACTACCCAAACCTCACCGAGGTCGGAAACGGCGTTCGCCAGAACCTCAAGTCCTTCTGAACCCACACCATCATCATTAGTAATTAATATAGTCGCCATCTCAAACAAAAAAAGTTTAACACGTGAACTTTTTTATCATGTTGCACATTCTGATTAATTGTTAAGTTATATTTAGATGGGAACCGCCAATATATTGAAAACTAATTACTACTGACGTTTCAAAGATGTCCCCTTCATATTTACAATCAATCAAATCAGATGCCCTATTTAAAGAAACCATTCGACGCAATTTTGTTAATAAGTTTTGGTGGACCTAGCGGCCCAGATGACATTAGACCTTTTCTAGGAAATGTTCTGCGCGCTCGTCGCATTCCTGAGTCTAGGTTCGAATCAGTCGTCAAGCACTATGAGAAATACGGCGGCGTCTCCCCATTAACAGAGGTCACAACCCGCCAAGCTACTGGACTTCAAGAACTACTTCTCTCAAGCGATTGCCCTCTTCCGGTATACGTGGGCATGCGTAACTGGCACCCCTTTCTCGAAGATACGCTTATGGGCATGAGGACAAATGGCCACCAGCAAGTGTTAGCGATAACCCTTGCAGCACATCACTGTTACTCGAGTTGTGGGCAATACAAACAAAACGTCATCCAAGCACGAAACACCATGTTCCCGGATCAAAATGACTCATTCTGCGTCACGTACGTGCCCTCATGGCACACTTCTCGTGGCTATATAAAAGCTAATAGTTTACATATAAGAAAAGCAATCGAAGGACTTGAAATCGAAGTCAGAGATGACGCAAAAATCATTTTTACTGCCCATAGCATTCCACTTGCCATGGCAAACGAAGCTCGATACGAGGCTGAGCTCAGAGAATCAGCAGAGCTTATCGCCCGAGAGTTAAACAAAAACAGTTGGGATCTTGTTTTTCAAAGCAGAAGCGGTCGCCCAGAAGATCCTTGGCTTGAACCAGATATCTGTGATTATTTAAGAACTGAGCACACAAATGGCCTCAGAGCAGCCGTGTTATGCCCACTTGGCTTTGTCGCCGATCATATTGAAGTCCTCTATGATCTTGATTTTGAGGCGGGAACTCTCTGCAAAACACTTGGTCTACCAATGACCCGGGCAGCTGCCGTGAACGATTCGCCTGATTTCCTCGAGTCACTGGCTAAAACCATACGAGAAACTATCCATCGTTACAGAAACGGCCTTCCCTTACCTTTAACGCCTGCAACACCCCCCGCACGAACAGAACCACCGCCACCTTACCGTTAAAGGTCGCAGATACAAATCACTCTCCAGATTACTCTGCACCAGCTGCGGCGCAATGTTTCTCAAAAGCATCAACCAGCTGACTTGCAATACCATCTGCTTCTTGATTTTCAATCTGATGCCGTTCCATCATGTAGACCAATCTACCATTTTGCAACAGCGCGACAGCTGGAGATGAAGGCGGATATCCCGTGAAAAACCCCCGAGCCTTTTCCGTAGCCTCTGTGTCTGCTCCCGCAAACACCGTAGCAACAAGCTCAGGTCTATTCTTGTTTTGCAATGCGAGCGCAACTCCAGGACGAGCTTTACCAGCAGCGCACCCACACACAGAATTAACTACAACCATAACAGTCCCTGCTGAGTTCTTGACACCATTCTCAACATCCTCCTCTGTCCTCCACTCAACAACTCCAAGTTTAGTTAACTCATCTCTCATCGGCGCAATAAAAAACTCTGGATACACTTATAAAATCCTTTCATAGTCTTTTTCATTTATAACAATTGCCAGCGAGAAAATCGTAACACAACAAAACAGCTCTCAGAGTTCTTTTCTAGTTTTATTTTCCTCAGCCAACTCTCTATTAAAATATCGAAGGATTGCTAGAACTAGACCCCATTGCAAGAGACAAGTCCCCAAGCCATTGACACTGAAAAGATTCCACCAACTATTCGGTGCGAATACAAACACTGCTTGATAGATCCACCAACCGAACATCAAACTAAACTGCAGAGGGATAAGATAAATCAAAAGAACTTCAACCCACCCTCGTCTCTCTTTTCTCTGAACCGTCGGCTCTTCGTCCGTTACCCTAACTTGACTGCCTCTACTTGAGGCCAAAGAGACAAACAAACCGCAAATCATTAAGGCCAGACCCCATACCCAATCTTGATTTTCAAACACTGCCAAGTTAACTGCAGAAGGGATTCCACATAATGTTCCGAACAAACCTATAAGAAGAGCACCATGAGAACGAGAGTAACCCCGATCAATTAGAGTCTTCACGCCAAGTTCAATCATCGCGATTAGAGACGACAAAGCCGCAAAAAAGAGCGCGAGAAAAAAGATGGGTAAAAACACTTGACCACCAGGCATCCTCTGAAACAATTCTGGAAGCCAAATAAAAGTCATCCCAGTATTTCCTGAGGCCATGACCTCCATGGCCTCAGGAACAGTCAAGAGAGAGAACACAATCGCAACAATTGCAGTTCCAGCCAGTATCGAAGCGAGATTGTTTCCTAGGCCAATGGCCACCGATGGCCCTACAACATCTTCATCAACTTTGACGTAACATGCATAAGTAAGCATCAACCCCCATCCTGCTCCGGTTGACCAAGCCGACTGCGTCAAAGCCTCGAGCCATATCTGATAGCTAAGTAGATCCTCAAAACGGGGCAAGAATAGAAAAGCCAACCCTTTTTCCGATCCATCGAGGTTAAGTGCCCCACCAACAGCGATGATCAATAAACAAAAAAGCGCCGGAATCAGAACTTTATTAACCCGTTCAATTCCAGCAATGACACCACGAGTGACTACTGCGAGAGCGAGAAGGATTACTAGCACTTGAAAACCTATTGGCTGCCACACTGAAGCACTATATGTCTGCCAATAACTGGTCCAATTCGATTCGGATTCAATGCTTAGACTTACCAAGAAATACTTAAGAGTCCAGCCAGTAATTACCGAATAATAGGACATGATCATGAGGGAGGTGGCGACAACAAAACCTCCCATCCACGAAAATCTTTTACCAAGTGTCGCCGAAAATGCCCCTATTGGTCCGCGTCTCGTATCCCGACCCAATCCAAATTCTGCGTTCAGTAAAGGTAGGGACCACAACACCATGAATAACATCCACGCTATTAAGAATGCTCCACCACCATTTTGCGTTGCCACTCGTGGGAATCGCCAAAGATTACCCGTACCAACAGCCATGCCAAGTCCGACAGCTATAATGGCCCACCTCGACGAAAACCTGTCTTTTGGATTCACCCTTCTATTCTCTCCCTAAGTCTTTAGAAGAAAAACCTAACACGATGTTCAATGAATGTAATTAGCAAACAAAAAATTAAATCATCTAGTACTATTAACCAATGAAGTTTCGTGATTATTATGAAACCTTAGAGGTTTCCAGACAGGCCTCAGAAGCGGACATAAAGCAAGCATATCGTCGGCTCGCAAGAAAATATCATCCAGACGTGAACCCCGGTGACAAATCTGCGGAACGACACTTCAAGGAAGTCAACGAGGCGCACGAGGTTCTCTCAAAAAAAGAGACACGGCGCCATTACGATGAACTGGGTCAGAGCTGGCGGGCATACGATCAGACACATTCCCATAAGAACCGGCCTCGAGCGCAGTCACCTTTCTCATCTTTCAGAAACGGAAGATCAAAGATAGACGGAAGCGGGATATTTGATGACCGATCGTTTTCTGACTTTTTTCAGACTTTCTTTGATGGATCGAACGGCTCTCGGCGGAAAACTATGAATTCAGAGCCCAAACTTTTAGAGGTCTCTCTTGAACAAGCATTTCGTGGATCAACCCAGAAGCTTGTTTTTCATGATGAACTGCATACTCGGTCTGTGGAGATACGCATCCCACCCGGAATTACCGATAATACTCTTATCAAGGTTCCCCCCACAGCTACGAGCCAGACTAAGCAGACAATTCGATTGCGAATCAAAATTTCCCCACACGCCACTTTCAAGTTAAGTGGAAAAAATTTAATTAGAGAGCAATCAGTTCCACTACTAACAGCCATCTTAGGAGGAACAATTGAGACCACAGGACTCGACGGAAGTAAATTTCAGCTCAAGATACCCGCCGGCACACAAAATGATCAAATCTTTCGATTAAAGGGAAAAGGAATGCCATCCAACAGAAAGAGCTCTCAATCTGGGAATCTTTTAATTACCGTAAAAATAAAAATCCCAACAAGGCTAAGCAAAAACTCTCGTTCCCATTACGAGGCTTTAGCCTCAATAGAGAAATCATCAAACTAGATCTATTAATCTTTAAAACCAACGCGGTTGTGGGAACCATCACAGAATGGGCGTTTTTCCGATGCACCACATCTGCATAGTGCAACGGGTTGACGTTCAATAGGAATCACTCGCTCCTTAGCGTCAACAAGAACAAAATCGTCCCCATAAACTACATAAGGCCCCGCCTCCCTAACTTTTATTTTCGGCATAAACGGGTTACTTTGTCGCCTTCTGCATCGAGGATAGAAAATCAATATTTGTTTTTGTTTCAGCCATTTTACTGAGCAATAATTCCATGGCTTGAACTGAGTCCAGTGGATTCAGAACTTTCCGAAGAACCCAAATTCTATTGAGATCCTGGCTATCAATTAGCAGTTCTTCTTTGCGGGTTCCACTTTTCTGAATATCAATAGCTGGAAACACTCTTTTGTCGACAAGTTTCCTTTCCAAGTGTATTTCCATATTACCTGTACCTTTAAATTCCTCAAAAATCACATCGTCCATACGCGACCCGGTATCCACTAAGGCTGTCGCAATAATTGTTAAAGAACCGCCCTCCTCAATATTTCTAGCAGCACCGAAAAATCGTTTCGGCTTCTGCAAAGCGTTCGAATCAAGACCGCCCGAAAGAACTTTTCCTGACGGTGGGATAACCGTGTTATAGGCACGTGCAAGTCGTGTTACAGAATCTAATAAGATCACAACATCTTTTCTGTGTTCAACTAAACGTTTCGCCTTTTCAATTACCATTTCCGCCACCTGCACGTGTCTTTGGGCGGGCTCGTCAAACGTAGAGGAAATAACCTCACCGTTTACTGACCTCTGCATATCAGTTACTTCTTCTGGGCGTTCATCTATTAACAAAACAATTAAATAAACTTCAGGGTGGTTTTTAACGATCGATTGCGCAACATTCTGCAACAGCATCGTTTTACCAGTACGAGGAGCCGCAACTATCAATCCTCTCTGCCCCTTGCCAATCGGAGTCATTAAATCCATCACCCGACCCGATAAATTCGACGGTTCTGATTCCAGAAGAAGGCGATCTTCAGGATAAAGAGGGGTCAGATTTTCAAAGAAAATCTTGTCTCGCACTTGATCTGGTGATTCAAAATTAACAGCTTCCACCTTGATAAGCGCAAAATATCTCTCGCCTTCTTTTGGAGGTCTAATCTGCCCAGAAACCGTATCACCCGTCTGAAGATCAAATTTTCTAATTTGAGAAGGAGATACATAGATATCATCTGGTCCTGGTAAATAGTTATAATCTGGCGCCCTCAAAAAACCAAAACCGTCTGGAAGAACTTCGAGTACGCCCTCCGAAAATATAAACCCACTCTTTTCGGTTTGAGCTTTCAATATCTGAAATATCAACTCCTGTTTTCGCATTCCAGTAGCACCGGTCACATTAAAATCCTTAGCGACCTGTGTCAGCCTAGAAATGCTCATATCCTTGAGCGCGCCAATATTTAAAGTTTCCTTTTTTTTCGGCTTATCAGACTTAAGTTTCTCAGAACCCTTAGAGGCCCCCTTAGAGGTTCCATTTGAACTAGAAGCCTCAGATTTCTGTGTATCTTTGACCTGTTCTGTTTTTGAAGCCTCTGCTTCTGTTTTTGGAGCTTCTGCTTCAGTTTTTGAC
Organism: uncultured Vicinamibacteraceae bacterium; assembly: GCA_964342695.1. Taxonomy (GTDB): domain Bacteria; phylum Acidobacteriota; class Vicinamibacteria; order Vicinamibacterales; family UBA8438; genus CAYFFV01. The sequence goes on from CAYFFV010000017.1 coordinate 13,922, forward strand.
GTTCGTTTTTGATTAGTAGGCATAAATATTAAAAACTTCTGAAACCTTAGGTTAATACAATTGAGAGCCTTCCGGCTTAGGTGTGAGGTTATTTTGAAGAGTGATCTTAGTATTTTTGAAATGAATTAACGGTTGGATTCTTAATTTCTCGAAGTATAGGACTCCGTCGACACCTTGTCAACACAGGAAAAGATTTATTTCTTCCAAACAGATTTTACACCACGGACCCGCAACGACAGAAACCTATTCGAGAGTCTCCCCTATCGCAACAAGACTGCAACCCAGCACAGCGTGAATGCCCAGTTCATCCGCCCGCCCAATCAGCGACGCACTCTCTGCACCAGGATTTATCCATACTTCAGGAATATTTTTTTGCGCCAGCTCTTCGACAATCTTCTCTCCCTCTTTTGGGTGAACATAAAACGTTGCAATATCTATATTAAACGGAACCTCCAGCACAGTAGAGTAAGCCTTCAGCCCTTCGATTTCCTTTTCCTTAGTATTTATCGGGACAACTTTGTAACCTGCCCGCTGAAACCCACGCAGCGCTTTGTTTCCAAACTTACTTCGATCACCAGAAGCTCCGATAACAGCAACTGTCTGCATGGCTTAAGTATACCTCGTACCATAGAATGTCTATGTGCCGAAGATTACTTCGTCTTTTCTCCTTATTTTCTGTGGGTTGACTTTCTTTTGGGGACTTGGCTTTCCTGCTATTACAGATTCGGACGAAGGTTTTTACGCTGAAGGTGCGCGGGAGATGATCGAATCCGAGGATTGGGTAACGCCTCGATTCAACTACACAAATAGATTTGAAAAACCAATTCTTTACTACTGGCTCGCGGCGACCTCATACAAAGTATTCGGCACCTCAGAATTTTCTGCTCGCTTACCGTCTGCGCTTTCAGGCCTAGCACTGTCCTTCCTCTCTTTGATTATTGGAAGTCAGCTGTTCAATAAAAGAGTTGGCTTGCTCGCTGGCACGATTACGGCCACCAGTTTTGGCATCATACTCATGGGCCGGCAAGCTTTACCCGATCTGCCTCTTGCTTTCTTTGTAAGCCTAACAACATGGAGTGCTTTCTGCGCTGGCCGCCCCCATGATCAAGAACTCCTTCCTGAAGGCAACCACTCACCAACACGCTTACACTGGAGCATCTTATGCGGTTTGTCTGCAGGGGCCGGTTTCTTAATGAAAGGGCCTGTAGCATTAATTTTACCGACATTAATTCTAAGTCCCTTTCTCATTAGACGGTTATTTCTTAAACGAACACCAAGCAGGTTGCGCCAGGACCTTCAACTGTTCTGTATTGGTGTTGCCATTTTTCTTATCGTCTCTACACCTTGGTTTTATTTGATGGTTAATGAGCATGGAATGGGTTACCTGGAGCGCTTTTTCTTGACAGAGAATCTTGATCGATTTCTCACGGATCAATACAATTCACCGCGCCCTTGGTGGTACTACATTCCAATCGTTTTCGGTGGGCTCTTACCTTGGTCACTTTTCTCGCTCTGCTGGCTCAAAGACCTCTTCGAAAAAATTCGACCCGATAAAGAAAACCTATTCTTAATTTGGTGGGCAACCGCTCCCTTTGTCTTTTTTAGCCTTTCAGGAGGCCAGCAACCACGCTACGTGTTACCCCTTATTATTCCCTTGGCGCTCTTGTTAGCTAAGACAGCACACCAACAGCTGGATACTCCAGGACAGAACAAATCGACACTTTTTTCTCTTAGCACCATCCTAGCCGGCGGAATATTCATTCTTCTTGGAATGATTATTAGCAATGCAACACCTTTATTCTTTCAATGGTCTCCGGCGTTCATGCTTAGCTCATCAATTCTAATCGCAACCTCTGGAATAGGGATATGCCTTACCACTTTTAGACCAGCCTGGACTGTACTCTCAATAGCGACTGCGGTCTCAGTGACCACCATCGTTATTCATACATTCATCCTAGACACTCCAAATGTTTCACCCGTTGAAAAGATGGCAGCTCTGATAGAACAGCACGGAGGTTCATCGTCTCGATACGGTCGACATGCTGTCCTCAACCGAAATCTTATTTTCTATACAAAAAAAGAGTTTATCGAACTACCCATCTTAAAAGCCGCATCAGACCTTCTCACCGAACCAGAACCAATCCTATGCGTTCTACGTGAAACTGACGTCGAATTACTTGAGGATCAAGGAATATTGTTAAGCCGGCTTGCAGAAGTTTCATCTCTAAACATAGGGGGCATCAATCTTCGCAGTTTGTTAAATCCTTCAGCTGACGCAATCCAAAAAATTATCCTTGTAACAAACGCCTCATAATTTTTTTAACAGCCTATATTTAATTTGGACACTATTCAGGTCGAGGAAATATTTTAGAAGGATTTAAAATTGCATTTGGATCAAAAGCTTCTTTTAAACGCTTCATCAAATCGATAGCATCCGATGACACTTCATATCTCAAATATTTTGCTTTGGTAAACCCAATACCATGTTCACCGCTAATAGAACCCTCCAAATCAATGACACCCCTAAATAACGCCTCTTCTGCAGCACGGGCACGATCCGATTCAGATTGGTCACTTGGATTGAAAAGTATGTTCACATGAATATTTCCATCACCGACATGCCCAAAACTTGGAATCGGCAAGTGAAATTCGTCCCGCAGCCTCTGGATGACATCAAATAACTTGAGAACATTTCCTTTCGGTACTACAACGTCGTGATTGATCTTAACTGGCGCCAAGTTTCTGAGGGCAATGGAGAGACCTCGTCGCTCCTCCCATATTCCCTGGCGGTCTTCTTCACTAGATGCTATCTCAATGTAAACACCCTCTTTATTCTGACAGACCTTTAAAAGTTTTTTTCCTTCCTCCTCAACAGCCTTTTCACTTCCGTCCACCTCCAAGATTAGTCTTGCCATTAAATCAAAATCATATTTTCTAAGACCTAATGAATCTTTCATGGCTGCCAAACATTCATGATCGAGGATTTCAATAGCTGAAGGAACTATCCCAGAATCAATAATCTCTTCAACTACGTCAATCGCCATGTCGAGGGTAGAAAAATCGACAAGGAGTGTCTTCCGTGCAGCAGGCTTAGGAATCAGCCGAAGGATTACCTTGGTAATAATCGCCAGTGTTCCCTCAGAGCCCACAAGCAACTTTGTCAGGTCATACCCCACAACATTCTTTACAGTCTTCCCGCCCGTTTCAATGATCTCACCCGTCGGCAAGACTGCCTGCACACCAAGTACATATGCTTTAGTAGTACCGTATTTAAAAGCTCTTGGACCCCCTGCACACTCCGCGACGTTTCCACCAATCGCCGAGAGCGAGGAGCTCGCCGGATCGGGAGGGTAAAACAAGTTCTGTTTCTCCACCTCGTCCTGAAGATTCGCTGTGATTACATTCGGCTCGACAACTGCAACTAAATTCCTTCGATCGATCTCGAGAATTCGATTTAATCGCTGCATTGACAAGACCACTCCACCTTCAGAGGGCACAGCACCACCACTGTAGCCCGTTCCACCTCCACGTGGAGTCAAGGCAACTCGATGCTGATTACACAACGAAGCAATCTCGGCGACCTCATCGACGGAACCAGGCCAAATTACGCAATCAGGGGTCCGCCCCTTCTTTAACGCATCAGCGCTGAAGTCATCTAAAATTTTATCGTCTTGGGAGATATACTCTTCTCCAACAATACTCTGGAGATCGAGGTAAACGGTCTGAGTGAATTCGTAATTCTTAGCGCCCATCACTAATTACTTGCGATCAACACTAGAAATAAAGTCCATAACTCTATCAAAGCCCTCCGAGAGTCGGGGTGCCGGTGATGTATAGGCTAACCGTATAAAACCCGGTGAATCAAAAGCTTCGCCCGGTGTAACAGCGACCTTGAATTCTCTAAGAAGGCGCTCCGAAAATTCCTGTGAAGTCCTTATGCTTCCTTGTGATAAAAGCTCCGTTATGTCCGGAAACAGATAGAAAGCACCCTCTGGTGAATTGCATCGAATACGAGGCTCTTCGGACAACCGTCCCAATAAAAAATCTCGCCGCTTCCTATACTCTTTCTTCATTTCATCCACCGGAGTCTGAGGCCCAGAAAGAGCGCTAATCGCTGCTTTTTGACTTATAGAACAAGCGTTAGAAGTGGAATGCCCTTGGATAACATTGCACGCATCAATCAAACCTTTTGGACCAATTACCCATCCACAGCGCCAACCAGTCATCGCAAAACTCTTCGACAAACTCCCAACCAAAACAGTGCGATCTGGACTTATGTCTCTTGCAATATTTAGAAGATCTCCCCCAGTGCCATCATAAATCAGTTGCTCATAACAAAGATCTAAGATTACCCACGCATCAATATCACGGGCTGCCCTAGATATCTTCTCCATCACCACCTGATCTACTACCGCACCTGTTGGATTGCATGGAGTATTAACAACAATTGCTTTCGTCACTGGCGTGAAAGCACCAATAACAGTATTAGCGTCCAACTTGAACCCATTCTCTGCTCTCGTCTCCGCAAAAACAGGCTTGCCACTAGCGAGTCGAATCTGCTCAAAGATACTAGGCCAACCTGGGGTATGCGAAATCACTTCGTCCCCCTCATCAATAACAGACATCATTACGTTAAAGAGACCCTGCTTACCACCCGCAGTAACGATGACTTCCTCGGGCGCACTCTTTAATGAATAATCCTGTAAGTATTTCTCGCAGATCGCTTCTCTTAACTCCAACACTCCACTATTCGTGGTATAGCGCGTAACATTATTTTGAATTGCGGCAATTCCGGACTCCTTAATGTGGTCAGGTGTAAAAAAATCAGGCTCACCTGCACCTAAATCGATTACATCAAACCCCTGACGTTTTAAATTGTCCGTTTCTAACGTGATTTGCTGAGTCGGAGATGCGGAGACTCGTTTTAGTCGTTCGGAATACATCATCATTCAATATCTAATTTATGTTTTTAAAACTTTCACCTTTTCAATCAATTGTTTCTCTACTGTCTCTGGTACTAATCCAGAGATCGAACCACCTAAAAGTGCAATTTCTTTTACCAATTTTGAGCTTAAGTACGTGTAGGGTTCAGCTGGCATCATAAACACTGTCTCTATCTCATCATTTAACCTTCGATTCATTAAAGCCATTTGCATCTCGTACTCAAAATCTGAGATTGCCCGCAAACCTCTAACTATCACGTTAGCCTTACGCTGGAGCACATAGTCCACGAGCAAACCATCAAATGTATCCACTTCCACATTTACTTGGTCATCGAAACACCTCATCAACATTTCGACCCGTTCACTTGAAGTAAACATGGGATCTTTTTCAGGATTAACAAGCAACGCGATTACTATACGGTCGAACAACCGCGAGCCCCTCCGAATGATGTCGACGTGCCCATTCGTAACTGGATCAAAAGAGCCTGGATATACGGCTACGCGATAGCTATCACCTTTCATCGATACAAATCCAATCTGCTGTCCCCAGCACGAATCGTCCTATACAAATCAAGACCCGTAACGCCTATCTCCGAAACTCGCTTTGATCTCTCCAACACTATCACACCGTCAAATGCTAGGCCGGTCTTGATTCTTTCGAGAGCTTTGTCGATTCGCTCATACCCATACGGAGGATCACAAAAGATCAAATCAAAGGCCTTTAAAAGTGAACCCGAAAACTCAAATTCAGGAACGTCGCCTAAGATTACTTCACACTGCCCCGCAACAGCGAACTGTTCAGCAGTCCTTGTTATCAAGGAAACTGCCCTCTCATCATTATCGACAAACACTGTCTGAGCAGCGCCTCGACTTAAAGCCTCAAAACCCACGGCACCCGTACCCGCAAACGCGTCCAAAACTCTTGTTCCCTCAATAGATTCAGCGAGCACGTCAAAGATCGTCTCTCTTAAACGTTCTGACGTTGGTCTCAATCCTTTCCAATAAGGAGACTCTATTTTCCTACCTTTTAAACTCCCGGAGACTATTCGCATCTACCCCACTTCCACCAAGCGAAATCTTTCAGACCATGAAGTCATTATTTCGTCATCGTCACTTATACCTTGAGGTCTTCGCATAACCCACTCACTCGCCTCACGGCGGGCTTCCTCCATAAGAATTCTATCCCTCAGAAGGTTTCCAGTCCTAAATGGAGGCAGACCAGATTGTCGTGTGCCAATAAGATCGCCCTCACCCCTGATATCCAAATCGTGTTCCGCTATCTCGAAGCCATCAGACGAATTCTCAAGAGCCTTTAACCGCATCCGACCATTTTCTGAGACGGGCTCGTCATGCACTAACAAACAGTAGGATTTCTTTATCCCCCTTCCTACACGTCCCCGTAATTGATGCAATTGAGCCAATCCGAAGCGTTGGGCATTTTCTACCATCATGACAGTCGCGTTCGGAACGTCCACTCCGACCTCTATTACTGTAGTTGCTATCAAAACATCTATTTCTCCCTCAACGAATCGGCGCATAACCGCTTCTCTCTCGCTCACTCTGATACGTCCATGTAACAGCCCAACACGCAAGCCATCAAAAACTCCCCCACACAACTCTTCAAACATCGTTTCTGCACTGCGTAGACCCAATTTCTCTGATTCTTCGACTAATGGATACACAACATAGGCTTGATGTCCTAATCTAATTTGATCGCGGATAAATAGGTAAGCTTTATCTGACGTTGAAGTCGGAGTCACTCGAGTCTCTATAGGAATTCTTCCAGGCGGGAGATCCTCAATTACCGATACATCGAGGTCACCATAGACCGTCATCGCGAGTGTTCGCGGAATAGGAGTCGCTGTCATCACCAGAACGTCTGGGTGTTTTGACTTGTCTCGTAGCGAGGCCCGTTGCAACACCCCGAATCTATGTTGCTCATCAATAATGATCAATCCTAGTCGTTTAAAATTGACCATCTCTTGAATTAAAGCCTGCGTACCAACAACAAGGTGGCAATCCCCCTTTTGCAAACTATCCAGAAGTTTCATTCGATCTTTATTGTTCAGCGAACCTGTCAAGATACCCGACTTAAAAGCTGACCCTTTTAACAGTCCCAAAATATTAATGTAATGCTGATGGGCAAGCAGCTCTGTTGGAGACATCACAGCAACTTGCAACCCATTTTCCATGGCCACGAGTCCAGCTAAAACAGCTAGAATCGTTTTTCCAGAGCCAACGTCTCCCTGCAACAATCGATTCATCGGGTAAGGATTTCTTAAATCGTCAACGATCTCTCTAAGAGCCTTCTTTTGACCGTCCGTTAAACGAAACGGTAGGACATTTAGAGCAGACTGTCTTATCGATTGATTAACACGTATCGAATGATTCTTCCTAGTGCGTTTTTCTACAGCACGTTTAATGGCCAAGCCGCGTTGAAAAAGATAGAACTCTTCAAATATTAATCTCCTCTGCGCGGGACTCCGACATTCATTCAGGTCTTCAATCTTGGTTCCATCGTCAGGAAAGTGAACCTGATGAATTGCTTCTAGACGGCCTGGGAAACGATATTTCTCTCTAACTGCTAAAGACAAGGGGTCCTCTAGAACCTCCGGTATCAACCGAAGACCCTCGTGAACAATGCGACGCAGAATCCTAGATGAAAGACTACCGATCCGCTCATATATCGGTATTATTCTTCCAGTATTGATTCCCCCATTCTTAGTTTTAGCTTCATTTTCACTCAATATCTCGTAGTGTGGATTCTTAAATTGGACAACCCCCCGACGGCTATCTACCTCCACCTTCCCATGTAGAACTACGAGTCGGTGAGGCCTTAAAATATCAATCAAAAATTTCTGATTAAAAAAAATGGCACGAATAGTCCCGGTGCAATCGCTGACGGCAACCTCGAAGATACTAAAACCCTTCTTCCGTGTAGAGCGAAGTCCCGCGCTTAACACTTTTCCCTTAACAATAGAGACATCTCCCACTTTCAAATCATTGATATTCGACAGATGAGAACGGTCCTCATAGCGAAGCGGCAAGCGCAAGAGAAGGTCCTCCAGAGAACCTAAACCGGCACGTCTGAATTCTAAGAACCTTCTAGGACCTACTCCTTTAACAAACCGCAACTCTGTCTCGAAAGTCATAATCACCTAGCAAAAACAACGCTGCCGTCATTAACACTCATTTCACGTATCCCGCATGGCAGTTCAAGTTGGCCATCCCGTATAAACGATTTCCTCCCTTCAAAACCCTCCGGAGTGACAAGTTGTTCAACAAATGCTGCCGGAAGTGAAAATCCGCCAATCTCAGCAACTTCAATTTCGATAACACCAAGCCCGTCGGTTGTCTCAATAGTCACAACAAGGTGCATGTCAACGCTTCTGCCATCAAGAAGTCTTAGAAAACCAAGCCGCTCCGTATTCTCAATGCCATCCATTTCAAGTGCAATAGCTCCTTTAAGTCGAACACGGCCGTCACCCAATAGCTCAACCATCACATTCCTTATGCGGCTTTGACTTAACGGAGAATCTTGAGAGGCGAGGTACAGATTAACCTCAGCTTCCGAGAAACTTAGAGATTCAACAAGCATTTGATCGTGGGGACAATTAAAGGAAGCCTCTACCTTCTCATCGACACATTTAACATCACGACACTCCGACTGCGCGCTGCTGTTTTGTGACCAACCGACCAAAGGAAGGACGCTAAAATAAATTAGTAGGCTCCGAGTCAAAATAGCACCGTATTCAGATCGCATGTTTCACCTATTTCGTTAACTTTTATCAAGAGCGCAAAAACTCTTCAACATCTCTCCTGCTTGGAATGCCATCTCGGCCACCCAGTGTTTTACATTTCAGAGCTGCGACAGCGTTCGCATACTTCAATACATCTTCAAGCAAAGAACGATTTTCTCCTAACAACCATCCAGAAATGAACCCCCCTCTGAAGACATCTCCTGCTCCAGTCGTGTCAGCCACATCTACAGAAAAACCTAGTGTTCTTATTTCCTTATTGCCCACAAGAGCTAGGCTGCCTTGAGCGCCTAAGGTAGAGCAAACCATCTTAGCCCCAAACTCTTGTTGCAAATACTTAAGTGCGACACCTAAGCCTGGCTTCCCGGTGTACTCAAGAGGAAATTCCTCTGCAGTAATAAGAAGATCAATATTTTCGAGGAGTTTCTCAATGCCAGGTCTTACCTTTTCCACGTCAACAACAGTCGGAAGGCCATTCTTTTTCGCAAATCTTGCCGCTGTTGCAGATGCTTCCGTTTGATGGCAATCTACTAACAACAGCCTTCCTTTTGAAAACATATTCTCTTGGATATCGTGCGAACTCATATTAACTTTTTCGTCCATCGTCCAAAGAACAGTCCGCTCACCTGATTGTTCCGATACCAGAATCAATGAAACGGCCGTCTTAGCTCCAGAGATAGTCTGACAATCAGAAATATCCACTCCTGCATCCTTTAGGCTCTTTTTTCCGATGAGGCCATTGTCGTCACTACCAAATCTTCCAATATACTTCGCCGTCCATCCCAATCGACTAACCGCAACCATGGCCGTCGCGGCTTGACCACCAGGACTTACCGCAAATTCGCTGATCGGAGTTTTACTTCCTAACCTTGGATGTTGATCTACCACAGCTAAATAATCGACAGTATTTAATCCAAATCCAATTGCGTCGACACTATCAGGAAACCGGGCGGGAAGTTCTACAGGGACTCTCATAAAAATGACTCCAAAGCATCTGACCTAAATTCTTGAGCTTCGCTTTTTGTTTGCGTATACTAACACTACTAATCGACAAAAAAATCTACCATCATACGGAGCGAAAGTGCTACCTCTCACAAAACGACAGCGTGAGATTCTAAATTTCATAAACGAATTTATCGACGACAATGGGTACGCTCCCAGTCTCGAAGAAATCGGTCACCGTTTTAGCCTCTCTTCCCTTGCAACTGTTCATAAACATCTCACCAACCTGCAAGAGAAAGGTTTTATTCGACGCGCCTGGAACAGAAGTCGGTCCCTCGAAGTGATACCGACTCGAATAGATGCTAGAGCGGTCGATCTACCACTTCTCGGTTACGTAGCAGCCGGACAGCCAATCGAAGCAGTCATTGGAAGAGAAACTGTGACTGTTCCTGAGGAGTTGATTGGCACCCGCGACACCTACGCCTTAAGGGTTCGTGGTAGTTCCATGATAGACGAACAGGTCCGTGACGGTGACATTGTAATCGTCGAAGATCGCAAAACAGCCCACAACGGAGAAATGGTTATAGCACTGTTAAACAATTCAGAAGTGACCCTCAAAAAGTTTTTCAAAGAGGGCTCTCAAATACGCCTTCAACCTGCAAATAGTTCGGTTAACCCAATTTTTGTAAAAAGCAACGAACTTCAGATTCAAGGAGTGGTCGTAGCAGTTATGAGACGTTATTAACCTTAAGGGAGAACCATGAGCGAACGAAAACAAGTTAACTTCACAATCATTCCAGACGAGACAGCTGAAACACCACGGACATATGCAAATTTCTGCGCTATATCTCACACACCTTTCGATTTTACCCTTACCTTCTGTGAGGTCTTGCCACCCACTGAAAAAGAGGTAAGAGAAGCTGATAGCCAAAAAGAATTACGGGCACCTGTTCGCGCTAGAATAGTGGTGCCAATGCAGTTCGTCCCGAATCTTATTAGTGCCCTACAAGAACACCTTCGCTCATTTAGTGAGGGTAATTTAAAAGTCGCACCCCCTAAGCAACCAATTCACTAGTGGTTACATTTCTTTTGAAAGAAATCCCAGGCAATCACTCACCTAGAAGGCGAGCACTATTGGGTCTCAAAATACTTAAGAGACTGCTAAAGCAACATCCCACACGACTAATTGGCTTGACCTTTTCAAGCCCGTATGAACTGCTTGTCGCAACAGTTTTATCGGGGCAATGCACTGATTCTCGAGTAAACAGTGCAACGGAAACACTTTTTTTGAAAGCACCAAACCCTCATGCGCTCGCAGCAATGCAGCAAGCGCGTCTCGAAAGCCTTATACGGACAACCGGCCTACATCGGCGTAAAGCCGGACTATTAATTAAAATGGCCGCTGTGATTGTCAGAGACTTCAACGGAGAAATTCCAAAAACAATGGACCAGCTTATCAAGTTGCCCGGAGTAGGAAGAAAGACTGCCAACGTTATACTGGCCCAAGCCTACGACATACCAGCTTTTCCAGTTGACCGACACCTTGCAAGAGTAATAAACAGACTTGAGCTGGTCCCCAGTAAACAACCGGTACAAATTGAAATGAAACTCACACATTTATTACCAAAACATCAATGGATTAAAGTCTCGGACAGTTTGATTCAGCACGGCAGAACAATCTGTCGGCCACTACCAATGTGCCACCAGTGCTCCGTTAATACCCTCTGCCCTTATCCTCTCCCAAAAACAGAGAATTTAAATTAAACGAGATGCCATTAGTTGCAAAAAAAAGTCTTGGCCAACATTTCCTTGAACACTCATGGGTCAAAAAACTCATCGCCATAATAAAGCCGTCACACGGTGACATATTTCTAGAAATAGGTCCAGGAAACGGTTCCCTGACTTTGGCGCTCGCAGAGTACGACGTGAAAATATTCGCAGTCGAAATCGATTCGCGCTTATCCGCGATGTTAAAAAAACATGCCCCCAAAAACGTATCCATTACAAATGCTGACATTCTTAAACTTTCCATTAGTGAAATGAAACTTCCTCGACAAACCAGAGTCGTAGGAAATCTTCCTTACAACATATCCTCAGAAATCTTGCTGAAACTGCTATACGCAAGTAACGATGAGAACACCTTCACGGACGCCCACCTAATGTTCCAGAAAGAAGTAGCGGAACGAATTACGGGAATAGTAGGCTCCAGAGACTGGGGACCTCTTTCCATTACCACTTCACTCTTCGCGACCGCGAAGGAGGTCCTCTCCCTACCACCTGGCGCATTTCGCCCTGCACCTAAGGTAAATTCCTCATTAATCAAATTAACTTTTCGCCCATCGCCAGTCGCGATAAAAAATCAAACCCTCTTTGACGAGCTTGTGCGATCAATTTTCACTCAACGCCGAAAAATGCTTTCAAACGCACTTCAGTCATTTTTAAAGAAAACGTCTACACTTGAGGCCACAGAACTCTACCGAAGCACGAGCATTGATCCCACATCAAGACCTTCAGTTTTAGCGATAGAGGACCTTGCCAGGCTCGCAAATAAGTTGTCTGATCATTCTCTGGAAAATGACACCTAATCTCCCAAATCATCAAGACAATGACACCATGAACTCGACTCTCGAGATAATTCCTCTAGGGGGACTCGGGCAGTTCGGCATGAACATGCTGGTTGTCCGATTCGAACATACAACCCTGATGATTGACGCTGGCTCGATGTTTCCAGACTCAGAAGATTTTGGCGTCGAACGAATTATTCCCAACTTTGAATATTTAACAAAAGACATTTCGATAATTGATGCCCTCATCCTAACCCATGGCCATGAGGATCATATTGGTGCCGTTCCCTACCTCTGGAACACATTTAATTTCCCTGTATATGGCACCCCCTTCACCCTCTCGTTACTTAAGGAGAAACTACTCGATCACAACCTCGATGCGACACCCAGATGTTCTGCCGTAAATTGCGGGGACACCTTAACTGTCGGTCAATTTAAAGTCGAATTCATCTCTGTTGCCCACAGTATCCCAGGATCTTTAGCTATAGCGATCAAGTCGCCTTACGGAACTATTTTTCACACCGGGGATTTTAAAATTGAAAAAAATATTCCTACTGGCCAGCAAATAAATCTCGGGCGCCTTCGAGAAATAGGAAAACAGAATGTACTCGCACTGTTATCCGACAGTACAAATGTCTCCACCGACACAGACGGCCTTACCGAAAAAGACGTAATGGAAACTCTTGAACGTCTTTTGCAAAAAGCGACGAAATTAGTCGCAGTCGCCATTTTCTCCTCTAGTATTCATAGGATTCAAAGCCTTACGACTCTTGCACAGACCACTCACAGAAAAATTGTCTTTCTTGGTCAACGCCTAAAACGTAACGTCGAGATTGCAGAAGAACTTGGATTACTCGCCATTTCGAAAGATTTACAAATAAACGAGGAGCATCTCCGGGACTATCCACCAGAACAAATCCTTTGTGTTACTACGGGTTCCCAAGGAGAACCGTTTTCAGCACTCTCGCGAATAGCTCGGGGAGACCACAAAAACGTAACTCTCTCCTCTGGTGATGTCGTCATATTCTCATCGAGGGTTATTCCTGGAAACGAATTGAAGATTTCAAGACTTATAGATCAGATCACTCAACGTGGGATTGAAATCATCGACATCTCCGATGAAGAAGTGCACGCATCCGGCCACGCAACGGCTACAGACCTGAAGGTAATAATCAACACCCTTAAACCCCAGTACTTCATCCCCATTCATGGAAATTACCGCAAACTGACTCAACACGCACATCTCGCAGAGAAGGAAATGCCTACACACTCTTCGGTATTAATGGTCAAGAATGGAACCCGCGTGTGCTTCGACCACAAAAGAAACGTTACTCAAAATACAATTCCAGCAGGATTGCTCTTTATTGACAAAACGCGCCACATCCATCGATCACCTGACATCATAAAAATCCGTCGAGAACTTGCAAAGAGCGGAATCGTAATCATCTCGGTAGCTGTAAATCGTGCCAAAAACTCCCTAGTGAGCCCTCCGTCCGTCAAAGCCATCGGGCTTATCGATAACAAGATTTCCAATGATTTAATTAAACATATTCCAACAATGATCGAAAAAATATATAGGAACCAACATCTTGAATCAGATACAGATTATGAGTCTCTCGAGGGACAGATTAAACTCGAGGTCAGAAGAGTATTTAAAAAACGTCTAGGCAGTCGCCCGCTCATTATGCCTATTGTTATGGAGGTCTGACTTGCTTCAAACTACACTTTCACGACGTGTAAGCGAGTTCATTGGAGTTACTCTGTTCGGCCTCGCTCTCGTCTGGCTTGTCTCTCTAGCCTCATACAACCCCCAAGATGCGGTCTGGTTTTTCAATACGGGTGGAGAACTTCCGCCTGTGAATTTCGCTGGGAAAGTTGGAGCCTTTGTTAGTGAAGTGACCTACCAACTCTTAGGCCTTGGCTCATATTTAATACCCCTTGTTCTTGTTGTCGCTGGCTGGCATTATTTCTGGTGCAAAGCTCTAGAAGCCGCCTACACGAAACTCATCGGTGTAGCTCTTCTCTTTGTCTGTTCGACTAGCTTTCTTAGCCTGTCTTTTCAAAATATCACCATCTCTGGAAAAGAATTTCAGACAGGCGGCTACATAGGAGACGTCTTTTCTGGGCTGCTTTCGTCTTATCTTAACCAGACAGGATCAGTAATTTTCATTTTGACCCTGCTTTTTCTGTCGATAATTATTGCAACCCAATTTTCATTCGGTCGGCTTTTTGAGTTCATCGGGCGCACGTTCTTGAAGTGGTCTGAGTTCCTTAAAAAATTCATTCAACAATGGCTCGCGAAAAGAAAACGCGAACAACAACGGCGAGGAGTCCTCAAGAAACACACAGAAAAGAAATCTAATATCCCATCAATCAAGGGAAGTTCTCAGAAGAGCACTCACACGCAAGAACAAAAGAAATCAGGCTCACCCTCGCCCCCAAAATCTGCTGATTCTCTGGATATCAAGCCTGAAAACTCAAGAGCCGCTGCTCCGCGCCTTCCTCTACCAGAACCCCCGCCCCTTCAGAAAAAGAATACATTCACAACCCCCCCAGCAGCTTTATTTGACTCACCAAAAGAAACACATCGGTTTGATGAACGCCTTCTAATGGAAAACGCCCGTCTCCTCCAAGAAAAATGTGCTGAATTCTCGGTTGAAGGAGCAGTCTCTCAAATCCACCCTGGCCCAGTCGTCACGACTTTTGAATTCAAACCAGAAGCCGGCGTAAAATACAGTAAAGTCACCGGACTAGCAGACGATCTCTGCCTTGCGATGGAGGCAGACTCTGTGTTCATTGAAAGAGTAGCCGGAAAATCGACTGTTGGCATTCAGATACCAAATACTGCACGTGATGAAATTTCACTGCGCGAATTGCTTGAATCAGAAGAATACCAACGATCTAAGTCTAAGTTAACCCTCGCACTCGGAAAATCCATTCACGGTGATCCCGTTGTCGCCGACCTTGCCAAGATGCCACATCTGCTCATTGCTGGCTCTACAGGAACAGGAAAATCCGTTTCTATGAACGCTATGCTCACCAGCATCCTTTACAGGGCGACACCAGATGACGTGAGGTTGATTTTAATTGATCCGAAACGGCTTGAACTTGGAATGTACGAAGAAATTCCCCATCTCTTGACGCCTGTTGTAGTGGACCCAAAACAAGCATCTAATGCCCTGAGATGGGCAGTTCATGAAATGGAACAGCGTTACAAACTCTTAGCTACTGAAGGAGTCAGAAATATCGAACAGTACAATAGAAATATCAAGATCCAGATTGACGAACAGAAATCAAAGACAACTGATGCTAAACCAGAAGGTCTACCAGAAACGATTCCTTACATCGTTCTCGCAATTGATGAACTCGCCGATCTGATGATGGTTGCAAGCAATGAAGTTGAAGAATCAATAACCAGACTTGCGCAAATGGCTCGCGCAGTAGGAATACATCTAATACTAGCAACGCAGCGGCCTTCTGTAGACGTCATCACAGGTCTTATAAAAGCTAACTTTCCATCCCGCATTGCTTTTCGTGTGTCGTCCAAGGTCGACTCAAGGACTATCCTTGACACCAACGGTGCCGAACAACTTCTGGGAAAAGGTGACATGCTGTATTTACCTCCGGCATCGTCCAGAACTACACGACTGCATGGACCCTACATCTCTGAGCAAGAAAGCGCCAGACTCGCCAGTTTCCTTCGAAAGCAGGGAAAACCTGGTTACGATGAGACCATCACAGCTGATGAGACTCGCCAGGAATCAGTCGAATTTGAGCGAGATGATCTCTATGATGAAGCAGCTCGCCTAGTTGTCAGCAGTGGCCACGCTTCCATTTCTTACCTGCAAAGGCGGCTACGCGTCGGTTTCAGTCGAGCGGCACGATTAGTTGACATGATGGAAGCAGATGGCCTCGTGTCGGCTGGAAATTCAGGAAAACAAAGAGAAGTCCTTGTAAAATCTGATTATTTTGATGAGATCGATCAACGAGACCCCTAAAAGGTTGCCAAGATTTAAAGCTTATCCGCCATTAGACCGATAAAAAGTTAGCACAATATTATTTTACGAATCATGATTATATATCTACGTCTAAGTGCGTTTTTCTTTGCTCTTGTACTACTCGTCCCAACTGTTTTTTCATCCGAAAAACGAGTTTCTGCAAGCCAAGCTTATAGGTCTGTTCTCAGCGATGAACGAGCAGCTCGCAAGGCAGGCACGCGCCCGCGTCTTAATGAGTTACGAACGCTTATCGCCTCGTACGAACAGATCTTTTATGAGAACCCTGAAAGCGAATTTATTAATCGAGCGCTCTGGCAGGCTTCCGGTCTCGCTGTCGAGGCCTACGATTGGTATCGTCAACCCCAAGATTTCAAAGCAGGACATAGAATCCTAAACGCACTCGGCGAAAACCGTGGCGCACTTTTTCATAACCGCATAAAAGAACGTCGTTCCCTTTTAAACGAATTAAACGGAACAGCACTATTGCGATACGTAGAGCGCCGTGTTCATTCAGAATCAATCCAAGTAATAATCCACTTAGACCGCGCCGTCACCTATAAAACAAAGATACTCGAAAAACCAAATCGTCTCTATTTCGATCTGATCAAGACCGATACCGTTGCGAAGTTCAGAAACACAAAAATAGACTTTAAAACCTCTCACAAGGATGTTTACTCAATCCGACTCGGTAGCCACCCTAATCGCACGACTCGTGTCGTAATAGACACCCGGTCCCCTGAGAAATGTAAAATTTCTACTGAAAAGGACCCTAATCGACTCATTGCTAAATGCTCCGTGCCTCCGCATCCGAAGACCGTGGCGCCAAAACACTTCCTCGTTGACAAGCTACCCTTCCCCGAGGACCTGTCTGTCGCACGTCAACTTGGTCTGAAAATTTCACGAATTGTGTTGGACCCTGGCCATGGTGGCCGCGACCCAGGCGCACAGGCATCAGGGTTAGACGAAGCCTCAGTTGTCCTTAAGATAGCCAAGCGTTTAAAAAAACTCATCACAGATAGGACTGACATCGAAGTCGTAATGACGCGAGAGGACAACCGTTTCCTATCCCTCGGCGAACGCACACAGCTCGCCAACGATGTCAATGCTGACCTCTTCTTATCTATACACGCCAATGCAAATAGAAACTCAACAGTAAGAGGCCTCGAAACCTATTTCCTCAATTTCACGACTGACCCTATTGCCGAGGAGCTTGCGGCTCGTGAAAACAGTTCGGGAAATGAAACCATGAGGGATCTCGACAGTCTTCTTCAAACCATCGCGACCAACAGCAAGGTCAATGAATCTCAATATTTAGCATCTATTATTCAAAAATCTCTTGTAAAAGGAATTCAATCAGTCGACCCACACGTTCCAGACCTCGGAGTCAAACAAGCGCCGTTTAGAGTTCTTATTGGAGCGAGAATGCCTAGTATTCTTGCAGAGCTTCTATTTCTGACAAACAAGAAGGACGCACAGTTACTTTCCGACAAAGAATATCTTGATCATGTCGCTGAATCTTTGTTCTCTGGAATCATGCATTACCAACACTCTCTCTCATCAGAATTACTTTTAGCGGAGGGAAACTAGGTCTTATTCTTTCGCGTTGAGCCCCAAGAGACCCCGGTTCCAATCTTTCGATGTTTTGGAATCTTCACGTTTTGCAAGCCAAATCATTAATCCACCAAAGAGCCCACCCAAGACCAAGCCACATACCGCGACAGCGCCTACTACCGCGAACGACCCAAATAAGACATCTAGAACGGTAGTCTGCTCAGTCGTTTTCTCAACCACCTCGTACACAGATGGAGTCAAAGGTTGTTCTACTATCTGATTCCGGGAAAGTCCCATTCAGCTAGTCATCCCTTTCCAAGTTCTACTAGAGTTCGAACCATAACTCCGGTCGCCCCCTTAACTCTTCTAGGCGAATCAGAATCAGACCATGCAGTCCCTGCTATATCTATATGAGCCCAATGGACATCGGGAGGCTCACAGCGATCCAGCAAATCACCAAAACCCGGATCATCTTCTACGAAACGCTGCAGAAAAGACGCTGCCGTTGAGGCCCCTCCATCGCGCCCAGCACTATTTGCAATGTCGGCAATTTCTGAACGCAATTGATCCCGATATTCGCTATACACAGGAAGATCCCAGAGCCGCTCATTCGCCTTCCGAGACGCACTTTTAATTTGATTAATAAACTCCTTCGAATTTCCAAACAATCCACTCGCATGTCGTCCTAAAGCAACCAGGCATGCCCCAGTGAGAGTCGCAATATCCACTATCCGAGTAGCCCCAAGACCTCGAGCGTGCCAAATTGCATCGCCAAGAATTAGCCTGCCTTCTGCATCTGTATTCATTATCTCGACGGTCACTCCACTCGCACCCGTCAAAACATCCCCCGGTTTAATAGCCTTCCCGCCTGGCATGTTTTCTGCGGCCGGTACGAGACCAACAACACGTTTTTTTACACCTAATGCAGCGATTGCCTTCATTGCACCAATCACGGCCGCTCCACCGGCCATATCGCGTTTCATCTCGTCCATCCCAGTAGAAGGCTTAATTGATATACCGCCACTGTCAAAGGTCACTCCTTTTCCGACCAAGGCAAGAAGATCTCCTTCTTCCTCCAGACCTTCCGGTTCATAATGCATCACCATCAAACAACATGGCTCTACGCTCCCTCTTGACACCCCTAGTAAGAGCCCCATATTCAGTTCATTAAGTTTCTTTTCACCAAGAATCTCTATTTTCACTTTAGATCCGTCAAAAATTCGAACCGTTTCTTCAGCGAACAATTTTGGGGTAAGCAAATTACCTGGAGTATTAGCTAACTGCCTTGCAATACTGACTGACGAAGCAACAATTACACCTTCCTTTATTTCCTCTTCATACGAATCGGCAGTCTCACAGACAATAAGAAAATGCACCAAATTGTCTATTTCGTTGCTGAAGTCTCTTTTTAAACGACGATCTTCGAACCATCCATCAAGAGCACCCTCCACCAACGTTCTTCGTAGAGGGAGATCCTTCGTAAAACAGGATTCCTCTTCAAATAAAAGAAAAGCTATTTTTTTTAGCCGCTTCTTGGCTGCCAACCGCCCTGCAATCGATGCTCCAGCATGAAGCCGCTCGCTCAAACCAGCGTCTAATCTCCCAACGCCGATCACGCAAATCCTCTTAGGCTTCCAGTCACTATTGGAAACATTAAAGAAAAATGGATCTTGCCCGTTTAAGTCGAGTTCGCCTGACTTTTCCGCCTCAATGAGTATCCCGCCCGACACCTCATCTAATCGTGGAAGAAGTTCCTTGCCTCTTTCAGAAGCAACGAAAAGAACTAATAAATCACACTCCACTTTAGATGCTGACTTATGGCATTCACTTACTTCAGGTTGTTTACTCTCCGTATGCATCCACACATTATAGCGAGGCTTTAAAAAAAATTTTTACGATAAGGTCACGAGCCAGCCAGAACGTCTTATGAGATAATTAATGAAAACAAATATGCGCAATATTGCCCTGATCTTTTTTTGCTGCTTCTTGCTTCTTTGTGTTGGGTTTACCCTTGACACTCAACTCTCTTCCCTCATTTCTTCCCAAGTCCTTGAGGCAAACAACGAGCCCGACTTCACCCTGCGGGCCAGCCCGCAAGTAGGCCTCGCTCCAGTTGAGATTCTCTTCATCGCGCAACTACGCGGAGGAAGCGATGATTACGAAGAGTTTTATTGCACAACAATTGAATGGGATTGGGATGATGATACCCGTTCTTCAAGCACTCCAGACTGCGATCCTTATGTGCCGGGACAAAGCAAGATCCGTCGCCGCTTTTCAACCAGACATGAGTTTGAGTATCCAGGCAGGTACACGATCAGAGTGTACCTAAGAAAATCTGGCGAAGTAGTAGCAACGGCACGAACCAGCCTTGAACTGCGCGGTGGACGCTTTAATTAGCAGTCAACGCTACTTTCTCAAAGGTCACCCATTACTACTTTTTTTTAATGGATGCTCCAAGGCGCTGCTTCCATTCCGATGCTGATCCAAATAGTTCTTCTATAACTTTAGGCTCATCAAGTCCTAAACGAATTTCACGAAGTTTGTCGATAAGAACATCGAGGGCGACACCAATCTCGTCAGCGTTGCTCGCACATATGTCCTTCCATATAGAAGCCGGACTAGAGGCCAAACGCGTAGTATCAGCCAATCCTCGACCAGTAAGCTTGAGGCCTTCGCCACCAGCAGCGTTACCGACAACATGCATCAGCGCACTAGCCGTTAGCTGAGGCAAGTGGCTTAGAAACGCCAACAACCGATCATGTTCAGAAGGACTAATTATGTGTGTTTTTGCCCCAAGACCCTCTACAAAGGAACTGAGACGCTTTATTAGCTCTTCAATTTTTTTATCTATAGGCGTCAACAACCATGGCCTTTCCATAAATAAATCTGAACGCGCATTAGCAAGGCCCCCGCGTGGAGCGCCTCCTAAGGGATGCCCCCCTATATAAGTAAAACGGCCAGGCAAACGCCGAGCGCGCTCTACAATTTCTCTCTTTGTACTTCCCACGTCAGTAATGACAACTTCCCCTGGGACAAACTCTTCAATGGTCTTGAGTAAACCAATGTTTTGTTTTACTGGAGCTGCAAGGATTATTAGATCAGCCTCAGCCAACACCATTAAATCATCAGCCGCGACATCAATGGCATGACGCAGCATGGCCATCTCTAACACTTCTTTTTTATCTACACCGATGACTAGTCCCTCTGGCCACTTCGCTCTCGAGGCCAAAGCGATCGAACCACCTATAAGTCCAAGCCCAACAATCCCAATTTTTTTGAAGATTGGTTCAGGACCAAGAGCATTAGTCTCTTGAATAATCGGAAGATGTGTTTGTCCATCCTTCATATGCTTATTTCTTCTTTTTAAATTCTTCAAGACTTCGATTCTCATCGATAATGCGTTCGAAAAGACGCGTTACGGCTTGGTCATCCAATGGGCCACTATTTGCATTCCTAACCTGTTCCAAAACGACCTTTTCCCGATTTGGCTGATAAGTATCCAGCCCTTCCTTTTCCTTAAGTCGCCCTAGTCTCAGCGCCGCCTGAGACCTTAAATTTAAAAGTTTCACAATTTCGACGTCATAACGATCAATCAAATCGCGGGATTCTTTTAGGCGGTCATCCACGTCGACAGACTGTTCTTGAAACTTTTTTCTACCGCCGCCTCTTTCGCCAGAGCCCATAGCTAATCACCCTTACCTTTAAGCCATCGAACGTATTCTTCAACTTCTTCACCGACATCAGCTGGAGAGGACACACTCGCGATCTTGTTGACAAGACCACTCCCTACTACTGCCGCATCGGCCCATCGACCAACCGCCACAACGTGCTCAGGTTTAGATATTCCAAATCCTAAGGCGATGGGAAGGTCGGTATTCCTACGAATTCGAGAGACCACTGTCTCTGCTCCATCATCAACAACCTCACGTTCGCCTGTAACACCTAACCGCGAAATACAATAAAGGAAGCCACTACCCAGCTTAGCCGCTTTTTTAATCCGGTCTTCCGTGGTAGTCGGACTAAGCAAAAAAATCGGATCAAGTGATTCGTCAACAATGATCTCTCGAAATTCGTCAGCCTCTTCGATCGGGAGATCCAGAACTAGCACACCATCAACGCCAACCTCTGCAGCCCGCTGCGCAAACACTTTAAAACCCATCGAAACAACTGGATTAGCATAACTGAACACCACGATTGGCGCTCTGATACTGGAACGCACTCCATCAATTAGTTCCAAGCACTTCGATAGATTCATACCGGAGCTAAGACCTCGCTCAGACGACCGTTGAATTACTGGACCATCAGCTAGAGGATCGGAGAAGGGAACACCTATTTCGATAACGTCGGCGCCAGATCGATCTAAACTAATCAAAATCTCTTTACATTTTTCAGAGTTAGGATCACCGGCTGTCACGAACGTTACAAGCCCTGTTCTTTTTGACTCTCTAAGATTTTTAAATGTATCTGAAATTCGAGACATAATTTCTAAAGTTTACAATCCTCTATTCTTTATAGTTTCTACGTCCTTATCACCTCTGCCCGAAAGGTTCACCAGGATCGAGTTCTCTGAGCTCATTTCGCGAGCAAGATCAATTGCATGCGCGATCGCATGAGCGGATTCCAAAGCCGGGATTATTCCTTCCAAACGGCTGAGTATTTTGAACGCATCCAAGGCTTCAACATCTGATACGTGCGTATAGTGCGCTCTGCCCGTCTCTCTCAACCATGCATGCTCCGGGCCAACAGCAGCATAATCCAGACCAGCGGAAACTGAATGTGTAGCGTCAATATTGCCGTGAGCATCTTGCAATACATAACTTCGCGTTCCTTGAAGCACCCCAGCGCTCCCACCCGCAAACCGAGCGGCATGTTTACCTGATACTAACGCTTCACCACCAGCCTCGACCCCAATGAGCCGCACACTTTCATCTTCGATAAACGCGTCAAAAATTCCCAATGCATTACTTCCACCGCCCACACACGCAACTACCACATTTGGAAGACCTTCCATTAGATCAAGGCACTGAGAACGCGCTTCTTTACCAATCACTGATTGAAACTCCCGAACCATCAAAGGATAGGGATGCGGACCAAGAACAGAACCCAACAGGTAGTAAGTACTTTCGACATTGCTTACCCAATCCCGCATCGCCTCATTAATTGCATCCTTTAGTGTTCGACTTCCACTATCAACGCCCGTAATCTTCGCGCCTAGTAATTCCATCCTGAAGACATTGAGGGCTTGGCGGCGCATATCCTCCGTTCCCATATAAATCTCACACTCGAGTCCAAGTAATGAGCACGCCGTGGCCGTTGCTACGCCATGCTGCCCAGCTCCAGTCTCAGCCACAACACGATTCTTTCCCATTTCAATGGCCA
The DNA here is from genome assembly GCA_964342695.1 of uncultured Vicinamibacteraceae bacterium. Taxonomy (GTDB): domain Bacteria; phylum Acidobacteriota; class Vicinamibacteria; order Vicinamibacterales; family UBA8438; genus CAYFFV01. Next base: position 37,057 of record CAYFFV010000017.1, read on the forward strand.
AAAGAGCTTGGCCAAGAGCATTATTGATTTTATGTGCCCCTGTATGGGCTAAATCCTCTCGCTTCAACCATATCTGCGCGCCACCACAAAACTCTGTCAGACGAGAACTCAACCAAATCGGTGTAGGACGTCCAACGAATTTTTTGAGTAAATCAATTAGTTTTGAATTAAAGCCTGAATCATCTCGGACGCTAAAATAAGCTCGCTCAAGTGATTCTATGGGCTCCACAAGTGTTTCCGGAACAAAACGCCCTCCGAACTTTCCAAAGTAGCCTTTTTCATCAGGATCTCGCGTTCCGAAATTCGGTCGAAAATCCTCATTTGTGTTCTTCATATCAATCAAATTCCTAAAACTGTTAAAACGTTCAAAAGCCTCATACTTTCTTGGCTACGTCGAATCCGTCTTTCCCTTTTAACGATAAAAACAAGTTTTTCAGGAGCAATGGATCCTTCACCCCTGGCCGTTCTTCAACACCCGAAGAAACATCTAAGCCAAATGGCCGCACAGTTTCCACAGCTTCTATAATGTTTTCTCCTGTTATACCTCCAGCAAGAACGATTGGTCGTTCACAACTAATCCTCCGCGCTAGACTCCAATCTACCTTGTGCCCAGTGCCCCCCCGTTTTTCCCTATTACTCGAATCCAACAACACCGTCACGTCGGAAGGAAAAGAAAGTGCGAGATCCACATCTGCCTCATCCTTTAGCCCCACAGCTCTTAAAACTCTTCTCGGAGCCCGCGCACAATCCTCAAGAGTCTCGTCTCCATGAAACTGAACCAGGGACAAGCCAACCCTCTCGACAACCTCGCACACACGATCGTGTCCGGCATTAACGAATACTCCGACTGTACATACATTTGGTGGAATTTCTGAGACAATCTGCTCAGCCTGTTCCGGCGAGACAGCTCTAGGGCTTTTATCCCAAAACACAAAACCCAACGCGGTTGCACCATAGTTACATGCAACGAGCGCATCTGACTTCCGAGTAATGCCACAAATCTTTACATTTACCACTACTGCTAAACAACCTCACATTCGGCCAATATCCCAGAAAGCTTCTCTCCTGGATTGTCAGCCGTCATTAGTGACTCACCGATCAAAAAACCTGAGTAACCAACCTCTCGAAGACTCCGGAGGTCAGACGCCGTCGAAAGTCCACTTTCCGCAATGGCTATTACTGGCTTGGGAATTCGTTCGATCAACGAATAAGACGCTGATGTATCCACAACTAATGTCCTCAGGTTTCTATTATTCACGCCGATCATGACCGCACCTGCTTCTATGGCCCTAGAGAGCTCTTTTTTGTCATGCACCTCAACAAGCACGGCAAGACCAACCCTTGAGGCCTCCTCCAGAAGCAACTTCAGCGCTTTGTCAGACAGTGCGGCAACAATCAGTAGAATCGCGTCCGCACCTGCGACGACCGCTTGAAAAATCTGATAGCGCGAGATTATAAAATCTTTTCTCAATACAGGTATTTCGACAGCGCTGCGAACAACATCAAGATCATCAAGTGAACCACCAAAAAAACTCGGCTCGGTTAAGACGGAGATTGCTGCTGCGCCTCCTACCTCATAACTCTTTGCTACTAGACCTGGGCGATAATCATGCTTTAGAACTCCACGGGAAGGCGACGACGACTTACATTCCGCGATAACATTAAAACTGGTAGAGGCACTCATAGAGGAATAGAAAAGATCGCCCCTCGACGTCATAGACTCAGCCTTTTTTTCAAGATCCGAAAGCCTCACCTCCCGCTCAGCCTCGATCAAATCTCGCTTGGTCGCTCCGATGATAGCCTCGAGAAGATCCGGCATGTTGTTTCTCATTAAATTCACTCACACGAACATTTACAAAATCTGTCCAGCAGTCTGGCTGCTGACCCATCATCAATTACCGTAGCCGCTAATCGAACTCCATCCTTTAGTGTCGATACTTTCTCTGCAACAAAGAGGCTCGCCGCTGCGTTAACAAGGACGATATCTCTCGCCACATTATGCTTTCCTGCCAGCACTTCTCTCGTCATGCTCACGCTCTCCTTAGGCCCTTCGACTTTGAGCTGCGCTAGGTCTCCCTCAGGAACTCCAAAATCTGAAGGATGTAAATAGAAAGTATTTACTCTACCTTCGCGACACTCGGAAACCTTTGTAAAACCAGTTATCGATACCTCATCAATGCCTTCGGCCCCGTGAACGATCCATGCCCTATCCGAACCAAGTCGACGCAACGATTGCGCCAGAAGATCGGTATGCTCTGGCTTCGCCACACCCACCAGCTGTCGGGCTGCGCCAACTGGATTCGTCAGTGGTCCCAGTAAATTAAACGCAGTCCGCACGCCAAGCTCCCTTCGAGTCAGTGCTGCATGACGCATCGATGGGTGAAATGTCGGGGCAAAAAAGAACGCAATCCCAACCTGATCCAAACACCTTTCAGCAACGCTAGGCGCCCCTGAAACATTCACGCCCAGTGTTTCAAAGAGATCCGCGCTACCACTCCGACTAGAAACCGAACGGTTTCCGTGCTTTGCCGTTCTCACACCACTCGCCGCAACTACTAACGCAACGACCGACGAAACATTAAAAGAACCTATCCCATCCCCACCTGTCCCGCATGTATCAAAAACGTCTTCAAACTGCTTATTGAGAGCCACCGCGGCATCCCGCATAACCTTTGCCAAACCTACAATTTCATCCGGACGTTCTCCCTTTACCGAAAGAGCAATCAAGAACCCAGCAATCTCTGCAGGACTAGCTTTTCCACTCATAATGAGCGACATCGCCGAAGAAGTCTCTGCTTCAGTCAAATCCTGTCGAACCTGCAGTTTGCTTAAAAGGTCTTTAATCATTTATGAATTCAAAAAGTTTCTTAATAAATTCTTGCCATCAATGGTCAAAATGGATTCCGGATGAAACTGAACCCCCCGTACGGGAAAATCTCTGTGCCTTAACGCCATTATTGAATTGTCATCTAAAGCCCGTGCTGTCGGAATCAACTCTTCAGGAAGCGAATCTTCAGCGATGCAAAGAGAGTGATAACGTGCAGCCATCATTTCCGACGGAACACCATCGAACAGATCTTTTCCATCGTGCAGAATCAGTGAACTCTTCCCATGGCGAAGAGACGGCGCTTCAACAATGCGCCCCCCGAAAGCATAACCGATTGCCTGGTGCCCAAGACACACTCCTAAAATAGGAGTCGTCTTATAAAATTCTCGCACTACTTCCACCGCACAACCTGCGTCCTCAGGTCGCCCAGGCCCCGGTGATATAACGATCTTCTCCGGGGACAGGTCTCGTACCCCTTCCGATGTAATCTCATCATTTCGGCACACTTTCAGATCCCCACCGAGCTCACCGAGGTACTGGGCGAGGTTGAATGTGAAAGAATCATAATTGTCAATTATTAAAACCATTATTACGTTGCCCCAAATTGATTAGGACCTTCGCCTTTCTCAGCCATCTCTAACGCTTTCATCAAAGCAGACGCTTTATCCTTAGTCTCCTTATACTCCAACGATGGATTCGAGTCCGCAACAATTCCTGCACCCGCTTGGACATACGCTCGACCATTTTTCATAACAATCGTTCGAATGGTGATACAACAATCAAGTTGCCCGGAAAAATCAAGATACCCAAGCGCCCCTGCGTACGGCCCCCTTGGACAGCCCTCCAATTCCGCGATAATCTCCATTGCTCGTATTTTTGGTGCGCCGGACACTGTCCCAGCTGGAAAACACGCCGCCAAGGCATCTAGTCGATCGTGATTCTCTGCTAATTTTCCCTCTACACGTGAGACTAAATGCATAACATGGGAGTACTTTTCTATTTCCATAAAAGTCGGAACGGTCACAGTCCCATATTCGCAAACTCGACCCAAATCATTTCGCCCCAAATCAACAAGCATCACATGCTCAGATAATTCCTTTTCATCAGCCAAAAGATTCTCCGCCAAACTCGAATCCTCATCTTCATTCGCGCCTCGAGGACGAGTGCCAGCGATTGGATGAGTCTCCGCTGTGTCACCTTCGACACGAACCAGCATCTCCGGAGACGACCCGATCAATGAGGTCGATCCCATACGGATGAAATACATGTACGGCGAAGGATTTACGTACCTAAGCGTCCGGTACACAGTAAATGGATCGACCTCCACCTGAGCTTCAAATCTTTGAGAAAGTACAACTTGATAAATATCTCCAGCACGTATGTATCCTTGTGCTTTCTCGACTTTGCTCTCAAAACTCGCTTGAGTAGTATTCGATGTGAATGAAATCTGAGGACCATGCCTTTTGGGTCGCTCAGACAGACTCCGCGCCAATTCGTTCTCTAGAAACTGAATTTTAGCGAGGGCAAGATTGTATTGCTGACTCAAATCCTTAGCCGGGTCCACAGAAACATTTGCGATAATCAGTAACCGCCGTTTCACATGATCGAAAACAAGCACCGTATCAAAGACCATGAAGCCAGCGTCATCGGAATTCCCAAGAACGCCAGATTTCCGCCATGACTCTTCGAGAGATGGCTCAAACCATTGAGACGCCTCATAACCTAAAAAACCCACCGCGCCCCCAGTAAATCTTGGAAGATTAGGAATTACAGCAGAACGAAATTCACCCACAACGGATCTAAGAGTCTCCATGAACGGCTTGGCAACATGCTCTTCCACACCTGCCCGTTCAATAATTGTGCCGCCCTTCGAAGCCTTGAGAATCATGAAAGGATCCTTGCCGAGAAAAGAATATCTCGCCACATGTTCTCCACCTTCAACACTTTCAAGTAAAAAAGCGTTCTCGGCATCCTCTGCAACCTTCATAAAGGCAGCAACCGGTGTCAATAAGTCCGTTATGATTTCTCCAGAAACTGGCACAACAGAACAATTGTCGGCAAGTAATGAAAATTTTTCAAAACTGATCTCTATACGACTCATTCTCTCTTTATCTCCTGAAATTTCGTAGCCGACCCTCAGCTGCGGCCAGAAAGATACTCTCTGGGCAATCTTCTCCGGTCCACCATTGAAATTGGAGTAATGCCTGAGAAACCAACATCGATAGACCTCCAATCACCTCGCAACCTGATTTCTTGGCATCAGTCATTAATCGAGTGATCGGCGGATTGTAAACGAGGTCATAGACTAACCCATCCCTTAACGCCGTCTTAGGGACAGGACTATTCGCGATCTCTGGAAAAGTGCCAACTGGTGTCGTGTTAATCAAGACATCCCACGAATCAGCATCGGGAGGAAATTCGCTGACTGTCCCCATCACAAGTGCTGCGACATCTGAAGCCTTATTTTTTTTCCTAGAACTTATCGAAACATAGGCTCCTTCTCTACTAAGCCCAGCAGCTACCCCCCTCGCAGCACCACCAGAACCAAGAACTGTCGCTCGACAACCCGCCACACCCTTCCCCTGAATCAATGGAACAAGAAATCCATCAACATCGGTATTAAGACCATGCCATTGCCCCCTTACGTTTTTCAAAGTATTCGTAGACCCGATCTGTTTTGTGACTTCGTCACATTGTTCAAGCCCTGAACACACACTCTCCTTAAAAGGAGCAGTAACACTCGCGCCGGACAAATTCATCTGATCCGCAAAAGCCCAAAAATCTTCGACGTTTGCCGCCTCCATCGGGATGTATATAGCATCGATCTCTCGATATCTAAAGGCAGCGTTATGCATCGCAGGAGAAATCGAGTGCCGTAAAGGACTCCCTAAAACTCCATAGAGCCTCGTGTCGTCAGAAACCGTTCGTATACCGTACAAATTCAACATCTCTTCAAGACTTATTTGACCAGGAGCCACGTTATCTCCTGCGTACGTCCACGCTGAGCAAAATCTGTCTGGCAAGATTCTCGAAGGAACGCCAATCGACCCCATCCCAATAAGTACTTGCCTATCTTCTAATCCTGCATCACGCAACTCAGACAGCCTGAGCAGATCCCCCAAAGAATCGATGTAAACCGCCAATTTAACTATTTCAGCCTCAGTTGAGCGCATCATCTGATAACGCTGTTTTAAATCCCCAGGTGTCCTTTTAAAATCGTGACACGACAACACTATATTTTTGCCATGACGACTTTTAATTAATTCGTCCAGCCCTGCTTTCCATTCGATATCAACATACTCAGCACCCAATTCAAGTGCCTGCCGTAAAATCTGCAACCTTTCTTCCTCTGCCCCATCGAACAGCCCTCCCTCCCATTTTGCACGGCATGTCACAATTGTTGGAAGGCTACGCCCAGCCAATGCGCCTGCTACGTCGAGATCTCTAACACCATCCAGACGTAGTTCCATCATATCTGCGCCTTTAAGTTGATCCCGACGCATCCTGAGCTCATCCATATCCTGAGCAGCAATGGTCGCGCATATCCGCGCCCTCATAAGCCCCCCTAAAAAAAAAGCCCCTCGACCTTACCGGAAGAAGAGGCATCAACGCATTTCCCTGCAAATCAAAAATATAAATCTACTGAAACACCCCTCCAGCGTTATTGCCTCGCCAAAGAATCGCCCACCACTCCATAACCCTGTCGGAATCACATAAGATGTTGCTTGGAATACATATTCTTTCCATACTAAAGCCAAAAATATACTAGGGTTAAGTTTACTGTCAATTCGTAAGAAGCCTTCCTAAGAACCACAGGCACGGCGGGCCGGTCGAACAGCAGGGTGATTTTATGAAGTTATCGCGGATTTCGATATGGGTGTTCGTCACATTTTCTGTACTGAATGTGCTGTCCCCGTTACCCGCGGCGGTCAATAGAATGTCAGTGGACGATGTGCGCCCTGGCATGACTGGCTTTGGTGTAACAGTTTTCGAAGGAATCAAACGCGAAAGGTTTGGGGTTGAAATCCTTGGCGTTTTAAAAAACGTCATGGGACCCAAACGAGACATCATCATAGCGCGTCTTTCAAAAGGTCCACTTACACAGACTGGTGTAATCCAAGGCATGAGTGGCAGTCCTGTCTACATAGACAAGAAATTAATTGGCGCTATTTCTTACTCGCTAGGAAGCTTTCCCAAGGAACCAATTGCCGGTATCACACCGATAGACGAAATGTTATTTGCGGATGCAAACCGAAAAGAGACCAGAACAAAAGCTCAGCTTGAAGAATTTCCGTTATCCTCTTCGAAATTAAAAGCTCTCTTTACAAGACGTTTCATAACGCCTGATGCACTATCTCAAATTTCATCAAACCAGACTATCGGATTGCCAGATACCCAAAATGATGCGATTCCCGATCTTCTCCGTCCTATTGCCACCCCTGTCATCATGGCGGGATTTGAACCAACAATAAAAAATTTATGGTCATCCGTTTTTGGGACTGCCCAGTTCACGACGTCAATTGGAGGAGCACAACCTTTTCCGGAGAACACCCTTGAGCCAATTCAAGCAGGTGATGCAGTCGGTGCCGCACTAATTCGCGGAGATTTAACGATGGTGGGCACCGGCACAGTAACCCTCGTCGAAAACGACAGGGTTTACGCTTTTGGTCACCCTTTCTATAATCTTGGCCCTATTAGCTTTCCGATGACTCGAGCCTCCGTCACAACAGTTCTCCCGAGCCTCGCACTCTCATCAAAAATCACTTCTATTGGAAATGTCATTGGCACGTTGGACCAAGACCGAGCAACCGGCATATTCGGAAGCTTGGGTGAGGGGCCTAGCATGATTCCAGTAAACCTCTCATTTAGAAGCACGGATCGCGGATTCACCGAAACTTTCTCATTCGAGATTATCAGGGATCCATTGTTCAGTCCGCTTTTGTCTTACACTGGAATCCTTAGCACATTTTTGTCATGGTCACGGCAACTGGGGAACGCAACTTATTCCCTTGACGTCGAAATCGACGTTGCTAAAAATGAGAATGTCGTTTTTTCTAACATTTTTTCTGGCGAACGAGCATTAACCGAGGCAGCAGACGCCGTTTTGAATCCTGTAAACACACTTCTTAACAACCGAATTGAATCAGCCGTAATAGATGGAATCGGGCTCCGGATCGAAAGTAGCGAAAACGCACAGATTGCCCTACTCGAACGGGCTTGGCTTGACCCGCCTCGCCTCACAAAGGGCTCTAGACATGCGACAGTAAATGTTCTTGCCAAAACAAACGAGGGATCTCAGATTTTTGAGAGAGTACCCATCACGATTCCCCTAAGTGCCAGTGGAACACTTAGCCTGACAATATCTGATGCTAAAACTCTCTCTGGTCGAGAACTTTTACCGGATTTCCCTGACCAACGACAAACAAGTTTAAATGGAATCATACGAAGATTTAACAAAACACGTCGTAACGACAGCTTGTTCATTCAACTAGTTTCTAACGAAGCCGGAATGCTGTTGAATGGAACTACAATGCCAAGTCTTCCTCCTTCAGTGCTAGGAATTATTGAGAGCAGTAGTGAAACCAACGGCGCCGATAGGATTCAACAGGCAATTCTCAAAGAATGGGAAGTTGGAACATCATTTCCAATTACTGGCTCACGAAGTATTCCGATAGTAATTGAGACACCATGAAGATATTTAAAAACTCTCTGCCGAAAATGGTTCACCTGGTGTCATTGATGGCCACCGTTATACTTATTCTTCTGTCCGGCGCGAATGCGTCATCATCTTTATTTTGGACTTTTTCCAGTCAAGCAGACTTTCTCAGAGGGGAATTCGACAATGTCTCCATCGGCACTGATGGCCACTTGACATTGTCTCGTCGAAGCGATTCCGTTTTTGAGACGAACGCTTTGTTTATATGGTCATCTGTTACCCAGGCTGAAAACCTATGGATAGGAACGGGTAGCAATGGACACGTATTTAAAATAGATAGCAACGGCAGGAACGAATTGATGTTTGATGCCGCCGAGGAAAACGTTCATGCGATTTATCCTATCGATTCCACAGATGCAGTCGTTGGAACCTCACCAGACGGTGCCGTTTTCAGGACATCAGGCACCGACAGCAATGCTATCTTCGACCCAGATGACACTTATATATGGGACCTACTGATCGATGATGAAGAAAATATTTTTATAGCCACTGGGGATGATGGCCGTATCTATCGGATCAGGCCAAGTGGAGATACTGAACTTTTCTACGAAGGATCTGCCAGACATGTCCTATCACTCGCTATTGACACGAACGGAGACCTTCTCGCGGGAACTGGCGATCCCGGCCAAATAATTCGCATCGATGAAAACCGTGAAAGCTTTGTTCTGCTCGATTCAGCGTTTCAAGAAATTCGATCTCTCCACGTTGGGGAATCCGACACCATTTACGCAGCCGCGCTCAATGATTCCTCATCACCACGATCCAACTCTACCGGTTCACCGACATCGACGAACACTTCTTCTGGGACAATATCAGGAAGTGCATTAGCTACAAACACCTCCGGCATGGGCGCCAGTTTTAGCCGTGACAACACTGAAAATCTCAAAGGCGCTGTTTACCGAGTCCATTACGATGGAAGGTGGGACAGAATCTGGGAGTCATCCCGAGAGACACCCTACGACATAAATTTCGACACCACCGGAAGTCTTCTCATATCGACAGGCCCAGACGGGAGACTTTTTCAGGTTACACAAGACCCTCCCCGGACCACGCTTTTATTACGCGCACAAGCGGAACAAATCACCAGTCTTGCAGCAACAGAATCTGGACTCGTCTTTTATACCACCGCCAATCCGGCGAGGGTATATACGCTCGGCAGTGAACTATCTGACAGTGGGACCTATACCTCTCCTGTAATGGACGCAGGAAGCTTGGCTACCTGGGGAGCCATACGCTGGGGCCAGTCGCAACAGCCAGCCGACTCCGTTCAATTCTTTACGAGATCAGGAAATACGGAAAATTCAGTTGAGAACTGGAGCTCTTGGATAAGCCCTTCGATTGTCAATGGGGCACAAATCAGTAGTCCAAAGGCAAGGTATCTTCAGTGGAAAGTCGAACTTCGCAAGATAGACGTCGGTCCAGAAATTTTTTCCGTTTCACTTAGCTATCTTTCCCAGAATTTGAGGCCACAAATAACAAAGCTGACTCTTCATGAACCTGGCACTGTGTTTCAAAGCAGCTTTCCAAGCAATGATCCACCGGTAGCGGGACTTGACAGTCCTGCATTCTCAGAACCTTCTAGTAGAAATGAGAGCGCTAATAGCAGGCAGTCTACGCCCAACCTTGGTCGCAGAATTTATCGTAAAGGCCTACAAACAATTGAATGGACTGCCCGTGACCGAAACAATGACACTCTGACATATGATCTCTTTTACAAAAAGGAAGCCGACTCGACATGGCTTCCATTGCGAAAGACTCTTGAGACGACGCTATACACCTGGGACACAAGCTCAACCCCAGATGGTGCTTACCTCATTCGATTAATCGCCTCTGACCGACCGTCAAATACAGAAGATTCTTCAATGGCAGATCTTAAGGAGAGCACGAGATTCCTCATCGACAACACTCAACCCACTATTCAGTTCCTAGAATCAACATCAATCGATAGCACAGTCACCATTTCATTTATTGTGCAAGACAACCAATCTCCTATTCGGCACGTTGAATACTCTATAAATGCTTTAGATTGGATAACACTTTACGCAGAAGATGGACTAGCCGACTCAGAGACCGAAAGATTTCAAGTCACAATCGCCGAGAGCTCTTTAGAATACATAGTCATACGCGCAAAAGATTCGATGAACAAC
>CAYFFV010000018.1:0-45767 GCA_964342695.1 uncultured Vicinamibacteraceae bacterium
TTCGGCTCCTGAAGGCTCCTGGAAGACCACCAGGTGATAGGCCAGATGTGTAAGGTCTGTGAGGACTTTAGCTGACTGGTACTAATCAGCCGTGAGGCTTGACCATATTTTCTTTCACTGCGTTATCTTTAAGAAGATGCTATCGTTTGTAGAGTGTTCAGTTTTATTAAAGAAAGTTTGTTCTTTGAAATAGTTTTCTCATTGTGGTGTGGCATACACATGCAATGAGAGGCCGAATGCTCGCCAGATGTGCGAGATTCGGTTTTTATTTTCCCGGTGGTCATAGGAGAGGGGAAACACCCGTTCCCATACCGAACACGGTAGTTAAGCCCTCTTCCGCCGATGGTACTTCGGGGGCAGCTCCGTGGGAGAGTAGGTCGCTGCCGGGAGTATTTTTTACCCGATGCATTTCTGATGCGTCGGGTTTTTTATTTGAATCTTGAATAAATTTTAAGTAAAACCTAATTGTTTAAAAGAAGAGAACCTAAATTTTATGATGGATAGATAAACCGGTCAGTAGCAAAGACCTTTGGTGGAGACGGGAGACGGTTAATGTCTATTAATCGACGAAACTTTATTAAGAAGGGGGCTGTCGCAGGTTTCGGTGCAACAGCGGCGGTGGGATGCCTTGGAAACGACGAGAATTCCAATCAAATTGATTGGCACTTCGAGGCCGACGTTATTGTTGTTGGTTCAGGGGCGGCAGGTCTTCCCGCTGCCATTCGCGCGCGCGATCAAAATGTCTCGGTAATTGTCGTCGAGGAAAACTTTGATATTGGGGGCCACGGTATTATTAGTCAGGGTAGCGTTGCGCTTGGTGGGGGTACAAGCGTTCAGAAGAAATACGGTATCGAAGATTCCGCCGATCAAATTTATCTCGAAAATACGAGACCTGATCATACACACACTCGGTACAATGACAGGAAAGTCGTTCGGGCATTCGCCGATCGTAATGTTGAGGTTTTTGAATTCTTATTAGCGAACGGAGTTCGTTTTACGGATGTCAGACCGCATCGTGTGCCGGCCGAGGGAGTGGGGACATTTAGGCGCCAAACTACGATTCCTTGGTCGCAGGATTTAAAGGAAACCATCAACAATACTGCTGGATCTGGCTTAATGCGCGCTCTAGAGAAAAGCGCCAGGGCAAAGGGTATAGAGATTCTCTTAAATCACAGGATGACAAAGATTCATCGTGAAAAATCACACGCGGGACGGGTTTTGGGTATTGCTACGACCAATCTTGAGACGGATGAAACAATACAGATTAAGGCAAGAAAGGCAGTAATTGCCTGTACCGGTGGATCCAGTAGTAATTTAGTAATTCGAACAATTTACAATCCTCTACTGACGGAAGAATATCAGGTGGGGTGTGAGCCGTATTCGCGTCAATCAGGCGACGCCGAGCAACAAGGGATGGCTATAGGGGCATCATTAGGTGGTACGAACAATATGCGCACGGAATCGTACTTGGCCCTAGTCAAGCCTCAATGGCTCGGATGTCGTTATGGATATGATCGGTGGAAGCCAGGAGGCCCGGTCTTTGAAAAGGCAGGAGCTTCTGGAATTCCTGTAGCGGATTATCAAGATCTCATTCTCGTTAATATGCTTGGCAAACGATTTTACGATGAGACGGTAGGTGTGGAACTTTTCCGCGATGACGGTGATCCTGATCGGGTCTTCAATTATTTGGCGGCTGCTGTTTCGAGCGCGATTGTTGAGGTGGACGGTGTAAAGCAACGTGCTGGGGGACCAATCTGGGCAATTTTTGATGCTGATGCTGTGGATCGTGAGGAATGGGATCCCAACCCGCCTTTTGTTGATACTGAGAATGGCTACTTCTTTACTGCTGATACTCTTGAGGAACTTGCCCGTGGTTTGCAGGGAAATGTTTACCAGAACCGTCCCATGGATCCTTCAACACTTCTGGCAACGGTGAACCAATACAACTCGTATGTTGATGTTGGAGAAGATCCAGAATTCAACAAACCTACTCCACGGTACAAAATTCAAAAACCGCCATTCTACGCAGCATGGGCAACTCCCATACTGCACGATACGTACTCCGGACTTCGTGTGAATGAAAAATTCCAAGTTGTTGATGTTTTTGGAGAGATCATTCCAAGTTTTTATTGTGCTGGAGAATCTGCTGGAGGATTTGCCTTGCATGGTCTTGGTCGGGCGACTGTGGGTGGCTATATCGCGGGTACTCACGCGGCACAAGAACCTGTTGGCACTTAATGGCCTCTTCTGAACTTCTGCATTCAACAAGTATCGACTTCTACGAGCCATTTGACACGAAACTAAAGGTTGGCATGCCTGTTTGCTTCAAGGTGAAGGTCGCCTGCGAGTGTGGCTGCGATCTTCGTGGTTGTTTGGTTCGTTTAAGTGGGTCCGAGGGTCTCATTGTGACTGCAAAATTATTAAGCGGTGAGGCTAGTTTCAATGAGACTGAGGAATTAATGCTTACGGCCCCGGAGCAGGTTGGTAAATATGAGTGGGAAGTTTTTTTCCCCGAGTGTGAAACACCCAGTGGGTTTCACAAAGAAAGTAAGGCCGTTCTTTCTTTTCAAACAGTATCACATGAAATCAGCACGACTATCTGGGATGTCCCGACAACGCCGTGCTCAGGTGAGCGGGTGTCCGTGAAGGTTGGTGTTTGCTGTGCCAGTGCTTGTCGCTTATCCGGGGGGTATGTGGAAATCTATGACGAGGTGAACCATAAAATCTCTGAAGGCCAGCTTGAGGAAAGTCCATGGTCCGGATCGAAGGCTTTGTTCTGGGCGGAACTTTTTTTAGTGGTTCCGGAAGCAGAGGGTGTTTATAGCAAAAAAGTGCGTGTGGTTGTCAGTGAGACTAAATTTCAACATGAAGAAAAACAAGCTAATTTAAGTTTTCGAGTGGGGCCTGCGCTTAAACATGTAGCCACTGTTCGTGTTCTTCAGGTTGGTTCAGAAGGCCCTATTCCTAATGTTGAAGTGCGTTGCGGTTTTTACAAAGGAATTACTAATAAGTCCGGTGTTGCTCAAATTCCGTTACCTGGTGGCACCTTTGAAATCACGACTCGTAAAGATGGTTTTAAGTCTAACCCGGTCACAATAGTGGTTAGCGGGGATCTTGAAGTGAATATTCCTGTGACCAAAGTTCAAAAAAGCGAGGAAAGAGCTCTCGGGGTTTTTGAAAATTATCCGTGGGGATGAATCATGGGAGTTTTTGGTGCCGCAGTAGATAGAATGTGTGATTAATTTTCTAAAGCACGTGCGCCCGTTAAAATCCCTTCCATGCCGTAGTTGCCTTCATGACAGGCGTATTCAAAAACGGCATCCGTGGTTCCTGTCAAAATGGCTAGTGCCGTCCATGAAGTTTGCCATGTGGTGGGATCTGTAACGGTGATTTCATAATGCAGTGTTTCTGATCCCGCACGGGTAAAGCGTTCCACTAAATGTAAATGATTTGATGACCCTAGATAATTGCTTTTCTCGTCAAAATTCGTTGTTTCTACAACTAGCGTGTCACCTTCCCAGTGACCTCTCGCATCGCCGTGCCACTGTGTAATATCTTGATCAATATGCGGATGATCGCTGATTGGAATGATCCGGGCATCATGAATCATTTCACCAAGCATGACGATATGGTTCTCGGTTTGAAAAATCTGGTAGTAACTGTTGTACCCAGCACCCAAGCCTCCGATTCTAGGGATTCCATACGTGATGCATCGTACTTGCAGTGGGAGGTTCTCTGGACCCTCGTAATTATTTTCAAGGTAGGCTTTTGAGGCCGCAGTTTGCCGTTCGTTAGCCGCGTTCGTTAATGTGGGCAGTTGTCCATTAGTAGGGTTCGTAATTAATGATGTACGTGCGTCAAAGTCTCGGTCGACCATCCACACGGAGCTATAGTTTCCCGTGCCGCTATCACGAGAGGTAAAGTCTTCTGTTGCTGCCAAGGCGGCTAGAAAAACACCGTCCGCGAAAGCTGCGTCACCAGCGCCTCCAAAAAGGCGAACAGCAGCATTTTGCAGGGCTGACAGCTCTTCATCGGTGAAAGATTCTTTGTTAGCAAGTTGCGCAGGCCGTTCTAACGGTGTTGCGCTATTGTTTGCCCAAACCCCGTTAAGATTTGGGTGGCCACTGTTCGTTCGTGGCACCATCCAACCATCATCTGTCGATTGACCGATTAGCGTAATCGGAATGAATAAAAAGTTGAATACACAAATGTAAAATTTGCAACGGCTTTGCATAAAAACCTCCACCAAGAATTCTAGACTACATGACATGATGGCATGAGCGACACCTATTTTCCAACAGAACAGATCTAGGAGGAAGTGTCGGGTTGCAAAAAAAATTTTAAAGTTTAAATATACTTAGTGGATATGGATCTAAAGACACAAAAGCTTTTTAATTAAAGGGACAAGAGAATGACAACCGAAACAGATAAATTGGGTGTTGTGATACAGACAGTCAAAGGTGACATTTGCGTAGATCTTTTTTCTGTGGAAGCGCCTATCACCACGGCAAACTTTATCAATCTAGCGAAACGTGGATTCTACGATGGTGTGACTTTCCATCGCGTGATTTCTGATTTTATGATTCAAGGAGGCGATCCCACTGGCACAGGTCGTGGCGGACCAGGATATACGTTTGCAGATGAGTTTAGTCCTGCTCGACGCCATAATGCGGCGGGGGTTTTGTCGATGGCGAATGCTGGTCCAGCTACAAATGGAAGCCAGTTTTTTATCACGCATGGCCCGACACCGCATCTGGACAACGCACATACGGTTTTCGGTCAGGTGTCCTCTGGTCAAGATGTTGTCAATGCCATAGCCCAAGGAGACGCTATAACGAGTATTACAGTTAGTGGTGATCCGGAAGCTCTCCTTGAGGCGCAAAAAGAAAATATCGACGCTTGGAACGCAGTTCTTGATCGGCAATAAAAGTAATTAGAATTCAAATTTAATGCCAAAAGTCGGGAATCCCTCAAGACCTTGTTCTATGTTCTCACCTGTACGTTCTTGAAAACGGAATGAGTCAACATTTTTGTGACCGTAGATATTTATGAAATCGAGGAACAAAATAAGGCTTAAGCGTTTAAATCGCTGTCGATAATCAACCCGAATATTTAAGGTGTGAAAATTTGGCATTCGAGTGACATTACGCCCGGTGATCTCTTTAGAGAACCGAGACAGCGTAGTGTCGTGGTGAACGTTCTCATGGATGATGTAGGTGTCGGTTGGTCGTCCTGTGGCGAAGCGCCATTTACCTGCCATCGACCACGAATCATTAAATTCGTATGCCAAGAGTGTGTTGAGAATATGCGGGCGATTAAAGTCGCTATAGTAGCTTCCTTGGCCTAGACTGTCATTTCTTCGCGATTGTTGAAACGAATAACCAACCTGTCCGTACCAGTCATTTAAAAGTCGTTTAGACAGAAGCATGTCGATTCCGGCAGAGCGTCCCGTTCCAGAATTAGATGCGGTAGCTGTAGTCCGGTCTGGTTTAACAATAAGCCTATCTAAAACTTGATAATAGGTTTCTAAGCTAATGCGGAGATCGTTGGTAAGCGTTCGACTTAATCCTACCGAAATTTGGCGGGAACGTTCGTTTTTTAAACTAGCGTTCATTGGATGACTTGCCAATTGGAGAAATTGTGGGTACTGATAAAAAATACCACCGGAAAAGTTTAAACGCGTTAGAGGGTCTAGGTATAAGGTTACGCTTGCACGGGGAGACCAGAGCAATTCCTTGGTGAGACCATCATGTTCCCAGCGTAATCCTGGAGTTACGGTCAGTTTTGAACCAAACGTAAACCCGTAATCGCTGTAGAGAATGGACCTAACAGCATGTTTGTGAAATTGAGAATTAATTTGGCCTGGTCTTAAGATAATGAACTTTTCTTCTGTGTCGAGACGGAAATCATTCCTGTCAAATACGTAGCGTGCCAAGTCTCTGTCGAGGTCGATTTCGTAGTCAATTTTTACTTGGGTAATTCGAGTGCCAAGTGAAAGACGATCATTTTTCCCGTTTACGTAGACGAAATCACTACGCCACCCATATTCGCGTTCCTTCTCGCGCGCCTTAAATATTTCATCACGCACTGCTATGTCTGAGAGGTTCGATAAAGGGGTGACTTGGACTTCGGGAAACGAATCACCTTGGATTGAATTTTTATCACTACTTCTGACAAAAAATGTATTGGTGAGAAAGCTAGAAGCACCTGTAAGCCATTGCCAATTAAGTCCGAACAAATTGCTGTCTTGGGACGTTCGTGCGATAAAGGTGTTCTCAAAGTTTTCGCTGGCTAACACATGTTGAATATCTCGGTGATAACGTTCAGGAGCGTGAATGCCTAGAATTTTAATGCGATGTCTTGCGTTTAGTTCAGTTGTGGTTTTAAAAATAACGTCTTCAAGGCTCGGTTCTCCAATTTGCTCTTGGCCAATCAAGCGAAAAAGACGTCCAAAATTTTGTGCGCGTGCTGAAAACAAGACAGCTGTGTTGTCGAAGATATACGAAGGACCATCGTAGTTAAATTCCCATCCTGTTATTTCGGCTCTGCCACTGACTGACGGAGTAAGCGGGTTGCCTTCAGCTACTTCCAGTTGCAAGAGAGAGCCGTTTTTTCCACCGTACGCTGCAGGAAAGCCGCCTGGTTGGAATTTGATGTTTTGAATTAAATTTGGAGCAAAAATACTAAATCGACCGCCGCCTTCTATGTCTTCCTGTTCACCGATTGTTTGGTCGAAGTGAATTACTTTATCGAAGGGAATGCCGTCGACAAGAATGAGGTTATCTCGAGGACCTTGTCCACGTACAGAAAATGAAGCGAATTGGCCTGTGGCGGCTACTCCGGGAAGGCTATCGACGGACCTCATGACATCTCCGGCAGAACCTGGGGCTCGACGAATCTCTTCGCGGTTGTAGTTAGTAGATGACACAGATTCTTGAGATGTTCCTGCAGTCATAGGGGGTCTGACGACAACTGTTTCAGATAACGAACGACGAACTAACTCAAAGATGGTTACCGCTGTTTTCTGTGAGACTACGCGAATCTCGCCAGAAACTGTCGGTTCGTAACCTTCTGCCTCAACGAGAATCTGATACAAGCCCTCTTCTAGCAGGTCGAACTCAAAGGCACCGGTTCCATCTGTAAGGGTCGCTGCTCTCGAAGTACCCGACTGGAGTGCAGTAATTGAAGCTTTTCCTACTGGCTGCTGTGTCGATGCATCAATAAGTCTTCCTTGAATCGATGGTTGTGCATAGGCAGTTGTAACACTAACGAAGCATATCGAGATGAACACACAAAAAATTACGGCAAAAGTTGTTCGCATTTTTAAAAATCGTCGGACTGTCGATATGTAAATGTTATTGTCTTTTACGACTACAGTCTGTGGTCTTGTTGCATGATTCGAAAAGAACTTAAGAATTCTATAACCGAGACGAAATTCTTATTTGTTGTTGGCGTTAAGATTGAGAATTCTTGAGGCTTTTGGTTAAGCACCTACACGAACAGGTATCATTAAGTAGTCAGACTTAGTGTTAGATTGTTTCACGAGAGAGGAGGACAAAGATGATTACTCGATTCCTTGGACCAAGCAAGCGTTTGTTAGTAGTTACGATAATCGGATTACTTTTTTCGTCATCTTTGCAGTTAGAAGCCTTATCGGGGGAACAAACCGACGCCATTCCACGGACTGGGTGGGGTGATCCAGACCTTCAGGGAGTGTGGGATTTTCGTACAGTTACACCGATGGAACGACCAGAAGAGTTTGAGGGAAAGCAATTTCTAACAAATGAGGAGGCTGCCGAATTAGAGCAACGGGCAGTTGAACGGCAAGTTGATAGACCGCCACGGGCCGGTGATCCCGGAACGTACAATCAATTTTGGATGGATTTCGGAACGAATATTATCGGAACGAAACGGACATCTCTTATTATTGATCCACCTAATGGCCGAATTCCTGAATTAGCACCCCCTGCAAAAAAAAGGCAAGAAGCGTTGGCTGAGGCAAGAAAGGGAGTAGGTGATGATGAACCGAGGCCAGGAGGTTGGTTAGAAGATGTGTCGGTCAGTGTTCGGTGTATCGTCGGTTTTAATTCCGGCCCTCCTATGTATCCTGCAGCGTACAACAATAATATGCAGCTGTTTCAAGCTCCAGGGGTCGTAGCAATTTTTAATGAAATGGGTCCCGCAGTTCGAATTATTCCATTGGATGGAAGGAAGCATCTTTCACCTAATATCCGCCAGTGGCTAGGTGATTCTCGTGGCCATTGGGAGGGCAATACCTTGGTTGTCGAAACGGTAAATTTTCTCCGAGAAACGGCTTTTGGTCGGTACGCGGGTGCAGTGAATCGTCTTGGAGGGTCTGGGCCGAATATTCATCTCGTTGAGCGATTTACCCGAGTTGATTCTGAGACGTTATTATATGAAGCGACAGTAGAAGACAACACCACATGGGTGCGCCCTTGGACGTATGCAATTCCGATGCGAAATAGTGAGTATCCTGTCTATGAGTATGCCTGTCACGAAGGTAATTACGGACTCGAAAATATTCTTGCTGGAGCTCTGAAATAAGATAAGTAAACCCTCGTTAAATAAAAAGATTTTCTAAGGTTGAATTGGTTAAAAGAACTAGGTCATGAATCTACGTTAGATAAAAGTGGGAGATTATCTTGCTCACGAATGAGATAGAGTTTGGGGATCGTAAGCGTGTGAACTCTGGCACATTATTTGTGATGGTGAGTTTTCATATCCTTGCCGTCGTAGCGCTGTTTAATGTGACATGGAGTGCTGTGATTGTAGCCTGTGTTCTCCATTGGATGTGCGCTTGTTGGGGCATAACCATGGGATACCATAGGCTCCACACGCACCGTTCTTATAGGGTTCCGAAGCTAATTGAGTATTTTTTTGCTATTTGTGGTGCCTTGACGCTGCAAGGTGGTCCCATTTTTTGGACGGCCATTCACCGAGTTCATCATCAAAATTCTGATAACGAAGGTGATCCCCATACGCCGCGAGATGGTCGATGGTGGTCCCACATGCTCTGGATATTATATGGAGAACCCCTTCATTCTAAAACGGAGGTTATGGGCAAATATGCTCCGGATCTCATGAAAGATCCTTTTTATCGTTATCTTAATGACTGGCATTGGTTACCCCTTGTCATTTTGGGTGTCTGCCTAGTCTCGGTTGGGGGCTTACCGTGGCTTCTTTGGGGTATATTTCTTCGGGTGGTCGTAGGATTACATTTTACATGGCTCGTAAATTCCGCCACTCATTTGTGGGGTACTCGACGTTTCGAAACGCCAGACGATTCGAGAAATTCTTGGTGGGTCGCCTTGTTGGCATTTGGCGAAGGATGGCATAACAATCATCACGCTCATCCAACTTCGGCGCGGCATGGTCTTGGCAAATATGAATTTGACGTCTCATGGGTACAGATCAAGCTGCTTGAACGGCTCGGCCTGGCTTGGGATGTGAAACTACCAACGTCTGAGCAGTTGACCAAAAAAGAAATTTTTACTGTGTCTCAAATTCAATAAATTAATTAGTAGTAGATAAAATTCAAGAAAGTCGAGCAAAAATGATTGCAAAAATATTCTGGTTTAGGCCAAACCTTCTGATGTGGACTGGATTTCTATTAGTTTTTGTTTGTTTACCAGTTGTTGCTGGAGAAACTGTCCAATCTGATGAGAAGATCAGGGTTGCGGTAATGAATTTTGAGAACAATACGACTCAACGTTTTTGGGAAGACAATCTTGGCTATGCGGCTGCCGATGAATTTGTGACGCAGTTGTTTGAAACCCAGCAGTTCAGTCTCGTGGAGCGGGCGCAGATAGATTCAATTCTTGCCGAACAGGACTTCGGGCAAAGTGGGAGACTCAATCAATCTCAGGCGGCCGAGCTGGGCAAGCTCTTAGGCGTTCAGTTGATTTTGACGGGTTCGATAACGAAATTTTCTATCGACACCAAAAGTGGTGGGATCCGTAGTTTCGGGGTCGAGTATTCTGAGGCAGAAAGTAACCTTGATGTTCGGCTTATAGATGCCAACACGGCAGAGATACTGTTCGCTGGCACGGGGGAAAGCAAAGTTCGACTGGGTGGTATCAGGATAAAGGGTTTTAATTTCCGTCAAGATTTTGACCGAGGCATTGCCCAAGAAGCTCTCCGTCCGGCCATTCAAGATGTCGTGAACAAGATTGTTGCGAATGCTGATGCATACGCAGCTTTAGAGGTTCCCATTTCCCCTGCCAAAATTGTTGGATCTGGACAGGATGGTTCGATCTACATTGATCGCGGGGAAAATTTTAGTGTAACGATCGGTCAGCGCTATCAAGTAAAACGGGTCGTAGATGAGATACGAGATGCATCCGGAAATCTGTTGGATACGATTACTGACATTGTTGGTGTTGTGGAAGTGTCCAGGGTGCTCGGTCAGTCATCCATTTGCACTGTCATTGAAGGCGAAGCCACTGAAGGTGATGCTCTGGAACCGATTCCTTAGATTCTGGTTTCCTGCTCGTTAGACTGACCTGCAGAATCCGAAAAATTAAGTTTGGTAAGATCTTCGCTCATGGACCACAAGCGCTTGGCGTCATGCATGTTTCTTGCTTGTTTGCTGGTTCCTACGCAGGTAGGATAGCCACGCATTTCATAAAATCCATCTGGTCCGTAATATTCTCCACCCTTGACCCGTTCAGCTGTTGCAGCGTACAGAGTCGGCAATGCACCCTGCCATGGCTGCATGGCTAAGAGTGGATTCAGCAAGCGCAGAAGGCGGCTTTCATCTTGCAAGTTTGTGCGTGTCCAGCCCGGATGAGCTGCAACAGCGGTGGTGGTTGTTTTTCTTGACTTAAGAAGACGTTGAAGTTCCAGAGTGAAGAGCAGGTTGGCTAATTTTGACTGGCTATACGAACCGGTCATTTTGTAGGGGCGGTGTTTCCAATGGAGGTCATCAAAAGCAATCGTTCCAGCACGGTGAGCAACACTACTAAGGTTAATAACCCTAGATTTTTCTGTGGCGAGTAAAAGTTTGAGCAAACGTAATGTTAGGGCGAAATGTCCGATGTGATTGATACCAAACTGAAGTTCAAATCCATCTTTTGTTTCAACTCTTGAAGGTGTCAACATCACACCTGCATTATTAATGAGAAGGTCAAGCCGTTTGTGCGAGGCACAAAACGTGTCTGCAAACACTCGCACAGATTGTAAGCTGGATAAATCTAAAGGAATCAATTCCACACTAATTTCACGTGATTCCTGTTTCATTCTTTCAATAGCTAAATTAGCCTTGTCCTTATTGCGACAAGCGATTATGACGTGAGCACCTTTCTGGGCAAGGATTTTTGCAGTTTCAAACCCAATGCCGCTGTTAGCACCTGTCACGACAGCACAGCGACCCGTTTGGTCAGGGACGTCTCGATTTGCCCATTGCATTTTCATGTTCGTCGGCTCCACTGCACCTAAGAAATTATAGTAGGGAGTCTAATGATAAAAGGCATTAACATTAAGGAGAAACTAACAATAAAGGAAAATTAGTGCAGAGATTAATTTACTTTTGGGAAAACGAAGTTTTTCAAACGAATTAGTAATGCAGTATCATCAGTGGCCTTTACCGCATCAGAGCGACATCTGGCGACACTGCTTTCAGGTGCCGGACGGGCAGCCTGCATGGGAGGCACGTGCGGTCTTTATCTAGCAAAGTTTCATTTTTGCTCATTTACTAGTTTGTGTTTTCTGATAGCAGTAAAAGTAATAGGTTTTAATTAATGCATGTTTTTATTATCAATCCAAGTAATTTAGCCTTTGGCACTGCGATCATTACGCCGCGCTGGTTATATGTGCTCGCTGCAGCAACCCCAAGGGAATTTGGCGATCCAATCCTAGTGGATGAAACACTTGAGCAGTTTGACGTTGGTCAAGTGGAGGCAGGAGACATAGTTGGGATTGGTATTCATACCGGTAATGCACTTGTAGGCTATCAAATTGGTCGGAAGGTTCGAGAACGAGGGGCTTGGGTTGTGTACGGTGGCATTCATGCAACTTTATATCCCGAAGAAGTTCATGAACATGGGGGTGCTCATGCTGTCGTTAAGGGTGATGGAGATGTGGCGTGGGGCGTAGCAGTTACTGATTGTGCGGCGGGTTCCCCCAAAAGAATCTACGAAGCTGGCCAAATTGCCGCCACCGATTTCAAAAAAGCTCGCTGGGATTTGCTGCCCAGGGATCGCTATGCATGGGCATCAGTGCAGACGGTTCGTGGGTGTCCGAAACATTGTTCATTTTGTTCAGTGTGGCGAACGGATGGGCAAGATCCCAGGCAACGTGGAGTTGATGCGGTCATTGAAGAAATCGTTGAACTGCGACGCATGGGTTTTCGTTTTATTGCTTTGGCTGATGACAATTTCTACCCTGTGACCCAAGAAGATTTACGTATGGCCCGCCGTCGTGAGGATTCTAGTCGACTACAGGAACTTGAAGAAATTCGTTCAGAACGGTTTGCGTTGATGGAGCGTCTTTCCTTGCTACCAGACGATTTGGTCTTTTTTACCCAAATCACAATGGAAGCGGCTGAAGATTTAGCATTTCTACAGGCGATGAAGAAAGCACGGATTCTGGGTGCTCTGGTCGGCGTTGAAGCTGTTACACCTGAAGGGTTGAAGGATATTTATAAAGATTTTAATTTAGCAGGAGAGGATCTCGTCGAACGACTAAAACGTTTTCGAGAAAACGGAGTACATATTCTCGGTTCGTTTATTTTTGGTTTGCCGAGTGATAAGCCCAGTACTTTTGATGCTACCGTAGCACTAGCTGAACGTGCTGACATCGCCTTTGCACAGTTTGTAACACTGACGCCTTTTCCCGGCACGCTTGATTTCGAGCGGTGGGAGAAAGACGAAGGTGACAATATACAGAAAATTGATGGAGTACCCATTTCAAGACATTGGCTGATTCCTCAAGCGAAACGTCCGAAGCTGTACACACCGCATCCATTGATGTCGGCTGAAGAAATTCGCGGACGCACACAGGACGTGTGGGATAGCTTTTATAGTTTTCCGTCTATTTGGAAGCGCTCAAGTGTGGTGAAGTCGTTGAAAAACAGGTTGGCTTTTATCCTGATATCGAAGGTATATCGGCAAATGTACGCCAATACAGGGCTTTCAACGGATAGCGCAAGGGTTTCAAAAGCTGCTCGTTGGGCGAGTTTAATGGCAAAACCGGTGCAAAAACTATTTGCTGCTAAACCGATGCCAGGCCTGAAAGTGCCTGCTCAGACGGCTTCAGTTGTTCCTCCCGAAGTTGCGTAGCCTTTCCTGCGCAAAGATATATAAATATTTCGTAATTCGAACTTTCCTTGACAGGTTTCCCAAAGACGCCATAATTCTTCTGATATCTCTTTTTGAGATTTATCGTAGTTTTAAAACCTCTTAAAAAGGGGAGCATCTATGCAGAAGCGATCTTGTCGTTTGCTGCCAAAGAGGGGGTTAAGTTTTAGAGTTCTCTCTACAGAAGATCGAGATCCTAACCGATGGATGTTTTAGAAACAGGATCCTTGTTGTTTTGTGTCTAACTTCAGTGTTGCTGTCTGTTTGGAGAACTAGGCCATGATGGAAAAATCGAACAGAGCGTGCATCATCTTTATGTTACTCATAGTTCTTGGAGGAGTGTGGCCGGTAGCTACGAATGCTGCGAATTCTTCCAAGGATTCAGAGATAACCTTTACAAAGGACATAGTGCCCATTCTGCAACGCAGTTGTCAGAAGTGTCATCGTCCCAACGGGGGAGCTCCGATGGCGTTGGTTAGCTACGAAGATGTTCGGCCGTGGGTCAGGTCTATAAAGAATCGAACTATGAGCAGACAGATGCCCCCCTGGTTTATCGATAAGAATATCGGCATCCAAGAATACAAAGACGATCCCTCACTTAGCGATCAAGAAATTGATGCGATTGCTTCTTGGGTGAACCAGGGTGCTCCTCGTGGAAATCCGGCCGATCTTCCACCACCCCTAGAATGGCCTGCCGATGGATGGACCTATGGAACGCCAGATCTTGTTGTGTCATCG
The DNA here is from genome assembly GCA_964342695.1 of uncultured Vicinamibacteraceae bacterium. Taxonomy (GTDB): domain Bacteria; phylum Acidobacteriota; class Vicinamibacteria; order Vicinamibacterales; family UBA8438; genus CAYFFV01. The sequence goes on from CAYFFV010000018.1 coordinate 14,055, forward strand.
CCTGAAGGGACCGTTGAGGCTAATGCGCCAGATTGGTTTGGGGAATGGGGGGTTACACCTACGGGTCTTACATCTGATCGATATATTAAGGCAATTGAAATAAAAGAAGTTAGAGTTCATGAAGAGGCGAAAATTGATTCCGACAATAATGGAAGAGCTGATCTCGGTCTATTCGTGGTACACCATGCTGTTTTGACTACGGAAGCACCGGAGGACACTCTTGTTCCATTGGATTGCGGGAACGAGAGTACTTGCAGTCATGAGCCTGATGAATTTTGGATGGTCTATGAGCTGGGACAGAATGCGACAATTTTCCCTGATGAGGTTGGTGTCACGCTTCCAGGTAATTCCGTTGTCACATTTAATTCAATGCATCTGCACTCGATAGGTAGAGAGGTTCGGGCTCGTATTGATGTTGGTTTTACCTTGCATCCAGAGGGGTACCAGCCGAAATATCCACAAGCTGGTTTTAGCATGGATAAAGCGACGCATTATGATTATGAATTTGACATTCCTTCCAATGATGAAAATGTAATGCGTGATGGATTTCACAGATTAGATCGACCGACCAAGTTGTTGACTTTTGAGCCTCATCTTCATTCAAGTGGTAAACGGATGTGTTTCGAGGCGCTATATCCAAGTAATCGTCGCGAGATGTTGAGTTGTGCCGACTATGATCATAATTGGGTCAAGGTGTATGTTTACGAAGATGAGGTTGCGCCTTTGTTACCTGCCGGGACGGTGGTTCGCGTGATGGCCTGGTACAACAACTCAGTTACCAACAAGAATGTGGTTGATCCAAGAAATTGGAAAGGATACGGCAACCGGTCAATCGACGATATGTTTACAGGAATTTCTCGAATGGTCTACCTCACTCAAGAACAGTTTGATGAGGAGGTGGCTAAGAGAGAGGAAAAAACGATCTTGAAAACGACTCAAGATAATTAGGATTAGATTAGTTTTTTGTCTGTAAAAATTGACTTAGTAAAGAAAAGGCTCCAGCTTATTAAGCTGGAGCCTTTTTTGTCTGCTTCAGTGGCGTTGGGTTTCCCGTATAGGGGCGCCCATCACTTCACCACTACCTAAGTTCTGGAGGCCTCTAAGAGGACGCCACCTCCGCCAAACGTTTACAATAATCGTCCACTGGACCACCTCCTTCTGTAGGCGTACTAACGGTGGTGGGGCCCAACCCACCCGGCTTGCCGAACCGCCTAAGTTCAGTCAAGTCGCCGCATCTTGCGCGGGACTCTTACTTTTCTGATGCTTTTTTTCTCGTTTTTCTCTTGGGCTTTGCGGGAGCCGGTACTGAGCTGGCCTTTAATTCAACCATTCCTGTGACAAATTTACGCACGCCATGGTCATCGAAGTCGATGGCCGTATGATATTCGTTACTGTCTAGAATGGTGCCTGAACCGTATTGCTCCTGTAAAACGCGCTTACCAGGTACGTATGTAGATGTAGACAAATTCTTTCCTTAATAAAAGATTGTAGGCTATATTTTAGCATTTATTTTTAACTCTTGATGTTTGGAATGGGATGGAGAAACTGTGATTTGATTAATTTACCGAAAATAGTTTTATGCTTAATGGCCATTTTTCTATTTAGTGGCACCAGCTTTTTAAGAGCCCAAGACAATTTTTTTACGGGAACAGTACAGGATGCTCAGGGGGCTGCCCTGGTTGGTGCGACCGTTGTTGCCACTGTGACCGAATCGGGTTTGTCTGAAGTAGTACTGACTGACGAAAACGGCACTTTCCGTTTTCAGTCGTTGAAGCCGGGTGTCTATACCTTGACAGTGCAAATGGCAGGATTCAGGGCAGAGGTTCTGAAGGAAATCTCCGTAATAACTGATGAAGCCAAGACCGTTCAGATTGTTCTTCAGGTCGCGCCGTTTTCTCAGACGGTAGATGTTGTGGGTATAGCACCACTTCCTGGTTCTGGTCTTAGTGAGGCGCAGGTACCAACTTCGGTGTTCACGTTCGGGTCGGAGGATTTTGAAAACAACCAAACTATATCGTTGGCCGATACTATTCATGAACGCTTGGGCTCGGTTACTTTAGACAACACTACAACGAATCCATTTCAGCCGACGCTTCGATTCCGTGGTTTTACAGCCTCGTCTTTGTTGGGACTTCCCCAAGGTGTAGCGGTCTATCAGAACGGAGTCCGTATTAACGAACCGTTCGGAGATACGGTTCAATTTGATCTCATGCCTCAATTTGCCGTTAGTCATGCGCAACTTAGTGCAGGTGCTGAACCTGTTTTTGGCTTGAATGCCTTGGGGGGATCATTAGCCATTCGTCTCAAAAACGGTTTTGATACCGTAGGATTTAGGGGAGAAGTTTCTGGAGGATCCTTCGATCGACTGACGACTACTGCCGAGTGGGGTGGAAACCGCGGTCCTTGGGCGATCTATCTCGGCGCAACCAGGTTTGATGAAGAAGGCTGGCGTGTGGCTTCTCCCTCGGAAGTTGTTCAGGCAGTGGCAGACATATCTTACCGCCAAGGCCCTGTCGATGCCGGACTTACGACTACATTTGCCGATTCTCGTCTAACTGGTAATGCTCCAGCCCCGATTGAGTTGTTAGAGTCGAGTCGAAATGCGGTGTTTACCTATCCTGATGTGACGGAAAACCGTCTCGGTTTTGTCCAAGGGCGATACAACAGAGTGCTATCTCCAGAATGGTCTTTGCAGGCAAATGGTTACTATCGCGATGTGGACCGCCAGACTCTTAATGGAGATGAAGCTGATTTTTCAATTTGCGATGACGATTTTCTTCCCTATGGGGCTCCAGATAACACATTGTGTTTTGGTGGAGACGACGACGACGACGATGACGATGACATATTTGAATCTGACATTGAGAATGAAGGCGTGGAAGACGAGGATGAAGACGCCGAAACCGCCCCGCAATCTCTAGTAGATATTAATTCCGGACAATTTATTACGACGGATGATGCAGAAGGAGATGCAGCATTTAATCGAAGTTCTACGCGCATGAAGGGATACGGTGCCGCGGTTCAAGCAGTGTCTTCTGCAGAGATTGGTGGTCGCCAAAACCATTTTACTCTCGGGAGTGCTTTTGATGCTGCAGAGATTTCTTTTAGTAACAACAGTGAAGTTGGCACCTTAACTGAAGAGCGCACGGTGGTCGGATCGGGAAGATTCACGGGGTTATTTGGTCAGGCACCTGACGATCTATTCAACACGTCTATCGATGTTGCTAATATGATGGTTGGTTTTTATTTTCATAACACGCTTTCTTTGACGGACCGTGTACATGCAACCGTAGCGGGACGTTTTAACCATGCACAAGTCGACATTGCTGATCGACTTGGTGTGTCGCTTAACGGGGAACACGATTTTTCTAGATTTAATGTTTCGGCCGGACTTGTTTATCAATTCGGAGATCCGGTTTCTGTTTTTGGCCGGTACGCAGAGTCCTCGCGTGTTCCCACTGCGGCGGAGCTGAGTTGTGCTGATCCGGAGGAGCCGTGTCGAGTGCCGAATGCATTTATCTCTGATCCGCCATTGGAACAGGCAGTAGCACGTTCGGTCGAGTTCGGGGTACGTGGTCGGATTGGAAATAATCCGAATCAGAACACCGCTTGGTCTTTAACTTTTTACAACACGGAAGTCAGTGATGATATTTTGTTTATTGCTTCGCCCTATCTTATAGGCACAGGATATTTTCAAAATGCAGGTAGTACTTTGCGCCGGGGATTAGATTTTGATATTCGTGGGCAAGTGGAACGCTTGAACTGGTTTGCGAGTTACAGTCTTCTGCAAGCGACGTTTAATTCTCCATTAAATTTTCCTAGTGACAGTGAAATTAACAGTGCTGCAAACGCAGCGAGTATGTTGGAAGTTGGTCCCGGTGATCGGCTTCCAGGTATTCCTCGGCATAGCTTTAAAACTGGCGTGCAATACAGACTGACGAGTGCATGGAATCTGGCAGCAGATGTCGTTTCTGCATCAAGTCGTGTGTACATTGGGGATGAAAGTAATAACCAGGCGCAGTTAAGCGGATATACCATCACCAATATACGTTCAGTTTATCGGTTAAGCGACCACGTGGAATTTTTTGCAAGAATTGATAATTTGTTTGATCTGTCTTACGGAACATTTGGGGTACTGGCAGAACTTGAAGTATTTCTCCGCGAGGTGCCAGATGCCGATGATCCACGGTTTATAAGTCCAGGGACTCCACGCAGTGCATTTGCCGGACTACGGGTTCGTTTTTGAGTAAGTTTGGAGCACAAGGTGTCTAGGGGCTTGAACTAAAGTAAGAAATGGGCGGACATATCTCAAGTGTGAGCCATGCATACGTCGCTCTCGATGTGCGGAACAATCTTGCTCGTGATTTCACAAGCATTCTAAAGATATATCGATGCTTTGAGGAAAAGATGGCATCGTTATTTCCAAGAAGTTAAATATCCCTCTATTTCTTTTAGATTGAGGGGTGTACAGTGGTTTGCCAAAGTGTTTTCGCCTGCAGGTAGTGGGGATCGAGGAGGTATCTTATGGGACGTTTTCGAGATAAAGTGGCCTTAGTAACAGGAGGTGGCACGGGTATTGGTCGTGCGGTTGCTAAAGGTATCGTTGCAGAAGGTGGACAAGTGGTTGTCGTTGGCAGGCGCATAGAGCCATTGCAGGAGCTAAGTGCAACTGAGACGGGCCAGATTCATTTTACTCAAGCTGACGTTACAAAAACTGAAGATCTCAAGAATGCCGTGGCGTTTACGGTTTCTAAATGTGGTGCTCTCGATATTCTTGTTAACAACGCTGGTGTTACGTGTATGGGGCCGGTGTCTCAAATCTCAGACAACGATCTTGATCTTATGCTGAATACTAATTTGCGAGGTACGATTGTAGCTATTCGAGAAGCATTACCACATTTGATTCAACGAAATGGCTCGATTGTGAACGTTACCTCCGTGACTGCACGTTCTGTTTCTCCTGGTATGGCGACGTACGGAGGAACAAAATCTGCTGTCGAACAACTGACTCGTTCACTTGCTGCGGAGATCGGACCGTCAGGGGTACGTATTAATGTCGTTGCACCAGGTCTTACCGTCACTGATATGGCGGAAGCGTTCTTGGATGAGGCAGCGATGCAAGAGGTAGCGGAGCGGACTCCTCTGAAACGCGCGGGCACGGCTGAAGATGTAGCGAAGTCGATTTTATTTCTTGCTAGTGAAGAGGCGGGATGGGTCACCGGTCAACTACTGCAAAGTAGTGGTGGTTTAGCACTGTGATAGATTGCTGTTTATTCTTAGGGTAGGAGGGGTTATGAGCCAGGCATGTAGCTTTGGGCGCCTAATCGTTGTTTTTGTTTGTTTTGTGTTCTCTTTTGGAATCGTGATGGTGGCTCAGAATCGCCAAGGGGCAACTTCGAATAGAGGGGTTCCTGGCTTGCCACCGCCGCAAAATCCTGTGGTTTTGCATACGGCAGAGCACCCGCGGATTCGCGTGGTTCCTGTTGCTGGTGGATTGTCTCACCCTTGGGGTATAGCTTTTCGTCAAAATGGTGACATCTTGGTGACTGAGCGGGATAACGGTGTTCTTCGAGTGATTCGCGAGGGGCAATTACAACCTGAGACAATTCCCGGTGGACCTGAAGTCTATACGGGTGTTCGTTTGGCAGGACTTATGGATGTTGCTGTACATCCTGATGATGACCGCCTCGTTTATTTGAGTTATTCAAAAGAAAAAGAACAAGATGGACGGACAGGAGCGACTGTTGCACTGGCCCGAGGTCGCTTGGAAGGTGGTGCATTAACCGAAGTTCGTGAAATATTCGTGGCCGATGGATGGGGAGGTGGTATTTCCGCGTCGAGGCTTGTGTTTGGTCCAGATGACAAGTTGTACATGACTGTAGGCGGGGCTTTTCAATTTGCATCAACCGGCCACTATGCTCAAGAAGGCAATACACACTTTGGTAAAGTGCTTCGTCTTAATGATGACGGTTCTACACCTGACGATAATCCGTTTGTTGACACGCCTGGGTATCTACCAGAAATATTTTCTATGGGGCATCGTAACCAATTAAGTCTCGTATTTCACCCAACCACAGCCGATTTATGGGCGACGGAGAATGCCCCGCAAGGTGGTGACGAGGCGAACATTATTCGTGCAGGTGCAAATTATGGGTGGCCTGTAGCATCCTATAGTCGCCAGTATGGTGGCCCTCCCGCGTCAGAAACCCCTTGGATTGCCGAATTCGAAGAACCAGAGGTGGTGTGGTGGCCATCTGTGGCACCGTCAGGAATGACTTTTTATACGGGTGAGCACTTTCCAGCTTGGCAGGGCGATCTGTTTGTGGGTTCCATGAGGGTCGGACGATTGGAACACACGGGCAATCTCCAGCGGATAGTGTTTAACCGTCGCGGACAGGAGATTCGACGAGAGACACTTTTGGCTGAACTGAAACAAAGGGTCAGGGATGTACGGCAAGGTCCGGATGGGTATTTGTACATTCTTACTGATGAAGAAGATGCTGTTTTGATGAGGATTGAACCCGCACGTGCCGTTACTGAAATTCCTGGAAGCATTGTGCCAGCGCGCAGATTAACTGAGTCCAGGGTCTCACCCTTGCCGGAATCTGAATGGACCGCGCGGCAAAGAGATTTAATTCAGAAATATGCTCCCGACGGTAATCCAGGAAACGTGTTACGTACCTTAATCCGTGTTCCTGACCTTGTAGAAAGGGTATTTCCTTTTCTGAATTATATTGCTGAGGATTCGACGCTTTCGGCACGCCATCGAACAATGTTGATTCTACGAACGGCATGGCTTACTCAGAATGCAAATATCTGGGCAACCTATGCGAGCCGAGCTGCCGAAGCCGGATTGTCTACCGAAGAAGTACTCCAAGTTGCACAAGGTCCGATTCTCAGGGCTGCTGAGGGTCAAACGGACGGAGGATGGACTGAATTTGAAGGCGTACTCATTGGGCTGGCTGATCAACTCTTTCGAAATTCGTCTATCAATGATCTAACATGGGAGTTGTTGTCTGAGAAATTTGACCGGGAAAATTTGATGGATGCGGTGGCAACGGTCAATGAGATCACAGCACAGTCCATACTTTTTAATTCTTTAGGAATTCAACCGGACGTCGATTCGACTGCGGAGATTCCAACGAATGATGTCGGATACACCGTTGTGGTTCCTGCGCCAGAGCCACCGTTGTCCAGCCCAAGGATTGCACCAGTAGAAGGCGATGGACTGCGCGTGATGAGGACCTTGGGTCAACATCAAGCACTTTCTGATAAGTGGAGTGAAAATGCCGCTTATGTTCTAGATCCAGAAAAGTCTCGGTTAACACCGCATGATCGTGAGTTACTCATTCTCCGTACAGGCTGGAACACACAGGCAGTTTATGAATGGGCGAAACATGTCGGAACAGTTGGTAGGGCTCGAGAACATGGGTTGAACCCAACTTGGATTGCGCAAGGTGGTGATGCTTCAGGATGGAGCGCCAACGAGCTCGCACTCATCAAGGCCGCAAATGAGATGTATCGAGATACTATGATTTCGAACGACACATGGAACGACCTTGTTAGTCGGTACGATACGCACCAGATGATCAGTATTGCCGCGACTGTGGCACGATATCGAAAAGTGTCGATGACATTAAATGCTTTTGGCGTGCAACCCTTGCCAGAGGATGAAAGATTTCCCGTTCTCGAGGGCTACTGAGTTTGTTCTTTAAATGTCGTGTTGAAACAAGAACTCGATATGCGTTTTCAACGTTTATGGGAGAACAATTTCACTATATGTGACTCGCATAAATGAACGGAACAGGGAGTCGTGTTGGCTATTATTGCTGAGCCGCTTCCTCTTCCGCACGTTTACCGCGGAGCATGTTTTCCATGTAATAGTTACCTTCGTGACACGCATACTCATATATCTCGCCTGGATTTTTTGCCATGGGAACCATGAAAGTCCAAGGTTCTTCCCAGGTAGTGGGATCTTCAAGGGTAACTTCGTAGACGAGTGTGTCGTCGCTGACACGTGTGAAGCGCTCTGTCAAATAGAGATGCTGGCCAGCTCCTCGGAAAGATAGATCTCTCCGGTTGACAGTTTCTACCACAAGAGTGTTTCCGTCCCAGTGACCTCTAGAACTTCCTGTCCACTGACGAATCTGTCCCGGAATGTGCGGACGGCCATCGAGGGGAACAATCCGCGCGTCGTGGACCATCTCGTTTAAAATGACGACATGGTCGGCCGTTTGAAATAATTGCATATTGTTGTTGTACGCACTTGGTGTCATGGGAGGGCCTTGATTGAAGCCAGTAATGCATCTTACGGGAGCACTGAGCTCGTCGATCCAACCGCCAGGTGATACTTCATCAGTACCGACTCCTCGCCTGGCAGCTTGGCGTTCTGCTCGCCGTTTCATTGCGGAATTGGTAAGTGCTGGCATTCTTCCATCCGGGGGATTGGTGATTAGGGAAGTTCGGTCAGTGGTTACAGTTTGCCCCCAATCGAACCAGAAGTCATTGTAGGGAACAACCCGTCCAGTTTCTGCAGCCTCCGCTTCTGCATCAGCAAGGTCTCGACTCTCACGGACGAGGAATTCCTCTGAAAAAGTAGCCGCTTCTTCTTCAGTGAACACTTCTTTGCCTGCGATGTTTTCTGGTCTTTCCATAGGAGTCAGACTACGGAAATCCCAAACACCTTGGAGATTAGGTTTCCCCCACGATGTCAAGTTCGTTTGTGCCGTTACAGTAGGCGTTTCTATAAAAAAAGTTGTAGCGATGATTGTTACCACTACATAAAAAGTACGAGAGCTCATAACCACCTCTAGGTTGTTAATTTATTAGGTAAACATACCGAGTGTCTTAAATTTGTCGCCCAGTATTTTGTCCGACTCTTTATATCCGAGAAATTCCTCAATCAAGGTCGCGTATACACTTCTAAAATCTGTTGTGTACTGTAAATTGTCTCCGTGTACCAAATCAGTCAAACTGACGGGTTGACTGTATTGACCGCCTTTGATACCTCCACCGATCACAAATGCAACATTAGCGGCACCATGATCAGTGCCAAGACTGGTGTTTTCAGGTACGCGTCGACCGAATTCACTATGTACAAAAACTGCGACTTCGTCTTCTTTGCCGATACGCTTCATTTCCTCGAAGAATCCCCAGATTGCATCTGAACAGTATTGAACTTGGCGATTATGCGGGCTTTCTTGATTAACGTGCGTGTCAAACAGACTGTTCTGTAGTCGCACATAGTAAAGCCGTGCCGGGAAATCATTTTCAATCAGTGCAACCACTTTGTCCAGATCCATCAAACGGACATCAGTACTTCTGGTAGCATTGTAATTTTTCCACGCCTGCGTCACCAGTGCGGAGGCATCCCGAGCACTGCGGTTAACATCAAGCATGAATTTATGTACATCTCCTCGGGCAATTTGCCCCTTGTCCAAGGCTTCAATAAGAGGGCGTTGAGGGTGAAAGACCGATCGAGTAAATGCATTGGGATCATCGAAAACAACAGGAACATGGTCACGCGCGCGAACCGCTAATGTTTGAGTGGATGAGATATTTACTAGATAGTTTGGGGTTCCGTGGGGATCCAGTGCGTCCGCCGTCCGTCCGTACCACCCGTACTCTTCTCCGCTATTAGGTGCTCCTGTATGCCAATAAGAGCTCGAGGTGAAATGAGAAAAGGAGGGTTGATCGTATCCGGCTCCGTGAATGACCGCAACATTTCCTTCGTCCCACAGACGATGCATTCCGAGCATTGATTTCTGAAATCCGAAATGATCATCAACTTTAATGACGTCTTTTTCACGCACACCAATGCTTGGTCGCCGACGATAGAGTTCGTCATTCCCGTAGGGTACAAAGGTGCTCAGACCGTCGTAGCCACCGAACCACTCAAATACCACTAAAATTTTGCCTGACGTTGCAGCAATCGCTTCAGAGGTTTTACCGAACAATGGGGGTAGGGGGCTAATACCGCTTCCAAGAAGACCCATTGCAATACCCTGGGCTCCAATTTTGAGTGCCTGACGTCGCGATACGCCGGATTCGTCGAATAACTTTTTGCTCTTAGTAGTCATAATCTTTATATCCGTTTAGTTAAGCTGATATTCAGGTGTACTCATAATGAGGTGAGTGACCATTCGAAGTGATTCTTCCATATAGCTTTGTGCGTAGGCGAGGTCAGAGGTTCCCAGTTCGGTATCAAGAAAGGTAATCAGTTTTGAACGGCTCTCGGATGGCAGAGGTACTCTAAGGAAGCGGTGGAGTAAATAATCAACAGCTTCTGTACTGTCTTGCACTCCCGCATTCAGGATCATTTGAGTCATGTCAATCCGAGCTGCCCCACGAGGAGTCGGTATCAATTTTCGCATTGCTCGTTCATAACCACGGTACGATGAAACACGGGTGTTAAATTTTTCATCACGGTCAAGGGCCGACATGTCAAACATAGACATTTCACCGGGGTCATCGAGTGCCGTTGCTGACATAAAGTCATAACCGCGTCGCAAACGTTTGCCGACCTCTCCTGCTCCACCGTACGAACCGAGATTGTTTGGGTCTCGAAAGTCTGTGATATTTGGAAACAGATAATCGAACGCTACATTTCCTCGTTCTTGAATGAGGGCGGGAGTCATCCACGATTTTCCCTGTGCCCATCCAGCAACTGAAGGAGGATTAAGCAAGTGTTGTCCTAGTGCGATAGTTGTTCTATTAAAGTCCGGTATTCCTGGTACATCGTCGGCGCCGAGATGTTTAAGCATCGTAATCACATGTTCCACAGGTCCTTTAATATGTGCACCATAAGTTGCATTACTGTAAAAATCTCTAGAGAGGAACATAGTTGCTAAAAGCGGGCGGAGTTCGTAATTATTCTCTCTAAAGATCTGACCGATCTTAGATGTCAGTTCACCTGAGAGGTCTTCTCGGACAAAGAAACGGTAGATCTTAGAGCCGATATATTCTGCGGTTACGGGTTGCTCCATAATGATGTCGATAACGTCGATGCCATCAAAATTACCGGTTCGACCTAAGAAAGTCTTGTCGTCGGTATCGTGAAGGGCCGGGTGCACTACAAAGTCTAAATTTTCAAAGTTCCACCCTGTAAATGCACGAGCTGCTTCGCGCACATCTTGTTCACTGTAATTTCCGACTCCCATTGTGAAGAGTTCCATTACCTCACGTGCGAAGTTTTCATTAGCGGCGCCTTTTACATTTACGCCTGCGTCTAGGTAATAGAGCATCGCTGGATCTTGAGCCACTGCGACAGTTAGATCGCGAAAGTTTCCTGTGGCATGTTTTTCAAAGGTGTCTATCTGGACCACCATTTTTCGATAGTCGCGGACTTTCCCTTCGGCTGTCGCAAAATGTCCATGCCAAAAGAGGGCCATCTTCTCTTCTAACGGGCGGTGGGTGTCGAGCATTCGTTCAGCCCACCAGTATCCGACTCGACGCGTTTCAAGACGGGTGGCGCGTAACCAATAAAAGAAACGATCTGAGATTGGTTGCATGTAACGATTCACGCCTTCCGGTTTGGCTTTGATGCCCATCCCTTCTCCACGTTTTTCTGCCATTTCTGTGGCCGCAGGTCGACTGGGTGGAAAGTGCACTAATGTTTCATCCCACAGACCTGAATGTTCGAATGGCAACATATGTTCATTTGAGATGTTGTCGTAGTACACCAACGAACGTACTGCTTCTTCAGGGCTCATTCCCGCTAGCTTTTTTATGTCTTCCGGAGTTCCACCAAAACCGGCACGTTCAAGGAGGTGCGCTGCCCGGTCATAATTCCAATCAGAGGCTGTGATTGGAGTCAGATCGCCCACCCAGCTTTCAGGGCCAGGTAACCAATCAGGATTGTTCGCTAACACAGCTGGACCGCCTAGAATTAAACCAAGGATTAGAATTACTGCTAGATAAATTTCACGGCTCTTCATGCACAAATCCTTCCAGAGGGGTACTTTTACAACCCCATTTATACACCGATGTGTGCGGATACTTCCAGACTCTTCTTGAAAGTAGTTTTCTCGCAGTTTCATTAGCGGATCTGCCCACGGGTAACTATTTACCATAGAGGGAATATTTTTAGAGGCAAATATGTGCAAAATAGTGTAAAACGATGGTTACCCCTAACCTATACCAGGTAGGCTACGTGATATCAGCATCGTAAATTCACCGACAAATGGTAGACTGGCGTGGTCTTTTAAGGAGCGTTTCATGAATTATCAATTTTTGTTCAAATTATTTACTGTTACTTTTCTTTTTGTTTTTTCGATTTCGCCATTGATGGGACAAGAAATTCCAAGAACATCGTGGGGCGCTCCTGATCTTCAGGGTGCGTGGACCAATGCAACGATGACTCCTTTGCAGCGGCCGACAGATTTGGCGGGCAAAGAGTTTCTGACGTCCGAAGAGTTAGCTGTACGCCAAGGCGAGGTTTCGGAACGTTCCAGTCTTGATAATCGACCCAGAACTGAAACTGGTGCATATAATGAATTTTGGATGGAGCGAGGTTCTCTTAATGAACGGACCTCGTTAGTTATCGATCCCCCGAATGGACGTATTCCTGCATTAACACTTTCGGAGCAACAACGCCAAAGTGGGCGACAAAGTTCATATACCCGAACGAGCTTTGATTCGTGGGAGGATTTCAACAAGCTGGATCGTTGTATTACACGAGGTATGCCAGGGGCCATGATGCCCGGTTTCTATAATCATAATTATCAAATTGTTCAATCAGAGGATTATGTTGTCATTGTTGTTGAGATGATTCACGATGCACGAATCATTCCTCTGGATGGTCGCGATCACCTATCCCCATCGGTTCGTCAATGGTTGGGTGACTCGAGAGGACACTGGGAAGGTGATACGCTGGTTGTTGAAACAATAAATTTTACCGATAAAATCGAAGGACGCGGGGGGACAACTTTTGGTGGCTCAGAACATCTGCGAGTGGTTGAACGGTTCACGCGGCTTAACGCGGACACCATTGACTACGAAGTCACAGTTATTGATCCAACCGTCTGGACAGAGCCTTGGACGGCGTCTTTACCGATGAAAACTCTTGATACGGCAGTCTATGAATATGCCTGCCATGAGGGAAATTACGCGCTTCCCAATATTCTTTCAGGATCGCGCGTGGAAGAACGGGAAGCCGCTGGGCAACAATAAAAATAGATCTGAGACCCACACGGGGGTCTTTCAAGATTATGTTTCTGACTTAGATGTTTTTCGTAAATGTAAGATGAGTGCACAGGGCAAACTGACTAACTTTAAAAACTGGCCCGTTTAGCAGACGGGGAGGGATAAATGAGTATTAAATATCTATCACGAATGATTCCAGCGGTTGTGGTTGGAATCATGATTACTTTGTCCGCAGTGTCAATGCAAGCGCAGTCAAATTGGGAGCCTCCACGAACTACGTGGGGAGCACCGGACTTACAGGGTGTCTGGGATTTTCGTACTTTGACGCCATTTGAAAGACCTGTAGAGCTTGGTGACAAAGCGGTGTTAACTGACGAAGAAGTTGCTGAATATGAAGCATCACGACTCGCGACGTTTGCTGCTCGGGATGATCAAGAGCCTGCGGATGTTGTTGGTAACTACAATCAGTTTTGGTTTGATCCTGGGGAGACTGCGAATACTAATCGCACTTCACTCGTTATCGATCCTCCTAATGGGCGAGTACCGGAATTGACGATTGCCGCTGCACGCGAACGAGCTGAGTACGATCGCATTCGAAATGGTCTGCTGATGCATGATCTGACGCCAGGTGGTTGGGTTGAAGATATGGGAAGTGATGCGTTGCAGGTTCGTTGCATTGTTGGTTTCAACTCTGGACCGCCCATGACACCTGGAGGGTATAACCAGAACGTGCAGTTGTTTCAAACAGAGACGCATGTTGTGTTACTTAACGAAATGGTGCATCACTCACGTGTAGTTCCTTTGGATGGCAGTAGCCACCTTGATGCGAGTATCCGCCAGTGGAAGGGAGATTCGCGTGGTCACTGGGATGGAGACACCTTAGTAGTTGAGACCACGAACTTTCTCCGTGAAACAGGTTTTAGACGTGGACTGAGTGACGAAAATTTGAAATTGACCGAACGCTTTACTCGCGTATCCCCAACAACTCTAATGTACGAAGCAACAATCGATGATCCGACGGTATGGTCTCAGCCATGGACCTATCAAATTCCCATGCAGAGCAACGATCAGCCACTCTATGAATATGCGTGCCACGAAGGTAATTATGGCCTCTACAATATGTTGGCCGGTGCTCGGGAAGCAGAGAGGGCTGCAGAAGAGGCGGCCTCTCATTAAGTAAAGCTTCGGGGGAAACAGCATGAGAAAATGGGTTTCCAAAACGGCGATAGTTCGCGTATTCGTTGTGGTGTTTGTGCTCAGCTTTTCGATGAGTAGTTTCGCGCAAACTTCGATTGAAGGCTGGAGCGTTCCAAGAACCGCATGGGGTAATCCTGATCTGCAGGGAGTTTGGGATTTCCGCACGATTACCCCGATGGAACGTCCTGCCGGATTCGATAACCAAGTCTTAACAGATCAGGAAGTTGCCGAGTTTGAAGCGGCTAGTGAGGCTCAACGTGCGGCACTTGATGTTGAAACACCCTTTGACACTGTCGGCAATTACAATCAATTTTGGTTTGATCCAGGTAATGCTGTTGTTGATACGAAGCGAACATCCCTAGTAGTCGATCCACCTGATGGGAGAATCCCACGACTAACAGAAGAAGCTGAGCAAAGACGAGCTGCTGGTACGGAGGCTGGTCGTGGACAGAGGAGGCATACGCCGACGGCAGGAGGTTTCGTTGAGGATTTAGGACCAGGTGGTGTTCAAGTGCGTTGTATTCTTGGTTTTAATTCTGGGCCTCCCATGACTCCTGGTGGATACAATCAGAACATGCAAATCTTCCAGACCGAGGATCATGTCGTTATTTTGAACGAGATGATTCATGATGCGCGTATTGTTCCAATGGATGGCCGACCGCATCTTTCGAAAAGTTTGCGCCAATGGACAGGCAATTCCCGTGGCCACTGGGATGGGGATACATTGGTTGTCGAAACCACAAACTTTCTCCGTGAGACAGCTTTTCAAGGTGGGTTAACGGGGCAGCAATTGAAACTCGTTGAACGATTTACGGCTGTATCACCAAAGGTGTTGCTTTACGAAGTCACGGTTGAGGATTCTACCGTTTGGACCTCTCCTTGGACCTATCAAATACCGATGCAACGTAATGATTATCCTCTGTATGAATATGCTTGTCATGAAGGTAATTACGGTCTGTACAATATTCTTGCAGGTGCACAGGCAAATCCCGATTCTAATCTCTTGACTCCTGAGGAGGCTGCCGAAGAGGCGGCTCGCCGGTCTCGTTAGTGTGCGTATTCTGCCAGACATTTTTTTGTTGATTCAAAAATCTATCTTTCTCGTTGTTCTTGTCGTGTTGATGTTAACGGGATGCAATGAAGCCCAGTCACCAGTCGTTTCAATTCCTAAAGAGAACGACTGGTTGATGTACCGCGGAGATTTTTTAGGGACTGGTTACTCTCCTTTAGAGCAGGTTAATACGAAGAACGTTTCGCAATTAAACCGAAGCTGGACATATTCTATTCAGCGCATTCAACCAGATGTGAATGATTCTGGTCCTCGTTCCCAGGTTACTCCGATTGTTATTGATGGAGTCATGTATTTACCAGCGGCTGATCGTGTCGTTGCCCTTGATGCAACTACAGGTCAAGAGCTTTGGCGTCACGTGGTTGATAAGGGCGTGCCGTCGCGGCGAGGTGTTGCGTACATGCCCGGGGAAAATGTGTTGGCCGCGCGAATTATTTTTTCGACAGGGTCACACCTTGTTTCTATAAAGGCTGTTGATGGCACGTTAATCAAAGACTTTGGCCAGGGAGGATTTGTTGATCTTGGTATTCCGTACAATTCTGTTCCTTTAATCTTTGAAAATATCATTGTTGTAGGTGCCAATACGCCGCGTGGTCAAGTCGGTGGTATTGGAAATGCGCGTGCTTATGACGCGAACACTGGAAAAAAGCTGTGGGAGTTCAGTTCTGTCGCTCAGCCAGGGACTGTGGGCCACGATACTTGGCACGGAGAAAGTTGGAAGGAACGACTTGGTGCTAATGCGTGGCCATTTTACTTTACGGTTGACCCTCAGAGCGGGGTATTGTACCTACCATTGGCATCGCCGATTCCTGGTTGGTATGGAGGCGACAGAGAAGGAGCTAATCTTTTTGGAAATTCCGTCGTGGCGGTTGACATATATTCCGGGGAATATCGATGGCACTTTCAAACAATTCGACATGACATTTGGGATCATGATCCGCCAGCCCCACCAGTATTGTTCAACGTTAATAGGGACGGGCAGCTAATTCCTGCCTTGGCGGTTTCGACTAAATCTGGTTATTTGTACATTTTGAATCGCGAAACGGGAGAACCTATTTTTGGTGTCGAAGAACGAGAGGTTCCAACTAGTGATGTGCCAGGGGAAATCACGTATCCGACCCAACCGTTTCCCATTAAACCTTCTGCGATGGGGAGGGTGACTTATGAAGCGGAAGATCTTGTCACGGCTGACGATACATCACCCGAACATGCGACGGCGTGTCAAGCACTTGTTGATTCACTGGGTGAAATTTATAATGCCGGACCCTTCACACCATGGGTTTATCGTGAGAGTGGCGCTAAACTTCGCACCACATTAAATTTTCCAGGTGTCGTAGGTGGTCCAAATTGGGGTGGGGTGGCGTACGACGTAAATAAAGATTTACTGGTTCTGGTCACTCAAAACATCGGTCAATTGGCTTGGATGGAGGATGCCGATGGTGATGCGCCGGTACCTTATGAAAAAGTTACGCCAAATCCAACAAGCTTCGATGTTGACGTTGATGGAGAACGTATGCCTTGTCAGAAGCCACCTTGGGGAGAGTTGATCGCGGTAAAAGGTGCTACAGGCGACATTGCTTGGCGGCAACCACTTGGCATCACCAAAGCACTGCCTGCTGGAAAACAACAAACTGGGCGACCCGCACGTGCGGCGACTATTATGACTGGTGGGGGACTTTTGTTTGTGGCGGCGAGTGACGATAATCGCTTTAGGGCCTTTGAGACTGCGACGGGTCATGAGCTGTGGGCGATTGATCTCGCCAAACATGGCAACGCTAATCCACTCACCTATCTTGGACAGGACGGAAGACAGTATGTGACCATCGTCGCTACTGATGAAGTTATGACATTTAGTCTCCCGTAAGAGTTTTCTGTTAACGGGTTGTCTTATCCACCTGATCGGTTGCTAATTTTATTGTTGGGTTTACTTTCCGTTCGATTTTGATTCTGCAACGATATACGTAAGCCAACCCGCACAGTTCGCTACTTTTGTTTTTGGTCGATAGTCGCTGGTATCATCGTCGTCATCCATATCCCAAAAAATTTCGATGTTATCAAAGCCAGCGGTATGGAGTGCATCACGAACTTCAACAGGGGAATAGACACGCCAGTCGTACGTAAATGCACGTTTCCATGTTTTTCCATTCTTAAACTCAAAGTGAATATGGCAGAGTGCCTGATTGGTAATAGGATTAAAGGCCGCTTGATCCCAGATAAAACCAAAAGTGCCTTTTGGAGTGTTTACGGTTCGACGCTCACGTAAAACCTGCTGGCTTTCCCATCCACCGTAGCCGTCGAGCATAAAGATGCCCCCTGGTGCCAAACTTCGTCGTACACAGCGAAAGTAACTGATGAGGTCAGAAATAGGATAAATCAAATAATATGAAAAATTAAAAGCTTGAATTACATCAGCCTTTGGATTGGTGATACTTCTAACGTCTCGACAACGTAAGTCCACGCGTTTGCGTGCGTCACCTAGATTCTTAAGATTGTTTGCGTGTGCCCAAGCCAATGTTGGAGCGTCTAAGTCAAGTCCGATGGCTCTGAAATCTTTGTTTTCTTCGGTCCACCTGCATGAGATCGCTGCAGTTCCACAAAAATCTTCTCTCAGAATTTGTGGTAGCTTGCCGCGTCTTTTTCGATATTGTTTAAGAGCGAAATCTACTTCAAACGAAGGTTCTTGGACAGCTAATTGATATAACACATGTTTATCGGCGTGTTTACGGGAGAGACTAAATTTTTTTGCCATAGCTTCTAGTCTTTGGCCGCACCTGTCTACTTTTCAGCGGCGTACGTTTAAAGAGAATGATGATCATACAATGCATAGGCAAATATTGACTTTTCCTCTCTGTTCTGACTTTTGCCCAAGAGACCAGGTGGTTTTATGTCGGGCCAATCGTTATGTTTGTGAAAGGCAATAGCGCATTTAATTAATGCACAGAAAATAACGGCGGACGTGTTATTGTTCACTGCACTTTAGGAGACAGAGCGATCAAATGTTTTAAATGAGTGTTTTGTAAACGGAGAACGTAGGCATGAAATCAGTATCTTTGTTCCTTTTTGTTGTTGCGATCACAACGTTGTGGGGTGGATGTAGTTCTGATTCTCAGGAAGTTGGCGCACAGGCCAACCTGAGCGAGGTTACAAAGGATCAATTTGATCAGTGGATGGAAGACCTTTCCAATTGGGGGCGATGGGGTGAGGATGATGAGCGCGGTGTTCTTAATCTCATTACTGACGAAAAACGTCGGGAAGCAGGTGCCCTAGTTCGAACAGGAGAAACTGTTTCTCTTGCAAATCCGATCAGTCGTGAAAATGTTCCGGAATCTCGTCCTGTGAACGTAAATGGTGAACTGGCGAACCGATTTCTTATCGAAGGTGACTATTTGTACGAGCGACAGGAGATTTCGTACCATGGTATTGCCCTGACCCACTTTGATGCACTTTGTCATGTCTCGTATGAGGGGAAGTTATATAACGGTTTTGATTTTTCTGAAGTTGTAACCGAGGATGGAGGATGCTCAAAACTATCAGTTACCGCTGCTGAAGAGGGAATCGTGACTCGTGGTATTTTGCTCGATATTCCAGAAACCCGTGTCCGTCTTTCAGATATTGAGGCGTTTGAGGCTCGCACCGGTATTACTATTTCGTCTGGTGATGCATTACTGTTGAGGACGAAGCGCCCTGGTGCGGAGCCTGGGGAATTTGGTTCAGCAGGTTACGAGCCTTCATTGATACCATTTTTTAAAGAGCGTGATATTGCGCTTTTGGGGGCTGATATTCCTCAAGAAGGAGGGAATATTCCTGGTGTGTTTATTCCGATTCATACTTTTACAATCGTAGCTCTAGGTATGAACTTGCTGGATAATCTCGCTCTTGACCAGTTGGCTGAGACAGCGGAGCGGCTCAATCGTTGGGAATTTATGTTGATTGTTGAACCCCTGCGGGTAGAACGAGGTGCTGGTTCAGCTGTGAATCCCATAGCAGTATTTTAGTTTTCTTATAATTTTATGGTTTTCTAGGAGGTGAGTATGCTGGGTTTTGTTAGGTTAATACGTGCAATGGGAGGACTGTCTTTTGGGATAGTTTTAATTTTGTCGAGTGCCACAATGGTGATTGCTCAAGATGGTGAATTTTCACCTCCTCAGACCCCATGGGGTGATCCTGATTTTCGAGGTCACTGGCTGGCTGGAACATCAGCGCCAATGGAAAATCCTATTGGTGATGAGTGGCAACTGACTGAAGAAGAAATGCGGCGGTATCCAAGGGCTCAATTTTTCCCTGATCATCAGGCGGCACCTGGGATGAAGAGTTCCGAACGTACAATGGTTATCGACCCGCCAAATGGACAAATTCCCCTTCAAGATTGGGCCATCGAAAAACGTGTCGAAATTATGGCAAATCAAGAAAAGCTTGAATTTCTTGATCCCCGGGTAAAATGTTTGCCGGCGGCTCTGCCACGTGGCAATCTTCCTGTTGGGTACAATTCCTATCAAATTCTTCAGGTTCCTGGTGCAGTGATTCTTTTGTACGAGTGGAACCATCATTCGCGCTATATTCCACTTGACGACAGTTCACACGTGAGTTCTGAGCTTCAATTCGGGATGGGTGATTCACGAGGCCGCTGGGAAGGGAATACTTTGGTCGTGGACGTAACAAATTTTACTGATAATACTTGGGTTACCGGCCATGGCGCGGCTCCAGAGGGTGCACCTGGCACGTCAATTTCGACCGGCCACGGTGTTTTTCACAGCACAGACCTGCGCGTTGTCGAACGTTATACGCTTGCAGACAACAACACAATTCATTACGAAGCAACCATCACGGATCCTCAGGTGTTTACTCAACCGTGGACCATTTCCTTTAATGCCTTTAATCGCGCACCGGAGGGGCACATCCTCTACGAATATGCTTGCCATGAAGGTAATGCCAGAAATCTCAAGCTAATGACAGGAACCGATACGAACCGGTAATTCATTTTTTACTGTGTTGTCACCGGTGGCATCTGCTGCGTGTAGACTCGTTTTTTTATGCGCCAACCGATCTCGGTCTTGATGTATTCGTCTTCGTAGACACCGAATCCTGTTACAGCTACTGGTGAATTATCAGTTTTATCCAGAGTCGTCATATACAGTGAACCTCTTGCTCCATCTTCGGTCGGTGAAATAACGAGATTAGAAACAAGGTGGCGACTTGTATTGGTTTTTCTCAGGTTAGCGTAGAACTCTTTTAATGCATCTTTTCCTCTTACTTCGGCTCCAATGACATTACCGGCAGAATATTCAAATACGGCATCTTCCGAAAAGACCCACGAAGCATCTTCTGGCCCGATGTCAATTCCCCGGTGATACCCTTGGACGACTTGCTCAATCTCATATAAATCCTGCGGGGAGAGATCTACAGAGTTTGCCTGCGCATAAAGCCAGCCTAGCGATCCAGTTATCAAGAGAAATAAAATAATACTTAGCAGTTTTGTTAATTTCATTTGGTAACTCCTTAACTTGTTTGTTTCAGTAGGTTCACATAAAACGCGAATGTGTTCAAGACGAGACTAAGGGTTTAATTACAGAGAAAGCGCAATTAGTATTCATGCTTGATTTTGTTCATGTTAGTCTTCGGTATTAGGGGAGTAATAATGTTCAATTTTTTCAGTCAATTAATTCGATTAACAATCGTTAACGGTTTACTGGTTGGTGTTATTGCAGTTGATGTGTCAGGGCAGCAAGGGCAAGAGTCAGTTGTAAATCAACCATCTACTGAACGTGGTGAGTGGCCACACTACACAGGTGATCTTGCGGGTAGTAGATATTCTCCACTCGATCAGATAGATGCTTCCAATTTTAATGAGTTAGAAGTTGCTTGGCGCCTCAAAACAGATATTTTTGGTCCGAGACCAGAGTTTAAATTAGGGGGTACTCCTTTAATGATAAATGGGGTGCTTTATACGACGGCCGGAACACGACGTGCCGTGATCGCCATTGATGCGGAAACCGGGGAACTTCTCTGGAACCATCGAATGCAGGAAGGAAGACGGGCTACGGCCTCACCGAGACAATTATCGGGACGAGGAGTTGCTTACTGGACTGACGGCAAGGGTGATGAGCGTATTTTGTATATGACGATTGGGTATCGGTTAGTTGCTCTTGATGCCAAAACAGGGCAATTGATTGAATCATTTGGTCATGATGGGGTTATCGATTTAAAGGTTGGCGTGGTATACGGAACGGGTACTCAAATTGATCTTGAGAGTGGTGAAGTGGGTATTCACGCGACTCCAACAATTGCGAGAGATATCGTAATCGTCGGGTCCACTTTTGATGAGGGTCAAGCTGTGCCCACCCATAATAATTCCAAGGGTATTGTCAGGGCGTATAGTGTGCGTTCGGGTGAATTACTATGGACCTTTCACACCATTCCTCGCTCTGGTGAGTTCGGTAATGATACATGGCTTAATGAGTCGTGGTCGAATAATGGCAATGTCGGTGTCTGGACCCAAATAACCGTCGATTCTGAGCTTGGATTAGTTTATCTCCCGGTTGAAACCCCCACTTCCGATCTTTATGGTGGCCATCGGCCTGGCGAGAACCTATTTGCTGAAAGCTTAGTCTGTCTTGACCTTGAAACAGGAGAGAGGAAGTGGCATTTTCAAGCTGTACATCATCCAATTTGGAATATGGATTTGCCAGGAGCTCCTTTATTGGCAGACATAACGGTCGATGGAAAACTAATCAAAGCAGTTGCTTTGCCCACCAAGCAATCTCTTTTATTTATGTTTGATAGAGAAACAGGAGAGCCGATTTGGCCGATTGAGGAACGCCCGGTTCCCCAAGGTGATGTCCCGGGAGAGTGGTACTCGCCCACTCAACCGTTCCCTGTGAAACCGCCCCCGTATTCTCGCAATGAGCTTCGAATTCCTGACGATTTAATTGATTTTACCCCCGAGATGCGAGCCGAGGCGGTTGAAAAGATGAAAAATTATAAAGTCGGCCCGTTGTATACACCACCCATTAGAGGAACAGTCGATGGATTGTTAGCAACTGCAGCGATTGGAGCTATGGGTGGCGGAACAAATTGGCCTGGCGCCGGTTTTGATCCGGAGACTGGAATTTTTTATTCGCATGCTGGTAATGCTTCAGTAAATCTTCTGTCAGTCACCGAACCACCTGAAGGTTTTTCGGATATCCGTTATGTTTCCGGCGTCAAAGGGAGAGAGTTTCGACGGCCGAGACCAGTAGCGGAAGAAGCCAAGAGTGGGTCCCCACGATATGTAGCTGGAGGGATTAGTTCGAGTCGTGGTCTGAATGTTGAAGGACTGCTTATTGTGAAACCACCGTATGGAATTCTTGCTGCTGTTGATATGAACCGAGGAGAATTATTATTTCAGGTTCCTCATGGTGAAACCCCGGATGCTGTTCGTAACCATCCAAAGCTACAAGGAATGACGATTCCAAAAACGGGACAAGGGGGAGCGACTTCTAATGTGGGACTTTTAGTTACTAAAACGTTGGTTGTGTTGGGTGACCCTCAAGAAACCAATCCACCCGAACGTCCTCGGGGTGCAATGCTGCGCGCGTATCACAAAACAACCGGGGAGGAAGTCGGTGCGGTGTATATACCAGCCAGTCAGAGTGGTTCACCAATGACATATATGGTTAATGGTCGACAGTACCTAATGGTTGCAGTTAGTGGCCGTGTGCATTCAGGTGAATATATTGCTTTTACACTACCGGAATAATTAAGGTTGTTGATAGTCCCAAAGAAAGACCATTGAGTCTAATGATGAGAAGATGCTGTCCGAATCTAACGCTATCGCGCTGCACGGTGTTGCTGATGTTTTTCGCAGTCGACAGTGCCTTCGGACAAGGTGTTGTGTCCTCCAGTAAAGAAGCCAACCCGTTAGTTGAATATAAGGTGTCTCGGACTCAGTGGGGAGATCCAGATTTTGAGGGGATCTGGACCAGTGATGAAGAGTACGGGATTCCTTTAGAGCGCCCTCTTGCGTTAGGTGAGAGACAGTTCATCACGGAAGAAGATTTGGCCGCTCGGTTGCTAGAAGCCG
This sequence comes from uncultured Vicinamibacteraceae bacterium, assembly GCA_964342695.1. GTDB lineage: Bacteria > Acidobacteriota > Vicinamibacteria > Vicinamibacterales > UBA8438 > CAYFFV01. The sequence continues at coordinate 37,523 of CAYFFV010000018.1, forward strand.
AACAACGTGCACGACTTGAGTTTATTGATCGGTCGACACTTACAGAAGCAGAAAAGGCTGATCTTCCGCCAGACTTGCATTTTGGTCCGGTAGGAGACGGACCGGATCATTGGTTTGAACTTGGGAAGGCACGGTCTGCTCGGAGTTCATTAATCATTCGTCCACTTAATGGGCGTATTCCACCGATGACCGAAGGTGCAAGATTGCGATCGATTAATCCAAGTTCCATAGTTGGATTTGCGGGAGTTGGTAGTAAAGGGAAGGGCCCTTTCAATGGTCCAGAGGATTTTGATCTCGCGGATCGTTGTATTACACGTGGTCTTCCAAATACATGGTTCCCGCAGGTGTATAACAACGGGTTTCAAATTGTTCAACATCCTGATCATGTAGCGGTATTGTACGAGCGGTTACACGAGCACAGAATTATTCCCTTAGACGGAAGTTCCCATCTATCAAGTGACGTATCGCAGTGGATGGGTGATTCAAGAGGTCATTGGGAAGGCGATACGCTAGTAGTGGATGTGACCAATTTTGGCGCGAAGACAACTTATCAGGGGTCTAGCCATGGTCTACAACTTACCGAGCGTTACACTCGTATTGCCGAGGACACGATAATTGTCGAAACAACGATAGAGGATCCGACGACATGGACAGAACCGTGGACTGTTTCTGTGACAGCGAAACAAGATCCAGACTATTGGCAGATATTTGAGTATGCGTGTCACGAGGCAAATTACAGTTTAGCGAACATGCTGAATGCAGCGCGGGTCGCTGATTCAAGAAAGTAACAGTCAACGTTAGCCAGCCAGGGTCTAGATGTAGCGTATGGCGCGTATTTTGCTTTGATATAGGTCCTGACTTATGTTCGGTTTCTCGTGAACTGACGATTCTGGACACACGGGCCACCAATCGTACAAATACAAAGAAAATCATAAATTTACACACTAAGTGTGTTAGGTTTTCATAGGTCAAAATTCGGTTTCTTCTTGTTTTGGCTGCCTGAAGTTGAGGTTACAGATATGACTAAGCACCAATGTCGAAACGGGTTATTTATTCTTAGTCTGCTGGTTACGGCTGCGTTACTGCAAGCGGAAAACGATAGCCGTCTCGTCGATGCTGCAGCACGTCAGGATTTTACTTCGGTTCAAGAGATTATTGCTCACGGTTCGGACGTTAATGAACCGCGAGCCGATGGATCCACTGCTCTTTTATGGTTTTCACACTGGGATCATATTGAGGCAGTTTCGTTCTTAATACGGGCGGGTGCGGATGTTAATACAGCTAGTGACCGTGGCGTGACACCACTAATGCGTGCATCAGAAAATGCAAGCGATCAAGTGGTTAAGGTGTTGCTCGAAGCGGGTGCGGACGCCAATGCAACTCAAGAGAGCGGCTTAACGGCTTTGATGATCGCAGCCCGTACCGGAAACAGAAAAATAGTTCGTGCACTTATAGAGCACGGTGCTGACGTTAATGCGCAAACACCAGAAACTAGGGTGAATGCTCTTATGTGGGCGGTTGAAGCGCCTCATCCAAATATTGTGCATGTTTTGTTGGAGACAGGAGCTGACGTTCAGGCATCCTCTGCTAAAGGATTTACGCCACTGTTATTTGCCGCACGTAACGGTGATATCGAAATGGCCAAGACGTTGATTAGTGCTGGGGCTGACGTCAACGATTCAGGTTCTGAAAATACTCATCCGCTGCCATTATCTATTGTTAGTAGACATGACGATTTTGCATTGTTTCTTCTTAATCAGGGTGCCGATCCAAATGGAACGATTCACGGGGTGTCGGCTCTTCATGCTGCCGCCGGTCGGGTAGATACTTGGTTGGCTGATTGGTACCGCCAACGAGCTATGCGTGCGACGGAAGTCAGTGGAGGAGGGCGATTAGGACTTTCTCCAGATCGAAGATTGCCTCTTGTGAAAGCATTGTTGGCTAGAGGTGCTGATCCTAATGTTCGTATTACCACGTCTGCTGTGGTGTTAGGTTATCTCGCGTCTCCTCGTCGGGGCGCATTTGAGCAAAATTCAGTTGGGACAGGTGACGTGAAAGGAGCGACTCCTCTCTGGGTCGCTGCTTTCTCAGCGAATGGCGGAGGGTTATTCGGAGACGATTCACAATATCACTTTGAGAGTGGATCAGAAATTTTACAAACCTTGCTGAGCGCGGGTTCTGATCCGAATCTTTCCACTGACGATTTAACGACACCATTAATGATGGCTGCTGGACTAGGTTATCGTTCTTATCAACCCAACACTCCACGGGGACGCCCTTCTCCTGAGGTCGAACAAGCAGTGCGTGTTCTTGTTGAGGCTGGTGCTAGAGTTAATGCAGTTAATGAAGCTGATTTTACTGCTCTTCACGCAGCAACCTTCCGAGGACTTAATGAAGTAATTGAGTATTTGGTTGCACAGGGTGCCAACTTGGACGCACGTGATTTTCGAGGTAGAACACCGTTTCGGATAGCTGAAGGAGCAAAACAATCTTTTCAGTTTCAGGCATTTCCTGATACGGCTGAACTTTTACGAAAACTTGGTGCAAATGTAAGACTGGGAATTCCAGGGTTAGTACATGAACGCGCTGATAGGGATATTATGACCACGCAATTTGAAACGGTTGTGCCTTAAAGAATTAATTATGTGTAGCTTCTTAAGGTCTCTTATGTCGTTCGGATTTGCAGGGGCGATACTCTTTGGCTTTCAAAGCGCTCCGAATCAAAGAGTTGTTTACGCTGAGCTACAAGTGTCTTCTGTGCTTTCTAATGAACAAGGTGGCACGTCGACGTCCCGTGCTCTTCTTGATCGGTACTGTGTGACCTGCCACAACCAGCGATTACAAACGGCTGAACTTCTTCTCGATCAAATTGATCTGGACGACATTCATTTAAACAGTGAAACGTTGGAAAAAATTGTTCGAAAATTAAGAGCGGGCCAAATGCCACCACCAGGTCGTCCGCGTCCTGACAGTCATGCGCTTCTTTCCTTTGTTGAAAATCTTGAAAGTAGTCTTGATCGTTATTCTCGACTTAATCCAAACCCAGGTCGTGTAGCTTCTCGACGGATGAACAGGCTTGAATATGTCAATGCCATCGAAGATTTATTGGCACTCAAGGTAGACGGCGACGAATTGCTCCCTAGTGATATGGCCGGTTTGGGATTTGATAATAATGCGGACGTGTTATCGATGACGCCGGCTTTGATGGCTCGGTATACCGCTGCAGCGACCAAGATAAGTAGAGCGGCAATTGGAAGTCCTGAAAATCGCCCGAGCCGACAGATGTATTCGCTCGGTTTTGAGACGCAAGGCGAGCGAATGAATGAAGACATGCCGTTTGGAACCCACGGTGGTTTGTCTGCAAGGCATGTGTTTCCTCTCGACGGAAATTATCTTTTCACAATACGAATGAAAGGTGGCGGCGGCGGCGGGGTTCAAGGAATAGGGCAGGATGATCACGATATTGAATTGCGTATTAACTACGAATTAATCAAACAATGGAATGTTGGGGGAAAATTTCCTGGCGCCGATCCAGGAATCTTAATCCCTATTCCTGACGATGATGTGGAAGGAATTCTGTTGCATGAGTATCGTCTCAATGCGGATAAGAATTTAGAGGTGCGCGTTCCAGTGCAAGCGGGGCAGCATTTGGTGACGGTGGCTTTTACTGATTCCAATCCAACTCCCTTTGCCGGAGCCTATGGACGGCCTGGAATCGACCAGCTTTTCGTTTCCGGACCGTTCGATGGCACTGTTCCCAAAGAGACAGCTAGCCGCAAAAATATTTTTGTTTGTCGTCCAAGTGACGAGATTCGGGAAGAACTATGTGCCCGTGAGATCATCGCGACGCTTGCGAGACGTGCGTACCGGCGTCCTGTGGTTGAAGCAGATATCAATAGGCTGTTGGCGTTTTACTATGCTGGACGCGAAGATGGTGATTTTGATTCCGGCATAGAACGTTCGCTTGAGGCTCTTCTTTCGATGCCGGAATTTTTGTTTCGCATCGAAAGACGGCCACAAAATATTCCAAGTGACCACATATATCGTTTGTCCGATGTCGAGTTGGCCTCTCGGCTTTCATTTTTTCTGTGGCGAAGTATTCCAGATGAGAAACTTCTCGACCTTGCCGAACAGAACCGACTTGGCGATCCTGAAGTACTTAACAATCAGGTAATACGCATGCTAGAGGATGAACGGGCGACAAGGTTTATGAATGATTTTGTCGGTCAGTGGCTTCAGGTACGGAATATTAATGCGCAAGATCCAGATGGTGCTTTGTTCGCAGGTTTTAATGACACTTTGCGCAAGGCAATGCTACGCGAAACCGAATTGTTCTTTGAGAGTCAGGTGCGTGCTGATCGACCGGTACGCGAACTCCTTAATGCGGACTATACATTTTTGAATGAACAACTCGCTCGTCATTATGGGGTTCGGGATGTCTACGGTAGCCGTTTTCGTCGAGTGCAATGGAAAGACGATCGTCGGCATGGGTTGTTGGGGCATGCCAGTCTGCTGACAATTACGTCTTATGCAAATCGGACGTCTGTAGTGCTTCGCGGTAAATGGGTGCTTGAAACCTTACTTGGTGCTCCGCCTCCACCCCCGCCCCCTAATGTGCCGCCGCTCGAAGAGAATGATGCCATCGGATCTCCAACGACTCTGCGAGAGAAGATGGAGCAACATCGGAGTAACCCTGTGTGTGCTAGTTGTCATCAGCAAATGGATCCTCTTGGTTTTGCAATGGAGCACTTTGATGCAATCGGCCGGTGGCGTGATACGGATGCTGGTGTTCCTATTAATGCGTTCATTCAATGGGACGGACAGGACATTGAGAATTCGAAACAATTTCGGGAAGCCCTTCTTGGGCATGGTAATGAGTTTTTACGAACGGTAACTGAAAAATTAATAAGTTACGCTTTGGGAAGGGGAGTGCATTATTATGATGCTGCAACCATTCGACAGCTAGTGCGTGACTTAGAGCAGAATAATAATAGGTGGTCGTCTTTAATTACAGGCATTGTAAAAAGTGAGCCTTTTCAAATGCGTAAGAGCTCGACTGAAGGATGAACTGGTACTATAGCCAACGCATCAAATTTTATAAGGACTTAGGTCATGGTTATACGGAAGGTGCATTTATCTAGAAGGACAATGTTAAGAGGCTTAGGGGCGACGTTAGCGCTGCCGCTGCTCGACAGCATGGTTCCTGCTCTGACGGCCCTTAAGAAAACTGCTGCGGCGCCTGTCCGGCGGTTGGGAGTGTTTTATGTCCCAAATGGGATGTCGATGCCCTATTGGTCTCCGTCTCAGGTCGGTTCATTAGAGGAGCTTCCCCCCACATTGCAATCCTTGAATGAATTAAAGGACCGAGTACTAATGTGCGGTGGACTTGATGATGAGGCAGCCAATCGTGTTACTGGCGGTGGTGATCACGCTCGTTCGGCAGGAACATTTTTGACATGTGTTCCGTTCAAATTAACCACCGGTGCGGATGTTTATGCTTCGGTTTCGATGGATCAGATTGCTGCGGCGGAACTCGCGAAGGAAACGCAGCTGGCATCACTTGAACTTGGGATTGAATCAAATGCAGTGTTGGGTTCCTGTGATGCAGGAGCTAGTTGTGCTTATACCAACACGATTGCTTGGCGTACACCTACCACTCCATTGCCAATTGAGAATGATCCACGCGCAGTGTTTGAAAGACTTTTTGGTACAAGTGGAAGTACGGATCCCGCCGCCCGTCTCGAGCGCATGCAGAAGGATCGAAGTGTGCTGGATGCGGTGAGCGAAGAACTTGGGACTTTGGAAAGTGCGATTGGTCCAGGAGACCGCCTAAAACTTGATGAGTACCTTTCTGCGGTGCGGGATGCAGAGCGCCGCATCGAAATGGCGGAACAACAGAATACTCGCGAACTGCCACTCGTTGAGCAACCAGTGGGAACCCCGAACGATTATGCGGCTCATGCGAAGTTGATGATGGATTTACTGGCGTTGGCTTACCAGACCGATTTAACTCGTGTCAGTACTTTTATGCTTGCGCGAGAAGTCAGCGTACTCGCTTATCCCGAAATTGGCGTGTCAGATTCACATCATCCGTTATCCCATCACCAAGACAAGCCTCAGAATCTTGAACGACTACACCGGATTAACGAATATCATTTCCAACAGTTTTCGCACCTGGTCAAAACTATGGCCGCTACTCCAGAAGGAGATGGCACGATGTTGGATTCCACCCTGTTTCTCTATGGAACCGGCATCAGTGATAGTAATACTCATTTCCATGATGACTTGCCGATTGCCTTGGTCGCTGGAAGAAAAACTGGTCTTCAGGGTGGTCGTTATGTGCGCTACAAATCAGGGACGCCTCTGGCAAATTTGTACATGACCGTTCTTGAAAAAATGGGATTTCCAGTCGACAAATTCGGAGACGGATCGGAAACACTGAACAGCTTGTCGATTTAGATTTTAATGTGTGTGTACCGTACGATTTGATATAAGAATTAATCTCGTTCAAATGCCGCTGCAATACCTTGTCCCCCGCCAATACACATGGTGACCAAAGCACGTTTTCCACCGATACGATTTAGTTCATAAAGTGCTTTTACTGTCAGGATGGTTCCAGTTGCACCAACCGGATGACCCAGGGAGATTCCGCTTCCATTAGGATTTGTACGGTCAGGGGGAAGATTAAGTTCTTGACAGACAGCTAGAGCCTGAGCTGCGAATGCTTCGTTTACTTCAAACACATCGAAATCGTCCACGCCGAGACCAGTTTTTTTGAAAAGTTTTTTAACAGCAGGAATCGGTCCGATTCCCATGTATTTGGGATCTACCCCAGCGTAACTGTATCCAACTAGTCGACCTAGTGGTTGCAAACCCTTCTGTTCCGCGAGTTTTCGTTCCATGAGTACAACTGCAGCTGCTCCATCATTGATACTTGAAGCATTTCCGGCGGTCACACTGCCATCTTTTTTAAAAACTGGGCGGAGCTTCGCTAACTTTTCAATGGAACTGTCAGGGCGCACTGTTTCGTCGAGTTGGAACAACTTTGTTTCACGTTTAACTTTTATCTCAACGGGCATGATTTGGGTTTTAAAATAGCCTTCAGCGATTGCGTGTCCGGCCCGCTGGTGGCTTTGTACTGCGAGAGCATCTTGATCCTCTCTTGGCACTTGATATTTTTCAGCGACGTTCTCTGCTGTTACACCCATGTGACAGTCATCAAAAGGATCATGTAGTGCGCCAACCATCATGTCGACAAATGTTGTGTCATTCATCCGAGCACCCCAACGCAATGTTTCAGAGATGTACGGGCTTCGACTCATACTTTCGCCGCCGCCGGCCACGGTAGTATCGGCGTCACCCAGTAGGATCGTTTGTGCAGCGGTTACGATAGCTTGTAAACCGCTACCACAGAGTCTGTTAACGGTTATAGCTGGTGTCTCGTGGCGCAATCCAGCGTTGATTGAGGCTACTCGCGCGAGATAGTGGTCTCGTACATCTGTATGAATAACATTGCCTATTACCGTATGATCCACCTGAGCAGGATCAATCTTGGATCGCTTCACTGCTTCTTTTACGCAGCGAGACATCAATTCTGTGAGTGGAATATCCTTTAAGCTGCCACCGTAAGCGCCGATTGCTGTTCTCGTTCCACTAAGTACTACCACTTCACGTGCCATCGTTTTCTCCTTAAAATTCTTCGTAGGCGATGAATTAGACACCGGTCCTAGTGTAGATCGCAAGTTATAGCCTCTACGAGATACACTAATGGGACGATTATTTAGGTTTTGTGAGGAGGTTTGGATGGATCGATTCAACGCAACGGCATTTGTTATTGTCCTGTTATTTGTTAGTAACATCAGTTTTTATGCCCAAGAGTCGGACGGGTTGATAGAGTGGCCGTACGTTGGAGCAGACCAGGACCACACAAAATACTCCCCGGTTGATGAAATCACCCATGACAATGTTGATGAATTAGAAATTGTCTGGGAATGGCAGCCTAATGAAATGCCGATGCCTGAATTGGGCGCCCGCCCTGGTTCTTTTCAGGCGACTCCACTGATGATTGATAACGTGCTGTACATCTCTACGATGTACAACCGTGTGGTTGCACTGAATGCGGAAACGGGTCAGGAATTGTGGGTGTTTGATTCAAAGGCTTATGAACGAGAAGCGCGTCATAGTTTTCATCATCGCGGAATTGCCTATTGGCGGGATGGTAGCGATTTCAGGATTTTTCTGAATA
>CAYFFV010000019.1:0-43051 GCA_964342695.1 uncultured Vicinamibacteraceae bacterium
CGTGTACCAGTTTTGTAGTCCCCAATGGCATTTTTCCCATCGATCCTAAATTGAAGGTCGAGTGTCCCTGCGTAGCGGTGACCGTCACCGATGTAGAGAACGACTTGCTCTGTCGCAATCAGCTCTATCTTGTTGTCCTTCGCCCATTTCAAAAAGGGCTTGACTGTCTTTTTGACCTCTCGGTTTACCGGAGCAGGTGGCTTGGGCGCTTTGCCAAGTTGTGAGAGACCCCAGGCTTCCAAATAATCATGGGCTACGTTTCCGTAATCGGCTCCGGATTGCTGAACTTTGCGCCATGCATTGCGGATTCGATCAGAATATTCAAGACGTTTAAGTTCATCTGTTTTTTTGGCTTTAAAGATCTTGTCGGCTTCTTCAGCGCCAGCCTTTGCACCCCAGGGTGCGAGAAACCCGGTGTCCTTGGTCATCCCGGCGCTCCGAGTGACGCCCTGAATTTCCGTTCCCTCGATCCAATATTTGTGTTGCGCTGGATGAAAATCAACTTCCAAACCTTGTAACAAATGCGTCTCGACGTCAGATTTCCGCATAAAAAGTCTCCACATGTGAATTGAGGGTAACCATGTCATCGACTGGCAATGATGCGGTCGAGATGGGTCGTTCGTATTTGACACCGCCGACTTCGAACTCCTCTGTCCCAAACACTTCGGTCACAAAGTGATGTTTGAGTTCTTCGACTGTGTGTCCGGTTGCGTGTGATATTTCTCGCAACATCTTGTGAAAGTAATCGTTCTGATCGTTGGATCGTTTACGCTTTCTGATCCAAACCTCATAGCGCTCACCTTGGTCGTGCATCTCCATTGCGTGGACAAGGTTGGCAACAATTTCATCGAACTTTGCTTTGACCACTGTGCCTCGATAATTTATTTGTTTCATTTGAAGCTCCACAGTCCTTGTTTTTTCAGGCAGTGCAAATATTTGAGCGTCTCTTCCGTATGACGAGAGCGCTTGAAATCCTTTTCCAATTGTGTGCCTTGGTCCAGTTCAGAGTGACAAGCATGACAGGCTGGACAGCCGTATTCGCTCTTGAGGCCACGTCCAGCGCCAAGACCAATGCTGTTGAGATGGGCGAAAACCACTGTGTCTGTGCCGCCGACACAGATGTCCTGAAACTTGATCCGACAATGCTCACCACGAGCCGTGGCGTAGATCTTTTTCAGAATGCGATCAGGTGTTCGCTTTTCTTTTTGAAGCAATCCAAAGCACCGCCTCGGAAATTAATCCCAGCACAAAAAAAATGACCAGGAAAATATCGAGGACAATCAGTAGAAAAATTGAGTTTTCAAGAAACATGTTTCTGTCTTAATTAAGTTTTGGGCAAAAAAAATCGACCGGAGAAGCAAAGTTCCGGTCGAAGTTGAATTGAGGAAAAGTTTTCAGGTATCCGCCTTTCGAGATTCAAACTGAAGCCTCGCAGTATCGGTTGTTCCCATCAGCGCCTCAGTCATGGTGAGGGAGTCCGTGAACTGCAACCACGTTTTAGAAGCAATGAATTTAGTCTCGTGTGCATTCTCAATGTAAATGTCATGGCGAGATTCGTGTGATTTCCGGCCGTGTTTGTCGGTCACCAGCCAAAAACGTTTTGTGCGCTCATAGCTCTGTTTACCATCGAGTGGGATGTAGCGCACATCGTTCGATGGAAACCAGAAGCCGGTGGCGTGTCGCCAGATACCGTTCTCATCTTTTAGCGCGAATAGACAGAACGAACCAGGCGCTGGAAGAATCTCAGTTGACCATCCAATCGTCGCGCCAAATGGAATAGTGGGGAACCAATCGACGTTGCACATCTGGGCAAAGGTTGGCACACCGAGCGGATATTTCGGATTGAAGGTGATGGCGATGGGATCGTCGAAGGATTCATTCCATTTGACCCATTCCGCCAAAATTATTTTGTAACCGTCGGGGTTGTTGTTGATGGTGTCCACAATCTCAGTGATCGCCAAACGTGGGATCAAGCGGATCGCTCGGTTGGCCGTGATGAATTCAACGTTCGTCTTTGAGGACGCCGATGCATCGTCTCGCAAAAGATCGTCACTGACCGTTCCGTCCAGGAGCCATTTTGCGTCGCACTCAAGCACGGCGATTAATCCGTTCAGATATTTGAGAGAAGGTTGGCCATTATTTTTCCAGTTCATCACCGACTTCTCTGTCACATCCAGTGCTTGCGCCAGCTCGCGGTCAGTGATGCCTTTTTCGTCGCAAGCTTGACGTATTCGGTCGCCAATCGTCTGGCAAGCTTTTTCAATTGTCGTTCTTTGTTTGTCGCTCAATTGGGCGACGTTAGATTTTGCGTTCATTTTTCTGCTCCTTTTTGAAAATGCGAGTGTCTCCTCGCTCTTGGGTGAATGGATGTTATACAGTTTATTGTGGTCTATAACTTCAGGAAAGACGAAATTATCTTCCATAATCAAACTACCTAAAAGAATGAGAATAGCTCAAGAATATTGCAGTCGGCTCCCAAATGCAACCCTTAATTTACATTAATTAGAACCGCAATACCGTATAAGGCATTATATTGGAAATATATTTCCCAATTGCCTTGTTTTGTGGCATAGAATTAGGACAGACGCCGTGGTGAGCGGTCAATCTCACTTCCTCCTTTTGAGCCGGGGTCAAACCCGGCTCTTTTTACAGGAGCGTCAGCGACACGAAAGATTGGAAGGAGCTGGGTGTTCCCGACCATTGATCGCTAAACAGCCCAATCGCTTTCCACCGGTTCGAGCGCCGGTAAAACAGGTTCAAATGCCAGTAAAGGGGGGTCTGATCAGCCATTAAATCGATGCCTGACAAATGGAACGCGATTTAGCCGCTAGGGCATATACGCTCTAGCGGAACAATGGAGAAACGAAAGATGAAAAAAATTGTTTTCACAATCATCTGTCTTTTGATGCTTTCAGGTTGCGCGACACGTCACTCGATGACGGTCGGCGACACCACGTATTGGACTGGGGCATCGATTGGCAAAACAACATTGCAATGACACTAAAGAAAACGAAAGGCAAGACAAGTGACCAGTTGCTCAAAGATCTTGAAAGCTGGAAAGCACATCGCTTTCGAGAGTTTTGGAGTTATCTGCCGACCGGTTCAAAACAGCAAGCCGTTATTTCTTATGACACGGCCTGTGGTACGCCTGACATTGCGGATGAGATTAACAATTGCGCTCGCAATTATGCCAAGCAATGTGAAACCTCCCAACGCTTTAGAAAACACGCCAGTACGTGGCTCAACCAGGCTGATTGGGAAACTCAAAAAACAATCAAGCAAGAGTCGGTCGAAAAGAAGTCTTGCGTCGATTGTGCTGAACCTGCAACGCACACTTCGCCAGAGTCTCTTTGCGACAAGCACTGGTCTAATCGCTACGGAAAGATTGCGATTGACGGTGAAGCCCAGCCATACCGAGAAGTTTTACAAGGATCGTTGGCACGAATGAATTTAGAACCAAAAGAGGGTGAACCAATTGAAGAGTGGCAAGAGAGATGTCGCACAGCATTCTTTGATTTGGTTCAGCGATTCGGCCAAGGGGCGCCAAGCTTGCGCCAAATGGCTGGAGGATCACGAGATGATGGACTTCGTAAAGTTAGTGGCGGCGGTGTTCTTTAATGGCAAGCTCCCTCACAAACCAAAGTGTTACCAAAGGAAAAAAGAGTGCGATTGAACAAACGATATCGCATTGTAAGCAGAAAGCGCATTGGTTGGGCGCGGAAATTTATCTGTTTTATATCGATGGTGAATTTATCCACGTTGCTGATGAACAGCCTAAAACCTGGAGCAAACGTGTACATGGGATTAAACGTGTTTACACCGAAATGATGAAACATTTTCCCGACGATTTTATCGGCTGTTTTGACGAGAACGCCGAGCGTGACTGGATTCGAAACGACATTGAGGAGTTTCTGAATGATCGACGTCAGAGCGAAGGGCAAGAACGGCGAGCTTGAAGTTGTTTCAATCATAAACGACGAGCTTGGTTTAAACGTTCGTCGTAACCTGGAGCAGTGCGCCGACGGTGGTTCAGATATTCTTGGTTTTAAACCTTGGGCGATTGAAGTTAAGAGGGGTAAAAAGTTTAGACACGAATGGTGGACGCAAACGGCAGAGCAAGCGGTAAGACAAAAAGAGAAACCCGTTTTAATTTTCCGAATCGATTACCACTCGTGGAGAGCGGTTGTGTGTCTTTCTGACATTACCGATTTCGTTTTCCACGATAGGGTCGAAATGGATCTCAAGACGTGGTGCAATGTAGCAAGGGAATTGATGTGACGTCACTTCACAAAATTGAACTCGCATCTGGTTTTGAAATCGACGTCATGCAAGATGATGGTGATAAGCATACCGTCATCGTTGTCTCCTCTGAAAAAATGGAAAATGCGATGTTGACGGCGATCACTTTGTCGCAATCAGAAGCGATCGACTTAGGGCAAGCCCTGGTTGACGTTTCAAATGGCGATAAGAAAGGAGTACCCATCCTATGATACACATTCACGTCAACGGTTTTGTCGTCGAGATTGAACAAAAAAGTTGGCGCTTCGATATTGGCACAGAGGAAGCCACACTAACCGTTCCGTTATCACGAGCCGAAGCGTTGGAAATTCAGCGACGGCTGTTCAAAGCGAATGAGTCTGGAACGCCTAAAGCTTCTAACGACTAAAACCGCTACGCTGGACAAGCGGAGTTTAGGCAAAGCTGAAATTACTTGGGAAATGGTTGCCAGTGCGTTGGCGCACAGTGATCGACTGGCATCGCTCTACACCAGGGTCGTCTATGCTCACGAGCTGAGTAGAGCTAATCGATTGCATCGGGAGATTCTGTATCTGATTCTTGATGAGCCAGACTGCCAGGATTGGACAATCAAAATTTCGACGTTAAAGGAATTAATATGGATCGCCATCATGGAAGAGGTCACTGGCCGTGATTTTCCGGTCTTTGATGCGACCGGAGGCAAGGTGCAAGTTCTTGGTATATCCAAAAGGCATTGGTACACCCATCTAGAACCGAAATATTCGTTTCTCAAAAGTTTGTTTGGTGACTGGGAGCAAGACGTTGCTCGAACGGTCGGGCGGCAAGTTAAAACATGATGAACATACTCTCATTGGGGGCTGGCGTTCAATCCTCATGTATGGCACTGATGGCGGCAAAGGGTGAGCTGACACCAATGCCTGACTGCGCGATCTTTGCTGACACCGGAGCGGAACCCTGGCACGTCTACGACCAACTCGACGAGATCCAGGAAGAGGTGCCTTTTCCGGTCTACACAGTAAAGCAAAACGATGGTCTTCTCGCTGACATTAAGAATGGACTTAAAGGCGGTCGAATGGCGAGTCCACCGTTTTTTGTTGCACAACAAAAAGGTCGGGGTATGTTACGCCGTCAATGTACTTTTGAGTACAAGGTGAAACCGATCCAAAGAAAGATTCGAGAGTTACTTGGACTCAAAAAGGGACAACGAGGCTCAAAAGAAGTGGCGGTGAGACTATGGATGGGGATTTCAATGGATGAAACCATCCGAATGAAACCAAATCCGGTCAAATGGATTGAAAACATTTATCCGCTAATTGATAAAGAGATGCACCGATACCACTGTCTCGTGTGGATGGAGAAGAACGGGTATAAACAACCGCAAAAATCAGCTTGCTATTTTTGTCCGTATCACGATGACAAAACATGGCTAAATCTCAAAAATAATGATCCTGACAGTTGGATGCTTGCTGTCGAAATGGATGAAAATATTCGTAAAGGTGTCCACGGCACACAAGAGAATTTGTTTTTGCACAGCTCACTTGAACCACTCGCTGATGTTGAGCTTGACCCCGACAAAGATCAAGTAGACATGTTTGGCAATGAATGTGAGGGGATGTGTGGGGTGTAGAAGGTGCAGAATTGCAACGCATATGGTATGGTATTCCTAAGATAGGAATTGTGTTGTTTTGTTCACATCACCGGCATTTTGTGCCGGTTTTTTTATGCCATTTTACGTCGATGAAATCACCGGAGAGGTCATCGAGCTTGAAGAAGACCCTCATCATCTCGCAGGATTCCGGCGGCACAAGGTAACCGTCGCTGAATGGTTCGGAGCGCAGGATCCCAGTTGGCTTGAAAGAGAGAAAAAGGGAAGCCACGACGAGGAATATAAGGATGCTATGCCATACGATTTCATTCATCGTTTGAGAGGAAATCAATGACTGTACTGTACAACAAAGAAGACAAAGCCAGAGCTGGTGCAATATGGGCGTGGAACGGCTCTCAGAGCGCCACACAGCGCGAAACAGGGATCGACCGCAAAACCATACGGCGTTGGATTCAAGACAAGGACGAGCATTTCTGGAAGGCTGTGGACTCGGCAAACGAGGAGTTCGAGAAGAGCCTTAAACAGAAAATAGTCGGCCTTTTGAATTCTCAGCTCGACAATATCATCTCAAAGGGTGCTGAACTGACCGCCAAGGAATCGAGCGTCATTTTCGGCATTCTCTTCGACAAGAAACAACTGATCGAGAACAAGCCTACCAGTATCAGCAAAGCGATTAACGTGGAGCAACGACTGGCAGAGGTCGCTGAGGGCTTGAAGAAACACGCTGGTGCAAAACCGGTCATGCCGACCGCAGAAGACGCCGACGAAAGGAGACCGAACTGATGGCTACACGAATTACGGATAAAGACCGGAAACTGATGAACAAAGCAGGAAAAACACGTTCGAAGGTGAAAGATTTGATTTCCAGAAGCAGAAAACCCGGCGAGATTTACGTCGCAAAAGGCTCCAAAGGAGTTAGTTGATGCCGATAAAAAAAGTGAGCGGTGGATACAAAGTGAAATACCCCGGCAAAAAAGCTCGTGTTGTACGGACTAAGCAGAACGCTAAACGTGTGCAAGCCAAGCAGAAGAAAGGCTATTGAAGATCGATCAAATAATGGGAATGGAGAAATGCCTGATTGGTATATGTTACCGCATGGGCAAGCCTTTCTTGGTCTATGACTCAGAAAAGGTCAAAGAACAGCTCCAAGAGCGCGGTATGACGGAGGAAGAGGCCGAAAATCAGTATGAGGAGTTTACTACCAGTTGGATGGGTGATCACACACCCGGCTTCCTTGAAGAGCTGTCGGTCGGTCAAATGATCCACTGATGGCGAACCCAGCAGAAACTTATCGCAAAAAAATAGCCGCCCAACCTGCAAGCTTGTCTCGCGCTGAAGACCCTTATTTTTCAGATCCGAACTTTTTTCAAAATCCGGACATTCAAACCACTCACTATGAGGCCAGTCCGTATCTGCAACCCACACGAGAACCCATTCAAGAAAAGAATGTGAATTTTGGATTGGGAGATCTATTCAGAAACGTTCAAGAAGGTGTATCCGGATTGATTCCGAAAATAATGGATCGATTTTCCGACGAACCCGACATGCAAGTCGGTATCTTAACCTCGCCAGAAGGCTCTCTGGTCGGCACTACGGAGGAACTGGTGGATCAAGTTGATTGGGATGCCCTAGGGGGCAGAAAAGCGATTGAGAAGGCTCTGGTGGACGCCTGGACAAAACTGGAGCTGACAGGACGACCATTAATTTCCAGTGGCGTCAGAACCCTTGAACGCCAATTGGCGCAAGGTATAACGAACACCCGATCCCGTCACTTGTTTGGAAGGGCATTCGATGTATTCACCGGGGACATGAGTGCAGAGGACAAAGAGAAGTTGAAAGCCGAATTAAAGAACTCGTTGCCGAAAAAAGCCGACGGTACGAATCACTACATATTAATTGAAAATGATCATATTCATATCGCAGACACTCCAGGCGCTGAAGAACATGAAGCACTTGCAAAGCGCTAACCAGAACTACGTCCAACACCTATGGAGCGCTGTTCTTTATAGCGTTGCACTGGCTCTGCTTAGCGTTGTCATGCTGGTGCATGGGATTGCACCTGTGGTCTTTAAAAAAACCGTCTCTAACGCCCTCATTTGGCTTCTACAGAAGATGGACAAACTGCCAGTATGGAATACATAGCTTGGCGTGATTTGATTGAAATGTCTCTCACTTTTTTCAGGAGCTGGCGGTGGCGATCTAGCGGCCCAGCATCTACTCGGTTTTGAAACAGTCGGCTATGTCGAATGGGACAAATACTGCCAAAAAATCCTCGCCCAACGCATCAAAGACGGCTTCCTCGACCAAGCCCCAATCTTTGGAGACATTGACCACTTCATCGAGTCCCGTGCAGCTCACCAATACCAGGGCTTTGTCGACATACTTACTGCAGGTTTCCCGTGCCAACCATTCTCAGTGGCTGGCAAGAAAAGAGGCCAAGACGACGAAAGGAACAAGTGGCCGCAAACGATCCAAACGATTCGTGACGTTCAGCCAAGATTCGCCTTTCTCGAAAACGTCCCCGGTTTGCTTAATTCTGGCTACTTCCACGAAGTCCTCGGCTCGTTGGCCGAAGCAGGGTACGATGCAAAATGGATTGTGTTGGGAGCTGACGATGTTCGACCCCCGGCACCGCACAGAAGAAAACGACTCTGGATATTGGCCTACTCCGTCAGCGACTCCGAGAGGGCCGCATACGGGAGCGAAGAGTGGATCGGTGGATGCGAAGGGCAGGACATCGGCGAAGGGAGTTCGTTACGGAGCGACTTTGGAGACAGCGGTGAAAATGTGGCCGACACCGGTAGCAAGAGATTGGAAGGGAGTATCAACGAGAAACTTTCAGCTTCCGAACGCAGTCAAGATGTGGCCGACTCCGAGAGCCGCCATCGGAATGACAATGAAGCTGTCACAAGGCTTGGCGGATCTCCGACACAAAAGGTATTTGGAAACGGAAGTAGCGTATCAGGAGAAGGCTCCTGGTGGTCAACTGAACCCGACGTGGGTCGAGTGGCTCATGGGGTGGCCTCTAGGGTGGACAGACTTAAAGCCCTTGGCAATGGACAAGTACCGCAATGCACTGCGCTTGCCTGGAAAATCTTAAATGATTGCAAAGGTGAGTAGGTGGGCATTACGAACTTATGTCTTCTGGTCGATCTGCGTGGACATGACAGCATTGATAGCTCTACTGATATGGGTTATCCGATAAGACACAAATTCAGGCATGGTGGACGAGACCGTAAAGTTCACAAATCGCCCGACAATACAGACAATTTACCTATACAGCACACGACTGTATTCCCTACAGAACAACAGCTCGAACTAGGCTCTGAGTACGGAAGACTCGAAGGTTGGTATAGGGACGATGATCCAACTCATGGTGGCCGAGATGCATAGGGGGGCGCACTGAAGCACCCCAGCGCCCAGAGAAAAGCCCAAAGGTCGCATTTTCAGGCCGATCCCCATATACAAAAGCACAACAAAAACCTAAAGCCATCGTAACTCATTGATTTGATTACCAAAGGGCAGGACTATTTATCCGATGGTCTCTGGTTTGAGGTAGTCAGTGGGGATTTAGGGTCAAAAAAATTTAAACAATCCATTATTTGTGGGAAATGGGGGGTGGGGGCAAAACTTTGTCTTGCGATAACGTGAAGACCCTCAGTCCCACGGCGCTACGAAAATAAAAGATGACCTTTGCCAGCGAATACAAAAAACGATTTGCGAAAACCCTCCAGGAGAGCGCAAAAGGCTTAGCACAGGCCGGAACAGGCTACGCCAGCGACTACGCCCAACGAGTGCAAGATGAACTCATGCAAGGCGCTAAACGCACCCTTGATCCTTATCAACAATTTTTAGGTGCAGGACAGATGCTGTACTCGCCTGTAGCGCCTTTAGAAGACGATCTAAGGGCATTAGCAGGTCGAGGTGCAAACATTGCTGAGGGCGCATTACACGGGCTTAGAAACAAGGACATTCGCCAGTTGTTGCGTATGGATGTCTCAGAACTCGAAGCGCTTGGACGAGAGCAGGAACTTCTGCCAGAAAATCTCAAATGGCTTGGTGACGTTGCGCCATTGGCTATCCAGCTTGCACTGGACGCGAAGCGAGGAAAGTTCGATAACATCCTGCCAGACAAATATCGTAAGAAACGCAAAGGTGATGATAAAGGTGCTGATCAAGACGAACCGCCGCTTCTGACCAGCCCGGAACGTTCGTTAGCCGATGATATCAGCGCTGGGTTCTATTACCAGACCGTCGAACCATTGGTTCCACAGACAGTACGGCTAACCCCGAATGAAGCGTCATTGATCCGCGACCTCGATGTCTCAAAAAAAGATCAAACGCGAATCCGCAGACAGATCCTCGATTACCGCCGCAATCATCATCCGAAGGACGGTTGGGGTGATTTTAAGGTTAAAAGACTTGAGATTAATGACAGGGGTCAAGTTAAGCTGATTTTCGATCAGGGCGTCGGTGGCTTTAATTACCACAGAGACCCTAAGACCAACAAAGTGTTAACCGGCAGTGCTAGGCAAAAGAAAGTCTCCGATATGGCAACGGCGATCACTAAGGAAGTGTCGTCAATTATGAAGCGCACCGACCGCAATGCGCGAATAATTCAAGACGCCTTCAAGTGGTATGAAAGAGCGCAAATTAAACTGTACGAAGATTACGGATCCGTAGCCCAGCTTTTCGCAGAAATGTTAGGGGCGACTTCTCCGCAAACCAATCTTTTACAAAACCTTCAAGCTGGCGAAGAAGCGCTTCGCAACTTTGCGAGAGGCGATTACGACGACCAGCTTATGTTCGCACAACAGTGGATCGCTGACGGCAAGAGTCTCGCCAAATTGCCAGACCAGTATGTGATTCGAAAATCGAACGGCACAAAATTCGGTATGAATGGTCGCAATGCCATGAAGGTTATGCTGGATAATTTCAGGGAAGTTCGCGCTGGTGATCCGCCAAAGACGAGAATTTTTAGCGGTAATCTGGCTGGCACAAATATTTGGGACTGGTTCTCGGTCACGAGTGATGTTTGGAACGCCAGAGCAGACCAGCGAACCGCCAATCTTTTTGATAACCATCCCAGGGCAATCCCGGCATTGAGTAACGTTGAAGGCGTATGGCTTGGTTCCGGTCTTGGAGAGAATCCGCAACAGATTTTAGTTGGTGAAGGCGACACACCGTTTGCTCAGTATCGAGGCAAACAAACGACAGGCGAGTTGAGTGGGATTAGCGGTGCTTACGGTTTCTCGAATGATGTTGCCAACCAAGCAGTCATATTACTGAAAGAGCAAGGCATCGATATTCCGGTAAGCGCTTTACAGGCATTCCGATGGGTGAATGAAAAGCTTCTTTGGGAAACCCAAGGATGGACGCCAAAAACAGAGACTTCTGATATTGCGAGCATGATGACCGATGTAGATCGGTATCGCGCCGGGGTGACAGCGTACAAGGATAAACCTTTAACAGCGCAAGATTGGACAAAGCTGAGAAGCATCTTACGAAAGAATATCGTAGATGATCCAAATCTTGTGGTCTACTCCGACCCAACGGCGGCAGGGATGTACGGCGAACCAGAACCTTCTGTTGATTCCCAAGTCATTTATAAAAAGGGCGCTGATGCAAGCCAGCTCTATTTGAACGTTATCGAAGCTGGGAAACAATTCGATCAAACCGATGTTTTTGTGTCGCAAATTGTCAAGGAAGACCACGTTAATGCTAGACCGGGTGTGGAAATCATGTTTGATCCTGACAAGCCCGACGTCTACGAAGCCGTTGTCGAGCTGTTACAGGATCAACCGGGGTACACCATCACGCCATCCCATCGCTTTTTGGCGGAAGGGGAAAAGAACACCACAGCCGGTGTGCGAGGCGTTTATCTCCAGTATGTTCCGGAGATCGCTATGCGCTGGGATCCCGAATTAGCAGACACAATAAGAAAAGCGGTTAAAAACAACGACCTTGCGGTAATCGATGAGCTAATAGCTGAACAAGAATATAATCTGATCAAAATATCAGAAGAAGCTGATAAGTTAGGGGGCGTTACATCAGGGAAGTTGAGATGGTACAATACCCAGGTTTTTGGACAACGAGAAGATGGGAGTTTTGACGATGGCAGTTACAAAAAGAATCGCATCATTGGAGCGTCTGATCAAGCGACTGGAGGACGAGGGGAGTCAGTCTCGATCATTGAAGAGCTTAAAAGAGGACTTGGCCGCTTATAAGGATGGTAGCTATAAGCGCTCGTTCGCTGACGTCTACATCACTGGTGCTGGACGGATCGGGACGTCGAAATAAAAAAAGCCCCTCCGAAGAGGGGCTAATGTATCACTTGTCCTAGCAGGTAGGTGATCACTGATTCTTAGATCAGTGTGGGGTGAGGGTCTTACGACTTTCGCCCCTTTTTAATGCCCAGTAGCCATAAACGCATCTGGTTCCATCTCGACTACAATCATAGGTGTCGTTGATTACGCCATCGATTACAGCCGTGACGTGTTTACTGACTTTGCAAACGAGGCGACCTTCTGGAAGTTCATCAGATTTAAGATGAACCTTGCATCCGCTACCGACTTCCATCGTAGGCGTCCACTCGAAACCCAACTCACGCATATAGTCTTTGAACCATTTGCGCTTAACGGAAATGCCGTGCGACGCGGTGCGAACCCTCTTACCCTTGTCGTGCTTTGAGCGACGCTGGGTCGCGTTGCCCTCTGCCATTCTGTCGTAAACCTCCTGATAGGGAAGGCCAGAGGCAATGGCAACTGAACGAGCTACGCAATCACTTGTATAGCCTTTGCGACCAGTTTCGGCACGACCTCCATCGTTGTATTGGAAATGTGACGACATAAAGTCTCCTTGCCGTTAAAACGGCGGTCGATACAACGTTTAAATTTTTAAAGATCAATCGGCAAATCTTTTAACCGATACCCCTATTTTAGCAAATGGGTTTTTTGAAAATCGTCAAAACAGCCCATTTTCGGGGTGTTTCGAGCAAAAACCCTAGAGTTCCCAACACTGAAAAAAACGCTTGACACGCACTTTTGAAAATTTTGTGAAAACGAACTAACGGACACTTTTTATGGCAATTCAACCGGCATGGAATAAAAGATTTTCACCTAATGCCTCTTTGGCTCAAGTGGGTCTCGGACGATCTCAAACTGAAGGTTTGCCAGCCGCAACGAACAACATGATGCCGAACATAATTGTGGAAGGCGGCCGCACATCGACGCCAGCAGTGATGGGTGGCGGATCAACGAATCTGTTGATGCCCACAATCACCAGTAGCTATCCAGTGACCGGACAGAACACCGGTAACTTCAATGCTTCGAATTTAAGTTCGCTGTTAGGCAATCTGTCTCAATTTCCAACCATTCCGTTATTCCAACCAAATTACGGTGGCGCTACCCCTTTGGTGATGAACCAAGACGGAGGCGGAGGCGGCGGACTGACACGCAATGATCTAAACGATTTTCTAACAAGATTTCTTAAAGGTTTAGATGATGATGATGACGGAACAACCACTGCTGGAACCAGAACTTCCACTGGCGTTACAGGCGAAACCACAACCACAACCGGCGAAAGAGAACACGGTGATCCAGAGATTGACTGGCGCGGTAAAGAATGGACACCTGAAGAACAGTTAGAGCTGTTGCGTAAACTTCTGCGTGGTCGAGACCCAAAAGAAACAAAAACAATAACCGGAGATCCAACGATGCTTCGAGCCTCTAAGGATTACCTTGCAACGCCAGAAACTTCTAGAGAGAAGTATATACGCGAGAGCCTATCAGATAAAAAAAGGAGACAGGAAGAGGATGCCAGAAAAGAGGCTGATAGAAATGAGAAAAAACGACAAGATTTAAAAAATCGAACTGACACGTCCGATGCAAACCTGGTTAAGTTAGCTAATGATCGACAAGACAGAAGTCGGCAAGCGGCGGCAGACGAATTGAAAAAGAAGAAGGATGAAGAAGATCGACTGCATAAATTAAATCAAAAAATGCTGGAAGATATGAGAAACAAGGCGCTAAGGGATAGACTTAAAAAAGGCCAAGACCCTGGTCAATATCTTTATGATATCTGATGAAAGTCACGAGGGAGATGGTTTCAGGGCTGGCAAAGACCGTCCTCGCAACACGTTACAACAATCCTAAGCCGACCCCAGAGTTCCACGAGGAGCTGTGGGAGCTGTGCTGTTCTGACCATCCGAAAGTGGCAATCTCAGCGCCACGAGGCCATGCCAAGACAACGGCGGTTACCGGAAGTTATTTAATCGCAACGCTGGTCAACCGGGAACGCAATTACGCGATGGTGCTTTCCGACACCGAGGATCAGGCATCCGAGTTCTTGCATGAACTCAAAATGGAGTTTCGAGAAAACGAAGTCCTTTGCGACATCTATGGTGTGGATCGCATTATCAAAGATGCGTCCACTGACATGATTGTCAATTTCAAAGACGGCCATGCTTGCAGAGTGATTGCGCGAGGCGCGGAGCAAAAGATTCGCGGAAAGAAGTGGCGTGGAACACGACCGGACATCATTATCGTTGACGATCTTGAAAACGAAGAGCTGGTGTCCAGCGACACGCGACGCTCTAAGCTGAAACGGTGGTTCTACGGCTCTGTACTGCCAGCAGGGAGCGATGAGTGCGTTATTAGGGTGGTAGGTACTATTTTGCATTTCGATTCCATGTTGGAGAATCTGATGCCCAAAGACGACGCCATCCGAACCACATTAAAAGATTACCAGTATAGCGATTGGGTAAGCGTTCGTTTCAGAGCGCATCCCGACGAAGACGATTATTCGGAAGTTCTGTGGCCTGAAAAATTTTCTGAAAAACGTTTGAAGTCAGTCGCCAGTGATTATCTGCGACAAGGTATTCCGGAAGTGTATGGACAGGAATATTTGAATCAGCCGATTTCAAAAAGCACAGCCTATTTTCGTGAACAGGATTTATCGCCTATTGATGGCGACGACTGGGATTCACATTTAACGTGGTATGGATCCGGAGACCTCGCCATCTCACAACGAGACCGGTCTGCGTTTACCGTATTCTTTGCTTGCGGTATGGATGAAAAAAGAATTCTACAGGTGCGAGACCGCAGAAAAGGTCGCTGGGATTCAAACACGATACTCGATGAATTGTTTTCTTTAGTAAAGCGATATCAGATACAGGATTTTTTTCTGGAATCTGAAAACATTGCAAAAGCATTGGGATCCCAGATCTATGAGCGCATGAGAAAAGACAACGTTTATTTTACGTTGCATCCCATGACGCCTTCGAAAGATAAAGAAACACGAGCTTCGCCGCTCCAGGCGATGACACGAGCTGGTGGCGTTAAATTTCCAGTGGAAGCTGAATGGTTCCCTGATTTGAAACGCAACATGCTCCAGTTTCCAAGAGGAGCTTACAAGGATGATGTCGATAGCCTTGGTTTAATGGCTTACGGCGTTCAAAAACTGGTCTCTCCGATTACCGATGCAGAACTTGCAGAAGAGGAATACCGAGATGACGTCTGGAAGATGGGATTCGGGCGCTCACAATTTACAGGTTACTAAATGCGCTTTGAAAAAATAATTGAACTAAAAGATACCGGTCAAAACCTTGCCCCACATTTAGACGCGAATGTGCTTGATGATATTGGAGCAATGTGCGCTAAAGGTTATCAGGATGATCTCGATTCCCGAAGAGAATGGGAAGATCGCAACGCCGAAGCATTAAAACTGGCGATGCAATATTTTGAGCGCAAGTCTTGGCCCTGGGAAGGTGCATCCAACGTTAAGTACCCTTTAATCACTACAACCGCGATGCAATACAACGCTCGTGCTTATCCAGCATTAGTTCCGGGCAAAGAGGTTGTTAAGATTAAAACATTCGACGGCACACGCGACCCGACACTGGTTCAAATCGAAAAGGCGTTGAACTGGGAAATCATGGAGCAGTCATCGGAGTGGGAAGAGGAACACGACAAAATGCTGATGATTCAACCGTTGGTTGGATTCATCGTTAAAAAAGTATTTTTTGATCCACAGCTTCAACGTAATCGTTCGCAGGTGCTGTTGCCGCAGAACTTTGTAGTCGATTATTACGCAAAAAGTTTGGACAGTGCCACACGCAAGACACACGTTTTATCGTACACGGCTAACGAACTGGAAGAGTTGTTTCGCATGGATTACTTCCGTCGCGTGGAACTCGCACCGGTCGATCGTGAACAGCGTGATTTTCACAAAGCTGTCGATGAGATTCACGGCTTTGAAAGACCATCTCGTTCCGAAGAACATGTCGTTTTGGAAGTCCATTGTTGGCTTGATCTTGACGACGACGGTTATGCAGAGCCTTACATTGCCTGGATCCTCAACGAGCAGGTTCTAAGAGTTTTTCCACGTTTTGAAACCATTTATTATGCCCGACAAGGTGACATCATCGAAGCCACCAACACCGACCTTTTGGGCATGGGTTATAAGATTGCGCGAATCCAAGCAGAGGAATATTTCGTCAAATACGGTTTCATACCAAGCCCTGACGGCTCGATCTATGACATTGGCCTGGGTATTCTACTTACACCGAACAATGAGGCGGTCAATTCAATCCTAAATCAGCTTATTGATGCTGGAACGCTATCGAATGTGCAAGGCGGTTTATTGTCCAGAGGAATTCGAATGCGTTCAGGCAACTTGGATATTCAGCCAGGGCGCTGGCATAAGACCGATGCGGATGCGGAGGAACTAGCAAAAGGTGTATTCCCTTGGCCGATTAAAGAGCCGAGTGGAACGCTGTTTAATCTATTGTCACTTCTGATTGATGCCGGTCAACGGATTGGTTCTGTGTCTGAAGCGATGATGGGATCGATGCCGGGACAGAACACCCCGGCGACGACGCATATGGCAAGTCTTGAACAAGGTATGCAGGTCTTCAGTGCAATATATAAGCGAACGTTTAGATCAATGACGACCGAATTTCGTAAATGGTTTGAGCTGTCAATGAAGTTCATCGACCCTGCACTGTATTCGTCGATGAAAGGTATGGTTGTACCAATTGCAGATCCCAATGTGGTCAGTGCAACACAGAGAATGATGAAAGCACAGGCACTCATTGAAAGGGCAACAATGGCTCCGAATCTCTACGGCGATCAGGGCATGATCGAAGCCGAACGACGTTATCTTGAAGCGCTTCAAATCGAAAGCATTGAGACCCTGTTACATCCAGGTGAATTTGCGAACAAAGAGGCTGAAGCGCAACAACAGATGATGCAAGCTCAAATGCAAGTGGAGCAAGATAATTCACAACGTGAATGGACGAAGACTCAAGCCAATGCTCAGAAAGATCAGGCAACCATTCGATCAAAGGCGATCGATGATCAAGTGAAACAGCGCGAAATAGCACTGAAGGAAGTGAAAACAGCGCTAGACCATGAGGTCGAAAAGAGAAAACTTGGACAGGGACGAGATTAGGGAATGGCAGGTTTCACCTGTCACAAAGGAGTTGATGGGTCTGATTCAGCAAAGGAAGAATCGGATTCTGGAAAAATTTGTCAGTGTTGACAATATGGTTGATCACGGAAAACTCGTAGGCGAATTCCGAGGTCTTGAAGAGGTTGAACACATCATAGAGGAAATTAATGAGGATCAATCCAGTAGGCGAGAAAGTAGTAGTAATCCCAGTCAAAACGGAACGAGTTACTGAAGGCGGTATTCTAATTCCGGAAAGTGAAGCAGAGCGATATGACTTAGCTTCAATCAAGGCGAAGATCGTTGCAATAGGTGCGTTGGCATTTCAGGCCGAAAAACAGCATGAGAAAGAATTCGGTGTTGATGTTTCTCATGGTATTCCAAGGCCGGGTCAAACCGTAGCAATTGCAAAATACGCCGGTTATGAGATTGAAGTCGATGGAGAAAAGATGAGAGTCATCACCGACAGTGACATCACCGCAATTCTTGAGGAAAAAGAAGATGGCAGATGAGTTAACGGTTGAGGGTTTAGCAAAAGAGATGGGTTGGGCTGATCAGGATGCGTGGAAGGGTGACCCTGATCAATGGAAACCGGCGCAAGAATTTATTCGTGATGCACAAGCAATTTCTGTTGATAAAGGAAGCGAAATCGTTGATCTGAAACAAAAGATCGATGGTCTTAGCAGTGAACTGCGCGAAATGGGAATCAACCAAGCGCGACAGATAAAAGTTGCGACTGACCACGCTCGTGAACGTCTTGAGAAAGAACGATCACAGGCGGTGGAGGATGGAGACACTGCTAGGTTCACCGCTATCGATGAACAGATTAGAAAGATACCCGACACTCCAGAGCCTGATGTACAACGGCGTCAAGTAGAGTTTCAAAAAGGACTGCAAACCTTTATCCAGAAGAATCCGTGGTACAACGAAGATTTGGCGATGCAGACCTATGCCAACACCGTAGGTCAGAATTTAGGCAACGCAAATCCAAACATTGAGTCCGACCAGTATTACCAGACAGTTGAAGAACTGGTTCGAGCGCAATTTCCTGGCAAGTTTGCCAACGACAAACCGTCATCTATGCCAGCGGTGTCGCCTGACAAACCTGCCCCGAAAGGCTCTAGCTTGTGGTCACAGCTCAAGAGTCAATATCCAGAAGCTGAAGCAACTTTTAACGATTTGGTGAAACGAGAAATATTTACCGCGAAAGATCGTGAAAAGTACGCTAAAGAAGTTTTAGAAATTTAATTGGGAGCATAAGGAAATGCAAAGAGGAAGAACCCAAAAAGCCCCTGTCCGTCGAAGGGATAAGGCAAAAATCGACGGAACTCGTTTCAAGTTGTATGCCCCTGAAATTAAGGGTCATGTCACCCGTTGGGTAAACGACTTGAACAATCGTGTTCATATGCTGACAAATTTCGATGATTGGGATTTTGTCGGTAAAGATGAAATTTCCGACCATGATGGTCGCGTAATAGTGGGAGACCCCAGCGTTACCCCGGAACTGGCCGTAGGAGATCGGGTCGGTCGAATTGTTGGGCAGGTGGAAGGAAAACCACTTTATGCTTATCTGCTTAAAAAGAGAAAAGAGTTTTATGAAGCAGACCAAGCAGAAAAAGAAAAAGACCTCGTTGAGGTCGAAAGTCAACTTAAACGTAGCAAGGAAGCTGAAGACTTTTCACACGGCAACGTGGAGATTGGAAGACGCTGAATTGCTTAACCACAGGAGAAATGTCTAATGGCAAACATTGACAATCCTCGCGGAGCACGTCCAGTCAAACGAATGGATGGCGGCTCTGTAAATGTGGCGAACAAATGGTCTGTTGACGCTTCTAATGGAACCGCCATCTTTATCGGAGATTTTGTTAAGCTTGAAAACGATGGTTACGTTGCACCAGCCGGTGCAGGGGATCGCATACTTGGAGTATGCGTAGGGGTTCTTGGCGACTACGGCGATTTGACACGACGATACTTACCAGCTTCGACAGCCGGTGACATCATGGTGTGCGATGATCCTTGGACAATTTTTGAAGTCCAGGAAGATTCGGATTCGTCCGCATTGGCAGTTACGAACATAGGCAACAATTGCGACATCATTGCCGGTTCAGGCTCCACAACTACAGGTATCTCAGCACATGAGATCGATTCATCCGACGCAAAAACCGCAATAGCTCAACTTCGAATAGTAGCTCTTGTTCCGCGAGACGACAACGCAATCGGTGATCAAGCCGATTGGTGGGTCACAATCAACGAGCATGAATTCAATTCAGTTGATTCTACCGGCGTCTAACATCTAGGGAGAGTCATTATGGCAGTTACAACCACACAGACGCACCCTAAGCTGTTATGGCCTGGGTTGCTCAAAGTATGGTCGGAATCAATGCACGGAGATTGGGATGAAGAATATTCCAAAATCTTCGACAGCATGAACTCCGAGAAGGCATTCGAGGAGATGCAACAAGTGACTTACTACGGTTTAGCACCGGAGAAAAGTCAGGGCAGTGCATTAACTTATGATGCCGAACAGCAGGGATACAACAAGCGGTTTACGCACGTTGCGTATGCCCTTGGTTTTCAGATCACGCGAGAAGCAAAAGACGACTTGCAGTACGTCGAAGTTGCCTCACAGCGTATCAAAGCCGTATCTCGTTCAATGCAACAGACAGTTGAGACAGTTGATGCTAACCATCTCAACCGCGCCACCAATGCTAGTTATACCGGAGCTGATGGCGTTGTTCTACTGAGTACCGCGCATCCGCGCATCAACGGTGGTACGGACAGCAACAAACTGTCTACAGCCGCCGACTTGTCAGAAACTGCAATCGAAGATCTGGTTGTTCAGATGATGAAAGCAGTGGATGACAGAGGCTTGAAGATTCAAATCAAGCCACAGTCGCTGATCATTCACCCCAACGATTATTTCAATGCGAACCGAATCGTGGGATCAAGCTTGCAGAATGACACGGCGAACAACGCGATCAATGTGATACGAGGACAAGGGGTATTTCCCGGTGGAATCATCGTGAACCACTATTTGTCTGACACCGACCAATGGTTCATTCGTTCGAATGTTCCTGGTCTTTATCACATCTGGCGCACTCGACCTGAATTTGCGAACGATGACGACTTCGCCACTAAAAACGACTTGTACTCCGGGTACATGCGTTTTAGCTCTGGCTGGTCTGATTGGAGAGCAATTTGGGGATCTGAGGGCGCATAGTAGCCCACTTGAGAACGTGACCTCAGCGATGGGGTCACGTCCTTCTTAGGACGTTCTTGGGAGAACAAACATGGCAACACCTACACGATTTACAGGTGGCGTTGGAACTGCAACCAAAAGCTCAAACACCGGCTTTTATGGAATGCCCGACCCCACAAAATGGATTACCTATTTTAACGATTTTCATACCTATGTCGCCGGTGACTGGACGATCACAACGACGGAAGCTGGCTCAGGCAACGCATCAGAAGCACTGACAAATGTTCAGGGCGGATGCTTGCTGGTTACAAATGATGATGCCGACAATGACGCTGATTTTTTCAACTCAGCAGTTGAATCTTTTAAATTCGCTTCTGGCAAAAAAACCTTTTTCAAATCACGCCTTAAAGTGAGCGATGCCACTCAAAGCGATTTTGTCATGGGTTTGCAAATCACAGACACCACACCATTGGCGGTTTCAGATGGCGTGTATTTTATGAAAGATGATGGCGATGCGTCGCTCGATTTTCATGTCGAAAAAAATGGAAGCGATACCACGGCATCTGCGATAGCAACCGTTGCAGACGACACTTTCTTGATCGTCGGATTTTATTACGACGGTAAAAGTGCTATCGAATACTATGTTGATGACGTCAAGCTTGGTACATCAGTGACAACCAATCTTCCGGACGATGAAGAACTGGCTATTTCTTTTGGCATCC
This sequence comes from uncultured Vicinamibacteraceae bacterium, assembly GCA_964342695.1. Taxonomy (GTDB): domain Bacteria; phylum Acidobacteriota; class Vicinamibacteria; order Vicinamibacterales; family UBA8438; genus CAYFFV01. The sequence continues at coordinate 21,233 of CAYFFV010000019.1, forward strand.
AGAACGGAGCCGCCGCCGCTAAAACGATGACGGTTGACTACATCTTCGCTTCGCAAGAAAGATAAAAACTAGGGGTGGCCTTCGGGTCACCCTCTTTTTTGGAAAGACACTATGGCAAATACGATTACCAAGACGACTTTGCACGATGGGCAGAAGAACGCAGTCACGCATACTTACTTGTTGAGCGATGGATCGGCTGGGGACATTACCGACAATGTTGTGGTTGATGCATCGGCGTTAAGCCCAGCACCTTCAACTGTTCGAATTATGAAGATTTGGTGGAGCTTCAGTGGATTCACCGGTCGGCTAGAATTTGACGCCTCAGCAGACACTGGCGGTTGGGTTCTGGGTGACACTGATGGATTCATGGATTTCACGTCAATCGGCGGTATCCAATCGAATGCCGGAGGCGGTGAAACCGGCGATATTCTTTTGACAACACTGGGATTTAGTGCGTCAGCAGATATGGGTACGTTGATCGTGCAAATTCAGAAAGACTAATGTCTAAATTTCAATGTGATCGATGTGGTGGCACATTTTTAGATCAATACAAAGCAGTTGAATGGACGGGTGCTGTGGTGTGTCGTGGCGCTGGTACACGCGATTGCTGGGAACCTCGTCATCCCCAGGATTTTGTGCGTACCTTGTTAGAAGATCAAAGCGTCGAACATGCGCGAACACGAAACACAATTGCGATCTACGACAAAACACCAAGTGATTACCCCGGCTACCTTTCAAGCCACGCCGACTATATTGACGAAAGTGACTTCACCCTTGACCGATATGTGACACCTTAATTATGGCAACAATTACTACAAGAAGTGGCAAAGGTTCTGCTCTAACTCACACGGAGTTGGATGCTAATTTCACCAATCTCAATTCCGACAAAATGGAGGGCATATCATCGTCTACTGATAATGCCATCGTGCGTTGGTCGGGAACCGGCGGTAGTACCTTACAGAACACATCGACCACGACCATCGATGACAATGGTGATATGACCGTTGGTGGAACAACACCAAAAATCACAATCGGTGACGGAGGAGAAGAGGATTCTATGCTCGTATTCGACGGCGCGAGTGTGGACTATAGGGTTGGCCTCGATGACGGAACTGATAAATTGGAAATTGGCGTTGGATCAGCGCATGGTACGACGACCGCACTCACTGTAGATAGCTCTCAGAATGTTACCTTCGGGTCTAAACTCATCATGCCCGATGTCACGTCCGGTAAGGTCTTAGTTGGTGACGGAACATCGTATGAGGAAGTGGCTGTATCCGGAGACATTGGCTTAGCATCCAACGGAGCGACGACAATTCAAAGCAGTGCTGTAGAAACGGCAATGGTGAACGCCAATGTGATCACAGGCCAGACGGAAGAAACGTCCGTTGCTGATAATGATTTAGTTCTAATTTACGATACCAGCGCAACAGCATTTCGAAAGATGCAAAAAAGTAATTTTGTTTCGGTCACCGCTGACGTTAATTTAACGACTATAGGTGCAGAGTTTTCAAATTACGACACCATTAACAGTAACGTGACTACCACCGTTGCGTCGGGTCAAAATGGATTTTTATGTGGCGATATCACAGTAGCGTCTGGCAATACGTGGACTATTGCCAGTGGATCATCAATCAAAATTATCTGACTAGGAATATTTTATGAGTACAATCAAAGTAAACAACATAGACACCCAGTCGGGTAGCACCATTACGATACCGACCGGGAAGGTCTTAACCATAACTGATAATGGCGGTATTACTATTGCTGGAACCGCAGTGGCATCGACAGCCGCCGAACTAAATATTTTGGACGGAAAATCGTTTGTCGATGAAGATACCATGTCGTCAAACAGTGCAACAGCTATTGCGTCGCAACAATCCATTAAAGCGTACATTGATAACTTATATCAATATGGAACGATGTATGTGGACGCTGGAGCGATGGCGACAACCAGTACCGCTGGAGCAGAAAGTGGAAGCAACGAATACGCTACTAACGACGTCAACTGGGATTATTTCGCCTTTGATACAGGCGGAACAGAGGAGCAAGTTCAATTCAAAGTTGTGATGCCAGAAAATTGGGATCGAAGCACTGTGAAAGCAAAATTTTATTGGTCGTCTGCAAGCGGTTCATCCGCCGGAGATACGGTTGAATGGGCGATTAAAGGAACAGCTCTTGCTAATGATGATGCTATTGATGCGAGTTGGGGAACCGAGCAAGTTATCTCCGACACTGTTCTTGCTGGAACGAATGGAGATCTGCATATCACTTCAGCAACACCGGCAATTACCATTGCTGGATCACCGACGTTGCACGATCTTGTGACATTTGAAGTGAACCGCAATACTGCCGGTACGGATAATATGGCAGAGGATGCTTGGTTATTCGGAGTTTTAATTCAAATCAAAATGACTAACACTGTATCGGCTTGGTAGGAGTGATTATGAGTTTATTGTATTCAACTCTGGCGCATCGACGAAAGGCATACCGCAGTAGCAATAGTATAATTTTATTGGCGACACAGACAGCGTCTAGCGATGCGAGTCTGGCATTCACTTCTTATATTGACTCAACCTACAATGAATATATTTTTGAATTTGAGAATCTTCACTCTACTAATGATGGCGCAAACTTAACTTTTCAGGCAGGTGGTTCCTATAACACCACCATAACAAGCGGTGCTTTCAGATCTGAAAACTCAGAAAGCGGATCAAATAATTTTGGGTATGCCGCCGCAAATGCTCAAGCGCAAGGAACTGGCGAACAAATATTGTTCCATGAACTTGACAATGACAATGACAGCAGTGTTTGTGGTGAGCTACATTTGTTCAATCCATCTAGCACTACTTTTGTAAAAAATTGGTACTCCAGAGTGACTGGAAATAAGAACAGCACGACCAGCATGTCAGTATTTACCGGCGGTAATTTTAATACCACATCGGCTTTTACCCAAGTGCGTTTTACGATTGCGTCCGGCAGTATTCAGTCGGGAACAATCAGAATGTATGGAGTAACACAATAATGTCACTGACCTTAATTCAATCTCAAACCGCTTCTACAGATACAACTGTATCTTTTACAACTAAAATTGACAGCACGTATAAAACCTATTTATTCAAATGCGTCAAGATACATCCCAGTGCGGATGGGGAATCGTTTTCTTTTCAAGCGAATGTCAGCGGTGCGTCCGGGTACAATGAAACAATCACTTCATCGTATTTTCGAACCTACCATACAGAAGACGATAGTTCAGCCACCACTGAAGATCAGGGGGCATTTGACCAAGCACAGGGAACAGCATTTCAACCAATATCACCTGGTATTTCTAATGATAATGATGCTTGCGGCGACGGAGAACTTTGGCTTTTTAATCCCAGTGGAACCACATTTATTAAGCACTTTTACGCCACCTTTGAACATCTTGGTAATGTCGCAATGAGAAATAGCTTTACCGAAGGGTATTTTAATGTCACGGGAGCGATAACAGAGATTCAATTCAAAATGTCATCAGGAACTTTTGACGGAGTGATAAGTTTATATGGGATGGGCGAATAATGGGAATACCAACTTTTATAAATTCCGCAACAGCTAGTAACTCAGCTACGCTATCGTTTACCTCTGGATTGGACTCCACCTATTCTCAGTACATGTTTATATTTAATGATATTCACCCCGAAACAGATAGTGCTAATTTCAGTTTCCAATGCAGTACAGATGGTGGCTCGAACTATAACGTTACAACCACAAGCGACACTTTCAGAAATTATCATTTTGAAAGCGATTCTGCTTTGGATTTAGCGTATGACAGCTCAACAGATCAGGAACAAGGAACTGGATTTCAATTATTAGCAGAGAACTTTGGATCGGATAATGATCAAAGTGGCGCAGGTGTTTTAAAACTTTACACACCATCCAACACAACTTTTGTTAAGAAATATATGGCGAGATGCTCTAGGGTGTCCAGCAATGACAATGCTTATGATTTTTATGTTGGGGGATATTTCAATACGACATCTGCAATTGACGCCATTCAATTCAAGATGTCATCCGGGAATTTTAATGGTTACATTCAATTTTACGGAATTTCATAGGAGCAAAAGATGGCAAGAACTAAAATGGTCGATGGCGTTCGGATACCTTTCACCGCTGAAGAAGAAGCCGCCAGAGATGCAGAAGAGGCTCAATGGGAAGCAGGAAAGTTTGACCGAGCAATGGCGAATTTAAGAGCTGACCGTAATAGCAGACTAGCAATTACAGACTTTTATGGTCTTTCTGACGTACCCCCAATGTCAGCCGCCATGACGCAATACCGTCAGGATCTTCGAGACATCACGGCTAACTTAACCACTGTTGAGGATGTTAACAATGTGGTGTGGCCGACAGAACCCTTGAGTTAGATGGTTATGCATTAGATAAGATTCCATGAAGTTAAACATTTTCATAACCGCGCTAGTCGCGGTTATTTTTATTGGTGGGCTTGCACATGCGTTTATGTTTCCAACCACTCTGACTTTGCCAACTATTTGCTTTTCCACTGTGGCTGAAAGCATTCAGCATCACAGGGATCGTGGGGAGTATCCACTAATGAAAGCGTTATCGAACCCAACAGACATTCCTCGTGGCGGTGCAATTTTGTTCGTCAACCCCGATCCGGACAAACCGTCGTGGAGTTTCGTAAGTTACAAGATTCGAGAGTCGCAAGAAATGGCGTGTGTCTTAGCACATGGTTCGGAAATTGAAATTCAAGATTATTCAGGTAAGGACAAACTTGAGTTATGACAACACCAGCGATGAGCGAACTCGATTTAGGACGTCTATGTGAAAAGGTGGAGCAACTATCACGAGAAGTTCGCGAGAACAATAACCGCATTGATTGCCTGGAACGGCAATTAGTGAAAACCAAAGGATTTGGCCTGGGACTTGGGATTGGGCTAATAGGCGTCTCGTCTGGTATCGCAAGCGCTATCACCAAGCTGATGAATTAATGCAAATTGATGGCAAGTTTATTGGTCTATTGATATTTCTTTTAACCCAAAGTGCTAGTGCTGTCTGGTTCATATCGAACTTATCGGCAACTGTCGAACATCAAGGCCAAGTAATTGCTGAGTTGCAAGACAACGACGAGCTTGATGGGATCGATCTGTTAACTTTCAAATTAGATGATATACGTGAGCGTTTTGATTCAGAAATTTCGTTACTTAGAGAAACTGATCAAGAAATCATGGGACAGCACGAGTCGATCTTTGCCTGGATGGCAACCAACGACGATTCCTCAAGCGGTAACCCTTACAGTAACTAGGAGAAAATATGGACGGACTTAAAAAGTTGTGGGAAGAGGTGAGGAGTAAGCCTTGGATATGGGGAGCTTTAATTGTCATTCTTTTCATCGCTCTCTAAATTGAAACAGATATGTTTTTGCCTCATTCTGATTCTGACTCTGACAGGATGCTCGATGAGCAAACTGAAGGGGACTCTGACATCAGCCGGTCTCAGCTCCGGGGCTGTTCTTGCCAGCTCTGTGTTGACCAACTCTGCGATTGCCCCGGCGATTGTGGGGGGAGTGGTGGCAGGGGGTGCGACTGCTTATGCGCTGAATGCGGAGCCAAGCGCTAAAGGCAAACCCATCGCTGTAACCGCTGATACGGTAGTTAATAAAGCGCCCGATAATTTTTGGACACTGTTGGGTAAATTAACGAAAGTCGGAGGTTGGGCTTTAATTTTGATAGTCCTCGTACCCATGATTTTCTCATGGCTTCTGCCTGGGCCTATTCAATTCAAAGGTAAAAAGAAGTAGGTGGACAAGCCTATTGAGGTGAGCGACAACTCTCGCTTCGCTATGCCAGTGAGAAATTTAATCTCACTGGTCGTTGCAGTCGCGTTGGGTGTGTGGGGGTACTTTGGCATCGTTGAGAGGTTAAACAAAATTGAAACTCAAATGGTTTTGTTTGAGTCTGATCTGATCCAGAACACGGAGTTCCGCGTAAAATGGCCTCGCGGCGAGCTAGGGGCATTGCCCGACGATGCTGAACAGTACATGTTGATTGAACATTTGTCGGGTGAGTTCGACAAGCTTCTGAATAACATTGAAACGGGCAAAGCACCCTTCGATCAACAGCAAGCACTCACCTTAGATTTTTATAAACAACGAATAGAAAGTCTTGAAAATCATGTTGAGAAATTGAAGGACGATCTCGCGGAGTTAAAAGCAAGTAATGGTCATTAAAACTATGTTTATCCTGATGCTCTATCTGAACGGTAACGTCATTGAATTTATGGGGCATCACGAAGTGAATGGTGAGTGGGTGGAAATGGGTGTGCCAGGTTGTCTTGCAATGAAAAGAACACTGTCCCGTAACGGATGGAAAGACAGTAGTTCGGGCGATACCAGATATGCGTGTGAGAAGCACGATGTGATGGTCGAAGACAATTGGGAAGGCAGAGAAGTCGTCAGAAAGATTTTAAACTGATATGGATTTAACGTCACTTTCAATGGACACCAGTGATCAAATCACTTCCTATCTTATGCCTTGGCTTACAATTTTGCTTGGCCTGATCATTGCGTTAATGCTGAAAGAGGTTGCAACTTCCATATCGAAAGGCTTGAAGTTCAAAATGTCAAAAGTCTTCGTGGCCGGAGATGTCGTTCTTCTTGAGGGCGATGAGGCCATCATTATCAAAGTCGGTTTGACGACGACCGTTTTTGAAAGCGTTCGTGACGAAGGCTTGATTTGGCGATATGTTCCCAATGAAAAAGTTCAATCCCTAAAATTAGAAAAGGTAATCAGGACAGATGTCCGAGAAATCAACGGTGAAATTGGAGTATAAAAATTAATAATGGCGACTTCAAATAGTTACAATTTTTCACGAAATCGTGATGAGCTGATTAAAGACGCTTTCATCGAGGCAGGGATCCTCGATCCAAACGATTCTATGCCCAGCGCAGAAGGCCAGTTTGGCGCGGTTCAGCTCAACCGCATGATCAAGTGGTGGCAAGCCGATGGCAAACGATTATGGGCGGTACGCAAAGCATACCTCTTCCTGGAAAAAGACAAAAACACATATTCACTGGGTGCGACGGGTGATCATTGGACAGAATCATTCGTATCGACACAAATTAAAACGGAAGCCAGTGCCAGTGCGACATCGATTGATGTTGATTCCAGCGCTGGCATGACTGCAAGTGATAATGTCTTAATCGAACTTGACGACGGGACACTTCACACCACCACGATTTCATCAGTCACTGACTCAGATACCATTGCAATCGCCTCTGGTGTGGCCTCTGTTGCCGCTGTTGATAATTACGTCTACACCTACACCACAAAAGCACAGCGCCCCTTACAAATCAATTCGGCAGTGTTGCACGACAAAAGCGCCGACATTGATACCAGAATGTTCAAGATTTCACGCGAACAATATTGGAATCTGGCGAACAAAACTACGGATTCCAAACCGACAGAATATTATTTCGATCCACAACTAACGAACGCCAACATCTCGATCTTTGGTGAACCCGACAATGTCGAGGACTACATCATTGCTCTTTGTGATTTTCCCATTGATGACATGGATTCGGCGTCCAATGACTTTTCGTTTCCACAGGAGTGGATTGAACCGTTGACGTACAACTTAGCCTATCGATTGGCGGTCGCCTATCGCGCACCGCAAGAGAAGATTGCTTTTTTGCGATCTTTGGCAAACGAAACCAAATTTGTTGCGGATTCTTGGGATGTTGAAAAGGCTCCAATTCAAATGAGACCAGACACAGGATGGATCCATGCCAGCTAGAAAAATCGGCAACCCATTATGGCAGTTCTTCGATAACAGCGGCGCTGTTTTAGCCAGTGGCACGATAAACTTTTACTCGCCAGGAACAACGACTGCCAAAGCGATTTACCGGAATGCGGCAAAAAGTTCGTCGCATTCCAACCCAGTTACGCTCGACTCCGCCGGGAGACCGCCGACAAACGAGATTTATACGGAAGGCTTTTACGACGTCGTCGTGAAAGACAGCTCTGGATCAACAATACGCACCATTTCCGATTTCGGCGATTCTTGGAGTTCTGTTGCGACCGATCTGAATCAGAACTTGATTTCAAATCATTCGTTTGAAACCGCCGGATCAGGTACAGAGCCTTGCGCCAATTGGACTGAAACCGATTCCGGAACGAAAATTACACGAGACACTTCGGATCACCAACATGGGGCGGCGTCTTTAAAATTTACGTCTTCTTCGAGTAGCGGTGACACAATCCTTTCGGATGCCTTTGCGCTGGACCCCAATAAAGAAGTTGTGCTTCATTTTGACATAAAGGCAAACAACGCTTCCGCGCAACCAAAGATTGAAATTAATTGGCTTAACAATTCGCAAGGATCAATATCACTAACCACACTTTATGCCTCGACGGAAGGAATTACGCCGACATCTTGGACACGTTTAACTGGTTTTAATTCAACTCCACCGTCCACGACACGTTACGGCAAGATAAAAATAACCGGCAACACTTCGGGTTCGGCCTATACCGTTAACTTGGATAACATCGAAGTGTTTCAAAGAGATGCCTATCCGATTGATGCGCCTCATGTTCCCGTCGGCCTCGTTTTAAGTCGAGACAGTGGTGACACCAGCCACGACATCAACATTACGGCTGGCTCCTGCAAAGATGCAACCGGTGTTGAAAACATTGTTCTTAGATCAGAAATCACAAAACGGATCGATGCCACATGGGCGATAGGCAATGACGCTGGCGGTATGGCGTCGGGTGAAAGCTTGGCCGCCAACATTGTGCTTTACGTTTGGCTGATTAAAAACACCGGCACAGGCAACGTTGATGCGCTTATTTCGACCAGTGATTCAAGCCCGACCATGCCGAGTGGTTATGATGTAAAACGTTACATTGGTAATTGGAAGCTCGATGCGAGTAACAATCTCGTTAACGGGCGCTGGAACGGTTCGCAATATACGATTCTCGCAGATCCTGTACAGGATTTTACGGACACCTCCATCAGTTCAGGATCAGGAAATGCCGAGACGAAAGCGATCAAAGCTCCACCATTGGCATTGGTCAATTACGCCGTCAAATTTACAGATGCTGGAGGCACGAATTTCACAAATGTGGAATGGTCTGTCATGCCAGGGGATGCGAGCTGGACGGAACACACAGGCGGAGCGCAGTTCGACGGAGGTGATGTGGTTCAAATCAATGACTCTGGCTGGGTGTCAACCGACGCCTCAAAACAGATCAAATTTTTTCTAACTTTTTCCGGACCTACCCCAGACATTTCATTCAAAATTCTGGGATGGATCGATAGAAAAAGAGACCATATTTGATGATTGAATTTCCGTTTATCGGAGGCACTTCGTCCAAGAATTCAATTGCTTTTTCCACGCACCGAACAGTCAATCTGTACCCTGAGAAAGATGAAACCTACAAAGGTCAGGTTGTTCTGCAAGGCTTTCCAGGCTACTCCAAATGGAGTGCTTTAAATGACGGTGCAGTGCGTGGCATGTTGCCCTTTAAAAATAAACTGGTCGTTGTCTCAGGCAACACCGTGTTTTCCGTTTCGCCTGGTGGATCATCGACTCAGATAGGATCGATTGGAACAAGCGAAGGTTACATCTCGATGGATGAAAACGGCGTCGAGCTAATGATTGTTGATGGCAATAGCGGTTACATCTGGGATGGCGGTAGTTTCACTGAAATCACCGACACCACTTTTCAGGCAACCAATGCAACTCATGTAACACACATGGATTCATTTTTTGTCGTCAACCAAAAAGACAGTGGCGCGATCTGGGTGAGCGATTCATTCGATGGAACCACATGGTCTGCCACTCGAACCGCTACGGCAGAATTTAAATCAGATTATGTTGTGTCGCTATGGAGTGATCGTGAATTGATGCTCTCTGGAGATAAGACCACACAAATTTACTACAATTCCGGTGCTTCACCCATGCCGTTTGAAGCACTCAGAGCCGGTCGTATCATCTACGGAATTGCCTCGCCATTTTCCGTAGCGATCGTTAACAATTCGTCTCATCTTCTCGCTCAAGACAGCAATGGCGGTATCTTTGCAGGTCGCATGAACGGGTACACCATTGAGCGTATTTCGACACGAGCGCTGGAACGAGAATGGGCGTCATTTCCCGACTTTCAAAGTGCGTTTGGTCTTTCAATTCACTGGAAAGGACACGAGTTCTATATCCTAACCTTCGACATTGCCGACACCGGTTTCGGCCGCACATTTGCTTACGACGCCTCGACGTCTTTATGGTTTGAAATCGGCCTGTTTAAATCTGCACTCGGTGATTTTCAAAAGTGGGACGTGCGTTCACATTGTTTCTTTGATGGCAAAAACATTGTCGGAGACAGTGCCGGTAATTTACACACCCTTTCTGACTCTGTTTACACCTTCGACGGTGAAACAATGGTGAGCTTAAGACGTGCGCCTGTGGTACATGAATCACGCAATCGAATGTTCATTCACAAACTTGAAATCGATATGGAGGTCGGCACGTCAACCGTTATGTCCGGTCAAGGATCCGATCCATTAATCATGCTCGATATTTCCCAGGACGGCGGTCGGAGCTGGAGATCACGCAATCAGAACCTTGGAGCGTCGGGTGAGTATTTGCAACGTGTGCAATGGCATCAGTTGGGATCAGGGTATGACATGGTGTTTCAAGTGAGTGTTAGTGATCCTGTGCCAAGAAAATTTATCGCCGGGTATGTGGCATGAGTGAGTTCGCACCGCCACCTCGGATAGGGCGTGTTGGTTTGGACGGTCAGGTTCAGATTACCCAAAGTGATTTGGATGGCCTGTCACAATGGCTCGAAGAGAACAACAAGTTTAGAACGGCGACTCTGACCGGAACGAATTTTGACGGGCTGAACGACGTCACAATCACGAGCGTTGCAGACAATGATCTCGCCTCCTACGACTCTGCGACTGCAAAATGGATCAATCAGAGCGCCTCAGAGGCCAATCTAGCCACTTCGACAGCCCTGGACACCACGAATTCGAACGTGACGAACCTTGATTCGACACTCACAACCCATGTTGCCAACCTTTCGAACCACACCGACGTGGTCGTAACCAGCGTGGCAGACAACGAAGTGCTGGCGTATGACAGCACCACATCCAAATGGATCAACCAGACGGCCTCAGAAGCCTCTCTGGCGTCATCTTCAGACCTTGGTCAGTTTGGTGCAGTCAACACACAAACGGACGACTACACGCTTGTTATCGGGGACAAAGGCGATGTGGTGGAGATGAACAAAGGCACGTCAAATAATTTGACTATTCCGCCGAACAGTTCAGTAGCTTTTCCGATTGGAACACAAATTGACATTGTTCAGCTCGGAGCTGGTGCGACGACCATTGTCGCTGGCAGTGGCGTGACATTAAGGTCTGCTGGCAGTGCGCTCGGCATCAGCGCGAGATATGGACGTGCAAAACTTTACAAACGTGCGACCGATGAATGGGTGGTCGCTGGAGACTTATCATAATGGCATTACCCTGGTTACTTCCGATGGTACTCGGCACAGCCCTTACGGCGATTGGTGACGATCAGCAACGACGTCGTCTTAAACGCATCTCTGACGAACTTATTAAGAAAGAAGCAGAAATCAAAGGGGTCATCACGTCTGGCTACGATGAATCACGCGAAGACCTTATTAAACGATTTGGGTTCGCTGGCGAAAGATTGACCGATGCGACCGAAGAGGCAGAACAAGCTTTGCGCGATGGGTACGGGAAGGCAATGGATCGCCTTATTGACGGCAATGCCGGTGCGTCAGAGCAGATATTGAGAGGACTAGGGTTAGCGACCGATGAAATCGAAAAGTGGGTCGAAGTCGCGCAAGAAGGAATGCAATGGGTCGTCGATTATGGAAAGGCAGGTATCCCTTACGCTCATGCTTATTTGAAAGAAATGAACGATGCGATTTTGAATCCTGACAGTATTTTCGAAAGCAACGTTTGGAAATCGCATAAAACTGTTGTCATGGACGCCCTGACCAATGCGTCCAGCGCTAGGTCTGGGGTCACTTCGAGCAACACTGCGAACGCGATTGCTGATCGTATTTCCAAAGATGCAATGGCGGTCAGAAACAATCACATCCAGTCTTTACAAGCCGGGTTTGCCGCTGAACAAAACCGTATAGGGATGGGAACCAACGCCCAGAATTACTTGAGCAATTTAGCCGCCTCTACCGGAATTAACCTCGCCAATTTGACGACCAATGCGTACAACCAACTGGGTGCGAATGAAATGGCGCTTGGCAACCAATTGGGCAATTTAGAGGCCCAGCTTGGAACCGGTCAAGCTAATTTGGCGTCCCAACTTGGCACTGGCCTCGCCAACCTTGAACAAGGGCTGGGAACCAGCCTCGCGAATCTTGGTATTGGAAGAACGACTGATCTTGCCAACCTCGGATTGGGGATGCAGAAAAACATATCTGATGTGGCTTTGGCTGGCGCACAAAACAACCCCTGGACGAACCTCGGTGAGGCGCTTTTCACAATCGGTGGAAAGCAATATGGCGGTAACACCCTGACCTCTGGCACGACTACTGGCACGACTACTGGCACCAGCCCCGGAGAGGTTAATGAAGGAGAAGCTTTCGTTTTTTCTCCGAGGTTTTTGTCTACACCCCAGTTAGGTGGAAATCCAGCACTCGGTTTTCAAAACGTTAATTATTCTTCTTACGTTTAAGGATCAAATAAATGCCAATCCAAGTACCCACACTGAATCCTGATCTTCTAAAAGGAGCGGCTCCCAGTGGTTTCAGCAATCTCGTGCCTCATTTTCTAAAAGGCATGGAGGTTGCTCAAACACAGCAGAAACTCGATCAAGACGCCTATCTACACAACCTGGCGGTAAAAGAGAAGTTACAGAACCTCGCCAACATGTCGAGAACTGCTGATCGCCAGGAGGCATATCGAGATGCGGTATCGAAGTTGGATACAGATGATCCGGATTACCGGACTAAATTATTCAACCTTCAAACCAGATTTTCTGACGTCGTCGATGCACAAATAGGTTTGTTGCCTGACCCGGTCACGCAGGACTTTCCAGAAATAATCGAACTTGCCAAATTTCTTTATCCGGATGACGAAACAAAACAGCGATCCTGGATAGAAAAACAAAAACAGACTCCGGAGAATGTTGAAGAGCTAACGACTGTTCAAAGAAACATCCAATTCGCCTATCCAGGTGACAAGGAAGCACAAATAAAAGCGATGCAAGAGTATCTTGCAGGTAAAGAACAAAGCCCTACAACTGCAGTGATCAACGCTAGGGCGCTCTGTGGCGATGACGAGGCTTGTTTTGAAGATGCGATGCGGCAACAGATCTTCAGCCCAGAAAAAACACAGACACTGACCACTGCTCAAAAGAACGCTAAAGCGCTTTATCCGGACACTATGGATAATTTTGAGGAGCTACGAAGAGAGTACATAAAAAAAGTCACGCTGAAAGAAGACGGTACTATCAATTTCAGTCCTACCATCGATCTCGGTCTAAAAAAAGGTGAAGAAGAGTTGTACAAGTTGTATGTTAAGAATGAAGAAAGGATACAAGAACAGGCTCGTGCGGCTGAACAAACTTTTCTTAACACAACCCAAATGCTTAATATTCTAGAGAAAGGTGATTTGAGAACCGGTGCGCTGGCTGGACTTGCAACCAGACTTCGCAAGATTGGCATTGCAATGTTTCCCGGTCTTGCAGAGGAGTGGGGAACTGATATCGGTTTGACCGAAGCCTTCGAGGCTTTCGGTAATCGTGCGGCGCTGTCACTGAGGAAAGAGATGCCGGGGCCATTGTCCGAGAGAGATGTTCGTTTTCTTCAGGCATCAGCACCCGGTCTGCCTCAAACTCAGGAAGGCAATATGGTGTTGTTATCGCTGATGATCAGAGGAGCGCTTCGTACTAGAGCGTATGCACGATTCGCAAATCAATATGCGACAGAGAATAATTTTGTGGATCGTGGTTTTCATGCGTGGTTAGAGGAACAAGAGGGGTGGCAACAATTCAAGGGTTTCACAGACGGATATCAGGAAGATAGCAACATAAATAAGATGCTCACAACTATCAATCACGACGACGACAACGGCGTTGAGAAAATCTTAAAACTTCCACCTTACACCGTCTACTACATCAAAGAAGAAGATGGCGTCACAAAAACAATTCACATGACGAAGCCGTGGGACACAGTGGAGACACTAAGTGGTCAAGAGGCTGTAGAAGAGCCGTCCGTGATTCTCGAAGACACAACCGACGACGAACCGATCATGCGTGGCCTTCCTCCGAAGACCGACGACGAACCGGATCCAACCCAGGAAGACCCGAATATTCTCGTTCCTCCAGTGTATGCTGGGGATGAGGCAACGCCCGGGTCAACCTATGATCCGAACCTTGGTAGTGAAAGCCCAATCGTCGATGATCCAAACATAAAACTAATCGAAAATTTGCCAATGCAAAGTGTTATAAAAATTATGGAAGATCGTGGTATGGATGTATTGGCCGAATTGAACTACCTTAAATCCTATACGAAAGACCCAGCCCGGTTACAAGAGCTAACCGATGCAATCATGCTGTACGAAGCCGGTATGTATAAATGACCAAATTAGCCCCTGCTGAAAACCGAACCAATTACGGAACGGCGAGTGAGTCCAAAACAGAAACACAGAGTTACGTCGTCCCGGACAAAGAGTACGGCGAGATCACTGCGCTTACAACTGAAGATTTCGGGGTCTCAAATTCTGAGATGGCAAAGATTAGCGCCGGTCTCTTGTTTACGCTTAATCCAGCAGATCAAGCAAAACTGATCAAGAAATATGTGCCGGATGCGGACATCAAACAAGATAAAGAGGGTAAGTACCTGGTGCAGATAGGCGACAATCTGGCCTACATCAATAAGCCCGGATTTTCGACTATTGATGCCAATACGGCATTAATGCAAGTGCTGGCCTATTTGCCCAGCGCAAAGCTCGCCACGATGGGAGCCAACCTTTTTACCAAGATGTTGGCCGGAGCAAGCTCCGCTGGTTTGACGTCAGTCACCAACGATGCGGTGGCGAAACTGTTTAGCAAGGAAACCGGCATCTCTCCACAACGAGCGAGTCTGGCGTTCGCTGGAGGCGCTATCGCTGAACTGATTGCTCCTCTTGTTGGCGGTGCAAGTAACTTGATTCGACGACGTGGAGCGTTGAAAAAAGAATCATCGATTGAAAAAGCCGAAGCAAGTTTGCCGCAAGGTGAAACGCTGTCCGATACGGTTCTTGCCCCGTCGGAAATGGATGCCGACCAATTGGCACAACTGCGCTACGAAGAGGCGGTGCGTCCAACGACAAAAGACCCTCTTGCAACCGCTGAGTCGCTTTCTGATCAGATCGAATTTGAGATTCCGTATACGGTAGGGCAACAACAAGCAAGAGTGACTGCGCCGGGTGAACCGGGAATTGATTTCCCCCCTTCCAAACAGCTCTATGGAGAAGAGGCGGTGTTGTCTGGTGCGAGAGGGGACAAGCCTCAAAAGAATTTGAATCAATTACGCGAAGCTCAGAGAGAAGCAGTCGATGCTGGTATCGCATCCACAGCTTCGAGACTCGGCGGTGATGTTCCAGCACACGAGGGTGATGCCGGTCAAAGTTTGTTAACGAACATTAAGGAAGCGGAACAAGGCATGGGTCGATCTGTTCAGACCGCATACGAGCAAGTGCCTGAAGAAAGTTTCGTCCAACCTCGCGCCTTTGAAAACTTGTTAAGATTCATCGACGATGAATTGACAGGATCCCAGGCACAGCGACTGGCACAAGGACAGCCGGAATACGGTGCCGTATTTCTTGCTTCAAGCGGTACTGATTCTCAGGCTAGAAAAGCGCTGACGTATATCGAAGAGTTGACCGAGAAAGTTGACGAGGTTGGAGTTGCACCAAATTTTGGATGGATCGAAGTTGGAAGGAAGCAACTCGGCAAATACATTGACGATGCGACACCGGGAAGCGCAGACAAAAGAGAAGCGATTCTGATCAAAAAAGGATACGACAAGTGGGTCGATGATTTGGTCGATAATGCGCTGATTGAAGGCGACGACACTGTGTTGGACGCTCTCAAATATGCACGAGAGTTGTCCGGAGCTTACTTTAAAACGTTTGCCTCAACCAGCACCAAAGATCCGGTCGGTCGATTGATCCGAAAAATGATTGAGCAAGACGATTACAGCGGTGACCAGGCCTTGAAAACGATCATTGGCGTTGGCAAAGCTGGCAAAGGCGCACATGCGTCAGCCATTGTTAAACGCTTACGCAAAGTGTTCGGCACAGATCCGTCCACCGGTAAATTCGACGAGAGAATTCTGGCAACCAGTGAAGGCTGGCAGAACTTGCGCCAATCCTATTTCCTTCGGTTGGTGAACACAGCAAGGGGAGGTTCCAACAGCGGAACACCTGTGAGTGGCGCAAAATTTAAAAAAGCCGTGGCTGATTTATTGTTCGGAGATGGACGTGCCATTTCTCGCGCACTTTACAATGACAAGGAACGGGGAATGATCACACGACTGGCAAGGGCTATTTTGCGAACGCAACCGCCAAAACAGAATCCATCTGGATCAGGTTGGGTCGCCTCTCAGGAGACTGGAAAACTGCTCGGTCGCGTTGGATTCATGCTCGGACTTGGTACAGAAGCAATCATTGCATCATCCGCCATCAAAGGGGGTGCGAAAGCGCTGTTTCCAAAGCGAGGTGCGAAATTTTCTGGGAGCAGACGACTTCCGCCCCTCACAATTCCACGAGCTGTCGCGACATCGCAAAGCGCAATGGCGCCGGAAAACATTGATGCTCTGAACGAAACGCAATTCAACGCTCCACTTCTCAATTGAGGATCCTCATCGTCCCTGACACGCAGGTCAAGCCTGGAGTTCGGACAGATCACATAACTTGGATCGCCAAGGCCATCAAAAGCTATGCGCCCGATCACGTTGTCGTGATGGGCGATTGGTGGGACTTTCCATCACTCAGCTCCTATTCGTCTGTCAGGGAGATTGAAGGCCAGCGAATCCTAACAGACATCGAAGCAGGGAACGTCGCTATGGAGCGCTTCTGGAAGCCTCTGCGACGCCTAAAACAGATGCCGACCTTTCATTTTCACTTTGGGAACCACGAGCATCGACTCCAGCGCTATGTGGATGCACACCCGGCGACTGAAGGCATGTTGGGCTATCATCTTCTTAACTTAGAAGGCTGGAACACCTACCCCTTTAAAGCTGTAAATGAAATCGAAGGCATTTATTTTAGCCATTACTTTTATCACCCCATGACATCGCGTCCATACTCCGGCACATGTCACAACATTTTGAAAAACGTTGGCCTGAGCTTTGTGCAAGGTCACCGACAGGGGAAAGATCTAGCATCCAGAACCCTGCCAAATGGATGCGTTCAGCGAGGTCTAATAGCAGGAAGCTGTTATCTCCACTCCGAGGCTTATTTGGGCGCTCAGGCGAAAGAAAGCTGGAGCGGAGTATTAATCCTCAATGACGTAAAAGACGGCGACTACGACCTCCTGGAGCTGTCTCTGAAGTACCTTTGCCGTAAATACGAAAAGGTGGAGCTGTACGATTTTTTGAATGAAACCGACTCTCTTTAACCCCGAACGCTATGAACCTAACCCACTCGAACGAACACTGTTTTGCCCTGTAAAGACCGGAGACCTTTTAATGAAATTGCCTTATCGTATTCCAGATCTTCAAAAAGAATACGTTGAGGCGTCTTCCAAACGCGAACGATCAGCCATTGTCGCTCGCTTTGCTTTGCAACACGGTCTGGGTTGTGATAATCCAGAGGTGTGGCGAGCCATTCATTCTGATTTCATTGAACCCTCGAAGAAAGGTGAGTGAGAAAAAGGAGACCGAAGCTTGTATGTGTTCACTGGCGAGACATAACAGCGACGGCTGACTGGACGCCAGCCAATGATGTGACATGCGTTACGTTCGAAAGCTGGGGCTTTCTGATTCACAAAGACAAGGAAGTGGTTAAACTCGCAACAACGAGGGATGAAAAAGGGGAATGGACAAGCATCGTCGCATTCCCCAGAGGTTGCGTTATTTCAATTACGCCGATTTCTTGATCGGTAGAACCTTCGCTGATTTCAGGCCGACTATTTGATCGATTCGATCAGCAAGATAGGTGAAGCCTTCCTGACGTTCTTCGGCATAGGTGTTGCCATCGTAAATCTCGTCCAGATTATCACGAGTTGTTTTGATGCCATCTTCATTGAATTTCTGATCGGCCAGTAATCGTCTCATGTCGTTGCCGTAGCGCTTAGCTATAAGTGTTCCAGTCGTTCGACGTATGGCATGTCCAGTTGGAAGAGGATCGGTTTTTGGATTGAACTGAGGGTTAAATTCGCCATTCGCTAAAAATTCCGGGCGACCTTCTTTGATCCCAGCCATTTCAACAGCCCGTTTGAACAACCTGGAATTCCAATTCACTTCAAAAAATGTAAAGTTCTGACGATTTAATATATCTTTGGCTTGCGGTGTCAGAAAGATCCAGTGGTCGTGACGATTGACGTCTTTTGATATTTTGGATCCCTTGGTTGTCCCGGCGCCAAACTTGATCCATGAGCCATTCGTGTCAGGCTGACCATTAGGTTCGTCGTAGATCATCTCAGGGCTAATTTCGGTAATGGAGTGCTGGCGAGTCGCCAGATAGAAGCACAGCTTAATGGCGTCGGATCCTTTCTGCCAGTCAGCGCCTCTTTTGTTCCAGTAACTTTTCCATTCATCCGAATCAAGAACCGTCCATAGGTCTCGCAATTCGTTGTCGCTCAAGAACCGTTTACGCTGTTTGGTCTGACGGGGATTGTCCTCTTTGACCATGGGGATCGGGTCATACTTGACCAAGCCCAACGCATTTTTTTCATCGTTGATCAAATGGCGGAACGCTTGACTTAAAAGCGATTTGGCCTTCCTTGCATTGTCGTGCGTCATTGCTTCGACACCACGTTCTTGATCGCCATACAACAATTTCTTGAATTCCCACACCTGAATTGCATGCACGGGTCGATGCGTCAAGACTTTGCCATTCACCTTGCGTTGCGTGAGGTGCAATCGGATGATCCCGGCATCCTCTTTGATTTGACCGTCGCTCACATGCGAACGGTGGCTTGGTTTAGGATCGCCTTTTTTCCAGCCTTTAGGAATGTAATGGTAGAGCATGTCTTCAAACGTCATTAAATTGTTTTGTTCAAATTCGCGCTTCTTTTTCTCGGCCTTTTTGCTTCTTTTGATTTTCGCCACATCGATACCTTGTAAAAAGATTCGGTCGTACTGAAGCTTGTATTCGCTATAAATCTTGTTGATGTGATCTTCGGTTGCCCCGACGCGAGGAATTGCTCCGATCTTAAAATATTGTTGTTTGCCCTCGACTGAATAGCCGATGTCCAACGTACTGGCCTTTTGACCAAAGCGAACACGTAGGTTGGGTGAGGGTACGTCTTTGATGTGCGTGATTGCACGTTGTCCGCCTTGCGGCATGCTGTGAATAAGGTCTTGAAGGTTCATTGTTTTATGTCCTCGTCCCATACATCTTCAATCGCCTTACCATGATATTTCCCATCAACCTTTTTGACTGCCGTGACTTCTATGCATTCGGCGCCCCATTCACTCGCCAAGTCTTGCCCCATCATTTGGAGTTTTAAGGGGTTGGTTTCTGTCGTTTTGAAGAGCGAATAAAAACGTTCACCATGCTCAATGCAATCAGCTTCGTATACTATTTTTTTCATTTTAATGTCCTCTAGCAGGTAGGTATAATTTCATTTTTGTATATTGTTTTGTATATGAGCAAAGTTCAAATCACATTAAATTGGACTACTTTATCTTGACTCGAACAATCCCCATAACGTGTTGAAACTAAAGAGTATTATAGGGCTAAATACGGCAGAAAACAAGGAAAAATGAGAGGCTAGAAAACACGGCAGTGATGGATTAACAGTCCATTTAGACCGTTATAAGTCGTTGATTCTATTGATTAAAAGTTTTTGTATATGGATTTGTTGTAGATTTGTGCATCTACCAAACTAATTTAATCCAATTTAATTTGGCTCCCCGGGCAAGGCTCGAACTTGCGACAGGGTGATTAACAGTCACCTGCTCTACCTACTGAGCTACCGGGGAACAACGTTATCGTTGTCATTATAGCGAGGTCGGTGAGAAAAGTAATCTTCTAATTCGCTGACGAACCAACCCGTTTTTCCAGGCGACAGCTTTACTCGTTTCGGAAAGGCAAATTCAGTCTGCTCCAGCATGAGAGCCGTTGATCTGCTGATGCCAAAGTGTTCTTTGATGGTGCTAGGTGTAACGATTAATGGTGTTGTCATAAACGTTTTTATCCCTTTGTGTGTCGTAGCCTTTATTGGCAATTTCATTTAATTCGCCGCGTTGGGACAGACTCGCGTCTTCCCACTGTTTGGCGAGACAGGGTTGATCCTGGCGTCGCACCCAAAAGCGTATCGCCTGAATGATCGCTTCTTTGGAGTGGTCTGCGTTCGGCATGTTAAGAAGTTTGACGAGATGCCGAGCTTCATCCAGCTCGCGTGTGACTGTGTCGGTGAATGCACCGGGAGGCTTGCGCCTCCCAGCTCCTAGGTTGCTCAAAATGGAAAGTCGTCGTCGTCTTGGATGACCTTCGTCGCTTTCTGCGGTGTACCCTCACTGACAGTACCACCGAGATAAGCTGATCCATCCTTTTTCGACGTCCGTTTCCAAACACCGAACTCCAACTGCGTCCCGTCAACACAAATATGAGCGCGGTAGTCTGGTTCTTTGTCGGCCTTCTTGAACTTGTTGGGAAAAACAAGTATTTGACCTTCTTCAACTTCTATGGCTTTAGCCATTCACTGTCTCCTGTTTTGATTGACATTGTTTGCACACCGGCCGCTGTCCCGGTGCTGTTTGCTGAGGCGCGAAACGCTTCACATGGACATGGTTGTTGCATAGTCGGCACTGTTTCGTGAAGGCTGGCACACTGAACGGTGCTTTTCTCGCACGTTTCGGATTGCCAACGTTCTCGGCAAAAGAAAACCTCACCAAGTTATTGTCTTTGTCCAACACCACATGACTTCGAGTTGCTTGTTTCATTTCATGCTCCTTTTGATTTGAAATTCTTGGGCTTTGATTGCGCCGAGAGCTGGTGCATACCGCCAGTCAAAATCTTCGCGTGTCAGCTCAATGACCTTCATGTTTTTGCGTCCGTTCTTTTTCGGCAGATGAAAAATGAAGAGCGAATCGATCTTCGGTTGATCTGGAAAACATTGCTCAAACGCATTCGCGTACATCGCCATCTGCCACACAGCATCGATGCCGACTCGTGTACCAGTTTTGTAGTCCCCAATGGCATTTTTTCCATCGATCCTAAATTGAAGATCGAGTGTTCCGGCGTAGCGGTGACCGTCGCCGATATACAGGACGACTTGCTCTGTTGCTATCAGTTCAATCTTGTTGTCCTTTGCCCATTTTAGAAAGGGCTTGACTGTCTTTTTGACCTCGCGGTTTACCGGAGCAGGTGGCTTGGGCGCTTTGCCAAGTTGTGACAGACCCCACGCCTCCAAATAATCATGGGCTACGTTGCCGTAATCGGCTCCGGATTGCTGAACTTTGCGCCATGCATTGCGGATGCGTTCTGAATATTCAAGACGTTTTAGCTCATCTGTTTTCTTGGCTTTAAAGATCTTGTCGGCTTCTTCAGCGCCAGCCTTTGCGCCCCAGGGTGCGAGAAACCCGGTGTCCTTGGTCATCCCGGCGCTCCGAGTGACGC
>CAYFFV010000020.1:0-37216 GCA_964342695.1 uncultured Vicinamibacteraceae bacterium
GAGCCAATCCTGTCTGGACGCTATAGGCCCATTGATTCAAAAAAACTCCATACCCGCCACGAATAACAACATCGGCGGCCCGTCCGACATTCCATGCAAAACCAAATCGAGGCGCTAATCGCACATGGCTAGGCCGCAACAAACTTCTATCCCAGCCGATGTCGGCAGACGCAACCCATGGAATTGGAATCAACGGCAGTAATGGAGAGGCCTCCGGAGAAATTCTTCCTGTCGCATCACTTGCTATTACAAATCGTCCTCCCGGAACGGATAAATCAATTGTCGAAAGCTGGTTCTGTGTATCGCGCATATGCTGGTTAAATTCGTACCGTAATCCCATATTAAGCGTAAACGAATCACTTAGTTGCCAGTCATCCTGAAAATAGGAATGTACCCAAGTCGTACGAGCATCTTCAGCGCCGCGGCCACCAACACCTGCACGGGCCGAAGCGGGGTAACCTAGAAGAAAATCTGCCATGGCGTTACCAGAAAACTGTCCGTTATATGTGAAATCTCCCCGCGGAGAATCGGGTCCAACCGGTCTGAATTTAAAATGAAATACATAGGCACCGAACTTTAAGCGATGTCGCCCCAAATCAACCAAAAGGTTCTCATAAAGTTCAAAATGCTCATTATTTCGACTAATAAACATGGTCGGGTCACCCATAACACTATAAAGACCGGCCGTTGAAACCTGGGGAAACCCCATATCACGCGGGTCGTCTGTGACCCCCTGTAACCCGTGCATGCCTGCGAATCTGTTACCTTGGTTGAGACTCTGTTGTCCGCCTGAAACCCTCATCCATCCAAAACGAATTTCATTCAAAACCCGAGAACTGAACACATGGGAATGACTTACCACAATGTTTTTCGCACTCGTTGTCAGTGTGCGTCCAAATCCAGGCACGAGGGACTCTTCAAGTACGCTTGTACCAAAAGGCTGCAACTCGTTCGCTTCAAAGGTACTCATTCGAACAAACATTCGATCATTGGGTCCAAATTGATGATCAACTCTGGCGCTAAACTGGGTCAAACGCCGTTCAAGTGTTCTGATAGCGGTAAGATTCTGTACTTCCCCAGGACTAGTCGGTGCCGGAACCTGCCCAAGCAAAGCCAACGCTAGAGGATCAAGACGACTAACAGGGATTTGATTTTCAGTAAACACTTGCCCGCACGCACCCGAAACAGAATCACGGGTCAAAGGATCACATATCGGTCCATATCCTCTGAAATCCCCTCCACGAACAGCATGTGACGGTACGGAAAAAGTACGTGTCGATGAACGATCTGTCCGCTGTCCTTCATAACTCGCAAAAAAATGTGTCCTGTCCGGAATAATTGCCCCCCCCACTGATCCGCCAAATTGATATTGCCCGAGGGGAGGAACCGGCTCATCAGGGTCATCGAAGTAATTATGAGAATCAAATCGCTCATCTCGGAGAAAAGTAAACGCAGTGCCACTGAAGGTGTTGTACCCGGACTTTGTGGATACATTAATCAACGCCGAAGCTTTTCCACCGAATTCAGCCGGATAAAGTGTCTTTTGTATTTTGAATTCCCTGACCGAGTCCATTGAGGGATTAATCACCAAATTGTTAAAGTATTCGTCCGTGATCTTGACGCCATCTAAAAGATAAATATTATGGCCTGCACGCTGTCCCCCGACATTAGGTAGAGGACCGGTCTGCTGTAAAGCAGCTCCCCTAGTGCCACCGGGAGGCACGACAACCATGTCACTTAGTTGTGCAAGACTTATGAAATTTCGACCATTGATCGGAGTCTGTTCGATTTGTTCTGTTTGTATGACATCACTTATTTCGGCACTGGTAGCCTGTATGAGCGGCACAGACGACTCAACGGTCACTGTCTCACTTAGCGTTCCTACGTCGAGCGTGTAATTCAGCTCACGCCGTGAACCAATGTTTACAAGAATCTCTTTTTGCAACGCCTGCTGGAAACCAGTCAAAGAAATAGTCAGACTCCAACTTCCAGCAGGAAGATCAGACAAAAAGAACCTCCCATTACCATCGGTTACTCGCTCAACTATTAGACCGCTTCCAGAGTGAGTCGCAACGACAGATGCACCAGGAAGTACTCCACCAGATATATCCTGAACAACTCCACTAAGCTCACCGGTATTCGTCTGGGTAAAAACAGCATCGGTAGTGGACCAAATAATTATTAAAATAGCTATTCCAAATAAATTGCGCATTTCCCAACACCACACTCTTAAAAAAAGTCAACCAAATCCCTCAAAAGAACGGAGAGTAACCCCAAATACAAAACCCTATAATACTATTATCTATTTCATGAGAGGCTCTCTTCGCTTAAAGCTTCTGTTGTTTGTAGCGTGTACCATATGGGTGCACCCAACTAATTCGTTAGTGCCGGCAAGTGAGCCCGATAAATTGCAGGTTACCCCCTTTTCCATAAGCGTCCCAGAAGTAGTTCTGCAAGATTTAGATCGCCGTCTCTGGACCACCAGATTCTCCGATGAAATTCCTGGAACAGGCTGGGACTATGGAACCAATCTCACCTACCTACAAAAAATCATTGAATACTGGAAAAATGGTTTCAACTGGCGAGAACAAGAGCAAAGATTGAATAAATTTAAACAATTCACAACAAATATTAATGGATTGGACATCCATTTTATTCACGAACAGTCAACATATGACGACGCTATTCCGCTACTGCTCCTTAATGGATGGCCGAGTTCATTTAATGAGTACTCAAAAGTAATAGATTCGCTTACCAAACCAAAAACATCCTCAAAACGAGCTTTCCATGTTGTTATCCCATCAATGCCTGGATATGGATTTTCAGAAAAACCGAAACAACCTGGATATGACACCAGAAAAATATCTGAGTTCTGGAAAATTTTAATGAATCGTCTCGGATATGCCACATACGGAATCCATGCCTCAGATTGGGGTGCCGGCGTAGCAAACTGGCTGGCCCGTCTCGACACTGAACACATTGTGGGATTACATCTCATAGGGTGTGAAGGCGTACTACGCACTGCCGCCCCAAAAGGTAAACCCAAAGATCAAACATCAGACGGTTTCGGGTACGTAGAAATACAAAGTACTAAAACTCAGACCCTCGGTTACGGTTTAAGTGATTCACCAATTGGTTTAGCTGCCTGGATTCTTGAAAAATATCACGGGTGGAGTGACATCGATGATGATCTGCAAGAAGTCTATTCTAAAGATGAACTGCTGACCAATATCATGATGTACTGGGTCACTAACAGTATTACCTCTGCGTCACGACTCTATTATGAAAACCGTCACGGAAGTTCACGGCCGCAAGAAAAAATTTCTGTGCCCACCGGCTGCGCCAGCTTTATCGAACGCTTTGACAATAGGGCCCGCACAGATGCCGTCGCAAAAGAAAATGCTTACTTGCGGTACAACATCGTACGCTGGACAGACATGCCTCGAGGTGGACATTTTCCAGCTCTTGAGCAACCAGAACTGTGGCTTGATGATCTTCGTAGTTTTTTCTTCAACCTGCGATAAGAATACCTGCTAGCGCTGGGCCGTTCCTTCTTGTGTGCGGGCTCCAGACAAAATATTAGTCATCCCGTAATTGCCTTCGTGGCAAGCGTACTCGTAAATCGGCGTATCCGAACGTGTCATAGGGACCATCACAGTCCAAGGACGAGTCCACGTGGAACTGTCTTCCACTGTAAATTCGTACTCAATCATGTTCTCACTCGTCCGGGTAAAACGCTCCACCACAGAAATATTCGTTGTAGCACCTTGGTTTTCAGAAAAGGCCGTCGGTCCAGAGAAATTTTTCGTTTCAATAATCAGGCTGTCTCCATCCCAGTGCGCATGCGAATTTCCCAACCATTGAGGTACAGAGTTCTCTACGCCGCCCTGACTACTAAAGGGTACGATACGGGCATCGTGAATCATCTCATTAAACACCACAACGTAATCCGCTGTTTGTATGAATTGAACGTAGTTGTTGTAAGCACTCGGAAACATAGGAGGCCCGGTATTAAAACCCGCAATACAACGTTCGGCAATACCTCGACTCTCCCAAGACTCGAAACCTCGCCTCTCGCGGAACCCAATGCGATACTCTGCATCTGCTGTAAGCGTTGGGATCCTCCCATCTGGCGGATCAATAATCAGCGACGTTCGCCTGTCCCGAACCTCGTCACCGAAACCCCGGTCGTACCAAAACTCATTGTAGTTTCCCGTGCCTTCACACACTAACGTAGCACCTTCGTCTGTATCATGATTTACCAAGTCAAAGCGGGCTTGCTCATACGACGCCGACTCCTCTTCCGTCATGACTGCCTGTCCAGAGAATTCTTCAGGCCTTTCTAGTGGTGTAATGGTGGCAAAATCCCACACACCTTGCAGGTCAGGATGTCCGAAGCTTGTGCGCGAAACCGCCCATGTCTGCGCTTGAGCGACACTCTGTCCAAGAATCATTAAAACAACCGCACACGTTGACACACTTAATACCTTGATTTTTTTTTTACTCATGTGGTCTCCCTATTTACCCTCCAAAGATCTTTAAAGTCAAAGAGATCATCTTCGGCCAATAATTGTAACTGCATCATTTATCGAGTAATCGTGCACCAGCTAATATGCTAGTCAGCGCGTAATTTCCTTCGTGACACGCTGATTCATAAATCTGATTTTTACTATCTGGCAATCTCTTTAAAGGAATTTCAATTGTCCACGGGCGTGTAAACACAGTCGCATCATCAATGGTCACTTGGTACAACAAGCTGTCCGGTCCAAGTAGCTTAAAGCGTTCAACAAGATGTAAATTCTCGCTGGAGCCTTCATAGTTAGTCTTACTTGTAAAATTAGTTGTATCAACAATTAAGACATCAGCGTCCCACTTACCTCTTGCATCCCCCAAAAATTGAGTGATATTAGGAGGAAGATGCGGCCGTTGATCCATTAATACATGTCTATACGCGCCACCCAGATGCCCATGTTCATAATAAATTGATGTGGTGTCAGGAGTCTGTACAATTCGATGAAGAGTGGCGGAGGAACCAGCCGCCGCAAATCGAAGAGGCAAGGTTACTCCTAAACAACGATCATTGGGACGATCCTCGGGTCCTTCTCCACCACGTTCATTGTCCTCCCCCAGAAAACGACCTCGTTCAGTCGAGTGAATTAACGTCTCAGTTTCAACCAGTGCACGGGCAGCATCAGTCCACGGAATTTTTCCATCCGGAGGATCAATGATTTGAGAAGTTCGGCCAGTACTAATTACCTCACGTCCCGAACCACTAAATGCACTGTTGTAAGTTCCCGTGCCATCACCACTATCAGAACGTGGACCACCCACAGAATGGTCGAGTCTTGAAAACGCCTCGTTTTCAAGATCCGTTTTCTCGTTTTCCTCAAGAAATTCTCTACCTTCAAACCGATCAGGACGTTCCAAAGGAGTCAGAATATATCCACTGCTCCAGATCCCTTGTAAATCAGGGTCTCCCCAAGGTGTTATTGGTACTGTCCATGTACTGCCAGAAACTGATGAATCAACCTGTAACACCTGGACCCGCACAAATAGAACCGACACAAGGATCATGGTCACCGAAATTGGCACTACATTTTTTTTTAGCATATTGATTCTTTTTGATCAGCCATTAGCCACACCGGAACATCATGTTGTTTGTGTGGTCATTGTTCGTCCAATACGAACCACAATCTCAAATTCATTTTTTGTAACCGGTTGGACCGACAAACGAATGCCTTTCTTCGTCACCATCATCTGTTCCAGACCCTCAGTGGATTTTAAAAGGAATAACGGCACTGTCGCATTAAATCGCTCAACAAAATCTATATCGACCATGTACCAAAGTGGCTTTTCTTTCTTACTTCTCTCATCAAAGTACTTGTGTGCTTTTTTCCACGAAAAATGGTCTGGATAACCTTCTTTGGAGATCTCGGCAACGCCTGTAACTCCAGATGGATCAGCATTGGAGGCATAAAAAAGAACGCGGTCACCAACATTCATATCATCACGCATGAAATTGCGGGCCTGATAATTTCTAACACCTTCCCAGCAGGTCTGCCGATCCCGTTCAAGGTCGTCAATGGTATAAGCCGAAGGCTCACACTTCATCAACCAATACTGTTTCGCCATCCACCTTACCTCTCGACCTTCAATCTATCGCACGTGCACACTTAAAGCAGACGCTTTGTCTCCGCCAACAAAAACGGTGTTATTCGCGACAACGGGAGACAGATACCGTTTAGCGAATGCTTCTCCAGTATTTGGATTTACATCAAACTGGGGAAAACTACTACTGGAGACATCCAGACGTATTCGATGCCCTTCTCGAAATAAATGGCTCACGCTCCACAGGTCAAGAGTGACCTCATACACCTCACCTGGAACAAGAGGTTCCTCGCGAATTCCATAAGCGCGTCGAAACCCAGGTCCAAGCTGTTTAAACGACCGAAATCTGGCACGAACAATACTCTCTGCAATATTCATCGCATATCCCTCAGGATAATCCGGAGTCGGAGGATATTGGTCAATCAACTTCGCTGTAAAGTCAGTATCAATCGCTGTTGACGACACCCATAATTTAACAACTACCGGACCGCTAGCGTCTATATCTGTCTCCAGTCTTGGCGTCTCGAACACCAAAAGATCATCACGTAAGCGCAGCGGCAGATCATCTTCACAATGAAGTAAATCTTTTTGACACCGCTGATCGTGAGGACCCGCCTGCACTGGCAAGCCTGAGCTCACCCTGCCACCTAAAGTCGGAACGGGATTCGACGGATCAAAACGATAGGTAAACGCACCAGACTGTGGCCGTTCTGAAGTCAGATTGCGATCGTTACCTAGAAAAAAAGTAAGCGGACTCGCATCAGGGGGTGGCCATGTTGGAAATTCGTTCCATGTTCCACCAGCCTGTAGTCGTCCGTCGCCATTCTTAGATCCCTCTCCACCCTCAACCCGAAACGCTCTAACTTTGGTATTCGGATCCAACCCACGGTCGATCCCCTTGACGTGCTGATCGAACCATTTCATCATCTCTGTGCCAACGTGAATGGGAGATGTAGGACCAAGATCAACATCACCTGAATAGGTCCGCCGTGAATATACGTTTCCGTGCTCTCCACCGCTAATAATTAAGTGAACCGGAGACTGTCGACCTTGGCTGTACGCAGTAAATTGGTCCAGTGTCCCACCTAAGAACGCGTCGTACCACTGACCTATCAATAAAATTGGAACATCAGATGCGTTGGCGAAATGATTTGTAAAACCATTACCAATCGTTTGCCAATACTCATCATAGAGTTCATGGTTTTGCCAGTCCTGGTACCATTGGTCGTAACTGTCCGCTAATGAAATCGGCGAGAACCCCAGCGTCAACGGAGACAGTCGCATCAACCTCAATGAATGTAAAATGTTTCGATTGGCCTGGAGGGAATTTTCAATTGCACTGACCTGCTGGGCCTCCTTACCTTCAGCGGCCAAACGAAGTACGTAATTGATATTGTGAGACAGCAGAAAAGCCCCGCCGCGCCAAGCACCGTCCTCATGGTAGTTCCCCGGACCTACGCGAATTGCGGCAGCCGCCAGTCCTGGAGGATTTTGTACAAGAATCGCCTGTGCCGTTGAAGCAAAATAAGAAGAGCCCGTTACGATTATTTTTCCGTTGTACCACGCTTGGTCTTTAATCCACTCAAAAGTATCCAACCCATCAGGGCCTTCCTGAGGATATGAACTAAATACTCCTTCTGATCCATATTTTCCTCGAACGTCTTGAACCACCATCACATAACCGTGACGGGCATAATTATGGCCATCCGGAGCATTTCCATAAAATCGAGCTTTCCCGTAAGGGGTTCTTTCCAACACGGTAGGCCACGGCCCTGGAAGTGCAACACCGTCCTTTGCAGGGAAATAAAGGTCCGTCGCCAATTTTGTACCATCCCGCATAGGAACCATCACATCATGCACTATTGCAACTCCATACTCTGGACTCGCTCTATAATCGACTCGTGCGTTTGATGTCCCATTTGATTGTTCACCAAACAGAAATACTGAAGGTATTATGAAAAGAACTACTACAAGACCACTCTTAACGACTGGCGACAAAAATCGCATCGGAAATTCTCCCTTGTCTTAAAGCGACAAATTATTCAACCCAGAATATCAAATCGAAAGACACAAAAATGCTTAACCGTATTTTTGACGACAACACGCATTCACACTATTTAAAGGGCAACGGAACCGAACAACCAACGAGTATCAAGAAAATTTACTATTTCGATTCTTTCCCTCGAATTTTCAACATGTGACACTTATGAAGCAAGAGATACATGTCCTGTAGAAGATTTAAATCAGAAAAACGCCGAGTAACTTCATCTCGCTCAAACTTTTCAAAACTCACCAAACTAAGTCGCTGACGCACTTCTTCGTAAGCTTCCATGGAAGTTTTAAATCGAGTCTCATTTGTAACCGATTCGTGAGAATCACTCATGCGAGACCTCCAGCTGACAGAAATTAAAGGCTAAATCATTCAAGAAATCAAAGTGCTCCTGCATAAAACACGACATGGAAAATTCTTATGGACCTTTCTGAAATACCACGATTCTGTTTGTATTTGTCCCATTTTTTTGATTATCGACGCCCCAAGTGTTCGCTGTCTTTGTGAACTCTTGAACATTGATCATTATTATCACAGGCTGAAAACCCGCTTCGACGCCAACTGGAAGAACGAGTTCTTCCAAGAGTAATTTCCCATTTCTAACTTCTCCAACCTCAAATGCAACGTAGCCACCAGGCCTGACTATGCGGTAGAGATCTACAAAAACCTCGGCTATGAAATCTTGCCATTCTTCAGCATTTTTATACGAACTAATTTTAATCGTGGACGAATCAATTCCGAGAAACCAGCATCTCATCCAGTTGTCAGTTCGGTAGTCAACGACATCAAGAAATGGTGGCGATGTGACGACCAATTGTGCGGAGTTTGATTCAATTCCTTTCGCATTGTCTGCAGGGCCAATAGCTAGCATCGGACTTAACGAGTTGTTTTGGTTGTTAAACTGAGTTTCTGACCAGTTTTTAAGCAGAGACTTCGATCTGTTAATTATTCTCGGAACAATGTCTTTTGCATCTGGGCTCTGCCTACGCGTCTGATTTATTTTCGCTTGCGCATCAATCGATACCGCCTGATTAGGCGGCAACGAATAGACTGAGAAAAAACCAGGAGAGTGCCCTGTAAGACGGTTGATCGCCACCATCCTAATCCATTGGTCAACACCGTCAAGTTCTCCAGATTGTTCTCTCCGTAATAGATATTCCTTGAGCGAAATAATCTGGGTTAGTGTCTGTGGGTGAAAAAACACTTTAAGTTGAGGAAATTTTTCCTCGGCCGCTGAGAGATCGATGGTAGCTAAGCGCGTAATTATTTCTTGAAGGGACGGCGGATTGAGTCGGGGTGCCAGTAACGCAACGCTTAGAGGATTGATATCGTTTCCAAGAGGTTTACACCCGTGCAAATACGCTTCCAATGGTGTGGTGCCACGCCCCATGAATGGGTCATAAACGGCGTCTCCAGGATCGCAGAGGCGCGAGATGAAAAATTCAGGCAATTGGGCTTTGAAGCAGGCCCGGTAGGATATCTCGTGAAGGCTATGCGACTGTCGTTGCGCACTAGTCCAGTACTCGTTGAACGCTTTTTCGGTAATCCCTGTGCTAGTAGCGGTAGGCCACTTAAAATTTGTGAGACGCGTGGTCGTTCCGAATTTGTTAAAGGATTTAACGCAATTAACAAATTCTTCCTTGTTCATTGACATTGGACGCTTAATTATTATTTAAAAGAATTTTCGATCTTACGAAGACGCGTGGGCTATTACCCAGGATTGCTAAGATGATTTCTTGTGCCGCGACTAACTTTAAGTACGGCGCACGCTCTACCTCGGAAGTCTAGGACAATCCAAGTTAATTTCGCCATGGCCACAGTCTTACTCGGCTAAAAATTCACTCAGCAGGTTTATTATGTAATTAGCTTGTTCCTAAGTTTTTCAAGAAATCCACACAAAAATATCCAAAAAATATTTCTGTTTTACTAGTGAAAATGGTGCCGAGGGGCAGAATCGAACTGCCGACACATAGATTTTCAGTCTATTGCTCTACCGACTGAGCTACCTCGGCGTCAATGAAAAAGACTTGTTTGTATCCTACGAATGATACGGGCTTCATAGACAAGTCCTCACTGCAAAAGGGTACGTCAGATATCTACCTCGGGGCAAATACCTTAACTTTGTTTTTAAAGAATGCCACAATAACATAAAATTTTTTTCCTTTCACACCTGAATTTCAGGACATCTGAGAACCTTTCTGACACTCGAAACGCATATACTAAGACCAATGATAAATACTCGCGTCGAAGTTCCAACACCTTATAACGAGCCGGTTAAACAGTACACGGAGGGCTCTGCTGACAAACTTGTTCTCAAGAAACAACTTGAGCAATTCTCCCATGATTCCATCGAAATTCCTCTTATCATCGATGGGAAGAATGTTGAGACAGGTGATTTAGGACATTGCATATTACCCCATGAACACGCCCACTCAATTGCCACTTACCACAAAGGCAATAGCGACACGGTTCAACAAGCTATCGAGTCCGCCCTTAAAGCCAAGAATGAATGGGCAAACATGCCGTGGGAGGCTCGTGCAAGTATTTTCATAAAGGCAGCTGAACTAC
Source organism: uncultured Vicinamibacteraceae bacterium (assembly GCA_964342695.1). Taxonomy (GTDB): domain Bacteria; phylum Acidobacteriota; class Vicinamibacteria; order Vicinamibacterales; family UBA8438; genus CAYFFV01. Next base: position 10,727 of record CAYFFV010000020.1, read on the forward strand.
TCGCTGGAAAATATCGTGCGATAGTCAATGCTGCAACGATGTTAAACCAAAGCAAAACAGTGATGCAGGCAGAAATAGATGCTGCCTGTGAACTTATTGATTTCTGGCGTTTTAATCCATTTTTTATGCCAGACATTTTTGGACAACAACCCGCAAGTTCTCCAGGCGTGTGGAATTACGTAGAATACCGACCACTTGAAGGTTTTATTTTCGCCGTAACACCATTCAACTTCACTAGTATTGCTGGCAATCTCCCAACTAGCCCTGCCATGATGGGTAACACTGTAGTCTGGAAACCTGCGTCGACTGCTGTGTACTCCGCGTACTGGCTTATGCAGTTACTTCAAGAAGCCGGGTTACCTGATGGTGTAATCAACATGATTCCAGGCAGCGGCGGCTCAATCGGAGATCCTGCAATGCAGCATAGTGACTTAGGTGGAGTGCACTTTACAGGAAGCACAGAAGTGTTCCAAGGAATGTGGCGTACGGTTGGCAACAATATAAATAACTACAAAAGTTATCCTCGTATTGTTGGAGAAACAGGTGGGAAAGATTTTATCTTTGCACACGCATCGGCTGACCCACAGGAACTTATGGCGAATCTCATACGCGGCGCGTACGAATATCAGGGACAAAAATGTAGCGCTGCTAGTCGAGCTTATATTCCAGATACGCTGTGGTCAGAAATCAAGGAACAATTTTGCGAAACTGTGAACAATATCAAATATGGCGACGTGACTGACTTCACAAACTTTATGGGCGCCGTGATTGATAAAAGCTCTTATGAATTACTCGAATCACACATTACCGCAGCAACTCGCGATTCAGATGCAGACGTAATTTGTGGTGGAGACTGCAACAAAGAGACAGGATTTTATATTTCACCAACAGTAATTCAAGCTCACAATCCACGTTACACCACCATGGAAACAGAGTTGTTCGGGCCCGTACTCACTCTCTATGTCTATCCAGAATCAGAGTACGAACAAACCCTGGAACTCTGTGACACAACATCTCCATATGCACTGACTGGAGCAGTGTTCGGCACTGATAGAAAAGCGATAAATCTAGCCTACAACAAGTTGCGCCACGCCTCTGGAAACTTCTATATAAATGACAAACCCACGGGTGCCGTTGTTGGTCAACAACCATTTGGTGGCTCGAGAGCATCAGGAACCAATGACAAGGCAGGAAGCTATTTGAACTTAATCCGCTGGGTCAGTCCTCGAACAACAAAGGAAAATTTTATTCCACCCCGCAATTACCGCTATCCTCACATGGACGAATCTTAACTCGGAACAGGTTCAGCATGTTCTCATAATTTTTCGGCGCACACACCACCGCCGCATTACAATAATGCTAAGAAAATATGTCCTACTTCCGTTCATTGATCGACGCACTCGATGGGTACGAACCTGGCGAACAACCGCAAGACAAAGAAACGATCAAACTCAACACTAACGAAAATCCCTATCCTCCAAGTCCCTTGGCGATAGCAGCACTCAAAGACTTTGATGGGAAAAAGCTACGCCGTTATCCACGACCTTTGGCCGATGAATTTCGCGTAAGCGTTGGATCTGTCCTCAACATAGATCCAACATGGATTCTTGTTGGAAACGGTAGCGATGACCTCTTAAACGTATTATTCCGATCAGTCGGTGACACGGACCGCTCAATAGCATTTCCCAAACCGACTTACAGCCTTTATCAAAGCCTAGCTCAGCTTCAGAATGCTCCGGTAATTCCTATTCCCTTCGACGAATCTTACGAATTGCCAGTTGAAGAACTCATTAAAGCCAAGGCTGCGTTAACAATCATCGCAAGCCCTAACAGCCCCTCGGGAAATAGAATTTCTAACGAGGCCATCGGCCGCGTTGCCGCGAACACATCGGGATTGATTGTAGTTGATGAAGCTTATGCAGCATTCGCATCTAGTAATGCCTTAAGTCTCATAAATCAATTTACCAATATAGTAATCGTTCGCACTTTATCAAAAAGCCACTCCCTTGCCGGACTACGATTGGGCTTTGCCGTCGCTCAACCCAAAGTAATTTCTGGATTAAGTAAGGTTAAGGACAGCTACAATGTCGATTCAGTATCGTCACGAGTAGGAAGTGTCGCTATTCAAGATACAGCATACACAGAAAAAATCGTGCGGGATATTTGTAACGCTCGCGACGAATTGTCTGCCGCTTTAACAAACATTGGTTTTCTAGTCTGGCCAAGCGAAGCAAACTTTCTTTTAGTTCGCCCACCTCATGAGAATGCCAAGACCATCTATACAACTCTTAAACAACAAGGCATCTTAGTTCGGTACTTTGATGAAGAGATGTTAAGGGATAAGCTCCGTATTACTGTTGGCACAAGCGAAGAAAATCAGAAATTACTCGATAGATTGGAGCAATTTAAGAGCTAAAACATAATAAGATGTTTCAAGTGCACTTGTAATTTCGACAAATGCCACACACTTTATACCCGATCCAAGAACCCAACGTCTACGCCCTAGACGTTGCACTATTATTACCACCGATTCTTCAACGGCAAATAATTCGACTCAACTCCATGCTGTCACCGCCTCCAGATGGTTTTCTGTTCAATGAATACAATCTTCCACACATCACATTAAGTCAATTTTTTGTGACTTCAACAAACTATTCCGAATGCCAAAAAGTAATCACCTCTATCGCAGACAATTTTCGTCCTATTTCCATACGTACAGGAGAAGTTACACGGGGGCAAACGGCATCAACTATCGAAATTGAGCCGAATGAATCACTAATTGAATTACATACACAACTAATGGATAAACTAAAAAACCTAGAGTCAGAACTTGGTGATCATTCAGCATTTTCTTCTAACAGCCCTTCACCTCGGCCAGCCGACGTAAAATGGGTAAAACAATTTCGGAAACAAGCCGCCTATAATAATTTCAGTCCTCACGTAACAGTTGGGATCGGTCATCTATCTCGGCCTTGTCCACCCACTCACGTGCTGGCCACAACAATAGCCACCTGCCATTTAGGTAGGTTCTGCACCTGCAGCCGAGTGTTCGACTCGTGGACCTTGACAGTTACATCACTATGATGCACCATCGCGACTCTAGGAGCTTAAAAAAAAAAGGGTTATATCTTTTCTGAAACATTCCAACATTTTGGAGAATGGCATGCAACGATATATGAGTTTAATAATAGCAAGTGCAATATTGTCTACCAGCTGTGTCGCCGGCAACTCAACGAATGCAACATCTACGACCGAACCAAAATCAGAACCCATGTCCCCAATTGTTGTCGAATCTGACATTCCTTCGGATATTCATACAGACTCGTGGGCAAGACTACCGCTCCCTAAACGCGAACAAATGAACGAAGACGATCAACGTGTCTACGACATGGTCCGCCACCCTGACAGTCGTTACGCAGATAGTCTTTGGGGACCTGTGGCTATGTGGCTTCACAGTCCAAATATGGTTGAACACATATTTCCGGCAAGTACTTACTTACGTTATGGCACTGAAAAAGATCAACGCCTCACAGAACTTGCCATTCTTGCCACTGCTCGTGAGGTGCGAAGTCAATATGAGTGGACAGCACATGAACCACTTGCTATCGAAGCTGGGCTAGAACCGGAGATCATTGATTTAGTCAAAGAACGTCTACCTCTCGACGCCGCCGGGAGTATTCCTGGACTCGGTGATAAAGAACGAATAATTATCACTTTCGCACGCGAAGCTATCAGCGAAGAGTACGTAAGCGCGGAGACATTTTCGAGAGCTCATGAACTTTTTGGCGATGAAGGAGTCATGGATCTTACGGGCCTAATCGGTTATTACAATTTTGTAAATATCACGCTTAAATCATTTCATTTGCAACTCGCTCCAGGTCGAGAGCGATTGTTTCCTGATTTATGGTGAGCTATTGCTGTTAAATCACCTTCACCTTCACCTTCTTAACATAAGGAACAACTAAGTTTACTTATCGACTGACACCAGATTAAAAGTGCCACACGCTTCTGTCTGACTGGCGGAATCAACAAAACATTTTTTCAGCAATGACAAAGAAGAGCACCTGTACTAATGAACGAAGCCCTGATCGTTTTATCAAGCTTGGGTCTATTAATCTCAACGTATTTTACGTGTATTAGTTTTGGTTGGTGTCGCCATGACAGCGCTTGGATGCCGCGTTTCTGTCGAATGGAAAAAGAAACGTGTGGCGCAATTGTTTTTACTTGGCGAGCCAGATTATTTGGAATACCAAACTCATTACTAGGCCAATTCTATTATCTCGGCATCATCACTGGCGTCTTGCTCGGGAGGTTCAGTCACGATTCCTTCTTACAAATGTTCTTGGTAGCCAGCGCTATAACAGTTCTAGTTGCGATCTACTTAACATACTCACTATTCATAGTCATACGTGTACGCTGCCACCTCTGCCTCGCTTCTCACGGAATAAATACGATCATTTTTCTTTTATTTCTTGGACCATGGGAACACTGGGCGTAGAGCCGTCAATTTTATTTATGCCGCGCCGTTCAGCCAAAATCAAGTTGTATTCTGACACTCTTTTCCAAACACGGTTTGCCATTTCCGTAAGATGGACAGCCTTAAGGCCAAGGTAGAGAAAAATTGCACCCAATCCACCAACCACTAAATACCTCAATCCCTGCACTCCACTTTCACCAATTGGCTGTATCAACAAACCCAAAACGTTGTACGACACAAAACCAGCCAAGGCAATCAATGGCCCTGTCACAGTACGCACACTCCATGAAGCTACTCGCGATTGTTTTTCCATTAAGCCGCTTACCGTATTCAATCGATTAAGAGCAGCTTTTAACTGCTCAAAGTTACTCCCAATTAGAACATCCCTCAATGGAATCTGAGCACGACAGGCTCTTGCTACACGGCGATCACCGCGAATCCATGAAGGACCATTAATACGGATCTCGCAATCTGAAAAATTGGTACCGAGCCACTCGAGCAATTGGTCGTGAGACTGGGTCGTATGCTCGTCGGTTGTCGATACTACGTCAATTTCGATGCGCCGTCGATCAGGCACATAAACTACTTCATGTAACCCATGCGTCTTGCGATCCTCTATGTACATCGCTGCATGGGGGGCAATATCCTCATGAAGCATCGCTTCATGATCAAGACACGGAAGAACTGGGATGTTCGTAGGAATATCTACAGATAACCGATACAACTTCACCGCATGTAAGAGTGCGTAATCAGCGAAAGCATCAATAAAATCCTGACAACGCTGGCAATGAGGTGAAGACTTCGATTCATGCATAACTATTTCCGAACAAACACAATGAGACACTGCAAGTCTACAGACTTGGACCACCTCCTGCCCATATATTTGGCAAATGGTATAGTTATTAGAGTTACTATTTTAGATGGCTCAATCGCTTTCATCACTAAGACGTCGAGGAAACAATGAAAAAACTACGTTCACTTCAAAACACTTGCCAGTCTAACGCGAAGGTTTTGCTTTTCACATTCTCTTTGGTTGGTTTTACTATTTTGTTTTTTAGTCTCGCGCCCAGTGCAGTCGCTCAAGAAAACAAGTCAGTAAACGATGGCGTTTTCACTAAAGAGCAAGCAACACGAGGCGAAATAGCCTACGAGCAAGAATGTGCCACCTGTCATCTCGCCGATTTGTTAGGTGACGGCATAGCCCCAGCACTGACTGGTGCAGCTTTCGATTTCCGTTGGAGTGAACTTTCCGTTGGCGATATGTTTGTTGCTATCAGAGCAACCATGCCACAAGGAGCCCCCGCGAGTCTGAGCCCGCAAGGTTATGCAGATATCGTCAGCTATATCCTTTTCAGAAACGACTTGCCTGCGGGAGAAACAGAACTACCGACTGACGAAGCCTCACTGAACAGCATAATTATTACGGCAGAATAATACAGCAGCTTGAATACAGTTTATGTGCCCGCAGCTTTTTTAGTGGACGAAGCTAACTGTCCAAAAGTTTCATTAGGGTTACCTGGCACCATACCACCTGGAACGGCTATGCCACGCCTATGAAGTTTGAGGGTATATATACTGAACGGCGACAAACGGTGAGACATATAGACACTGCCAACTACTGCCGCCATTAGCGGGAGCATGATCCGATAATCGTTGGTCATTTCAAACAGAATTAAGATCGAAGTTGTTGGTGCTTTAGCGGTTGCAGCAAAAAAAGCCGCCATCCCAACCATTGCATACGCGCCAGAACCGGCAGTCACCTCTGGAAAAGCAGCATGAACGAAGGAACCGAATGCGCCGCCGAGCATAGCACCCATGTAAAGACTGGGAGCGAACACACCACCTGAACCACCCGAACCAAGAGTGGCACAATTAGCAAGTAACTCCACTACAAAAAGACCAAGAAGCAATTCCCAGGAAAATCGCACCCATAAAGCCGACTCTATAGCTGGAAACCCAGAGCCATATATCTCCGGGAAGTATCTCAGAAAGAGGCCAACGAGCAATCCTCCAACAGCAGGCTTAAGATATTCTGGAAATTTCCACGAGCCAAAAGCATCCTCAGCCCAGTACAAGGACTTTACATAAATGAATGCCGCGAGCCCGATCAATACACCCATAATGAAATACAACGGAAGTTCCACTGGACTGACAAGGTCATACGTAGGAGCCACAAAGGCTGGAAAATTACCCAGAAAGTAACGTGCCACCATGCACGAACTGAGGGAAGTTAACAGAACCAACAAAAAATCGGTTTGAATCCGCCCGATTAAAACCTCCATAGAAAAAATAGCTGCCGCAATCGGAGCATTAAATGTAGCCGCAATACCTCCTGCAGCTCCACAGCTGACAAGCGTCCTGACATTATGAGGCTCCAATTTTGTCCACTGACCTATCGTTGAACCAATGGCTGAACCAATCTGCACCATTGGCCCTTCACGACCGGCGGCGCCACCAAAACCAATTGTCAATGAAGATGCTATAACTTTAACTGACACAACTCTTTTTCTAATGCGCCCACCGTGTAAAGCCAAAGCGGTCATAACCTCCGGAACACCATGGCCTTTAGCTTCACGGGCAAACCTGTGCACTATAGGACCAACAATTAATCCTCCCAACGCTGGCAAAAGAACAAGTTGAGCGGGTCCAAATCGTTCCAACATTCCAGCAACTGGACCTCTTGCAAAATTGGCCATCATCTCAAGAACAAAAATAAAACCTACCGAACCGAAACCAGTCACCACACCGATTACTACAGCCAGAATAATGAGATAGTTTTGAGAGGGAAGGAACGAAGAGCGCAACCAAACTTTGGTCCAGCGCAAGACAGACAGCTTCGACAATACTCGCCGGCTATTTTTAGCGAGAATCGAAAAAATATTTCCTATTCTTGACAATATTGAATTAGACATCACCGCCCAAGACCAGAGCACAAAAGAATATTTTAATTATTCTGAGATACTTCATCTTCCATTTGAGGATCCAGTACAACCAACTTCGATCTGTTTCCACTTCGCAGGGAAACCATAAACGGCTCTGTTTCATCAGCTGTCCGCCTAATGACCTCTCCATCTTCAAATGACGACAACACAACACCTCTTATAGATACAATCCAATCACCTTCCTCAATACCAGCACTAGCCGCCGTGCTTCCTGACCCTACAGCCACAACCTGCCAACCTGACACTACGCCTTCTTCTACAGAGCCTTCAGAAACCTTTGACCTCCACTGCACGACAAAACCGAACTGCCTAAGCCGGAAAGGCGACGAATCGTTCGGTTCGCACTGTAAATCTGGCATTACCATTTCACCATTACTGCGACGTCTATTTCTCAGTATGCGAAAGGGTACGACGGTACCGGACTCCTGCAAATCATATAAACCTCGAAACTGAACCGCAGAAGTAATTCGCTCTCCTCCCCACTCTAGAAGCACATCGCCTCCAGACAAATAAGGGGCTTCGACAAATGCACCCTCATGCACGTACTCAATTAGCACACCTTCCTCAAGTACTAGTAAATCTTTTACAGACGGAACCAGATCAGTCACTTCGATGCTACGACACTGATCTCGTTCCTCCGATCCATCGAAAAGGACAAGCATCTCTGTAGAACTAATAATTCTTCTGCCCGAAGAACTTAGATACGAGACTCCCAACAAAGCTCCATCCAAATCTACGAGAGCAGTGATCAAATGATCGTCTGAAAAATCCATCGAAACCAATAATCCTCCGGGAACCTCGCCACCTGATTGCACAAGAAAACCTGGAGTTATAACCGTCTCACCATCTGGGTTTAAGCTTACTCCAGCCACATAAGAGCCTGACGGCATCGATCCAGGATCACTTAATGTAAATGGAAGTTGAGCAGTTCCTGCAATGTCGAAAATGGCTAAACCAAGATCTCTATTCCACCTGTTGAGTTGATAAGAATATGAATCAGACAATGAAGGAGCCATCCCAGTCACTTCATCCAAAAGAGGTAGTTCTCCGAGCAACTCAGCCCGCCTTCGCGATGAAATCACCTCAAGAGCCGGTTCCATTGTGGTTAGTAGACGCTTTGGTCCAATAATTAACGCCGGCGTTTGATCCGAACCTACTCTTCTGAAAAATGAACTGGTCCGTTCAGCCAGTTGAACCCAATAATCTGAAAAATAGGTCAGAGGGGTCTTCTCAAGATCAGCCCGTACGACTGGACGCGATACCTCCATAGGAACAGGATCAGGAATAGATGCAGCGGTGGAATTGGGTTGCACCCTATTCCGCTCAAGCGCACCCATCACCAACACGATAATAGCCAGCAGAATAACGACAGCAGGAAACAACAACTGACGCTGATAAAGTGCACGCACCAACGGTAATCGCAACAGAAACCGCAACGTCACCCCCGCAATGGGAAAAATCTAGTTCAGGTAACTTGTCATTCAAAAAAATAAATCATAAAACTGTCACTTTTGAGCAGCATATTCTAAAAAGACTAACCTTGCCAAAGAACAAGTACAAGAGCAGGAACAATAGTCACTGCTACAAGATCCATTAACAAGCCATACTTAATCATTTGACTGATTCCGACTCGTCCCGACGAATAGACAATCGCATTCGGTGGAGAAGAAACGGGCAGCACCACCGCACAGGACGCAGCAAGCCCGGCCGACAGGGCAGGAACTACCGGATCAATGCCAGATGCTTGAGCTATCGATATAATTATAGGAATAGCAATGTTTGCAGCTGCTGTGTTTGACATCGCCTCTGACAACACCACTGTAAACAAAGCCCCAGCAAATGTAAGCGGAATAACTGAGTCAGTAGGAAGAAAACCGGTAATACCTTCACCAACCGCAAGAGCCAACCCTGTAGATGCGGCCAGCGAACCAAGAGATAATCCTCCACCAAACAGCAAAATCGTGCCCCAATCGATTTGCGATGCCTGTTTCCAAGTAATGGTCGCCCTTTCCGTCTTGCTGATTGGCAAAAGAAAAAGCAATATAGCTCCAACCAGTGCCGCGACTGACTCCGGCATCGTCGCAAGAACTGACTGAGTAAGCGAATGATCACGACCAAGGAATAAAGGCAACAATCCTGGCCCAACCCACAAAAACACCGTCACCCCAAAAGCAATTAAGGCGTTCCGTTCACCTTTTTTTAATCGACCAAGGCTTTTTTTTCGCTCGGCAATGACGTCAGAAGCCCCAGGAATCTCTTTTACCGCTGTTTTACCAATCCAATTTAAGTAGACAAACGCGATACCAATCAGAATTAAACTTACTGGAACGGCCAAAAACATCCACTCAACAAAAGAAATTCTGATATCCAATAAATCTCGAAGCATCGCAAGCGTTATCAAATTTGGAGGAGTGCCTACGGGAGTGGCCATCCCTCCTCGCGAACATCCATAGGCCGTCATTAACATCATGACTGTTCCATAGGAGCGAGGAACTTTACCCTCTGATTCCATAAATGCAATCAATGACAACCCTATAGGTACGAGCATCGCCGCAGTTGCCGTATTACTCATCCACGCAGACAGAAATGCGGCCAAGGCTCCGTAAGCAAATAGGATTCTTCCTGGACGAGCACCTATAATTTTCAAAGAAAGCACGTTGTAAGCAATGCGTTCGTTCACACGGTGCACAAACAAAGCTTGCGCGAGGATAAAACTGCCAAGGAACAAAAAAACAGTTGGACTCGCCATCGGTGCGAAAGCGGCCCGAACAGGGGCAACCTGAAACACCACAGCAAGTGTGGGACCCAATAAAGCCGTTACGGCTAGGGGTAAGGCCTCCGTAACCCAAAAGGTAATAACCAGTACTACTATGGCCGCCAACCGATGAGCAGCAGGAGAAAGACTATCCAGCGGAAGAACAAGAACCAAGCCAAAGAGCACTGGCCCAAGTGTCAAACCTACCATCCGCCTTACCGCATCAAAACGTTGATCTTCTTGACTCGATGGAACCGATGAAGTGGATAAGGCAGTCATAACATCCGAACAGGAGAAAATTAAAAAAATGCGTCACGAAACATAATTTAAGCGAGTAATCGAAAAGGCACTATATTGATTACTGTAAGTATTTTTTTCTACATTTGGTCTGATAAGAAAATATCATTGCTAACCGTGTTATCCTGAGTATCAGAAAGAAGGTGCCATATATGACTTCTGCCCTATTCGCTCTGTTAGGTCCTCTCGGACTACCTGAACTTATAATAGTTTTCTTAATAATATTTTTTATATTCGGTGCCAATCGTCTATCCGGACTTGGCAGGGGCTTAGGTCAAGCCATCAGTGGCTTCAAAGACGAAGTCCAAAACAAGCCTCAAGAAACACCAAAAGACGAATAACTTCTTATCTCTAAGTTTTCTAATCTACTCCCAAGTCAGTCAGATGGGAGACTAGATCAAGACCAGCCGTTGAGGCGTTTACTTCCCTGTCAACTCTCAATATTTTTCCGGTTGGCCCTATAATAAAAGTCCATCGGAACGGGAAGGCTCTTTCTGGCGTCACCACACCGTACGCGCGCGCCACATCGCCTGACGGATTGCTGAGTAATGGAAAGTCCGCATCTAGAGATTCTGCAAATTCTTTATTAGTCTGTGGATCGTCCACACTGATCATAAAATAAGCGATATCAAACTGGCTGAGTTGGTCTTTGCTGTCCCGCAAAGATTTACATTCGGCCGTTCACCCTCCAGTAAACGCTTTGGGAAACCATGCCAGCACTACTGTTTTCCCCTCGTAATCACCCAAACGGTGAGTTCGGCCGTCACTACCGGGAAGCTCAAATGGCGGGGCCTTGTCACCTGCAGATAATTCTTGTGCGGACATTTCTAAACCACAAAAAGTAAAGAACATTAGTGCGCAGGCTGCGATAAACCTACTCATTGATAGCCTCCCTTTATCTGAGAAACATCACAGCAATCAATCATAATGACGTCCTCCAATAAATAATCTAGCTAACTTTGTGCACTGCCTCGCTTCAAAACGAGCAGTCCGTTGTATTCTTTGTTAGAGCATACCATCATCAAGCTCTAGGCAACCATGAAACTTCACTTGACCAGGCCTATTTCAATGCAATTTCTTGGAATAACTTTGTGCACTCTTCTTATTGGCTTCGTCTGGTTTTATGTCAACCAAATCTCCATAAAAAGTTTGCCACCGACCCACCCCCCAGGTAACTGGTCATTGATGGGCCCTCAGCCTCCTGCTCCCCCTGAAGATGGCGTCAGGCCGAGACACCCGTCGATGCGTGGTCTTGGTTGGCAAGTAATTGACTACTTGTCAGTACAAAAAGTTCTTGTTGTCAATATCGACACGCACCGTTTAGATGAAGTCAAACAGATCGCTCGTGAAATCATTGACCCACTTTCAAAATATTATGCAGAAATTTTGGTCTATTTTCGAGAACCTAACAACCCGCTAGCATCGACCAGAGTGCAATGGACACCCAACAATGGATTTATCGAAACCGACATTGCGCCTATCACTAACAATTGAGGCAAACCTGTGGACACAATCAACTGGCAAGATGTTTCCGTCGGCCTAGGATTTTCACTATTGATCGGGTTTCTTGTAGCCCAAATAGCTGCTCGAACCATCAGAATTGTCTTACTAGCCGTTTCTGGAAACGATACCGACACATCCTTTCGAGATCCTATTCAAAGGCGCCCCATTCAGATAATGCGGGCGATCATATTTTTTATAACCTTGATACTTGTAGGACCTCCTGTCCTTGAAGCTCTTGGTGTCCAGTTGTCTTACGGAATTCCTCTGGATGAAGCTACCGCTTGGTTATTTGAAGGCAGTCTCCGTGTTGCGCTTATCGCCATCCTAGCTTATTTCTCCATACGAATGGCTTCACTAAGTGTTTCTCATTTCGAAAGAGTTGTAACAGAACGCACGAAAGACAGCGCCGAGAAGGATGAATTCAGTCAACGCCTACAGACAATTGGAGGCCTGATCAAAAATGCAGTTAACGTCATTGTCGTAAGTGCAGCAGCCCTAATGATTCTTCAGGAAGTCGGTGTTAACATCGCCCCCCTTCTAACAGCTGCAGGTATCGGTGGTCTTGCCATTGGATTTGGTGCTCAGAATCTAGTTCGAGATGTAATCTCAGGATTTTTTCTAATCCTTGAGGACCAAATTCATGTGGGTGATGTTGTCAGTGTGGATAACACTTCTGGCCTAGTAGAATCAGTCAAACTTAGGACGATCGTATTGCGTGATCTTTCAGGAACAGTACATGTGATCCCAAACGGGTCAATCACAACCTTATCAAATATGACAAAAGAATTTTCGTTCTATGTAATGGACGTTGGAGTCGCCTATAAAGAAGATACCGACCACGTTGCCCACGTATTAGAAGAAGTCGGGAACGATCTCCAAAGTGATGATAGTTTCGGAACCCATATTTTAGCTCCCCTCGAAATCTTAGGTGTCAATGATTTTGCTGATTCCGCAGTAAATATCAAAATAAGAATCAAAACGCTCCCTCTAAAACAGTGGATGATCGGTAGAGAACTTCGCCGCCGCATCAAGAAAGCCTTTGACGCAAAAGGAATAGAGATTCCATTTCCCCACACATCCATTTATTTCGGTGAAGCGAGCGGGCCTCTTCTGACAAAAGAATTCGACGAGGAAGAACTTAAGCGCCTTGCCGCACTTAAAGCTGAGAAGCCGACACCAAAAAAATCTCAGACTCACATTTCGACTGCAGGAGATGTCGGCGAGTCTGGAGACGGAGTCTAATAGACAAAAACATTTAAGGTTCGAGAATTACCCTTATTCAATTCACCATGCCTACAATCAAACCATCGCATAACAATTTGACGATGTTGTTTTCTGAAAAACAAATTCAGAAACGTGTCACTGAATTAGCGAACGAAATAGAAAACACAATAGATCCAAACCTGCCCATCCATCTAATTGGTGTGCTAAAAGGAGGATTTATATTTCTTGCTGATTTAGCAAGAGCTTTTTCAAGATCGGTCACAATAGATTTTGTTAGGTGCTCAAGCTATGAAAATGACACGACCCCTGGTCAGCCTCATATTTATGAAAGAACGGATGAAAGCCTTAGTGGAAAGTATGTTCTATTAGTTGAAGATATAGTGGATACTGGAGAAACGCTTAATACCTTGCGTGAATTAATTTTAAAACAAAGACCAAAAGAACTACATACCGTGTGTCTGCTCGATAAAAAAATAAAGCGCCGAAAGTTTACAAATGTTAGTTACGTTGGTTTTTCAGTTGAAAATGTCTTCGTTGTTGGTTACGGACTAGATTATGCACAATTTTATCGCAACCTACCTTACATCGCCGCACTGTCTACTCATGAATCTGACACAGCACCCACAATAGCCTCAACATCAAGCTCGTAGGCCCGGTACAGGTCTGGGATATCCCCTGATTGACCAAAACGGTCGACACCCAAAGGCACTACCCTATGACCTCTGACCGAACCCAACCAAGACAAAGCACCAGGATGACCATCAAGAACGGTCACAAGTCTCGCAGTCGAAGACAAAGGACTAAGTAGTCTCGATATATGAGAAGAGTAACCAGAAACATTGTCAGACGATCGCTGAGCCCACGCATTGTAGAGCTGGCCCGGCGAAGTCACCACTAGTAATCCAGCACCAGGATGTTTTTTTATTATTTCGTTATGCGCCTCCCTCGCTTCAGCAACAACCGGACCAGATACGACAATTGCAAGGTCCGTATCAGAATCAGGACGCACCATCCAATAGCCACCTTCAACTATCTGTCTCTCAAGATCTTCGTCAATGTTTCGTTGAGGTTGATCCAGGGGACGCGTAGACAACCGCAAATAGACAGCTCCCCCGTCATCGGATTGGATATGACTAAAACTCCAGCGAAGAATTGCTGTGAGCTCGTCAACATATGCTGGTTCAAATGCTGTGAGTCCGGGCTGGCCAATCCCGATGAGTGGTGTAATAACAGATTGATGCGCGCCACCTTCTGGCGCGAGTGTCACTCCAGAAGGCGTAGCCACCAAAATAAACCTTGCGTCCTGATAACAAGCATAATTGAGTGCATCAAGACCCCGACTGATAAATGGATCGTATAGCGTGCCTATCGGCAAGAGTCGCGCACCAAACAAAGAACCACTTAGACCGAGTGCAGCCAACAGTAAGAAAAGATTATTTTCAGCAATACCTAATTCCAGGTGTTGTCCACTCGTATCCATCGACCAATCCTGCAATGACATCGGGCGGTCTCTTTGGTCTCGAGAGTTAAATGCATCAGAACGCTCTAAACGAGAGAAGACTCCCCGCTTATTGACCCAAGTTCCAAGGTTCGTTGAAACCGTCACATCAGGAGATGTCGTAACGATTCGGTCGGCCAACTCAGAATGCTGTCTGGCAATGTCAGAAAGAAGACGCCCAAAACCTTTCTGTGTAGAGAGACGATCCCCAAGTGGAGTCTCTAGACGTTCAGGAACAGGCACAGACGAACTCGGATGACGACGCTGCACTTTTTGATTAAAAGGAACATCCTCAAGAAACAAGCTGAGATCCTGATCTGAACCGGACAACCCAGAAAATGGATGCCACTCTTCACCAACCTCTATTCCCATCTGAGTCCTCAAAATGTCAATCTGATCAGTTGTCATGAGTCCGGCATGATTGTCTTTGTGTCCCTGTAATGGAAGACCGTAACCTTTGATCGTATAAGCGATAAAACAAGCTGGCGTCGGATCATTTTTTAAATCATCAAATGCTTCTAACATGACATCCAGATCATGTCCGCCAAGATTGGTCATTAAACGACTTAGGTCTGGGTCATCGTGCTCGTCGAGCAGTTCACTTATACCTGAAGTGTCGCCTAAATCTAGTACAAGTCGATCACGCCATGCCGAACCACCTTGATAGGCCAAGGCCGAGTACTCCGAATTGGGACACCCGTCGATCCATTCTTGGAGTGCATCTCCACCTCGTCGCGCAAATGCCTGATGTAGTAACTTCCCATATTTAAGGGTCACAACCCGCCATTCCATTGTTTCGAAAACAGTATCGAGACGACGAAAGAATCTGTCTGCAACAAATGCATCTAGACTCTGGCGGTTGTAATCGATGATCCACCATAAATTTGTAACATGATGCTTCCAACCCTCAAGCAAAGCTTCAAACACGTTTCCTTCATCAAATTCTGCATCACCTGCAACCGCAATCATCCGGCCCGGAGGCTGATCGGCGTCAACAAAATGATGTTGCCTCACATACTCTTGAACCAAAGCTGCAAAACTTGTCATCCCAACACCCATTCCAACCGAGCCAGTTGAAATATCGACATCATCGACATCCTTAGTTCGTGAGGGATATGACTGAGCACCACCAAACGCTCTAAATTTTTCGAGTTGATCCTGCGTCTGGTTGCCCAGCAAGTATTGGATGGCGTGATAAACGGGACTACCGTGAGGCTTTACCGCAACCCTGTCCTCAGGGCGAAGGGCTTCAAAATACAATGCTGTCATGAGCGTGACCATCGAGGCGCAGGATGCCTGATGCCCACCGACCTTCAACCCATCACGGTTTGGTCGCACACGATTCGCATTATGAATCATCCAGACACTTAACCAGAGAACCTTCTTTTCAAACTCTGAAAGACATTGTCTCTTAATTGTTTTTTCGCTGGAACCTTGCAAAACAGTCGATATCGGACCTGTCATCTTTCTCCTGTAGAATGCATACTGTTTGAGTCTGATCGTATCAAAAATCTAAATGGAGGAACCATAAATCGCTATATAAGAATAGTTTTGGAAACTACTAAAGTCCTTATAAAACAGGGTTTATAGAAGTGGATGGATGGTGGGCGCTAGTGGATTCGAACCACTGACCCCCGCCGTGTGAAGGCGATGCTCTACCACTGAGCCAAGCGCCCGTGCCCAGTTTTCAGTTTACTGTAAGTCTATTGCGGTTACCAAGATTTAGTTTCTAATCCGCAGTCCATCGAATCGCTTATTAACCTTGAACAGAAAGCAAAAACCGTCATATGGATTTATGTTCAACCAATAAATAGAGCTTCCTGATCTTCGCCTACAGAATCTTCTGTCTGTGTATTCATTCGATTCGACACATCTCGAAGAGCAGTAACTGCCGCTTTTAAGCCAGCCAATACAGCAACACCCTTCCTTAAGGGCTCAACTACTGCATCTTGACCAACAGTCATCAGGTGTTCAACTCTCTCGGTCAACTGTCCAAACAGTTGATCGACCCGTTCCAACTGAGCAACGGCTAGAGAAGTGGCCCTCGTAACGTCACCAGTTGCATCATTTACACGATCAAGAGCCGGCTTTATCTCCTTTTCGATCTGATCAACCATCCGATTGACACGCTTTACCAATCTGACACCATAGACGACTGCCGCAACCTGTACAGCAGCCATCACAACAACAGATAGCGTAATAGCCAGCATAAAAATAATTGGGATTTCCATTATATTTCACCCTCAGTAGCATCGACTTTTCCGTCACGGACTCGCTGATAAGCTTCTCTGCCTCGCTCCACAGCTGTAGTAAGCTGCTCGCGCTGGCGACGCACAAACTCACGGCCTTGCTTGGCTGCCACATCCGCCTTCTCAAGACCTTCTTGTGCCTTCTCGTTCAGAGCTCGACGCGTCTCAGAACCAGAACCCGGAGCCATCAAAAGTGCTGATGCTGCACCAGCAATAGCTCCTAAGGCGAAAGCGACTAAAATAACCGTCGCATGACCTTCATTTTCTTTTGACATAACGACCTCCGTGATCACACACCAAATTCAAAATATTATCTTTTGTATCTCAACCTTGCCCAACAAACCACAGATCTCACTCAGTTAGACCAAGGTTCCTCTCTCTGAGCATTTGTATCCTATCCCTAAGATTAGCCGCAAGTTCAAAATCAAGATTACCTGCAGCCTCACGCATCTCCCCGTCAAGTTTATCTAAATATTCATTCATCTCAGAAAGATTTTTAAAACTCTCCTGTTTGTTTGCTTCGGCAGGAATAGTTACATAGTCCTGCTCGTAAATGCTAGACAACACGCCGCCAATCTCTTTAACAATAGACTTCGGCGTTATACCGTTTTCTTCATTGTACTTTTGCTGAAGCTGTCGACGTCTCTCCATCTCACTAAGAGCACTTTCCATCGACCGAGTCATCTTGTCAGCATACATGATCACACGGCCATTCACGTTTCTTGCAGCTCTCCCAGAAGTCTGTATTAGCGATCCTGTTGAACGAAGAAAACCTTCTTTATCTGCATCAAGAATTGCTACCAATGACACTTCTGGCAGATCCAAACCTTCTCTTAGTAAATTAATTCCTACAAGTACATCGAAGGCTCCACGACGAAGGTCTCGCAAAATTTCGACTCGTTCAAGTGTGTCAATATCTGAATGTAAATAGCGCACCTTTACACCAAGTTCCTGATAATACTGGGTTAAATCTTCGGCCATCCGCTTAGTCAAAGTCGTCACTAAGACTCTTTCACTCCTGGTTGCCCGAACCCGAATTTCATGAAGTAAATCATCAATCTGTCCTTTAACTGGACGAATTTCAACCTCAGGATCTACCAAACCAGTTGGCCTGATAATCTGTTCAACCACCACGCCACCACTCGCCTCCAATTCAAAACCGCCTGGGGTTGCAGAAACAAAAACAGTTTGTCCAACTCGTGATTTCCATTCGTCAAAACTCAAGGGACGATTATCCAATGCAGACGGCAGTCGAAATCCGTGCTGAATGAGTACTTCTTTCCGAGAGCGATCACCATGATACATAGCTCTTATTTGAGGAATCGTTTGGTGGCTTTCATCAATAATAGTAAGTGCATCGTCCGGTAAATAATCAAGTAAAGTGGGTGGTGGTTCGCCGGACTTTCTTGCAGAGATATGCCGCGAATAGTTTTCGATCCCATGGCAATATCCAATTTCTCTGATCATTTCAAGATCGAACATTGTCCGCTGGTGCAATCTTTCAGCCTCAGCTACTTTGCCCTCACGTTCCAAAACACTTCGCCAATTTGTGAGTTCCTCCTTGATACTATCCACCGCCTGATGAGTCCGCTCTCGTGGCGCAACAAAATGGGATTTTGGATATACCGCAAGACGGTCATGTCGACTAAGAGTTTTTCCAGTTACGGGATCAAAACTTGCTAATTCATCTACCTCCTCACCGAACAAATCAATCCTGATTCCCTTTTGATCATAAGATGGGTAAACTTCAATGCTATCTCCCCTAACTCGAAAAACACCTCGGGTGAATTCGTGATCATTACGCTCATACTGAATTTCGACTAATTTACGTAAAATCCATTCACGATCTACCAGCTGCCCTCGTTCAAGTGGAAGTAACATCCCATAATATGCCTCGGGAGATCCAAGACCATAAATACAAGAAACGCTGGCAACTATAATCACGTCACGTCTCTCAAAAAGAGACCGCGTCGCAGAAAGACGCATCCGGTCTATCTCATCATTAATAGTTGCCTCTTTTTCGATATACGAATCCGTTGCAGGAACATAAGCCTCGGGTTGATAATAATCGTAATAACTAACAAAATACTCAACTGCATTATTCGGAAAAAGTCGTCGGAATTCCTGGTACAGTTGCGCCGCCAACGTTTTGTTATGGACTATAACCAGACTTGGCCTATTCAGTTTCGCGATAACATGAGCCATGGTAAAGGTCTTACCAGAACCCGTAACACCCAACAAGACCTGGTGTTTCGTCCCTAAACTAAGGCCAGAGCTAAGTTCACTGATAGCGTTCTCTTGATCTCCCTCGAGCTTATAATCAGTGACGATTGAAAATTTGTTGTCAGTTGAATCCAGGACAGATTCCTTCAAATTTATTAGGGTTCAATAAATGGAGCATAATAACCCTTTCGACTTTTCACACGAAGCCGCTCAAGTTCTCTACGCGAACCTACAATCTTAACCGTTACATCTCTCCACGTTCCATCAGTAGCAGAATTATTCGACTCATAGCCAAGCGAATATCGCGCATCAAGCTCATCAGATATTCTTTCGTAAATCTCTTCAAGATCATCGATATCGTTTGGGAAATAAGACCGACCTCCCGTTAAATCTACCAGCTGTTCAAGCCTCATTCGTTGAAGTGTCCTCTGACTACTACGCAAATATTTCTGAAAGCCAATTGCGTAAATAGTCACATCCGATGCTCGGATCAGATCGAGAGCCTCTGAAAATTTAGTTCGGCTTCTCGTATCGGCACCGTCCGTATATAGAAGTAATACCTTACGACCATCTTGTGAAAAGGCACCGTCTAAGTAAACACCTAAGGCGTCATATAGAGCTGTGTCTCCATTCGACTGACTACGTCTAATTCTCTCTACCAGCCTAGGAAAATCAGCCTGGCTGTATCTCCCAACCCGAACTTCACTATCAAAATCAACTAGAGTGATATCCTCGGCATAAGTAACGGTATTAAAAAATTTTATCGCGGCCGTCTTTGCGAATCTACCTTCTCTCTCCATACTTCCGCTAGTGTCAAAAAGCAAACCAAGGTGAAAGGGTATCGTCGTTATATCAGCAGCAATATTATTTGAAAAATACCGGACAACCTGAGGCTCATCATTTTCAAAGACCCTGAAGTCCTCTCTTCTTAGATCCGTTACAGGCGAACCATCCTCATCCTCGACTGAAATACCAATTCTGACTAGATCAACACGACTTTCAAAAACAGCCTCTTGAGCAAAAAGAAACTCGCAACTTAGAACGAACAAAAACAATGCAATACAAGAAATATGTTTTTTCATTCTCAGCACTCTCAAACAGTTTTTTTTAAACCATCAAAAAAACAACAGTCTACCGGCGGTTCTCTGAATCTATCCATTCACCACTAGCACCTACGACTGAATCAACGAACTGTCTTCGCGCATCTTCATATCCTCGATCAACCAGTTCATTAAGAGAATAATTGCGGTCAGAGCTCTCATCATAACAACCGTCAAAATCAAACATTCCTAATGGGTTATGGGAAGGACGGACTTGAAACACTCCCTGGAAATAACCAGCACATGACACTAAAGCATCTCTCACAGACGCAGATTCAAGAGAAGTCAGATATTCACTTACTTTACCGCGTGCATCACGTCGTTCTGCATTTAGGTTATGTGGACCTGGTATTTCGGCCGCCGCCGTGACGAGAATAACCTGCTCGGCTCCAGCATGAGCGACCTCTTCTAATAATCTACTCGTAGACTCCGGACGATCGGCGAGCCGATGGATTTCACCATTCCATGCACTCTCTTTTGAAAAACTAATCAGATGAGCCTTCGTTGCTAAAGGCACACCCAAGGCTGCCATCATAATATCAACAACGTGCCGACAACCTGCTCCCGCCAGGTCTATTGTTTCTAAATGCCGATCTCGACTTTCGTCATTAGGACTCCTAGAAAAGAAATAGCGGCGATCTTTTTCAGACAAAAGGGCGGATACAAGATCCCGTCTCCCGTCAATATCATGCACAAGCATTATCAAATCTCGATAACCAGGTTGACCCAAGTTGTCAATCAATAAGTGAGCGTAGCGCTCACTTAAATCCTTATTATTTGGACGACCTATTTTCGCCGCTCCCCGCATGCGTCTCCATAGACTGTCTGACGCCCAATCACTAATGCGCGATATACTTAGCGGTCCACCAAAAAAATTCCACCAAAAAGAACCTCTCCCTCTTCTATGTAATCGGCTCTTCACTGAACGTACAAACACTCCTACCGCGAGCGTAATCAACAAAAGCAATAGAACGCTGGTCACAAATCGTGGAAGATAGAGAGGGAGTATGTGAGGTTGAAATATAAGTTCTACAATTTGCGTGTACCAACTAGCCATTTCCGCTCCGACTTCAAAACCGCTAAGCCTTAACAAAAACCCCAACGGAAATACTAAAATTCCTCCGCACAAAACAGCTAAGGGAAACAGAATCGCTAGAAAAACAACACTCAATATCCATGTGGACACTCTCAAAGTCCATCGCCATTGATACAATCTAGAAACCAGTGAAGACGGCCATCCATACGATTTATTCCAAAGATGTTCGCCACCGTCAATCGCTGCAAACATCGCACTAAGCGCTCCGATCCCTCGGCCGGCAACGAGATCTATTTTTACTCCAGCCTCTTGTACCGCCTTGATTACTCCGGCATGGTAGGCTCCGAAGGTTCCAGTTCCCGTAAATACGAGCGCTGTCCTGAGCTCTGGTGAATACCGAATCGGTGTGCCCGGATTTTGAGAAATTGTTCTAATCCTATGCGTCGTGAATAGTAGCCAACTTAATAATTTCAAATTCACGAACCCCATTCGGGGTCGGAACCTTCACTTCGTCCCCAACCTCTTTACCAACGAGAGCACGTCCTATAGGAGATGCCGTTGAAATCCAGCCCCGGTCAGGATCCGCATCCTCTGCCATAACAAGTTGATAGACAACCTTTTCACCTTCCGGTTTCATTAGGTGCACAGTCGAACCAAAGCCTGCGCGGTCACGGGGCAACTTGTCAAGATTCATCAAGGAAATCTCAGAAACACGAGCCTGAAGCATACTAATTCGTGCTTCAACAAAACGTTGTCTCTCTTTTGCGGCCTGATATTCCGCGTTCTCCCTCAAATCTCCAAGCTCACGGGCCTTTTGAATCTCCTTTGGCAATTCATGTTTCAGCTCATGATCGAGAGTCTGTATCTCATCCCCAAACCGCTTCAGTAGCTCAGCTTTCATAATCTTTTCAACCTTCCTCAGTAAACATTACAACTTCCCATACGGTACTCTATTACTCAGACTAGCATATCTGGTATGCTCTGCCTCCCCGTGAAAAGAATCACCAGTCGACGAAATCCAATCGTGACCGCGTTCAGATCTGCCGCCAAATCTGACAAGATAAACAGGCGACATCTTCTACTTGAAGGATCGCGTCTTATCGATGACGCCTTGCAGTCAGGCATACGCATTGAAACGGCTGTGTTTTCAATCTCGGTATTACAAAAAGCAGATGAACGTCTGCAAAGAATTCTTGAACAGCTAAAAAGCACTGGCACAGAAATATTTTCAGTTTCTGCACCAGTATTATCCGCTATGAGTCCGACCAAATCACCCTCTGGATCGATCGCTCTCGGACAATTCAAATCCATCCGAGTTGAACATGTTTTTAAGAACTCTGGACCTGTCTTGTTACCCATCAAGGTCCAAGATGCCGGTAATGTTGGCGCAATTATTCGAGCAGCAGACGGTGGTGGAGCCTCAGGAGTTATCATAAGTTCTGATTCGGCAGATCCATTTGGATGGAAAGCACTACGCGGAGGCATGGGGAGTACTTTTAGACTTCCGATAGCTGCCATAGAGGACCCAAAAAGAGCAATGGCAATTGCAAAAACAAAAAACGTTCCTATATTTTGCGCCGTCCCCCATGACGGCCGTTCAATATATGACATAGATTTAAGAACACCATGTCTAATTCTAATTGGAGGAGAAACCTCGGGATTACCAGATACATTGATCGCAGAGTCAAACCAGAAAATCTCTATTCCTATGAAACCAAAAGTGAATTCGCTTAACGCAGCAGTCGCGACAGCTGTTATTGTGTACGAAGCATATCGGCAAAGATTGCTTTCAAAAAAATGATACGTTAAGGAAAAATACTGTGAGTTCTACAAGAGGACAGCTATTTGGTGATGACAATAATTCCTCCTCACTTGTTAAAAATCCTCTTGCTGATCGCATGAGACCCAGCACTTTTGATGATTTTGTAGGTCAGTTGGAACTCTTAGGGCCTGGGGGGGGGCTACGCCAAGCAATCGAACAAGATAGCCTGCAGTCAATTATTCTTTGGGGACCACCTGGAACAGGTAAAACTACGGTCGCACGTCTAATCGCCACCGTAACCCAGTCACATTTCATTTCCTTTAGTGCTGTCCTATCTGGCATTAAAGAAATCAAAACCGTCATGGCCGAAGCAATAGACAAACGAAAACATCTCGGCCGGCGCACCCTCCTCTTTGTTGATGAAATTCACAGATTTAACAAATCGCAGCAGGACGCGTTTCTCCCACAAGTTGAAGCTGGAGACATATCTTTAATAGGTGCGACAACCGAGAATCCTTCTTTTGAAGTAAATTCAGCTTTACTATCTCGTTCGAAAGTTTTTTTGTTAAAACCACTCACGTCAGAGGAAATCGTCACAATTCTAAAACGAGCTCTGTCCGATTCTGAATACGGACTCGGCCAAACTAGACTAACCGCTGACGACAAGGCACTTAACTCAATTGCTCAATATTCGAATGGCGACGCCCGCGTTGCACTTAACACTCTTGAGTTTGCTTCAACCATAGCTATGCCAAACACCTCATCTGCAACGACTAAAAATATTAAGGAACACGCAATCAATGCGCCAAAAGTTATTGACACAAATCTTCTCAAAAAAGTGTTCCAGAAAAAGACACTGCTTTATGACAAGACCGGTGAGGAACATTTCAATCTAATTTCTGCGCTTCACAAATCTATGAGGAACAGTGATCCTGACGCAACGGTTTATTGGCTGGCCCGTATGCTTGAAGCCGGAGAGGATCCTTTATACATCGCTAGGCGACTTATCCGTTTTGCTTCAGAAGACATTGGAAACGCAGATCCGAGGGCACTCATGCTAGCCGTGGCAGCCAAGGAAGCCGTTCATTTTATAGGCATGCCTGAAGGCAATACGGCACTAACTCAAGCAGCACTTTACCTATCTATCGCTCCCAAAAGCAACGCTACCTACCGCGCCTACAATCGCGCGGCCGAAGATGCCGATAAAGCCTCAGCAGAACCTGTTCCACTTCATCTCCGCAACGCACCAACTGCTCTCATGAAAGAACTTGATTATCATAAAGGCTATCAGTATGCGCACAATGATGAAAACGGCGTTACAGAAATGTCATGTCTTCCAGAGAATTTGTCTCACCGTGATTACTATCGACCCACACAACGTGGCCTTGAAAAAGCTATCAGTCAAAGAATTAAAGAATTAAACAGATTACGAAAAAAAGAATCGATTAAGCAGAACAAGCGAAATGACTAATATTTTTTACTATATCGGTCGTGGATTACAGCTATTAGGAATGTGGCTTTTACTTATTTCCATAGTCACTGCGGGCCCCTTGGGACCAAGCCCAAGAATCTTTGGTGTAGGAGTAGGCAGTTTCGTAATTGGCTGGCTCATAGTTAAGAGGCAAACAGGAAAAGCTTCATAGCTTTCCAAGAATATTTTTAGCTTCTTTCAAAACTACGTTCCAAATAACGCCTGGATATTTTAAACATGATCGGACGACCGTGAGGACATACGGTAGAGTAATTTGTTCTGCGCAATTCACTTAGAATAAACGACATCTTCTCATGCGTTAGTCGGTCATTAGCCTTAACCGCTGCATGACAGGCTGTCGTCGCTGCGATACGCCGAAGCGCATCATCAACACTTGATTCATCTCTCAAACCATTTAGGTCTTCGGCCAGAGCACTTATAATCTGCGTAGCCTCCTTAAGATTTAATAGCGCGGGAACAGCTACAACCTGAACGCTATTTCCACCAAATTCAAAAATCTCAAATGCCAACCGTTTCAAATTCTCCCCGTGCAATAACAACACGTCACGAAGGCCGGGCTGAAGTTCAATAACTATTGGAGAAAGCAACCGTTGGCCCTCCAATCTCCCACTAGTCAGTCGACTCATTACTTGTTCAAACAAGACTCGCTCGTGGGCAACATGCTGATCGATAATAGAAATCGCTTCATTATCGATAGCAACAATAAAGGTATCTCTAAACTGGCCCAAGGGGATCATTGGAAAAACAGGTTGATCAGATTGAATCGCCTCGTCGTGATTAACTTTGAGCACTGATGAATCTAAAACCTCAGAAACGTTTATTCCCAATTTTTCCGCTTGTCCTATTTCTTTCGGCTTTACATGAGTTCCAACAACACCCAAATCCTCCACAAAACCAGAAATAGTTGGATTAAACATAGAGTGACCCTCGTCTGGATCAAACTTCGGCGCAATTGGTGTTGAATCAACTCTGCTCAAAGCGTCTCCAAGAGCACGTCTCAATAATTCATGGATCATTGACTGCTCGAGAAATCTAACTTCGGCCTTTGTGGGATGGACATTAACATCCAATCTGTCAGAAGGAATCTCTATAAAGAGATGTACTTCTGGGGTGCGAATCTTTACCGTCGCCTGTCTATATGCCTCGTGAATTGCGTGGCTAATAGTTTTGTCTTTGACAATACGACGATTCACAAACACATTCTGAGGACCCCTCGTAGAATCGCCGCCAGCGAGGGGTGCAATATAACCAAGGACACTAACACCAGCGGCTTCTTTTTGCACCTCAACGAGTTGGCTTCGCTTTCTGTCGATCTGATAAAACCTTTCTTTCCAACCACTTACTGGTGGATAATCAAAACTTTTTCGGCCGCGGTTAGTCAGTGCAAAACCAACCTCTGGATAACAAAGTGCTAACTGCGTGACTATCCGAGACACCTGTGATGTTTCTGCCGCATCTGCTTTTAAAAACTTTTGGCGAGCCGGAATGTTCCTAAATAGGTCTACGACCTCAACAGTGGTCCCTTCACGCATTCCGATTTCATGAACAGATTCAATTGCGCCGGCATTGGATCGGATCTCCGTGCCAGTTTCCTTTCCAGTCAACCTTGAACAAAGTATTAATCGCGATACAGATGCGATACTCGGAAGGGCTTCACCTCTGAATCCAAACGTTTCAATTGCACCTAAATCATCAACAGAAAACAATTTACTCGTAGCGTGACGTTTCAACGCAAGTAACGCATCATCCGGACTCATTCCAGATCCGTTATCTTCCACTCGAATTAAACGCTTGCCGCCAAATTCGATAAGGACAGAAATGCGGGTCGCCCCGGCATCGAGAGAATTTTCTATTAACTCCTTGACCACAGAAGCGGGTCGCTCTACTACTTCTCCCGCCGCAATTTGATTAGCAAGCTCAGAGGATAGTTTT
>CAYFFV010000021.1:0-37174 GCA_964342695.1 uncultured Vicinamibacteraceae bacterium
AAATGGCAGAACACTGTGACCATATTAGTTCGTTGTTTGATGGAAATGTAAAAGGGATTCCGATGTTGTCTATCGTAGGACAATTGAATGAAGACTTTGAAGGCGGTGAATTTGTGATGTTCGGTGATAAAACAATTGAATTTGAAACAGGTGATTTAATTATTTTTCCATCCAATTTCATGTATCCACATCGAGTAGATCCAGTTAAAAAAGGAGCAAGATATTCCTATGTCTCTTGGGCCTACTAAATTCAAAATAATAAGGGGATTATTAACTGGTGAACTGTTGGATTTTCTTGGCATATATGCCTATAACAAAGCAACACTTCCTGATGCCATACCAACAAAAGAGACTCATGGATTTGTAGACGAACAAATTCCAAACACACCTGCTTGGCACGATGATTTAGTGATGAAAAATCTGATGTGTTATTTATCGTCTGATATGGAAAAGCATACTGGCACGAAGTTAATTCCAACATACTCTTATCTTAGAGTTTATAAAAAAGGTGATGAATTAAAGAAGCATACTGATAAGCATAACTGCGAGTTCAGCGTTACTTTAACTTTAAGAAGAGAATTAAATGAGGACATATGGCCCATCTATTTAGATCCATTACATGAAAATGGAGAATTAACTTTTGATGGAAGAAAGATAGATTTAGATGCAGGTGATGGTCTTATTTATAAAGGTGTTGAAACCCCTCACTGGAGGGATAAATTTGAGGGCAGCAAACTAGCCCAGGTATTTTTACATTATGTGCGTAAACAACAATAAAGGTATAGCTGATGAAACAAACTAAAAGTGTGGAAGGCCCAATCACTTTGTATTCCCCGGTTCACAGGGGCGGTACAAAGGATTTGGACGGCATAATTAAATCACTGAAAAAAAATAAAAAGAGCGTTCAATATAAAACGCCTGGTAATAGCGGAGGAGCTACCATTTCAGATCCTTTTAAATAGTGTTTGTCTACGCAAAAACACCAACCATCTGCGTGGTTGACGGCGTTGTTACTCCAGAAGAATGTAAAAATATTATTGAGCATTCTGAACACAAATTAAAACCAAGCACTGTAGCTGCACCTGAAGGCTTAATTCCTGACAAAGACAGAACCTCACATGGCGTATTTCTTCCGCACAGTGATTTTTCTGAAGTTTGTGATCGCATTTCAGACATCACAGATATGCCGCTTGAACGTGCTGAACCAATCAACGTTCTTCGTTACACCAATGCCCAGGAATACAAACCTCATTATGACGCTTTAGATGGGGATTATTTAGACAACGGCGGTCAACGTCTTCTAACTTGTCTTGTTTATCTCAATAACGCAGTTGGAGGCGCAACAGCATTTCCAAAATTAAATCTAATTGTGGGCTCTATTGGAGGCCGTCTTTTAATGTTCGGAAATGTAGATAAAGACAAAAAACCACATGAACTTTCACTTCATCAAGGACTTCCGCCACATGAGGGTGAGAAGTGGGTAATGACACTATGGTTTCGAGAAAACAAGATCCATTAGATAAATTTCTAAAAAACGCTGAATCTGCGTTGAAAAAATCCCAGCCAAAAGAAAAGCCATATAAACATAAAACACCTGCCGAGCATCTTGCCGAGTGGTCGAAAGACCAAACCAAACTTGTAGGCGGTACAGGATCGTTCAATGGCTGACATATTTAACCGAAGACGCAGCGGTAAGATTTTGGATGTGATGCCGTTTCGACATCAAGAATGGATCGATGAGCCGGATGGAACAATATCACTGACAACTTATCAGGATGTGCAGCCAACGATAGATCAGAATAAAAAAGACTACAACAATTTCGGCGACAAACTAACACCTGGTAAACGAGGCGAATTTCATAAAGTAGCATCCATTCCCTTGACTGTTTGGGAACAGTGGAAAAAAGAAACGAATAATCAAATTGAAAAAGATCCGAAACTATTAAATAAATATTTAAATGATTCCGACAATAAATTTTTTAGAACAGCACCGACCAACTTATAGGAAAAAACGATGGGCGATTTATACAGATTAAATAATTTTAATTATACGTTTACTGCTACTGACAGTTCGGTACTATTAAGCGATGCCATATCTGCACAATGCAATGCCATTATCATTAATGCAAGTGAGCCTGTATTCATTAAAATTACAAAACACGGAGATGCAGCTACTGCTGGCTCCTGTGGTTATTTTATAAAAGATTGGCCTCATTATGTACGAGTCAGTGGCGGAGATCGTGTTGCAGGATTGAGAGCCGGATCAAGCAACTCTGTAGTGTACATTACTGAACTGACGGAATGACAACAGGTGTTTCAACAAGATTAGCTTTCGATGTACCTTATAGATTAGCTAACAAACTCCACTCTATAACTACTTCTTCTACATCGACTGAGATGGAAGAAGCGGTCGGATCTGGTATCGATGCGGTAATGATTACTGGTACTGAAGATGCTTATTTGGCATTCGGTGGAGAAGTATCCAATGTTGCATGGAGTGAAGTTTCAGGCGCATGGTCAGCACAAACAAATTCGTGGAAAGAATACGAACCCACAGGGGAAGGATACTTGGAAAAAGATTGGCCGACTTATTGGCGCATTAGCCCTGGACAGAAGGTGGCTGCTTTGCAAGTTAATACCGCTGGAACTGTATATATTGCGGAGATGACAAGATAATGGCGATAGGAACGTATGCACAGCTTCAAACTGCCGTGGCAAACTGGCTAGACAGAAGTGACTTAACAGATCGAATCCAAGAATTTATTGATCTGGCTGAAGCTCGAATCAATCGTAATTTAAGAATACGAGCGATGGAAACGGTTGCCACTGGAACTTTAACGGCTGGAACACGCGAATATAATTTA
The DNA here is from genome assembly GCA_964342695.1 of uncultured Vicinamibacteraceae bacterium. Taxonomy (GTDB): domain Bacteria; phylum Acidobacteriota; class Vicinamibacteria; order Vicinamibacterales; family UBA8438; genus CAYFFV01. The sequence continues at coordinate 2,865 of CAYFFV010000021.1, forward strand.
CCAACGGGCTACATCCAAGCTAAAGAATTCCATTTAACGACTGATCCACTGACACCAATGAGTTACATCACGCCTGAATTGATGACTCGGATTTGGGCTGGATCAACACAAGGTAAACCAAGAGCGTTCACCTTCATCGGTGATAAATTTCGTCTCGGGCCGAATCCCGATGCGGCATACACTTATTCAATGGTGTATTACAAGAAATTTGATGCACTTTCAGATTCAGCCACCACCAATTGGGTTATTACTAATGCACCCGATCTTTATTTATATGCCTCCTTGCTCGAAGCTGAACCATTTATTATGAACGATGAAAGAATTCCGATTTGGGCTGCTGCATACAAGCAGGCTATTGACGACATCCAACTTCAAGATAACAAAGATCGTCACTCCGGCTCAGAGCTTAGAGTGATGAACACATCAGGGTACCCATAAAATGGCACTTGAAACAGCAACATATATCAGTCAGTTAGTTGACACTAATCCCACCGCTTCCGACCCTGTATCACAAGGTGACGATCATCTTAGATTAATTAAATCAGTCTTACAATCACAGTTCACTACATTAGGCGCGGCTGCAGTCACAACAACTGCGGCAGAGTTAAATTTATTAGATGGTAAAACAGCAGTAGGTGATGTTACTGGGCCGGGATCTTCAACTGATAATGCAATTGTCAGGTTTGACGGTACGGGTGGAAAGACCCTACAGAATACATCTACAACCACCATTAATGATAATGGAGATATTGTAGTTGGGGGTACAACTCCACTAGTTACAATAGGCGATGGTGGAGCAGAAGATACCATGCTCGTCTACGATGGAAATGCACAGGACTACAGAATTGGTTTAGATGATGGTACAGACAAGCTAGAAGTAGGAGTTGGATCAACTCATGGAACCACAATATCTTTTACCGTAGATTCATCCGCTGATGTAGACTTTAATGATAATGTTGTAAGCAAGCCAGAAATAAAAGATTACGCAGAAAGTTATACCGCGTCATCAGGCAATGGTACTGTGACGTTGGATATTGAAAATGGCAATGTTTTTCAGCATACAGCATCTGGAGGCAATGTCACATTTGCTTTTTCCAATCCATCCGCATCAGGAAAATCCTGTGCCATTACTTTAAAGTGGATACAAGACTCTTCTGATAGGACAATCACTTGGCCGGGATCAGTAGATTGGGCAGGTGGTTCTGCTCCAGATGTCACAAGTGGAAGCGGAAAGGTCGATGTTTACACTTTCTTTACGGTGGATTCAGGAACAACGTGGTATGGCTTCCAAGCAGGCGCGGACTTATCGTAATGTCGGCCTTCACCGAAAAAAATACATTAATGGGGGCGGCTGGAGTTGAAACATCTGGAGATCGCGGTGTTGCGATGGCGGCAGAAACAGACAGCGGTCACACAAATGTTATTCAATACGTTGAAATATCGACAACTGGAAATGCAACAGATTTTGGTGATTTAACCGGCACTTACACTTATGGCGGTGCTTGTTCCAATGGAGGCTCTGACAGGGGGATACATGGTGGTGGTCAAGGATACACGGACGTTATTGATTACATCACGATTTCAAGCCCCGGCAACGCGACTGACTTTGGCGACCTCACAGTTGCCCGTTCAAACACTTGCGGTCTTTCAAACTTAAAAGATGATCGCGGTGTTTTTGCAGGTGGTAGTGTCTCTGGAGGTCAATCTGATGTAATCGATTATGTCACTATCAGTTCTACAGGCGATGCTACAGACTTTGGTGATCTTCCATCAACTCATAAATCAAGTAATGGTGCTTTCTCAAACGGAACAGATGATCGCGGTGTTATAGGTGGTGGGTGGACACCTTCAACTTATTCCGATGTGATTTCCTATATCACAATTACCAGCACTGGCAATGCTTCTGATTTTGGTGATTTAACAGTAACAAGATATGGAGTTCAAGGGGTGAGTAATGCAACGGGAGGTCGCGGTGTTTTTGCTGGCGGCGTTAATAGTAGTGGAACCCGTGTTAACACAATGGATTATGTGACGATTGGATCGACAGGCAACGCAACAGACTTTGGCGATCTTTCTGTTGCCAGAAATTTAGGAGGCAATACTGGGGCTTCAAATGGAACTAATCAACGTGGACTGTTTTTTGGCGGCGACACTCCAGCATACAGCGATGTCATTGATTACATCACAATCGACAGCGCTGGCAACGCCACAGATTTTGGTAACTTAATCGCCGCTGGAAACGGAGTGGCTGGATGTAGCAACGCATGAGCAAAGAAATATCCATAATATCTGACATCAACTCAGAACTTGCTGTAATTGATAATAAAAAAATGGCAAAGATCAATGAAAGAATGAAGGAAATTGATCGCGCTAATCTCACGGCCTCTAAAAAGAATACGCAATCCACAAGTCAGTTGATGACTTTGACAATGCTGTGTGATGCGCCGTACAGAAGGTTGAGACAAGTATTGTCACAGATTGAAAGAAAAAGAGAAGCACTAGAAGATGCTTCATTCAAATTTAGAAAACAAAAAATACAGATAGATCGTTATCGTAAAAGTGGCGATGAGTTATTAATTCTTAAAGCAGATGAATTAGAAAATCAAATTTTAAGATCTAAAAACTACATTGAAGCCGCGCTAAAAGAACTGGCTACTTATCAAGATGTCTATGATGAGATAAAAACTTCTCATAATATTCCTGATGATTGGGATGAAATGGATATGGAGAAAGAAGAAATATCTAACCACATCAGAATGGCGTTCAGAAATGGTGTTAGAAATATGGTGACCAACGGCACTTTAGGCAATGGGACTTTGGAATATCTTGAGCAGTTTGGCATTCACCCTATAACTGCCAAGCAAGTCATAACAGATTATCTTTCTGACGTTGAAAAAATGATTAATGAAAAAAAGATGCCATCTGTCAATCATCTGTACGACTTTTTGGATCAATGTGCTGACATTTTTCAAGATGCTCATAAAGCTGTTATGAAGAGAATTGGAATTGACGAATTGATAAAAGATGAATATTTATTTAAAGAAATGAGGGATGTTGCATGAACTACGCTAAAATTGATAACGATCAAATTGTCAAATATCCGTATACGATTATTGATCTTAAAACAGATAATCCTAACGTCAGCTTTCCAAAAAACGCTTTAAGCATATCAGATATTAGAGAAGATTATAGTATCGTTGAAGTTACGCCTGTGTCTGCTCCTGAATCTGAGACTCATAATGCAGTAGAAGTGTCTCCAGTTAAAGTGTCTGGCGTATGGACACAAACATGGTCTGAGTCAGAAAAGACTGATGAAGAAAAGAATTCAGTGGCAGTAACGAATAGAGTAGCTGAATATGGAACGGTTGAATCTCAATTGGAATATATTACGGAGAATGGTTTGGCCGCATGGCAAACCAAAGTATCTGAAATTAAGGCAAAATACCCCAAAGTATGAGCTTAGTACCTATAGAAAATGTAGGCGAAGTTGGAATAGTCAAGGACATCAATGCGTGGTCGCTTCCGCCTAATTGGTTCACAGCAGGGAATAACGTAAGAGCCGAACACGGGTCGATACAAAAATCACCCGGTTATCTGGAGGTTATGGCGACTTGCCCGGTTGCACCGTATTACATCACCAATCTTCAAATCGGCGGTTCTAATTACTGGGTCGTGGGTGGCCTGACAAAAATTTATGTGCATAACGGCTCATCGTGGTCTGACATAACAAGATCGAGTGGAGATTATTCCGCTACTGCCGCAGAGAATTGGACGTCCACTGTATTAGGTGGAATTTTAATTATGACAAACGGTTTTGACGATCCTCAATTTTGGGCATTGTCATCAGGCGTTCCTTCAACATCAACACGCATGGCGGATCTTACTAATTGGCCTGCGTCTACTGAATGCAATTCTATTCGGGCTTATCGCTCTTTTTTGATTGCACTTAATGTAAAAAAATCATCAGTACCTTATACAAGACTTGTTAAATGGTCTAGCCAGGCGGCAACGCAGACCGTTCCCAGCTCATGGGATGAAACATCTGCTACGGTAGACACTGGGGAAATATCTCTTGATGATTCCAGAGGGGCTATCATGGACGGGCTGCCTTTGGGTGATAATTTTTTCATCTATAAAGAAGACAGTGTTTACGCAATGTCGTTTGTCGGAACACCGTTTATTTTCGCATTTAAACAAGTATCACCATCTGTCGGTGCTTTAGCGAAAAATTGCATTGCAGAATTTGATGGCGGTCATTTCATATTCGGAAATGGTGATCTTTACCTCAATGACGGACAACGCATCGAAAGTATATTGCCGCATCGTATGAGGGATGATTTGTTCAACAACATTAATGGTGATGAAGTGCAAAAATCGTTTGTAGTCGCCGATTACAACAACACCGAAATGTGGGCCTGTTATGTTTCAGCAACAAACGCCACGGCAGCCCAATGTGATAAGGCACTGGTCTGGAATTGGACAAACAATACGTTTACGGAAAGAGATTTACCGAATCTCGGATTCATCGGTTATGGAACAGAGGGTGATCCATTGGCTCCAGGCTCTTGGTCTGTGGCAACCACCACCTGGGCAACAGACACTTTAAACTGGAATCAATCAGCCACGACATCCTTTTTTAACCAAGCAGGTAAAACGCTGGTATTTGCTTCCCCAACCGACACGAAACTTTATCGTCACGGTTCGGGAAACAAAGAAGACACATCCAATATGACGAGCTACATTGAACGCACTGGATTAACCATCGATGAATCGGGACAGCCTAATCCGGCAATGGTTAAACGAGTGACAGCGGTTTATCCAAAAATGAGCGTGAGTTCAACGAATACGATCAACGTCTATGTCGGTCATCAAATGTCAACGGAAGAGGCGATTACTTGGGAAGGCCCGACCACATTCAATCCAAACACTCAATCTAAAGTATCTTTTCGCGTCACGGGTAAATACATTGGCGTTAAATTCGAGTCCACAGGCGATGAAACGTGGCGATTGGACGGTTATGCCCTCGACATTAAGAACGCAGGCGCACGAGGCTCTGTGGCTCAGTAATGGCGACTTACACAGATCGTGTTGTTAAATCAGTTACGCATTACGCACCGGGGCCACTTCCTCTCAATCAGGAAGACCTTGGCGTTTATTTAATCAACGAACTTAAAAGATTAAGTGACATTATTTTTAATCAGGCCACATTTCGTTTGGAGCGCATGAACGTAGCACCCGATAAACCTCGACTTGGTGACATTAGATATGCCGATGGATCGAATTGGAATCCCGGAAGCGGAGAAGGAATCTATTTCTATAACTCATCAGGAAACTGGGTCAAATTATAGAATTATTCGTGTTTCACCAAATGATGTAAAAACCATTTGGCCGCACGTTAAACATCACGTAGATCGCTGTAATGAACATTCGGAAGGCGAACTAACAACCCAAGATTTTTACAACGCACTCATTCGGCGTGAAATGCAGTTATGGCTGGCGGTTGATGAAACCATCAAAGCCACCATGATCACACAGATTATTACATACCCACAAAAAAAGATTCTACGAATCATTGCCATAGCTGGTGATGATATGAACGAATGGCTTCCAAATCTACCGTTAATAGAAGAATGGGCATTGAGTATTGGATGCAGCGCACTCGAATGTTGGGGACGAAAAGGATGGACAAAAGTTTTAGAGGATTGGAAATGCAGTTATTACGTTTTAACAAAAGATTTGAAATCTAGGATGCACTGAGATGAACGAAGAAGACTTATTTTTAAGTGGTCTATTGGGAAGAGAATACCCTGTAGCGAATTTAGGTTTTGCAACAGGAGCGAGTAATCCAGCATCGGCAAGTGCTGCTGAAGGTTATGGAGGTGCGCTTGGATTTAACATTGGTCCGCGTGGCGGTCTAGTGTATCGGCCTTGGGAGATGGAAACGTGGCGCGACACGGGCATTCCAATGGAATTGTGGAACGCCAATTTGCCAGGTGTATTTGGCGGTGGACTGCTTGGTGGCGCAGGCGGTGCTGGTTTGGGCTTTGGAAATTATGGGGGTTTAACGCCTGAACAACTTGCCGCACTTCTCGCATCCGGTGGTGGTGGATTGCCAAAAAATTGGGAAGATTATCTGAATTGGTTGAAAGAACAAAGCGACAAAGGAAAAGACCCAGACAAAGAACCAGACAAAGAAACAGAAACGGGCACATTCACTCCTCCAGAGCTTTCATTTTTAGCACCACGCACTTACACTGATCATCACGATTGGTTTATGAATGCCCCGTTTGAGCCGCACCACATCGGAACCCATCAAGCCGCACTTCGTAGAATTTATGAAAGTGAAGGCGGTGACAGAATGTTCGGTGACTACAACACTTGGTTTAATGCCAGTAAACCTGAACGCGAAACTATCGCAAACCAGAGATTTGCACAACGATACATTCCACCACCTGAAACAATGGGTGCAGGTCTTTTGTACGGTAGCGTTCCAAGCGTAACTGTTCCAAGCGTAACTGTCACCCAAGATCAAGGTATAGGTGGCCCATCTGCTGTTGATATTGCAAATATGGCGGCACGAGATCAAGCCGCAGAAAATCTGAGAAGAGCGAACGATAGAAGGACGAAATTCGCCCCAGTTACAGTCCCAGTTGTCACACCGCCCGTTGTGAATACCCCAACCAAAGATACAGGCTGGGTTCAAGATGCGCTTGATGCCCATAATGCCCTTTTTGGGAAAAAAGCAAATCCTTATGCCCTCTCAACGAAGAGTTGGGGGCCGGGAGAATCACTCATATATTAAGGTATAGAACATGGCCCCCACTCAACATATTACAGCACCACCGCCGGTGATACCAGCGGCACCGCAAGCGACAGCCGATGAAATATTTAACGCAAGACACAATGCTTTGATGGATTCGTTAACTAAAAGTTACGGTCAAAATAATTTGGTTGGTGGAGGAGGTCTTTTAGGCGCACAACCACCATCCCAATACCTGTACGACATCTAAGGATAATAATTATGGCAGGCGGCACATCAACAACGACACGAACTGAACCGTGGTCTGAACAAAAACCTTATTTAGAAGAAGGATTCAAAGCGGCACAATCCCTGTATAACAGAGGAAGCCCAGCTTATTATAGCGGCCCCACGTTGGCCGGTTTCGATCCAAGCCAACAGGTGGCGCAACGAGCAACATTGGGATACGCCTTGGGGCCAAGACCTCAAGCGATGCAAGGCGCGGCTGAAACAGCACTCGTCAGAGGATTATCAGGCGCAGTCAACACCCAAGTTTTAGATCCAATGGTTCAAAGCTATCAGAACCAAATGATGCGCCAATTGCAAGGGGAAACTCTTCCGGCATTGCGCGAATCGATTGTCAATTATCAGCCCGGTGGGTCAACACGCGCTAACATGATTCAAAGCAATGCAATCGCAGCAGCACAGGAAGCAATGCAGAATAAAGTGGCCGAACTGTACGGCGGTGCTTTTGATACAGCACAACAGCGAGTGCCGCAATTTCAACAACTCTATCCGTCCATTATGGGCGCACCATTAGGATTGTTCAGCTCTGTCGGAGACGTTGGGGCTCAAAGAAGGGCGTTGTCTCAAGAGGCTATAAATCGAGATATGTCACGCTACGCCTATGAAGCCAATGCACCGCAAATGGCATTACAGAATTACATGGCTGGAATCAGCGGTGACTACGGTGGTGTCACCACGCAAACACCAAGTCCTATATCAACACTTGGGAGCATTGCTGGCATTATTGGGAGTTTAATGTAATGCGGAATTTATTGACACTGATGAATGATCCTGATGTGCAAGATTATTTGGGGATGCTTTATCATAATCGGCGGCAACCGAAAGACCTTTATCAAAGTTTGCCTTCTGACGATAGGTATAGTACACCTGTTTATAAACCATCATTAAATCCAAATTTAGTGGATGCAAGTTACATTGGGGTCGGTGGCCGAAATCAATTTAACCCGAATGTCAAAGGCATTGTGTCAAAACGTCCGGGTATGACTAACCAAGAAGTTGATTCGTACAATTTCGCAGGCTACAGTGTTGTTCCAAGAAATGTCACACGCCAATTCTACAATCCGAATCAACGTAGAGCTTCATTATATCCAGATGGACGACAACCTTTAAGATCTAATCCAGCTTACGATCCTACAAAAGTTTCCGGCACATTTGTACGAGGTGTTGGTATGCAAGATGACGTACCTCATGGCAATCTTTTCGATTCCACAACAGGGTATCCAGATGAAGGGCCATTGAAAGGTTATTTAACATATCAGCATACTGGAAATCATCCTGATGTTGTCGGTATCTCTTTATTAAAAGATCCTAAAACAATTAAGCCTGAAGAATCAGAATTTGAGGAAGAAGGCCCAGCACGAGGTTTATCGCAAGCGGCTCTAAAGAAAGCGGCTGAAATGATCAGCGCAAGCCAGGAAGGGGCTCCAACTGCTCGCGCATTCACAACTCGAATGGGAACGCGAGAATATCAGCCTTATATGGTGTCGCCAAAAGTAGGTTCATTGGCCTCACTGTATTTGCGTAAGCGAGAGGAGGAAGTTTAATGGCAACAGGAAAATTACCATATTCGGAATCATTGCCTTACGCTGGCACATTGACTGCAACCAAGCCTGTCACAAAACAATCTATAGTCAATACGGTACCAACCAGCCAAGCGGCTACGACTGTAGATTATATGCAACCCATTGAAAGATTATTTGAACCTAGAAAATATATCGAAGGTTTGGCTAGAACAAAAGAACAAAGTGATAAAGAGTATAAATGGTTAAGTGCGTTGGGATATGCTCTTCAGCTTGGTAATCCTAATTTTAAACCAAACCAGTATCTGCAAACTTTTAAAGCAGATCAAATGGCTTTAGCTGAAGAGCAATGGCAAGCTCTTCAAAATATGGACAAGTTGGAGGCAGAAAAGGAAGGAGTCAGAGTTCTTTCATTAGCTAAACCTCAAAACGCTGCGGAGGCTGCTCAAATATTAGCTGATAAGGGTATTCTCGGAATTGATATAAGCAAACGTATTTTAGACCACTGGAAAAGTTTTCAGCCAGAAGGTGCAAAAGCACCAACTCTACAAAAATACAAAAGTGGAGGTTATGAAATAGCAGAAAGATGGGACGAACAACAAGGCAAGATGGTGGAAGTAGCAAGATCGAAAATTACACCCCAAACTGAGGTTCGCGTTGATCTCGGGGGGCCGGGGCAAACCGAGTTAGATAAAAAGATATTAGGAAGATTTGGAGACGTATTAAACGATTCGCAAAATCTTTATAGAACAGCCGTAAGGGAAAATTCTCAAATCGAGGAGGCACTTCGCATAATAAATTCGGATGAAATGATTGATCCGGGTATTTTGGCTCCAGCTATGCTCCGAAGTTCTAAACAGCTCTATTCAATTCTTCAAACCTTTGGCGGTGAAAACATTTTCGGAAAATATTTTAGTGCTGACGATTGGGCCAAGAAGATTGGCTCAACAGAATGGTTTGATGCAATTTCTAAGGAGTTCGGAGCTAACAAACTTCAATTAACAAAAGGTGCCGTCTCTGATAGGGAAATGCAGATGTTTCTTGATATGGCTCCAAATTTGTCTAAGACCCCGGAAGGCAATATTCGATTATTGAAAATGATGCGAGGATTTAATAATGCGTTACTCGCGGAATATCAAGGTGCTCAAGACATCAACCAGTTGATTATCCAAAGGCGATTGGAAGGTAAAGATGAGCTGAGTTCAAATGCACTAAGGAGCAAATGGACGACTCGTACTAATGAAATCCGAAATGAAATAAGTACGGAAATGGACGAATTGAGTTTTTTAGGCGATCATAGATACAACGCTATCCCGGTTGCTTCCAAAGAAGAAGCTGATCTAATGCGTGCAAGGGGAGAACTTAAATCGAAGCAGTGGATCATTCTGCCCAATGGAGAAATAGGACAAATACCATGAGTTCCGAATTAGCCCCGATAGAGTGGTTGTCTGATACTGTCGCACCCGATCCAGACAGTCCGATTTGGTGGGAGGAAAAGTTTGAGACTCCGACCCTTTTAGACTTAGCCAGACGAGTTGGGATGGAAATTGCAGGAAGTACAGCGTCATTGGCTAGTCTGCCCCCTAACGTTGGAATGGTGCCGCGAGTTGTGGCTGGCGGTCTTGGCGCACTTGTCGGTAAAAACATTGATGAACTGTTAGGCAATACTGTCGGCGAAGATAAGCCCGGGTTTGATATTGAAGATGTATACGCCGGTGCAGGCGGTGCGCTTGTAAACCCTGTTGGTCAATTGAGTAAAACAGCAGTTCAAAAAACCTTGACCAGACAAAACACCAGAGAAGTTGCTGATTTATTTAGAAAATACGGAATTCGTTTCACGCCCGGTTCGGTTTCAGATAATTCATTAATTCAGGGTTTGGAAGCTCGGCTAAAAGAGATGTCGTTTTCGAGAGGGGTCAGTAATAAGGCTGTTAAAGAAATGTGGGACGACTTCGGGAAAGCCATAAATTATTTAGGCGATGATTCTACGCTACGATTTGGTGAATCCGCTTATGAGGCAGGCAGCCAAATTGCAAGATCAGCCGCCAATGAAATGGATGCGTTTTACACGCGATCTGGTCAATTGCATAACCTAGTTACTGATATGCTCCCGTCTGATACACGAGTGCCAATGACAGCTACCAAGAATTTTCTTGAAAACTATGCTGGCAAGTATCCCGATGAATTCGCTAGTTTTAAGAATGTGTTCTCCGATCCACTGATGCAAAAGATCGACAAAATAATGAATTCTCACGAAGCTGTGCCGTGGCGTGTGATCGATGAGGTGAGAAGAGCAGTTGGCAGAAGAACAGTCGGATCTCTCACTGATGCAGGTGATCCCAGGCTAGCACGTGCGTTATACCGCCAATTGTCGGAGGATATGACCACCGTTGCACAATCTATCGATCCAGTTATTGCTAAAGCATGGAACAATGCAAAACGTTATCATCGGCGTTACGTTGATTATGTTGATAATCATTTAGCTAAAGTAACACAGCAAGATCCAGAAAAAGTATTCAGCGCACTTCAGCGAGGCAACCTGACTGACATAATTAAAATGAAAACGGGAATGGAACCAGAAACTTGGACTGCTGTTCGGTCGTTGGTGCTTCAGAAATTAGGTCAACCGACTCCAGGAACAAGGGAAATTGTGGGTGATGCGTTTGATCCAAATATATTTTTTAAAAACTATAATAAATTACGCAAGAATTCACCTGAAGTTTTACAGCAACTATTTGGAAAATACACGCGCAATGTGAAATCACGAGATCAATTCGGACGATTGATCGAAACCACTGATCCAGTATTAAGAAGCATAGATCCGGGGCTGAGTAAAGCCGTTAGAACAATTACCACATCTTCGCCTGATATTTCAAAACAACTCGAAGAATTAGCTCGTATTGCTGAAAAATTAAAACAGCCGGGGAAGCAAGCAAATTTATCAGGTACCTCGCAAGCATTGGCAATGATGGCTATCGGTGAACAGGCATTTACTGGTGGTATAGGGCCGATAACAGTCGGCATTCCAGCAGGTTTATATACAACAGCAAAATTGTGGAATAGTAAAAAATTTCTTGATTGGTTGATTGCTGGAAAAAATACAAAACGAGGAACTAAAAGATTTGATAATTGGATAGCAGCTATACCAACATTGACTGCATCTTCGTTAGCGAGTGAGCATGATGATAAAGCACTTGAACAATTAAAAGAGTATTTGTCGAGAGTTGCAGACATTCCATCCGTTCCAGAAATACCTGTCGCAAGAACTTTCGATCAAGGAAAGCTTACAAATAAAGAATTAAATAATCTGTTGTCGTGAAAAAAATTGTTCTCGCTCTCATAACCGCTTCGGCGGTTTTTTTTATGCCGTTGCAAGCTCGAATGTATCCAACAACAATGAGGCTACCAGCCGTGTGTTGGAACACATTAACGGAAGCTCTCAGCTTCCACGCAGCCACCTATCAAGAATTACCGATCCTAAATCTGCAACCCCTAGACAACCAAGACAGTCATGCAATGCTTTTGGTTAATGCAAAAACTCCATCGTGGACGTTTTTATATTTCAGACAAAATGACGATAAAACTAAAACGGTGTGTTCGCTTGCAAGCGGTAAGGAATGGGACATTTTGAAAAAACCAAATACAGGTAAAACTGAAACGTGATTTATACAGTCGTAGAAAAATTCAAACGAATATCACCTTATCTGCTGGTGTTGTACATGGGTTGGAGTATTGCTGTGGATGTGACGGCTTTCGGGTTTTTACTCTGGTATTTATTTAAATGAATGAACTAGAAATCGGAAAGCTCATTGAGAAGGTGGAACAGCTTTCTGTAGAAGTGCGCGAATTAAATCATCGAACCGCTTGTCTGGAGCGGCAAATCACTAAAACAAAGGGCTTTGGTTTTGGCCTGGCAGTCGGACTCATCGGTGTCTCAAGCGGTACCGCTGCCATCATCACAAAATGGATGACATGAAAATACCAACATATCTTATTGGAGCCGTTATTTTTTTAATTGGTCAAACCGCTGGTGCTATTTGGTGGGCTTCCAGTCTGTCCGCCGAAGTGGACAGGGTGGCTTCTGTTCAATCCAACTTCCACGGAAAACAAATCGAAGCATTGGAGAAAGATGCCCAACAATGCCAGATCGAAATACACAATCTTAAAAAAGTTGTGGACGATCAGGATGCCATTCAGGACGCAATTAAAGGGTTGGACGTATTGAGGTTTCAAGTCGCTCAAATCAGTAAAGAGCTTGAGGACATCCGAGAAATGAATAGAGACATCGCCAACCAGCATGGTCAACTGTTTGATGCGCTACGACAGTCTGGTCCACCGCAAGTACAGCAGAAGGGAGGCTACTACAGCTACGACTGATGAGTGATGCGATTGATGTCAGCGATAAAACAAAATTCGCTATGCCGGTTCGCAACCTTATTTCTTTGATTGCATCTGTTGCGCTTGGGGTTTGGGCTTATTTCGGAATTATTGAACGGCTTAATCGAATAGAAACCCAAATGGTTTTGTTTGAATCGGATTTGGTTAAAAACACCGAATTCAGAATTAAATGGCCGAGGGGTGATTTGGGCAGTCTACCAGCGGACGCTGAACAGTTCATGTTGATTGAACATTTGTCCGGCGAGTTTGACAAACTTTTAAAAAATATCGAAACGGGTAAAGCTCCGTTCGATCAACAACAGGCTCTTACTTTGGAATTTTACGAAAACAGGATCGAGAGTCTTGAGGGGAAGGTAGAGAAATTGAAAGACGATCTAGCGGAGTTGAAAGCAAGCAATGGTCATTAAAACAATGTTCGTTTTGATGCTCTATCTGAATGGTAATGTCATTGAATTTATGGGTCATCACGAAGTGGATGGTCAATGGGTTGAGATGGGTGTGCCAGGTTGTTTGGCAATGAAAAGAACTCTGTCCCGTAACGGGTGGAAGGATTCACAAAATGGAGAAACTAGATATTCATGCGAGAAGCACAAAGTAGCGGTGGAAAACAATTGGGAAGGTCGAGAAGTGGTAAGGAAAATTTTAGATTAATTATTACAAGGTTGAAAAAAGTTGACGATCACCGATCAAGCACAACAAAAGATAACGGAAGTTTTAGATGGGGATGGGTACTTGGGTATTTACGTAGAAGGTGGAGGATGCTCCGGCTACAAAATCAAGCTATCACCCACTGGCACATTACCAACGGATGCTACCATGATTACCGAAAATATATTCTCTGATGCCGATTCCATTAACTTACTTGGAGATGCAGAAATGGATTATGAAAACGACCCATTCCGACCCTCATTTAAATTTGTACCTCCAACGGGAGCGCATTCATGTGGATGCGGTTCCTCATTCGCATTCTAAAAAAACATGGAGAAAATACATGGATTTAATCAAAAAGGTGTGGGCCGAAGTAAGGGAAAAACCCTTATGGGCCGTATTAGCACTTATGGTTGTCTTGCTGTTGTTTGCATAGCATTAACCGGATGCAATTCAATAAAGAAGGCAGCGATAGTCGGTGGTGCGGCGGGGTTAGGTGCGACTGCTGGATCTGTGATCTCTACGGGTGCGCTTGTACCCATAGCGGCCTCCACGATGACTGCCTCTGCAGCGAGTGTGGTGGCGGATCAAATAGTGGAGCCACCTATCCAGCCTCTTGAAGTCACGGGGGACGCAACCATCGTAAATGAAAGCCCTGATAATTTCTGGACATTGTTAGGCAAATTAGTAGGTATGGGCGGTTGGGCATTAATTTTAATTGTTCTCGTACCCATGATCTTTTCCTGGCTCTTACCCGGGCCAATACAATTTAAAAGTAAAAAAAATCGGCGTTAAATAAAAGGAGCAAAATATGAGAAGTATGCTTTTGAGAAACAACCAAATCCGAGCCATTGATAAATTTTTTGATAATGCGTGGACAAGTGGTATGAGCGCATTTGCAGCAATGGATAAGGTCTTTGACAGTATCACTCAAGACATTCCCCCCGAAGATGGATCTGAATTTACCGTCTATAAAATGGTTCCAGTGAAATATAAAGTGGAACATAAAAAAGATGGCAGCGTCCACTACAATATCATCAACGATGAGCCTTCCAGCACCGCCCCGGAGTTTGAAGCGTCTTAACTGATGAAACCCATCCCCTTTGACCCGGATCGATTCGAGTCAGACCCCCTTGAACGCAGTTTTATATGCCCTGTTGGAGATTACCAGATGCAAATTCCGTATCGGATTCCAGAAATTCAACGTAGATATTTGGACGCAAAAACAAAACGTGAGCGTGGTCGAATTATGGCGGAATTCGCACTTAAATTAGGGCTTGGGTCTGACAATCCAGAACTATGGAAAATGATTAAAACAGATTGGATCGAAGAAAAGCGTGAAGCTGGTTGAAGTTTCATGGCGAGATATTGTTGCTCACGCTGATTGGACACCCCTCAACAGTGTTAAAATCCCTACCTTTAAAACAACGGGCTACCTTGTAAAAAAAACAAAAGACGATGTAATCTTAGCTCATACCTTCGATGAGCTAGGTCAGCCTTTCGGATTTGATGCGTTTCCGCGTGGATGTATTATCGCGATAAAGCCGTTAGATTTGTAAAGTCGCGTGTAAATATAATGTTTACACTGTTAGATTTTGTAGGTAATTTTGTAGGTTATTTTTTTCAGAAACGTTGAAAAAGCTAGTAAAAAAAAGTGGTTTTTATCCGGCCCCGGGCACCAAGCCCCCATTTTCCGCCAATTTCTCTACAGCTGTATCAAGCTGTCTCAAGCTGTCTCAAGCTGTCTCAAGCTGTCTAATTCAACCACAAAAACCCTGTAAAACCCTAAATAAATGGTGTATAATTCTCTTATCAGTAAGTGTCTATATTTGTCTCAAGCTGTCTAGAGCTGTCTACAGTTGTCTGTGCTTCCAAGCACTCTGTAGGTAATTTTTGTAGGGTATTTTTTAGAAAGTTTGTAGGTATTTGTTGGTTATTTTTTAAGGAGAAAATTAGATGCCATTAACAGTGAAACAGGTGGAAAATGCGAAGCCGAAAGGTAAGGTATATTTTATGGCTGACAGTGACGGATTACGTTTGAGAATAACGGAAAAAGGGCTAAGTTACTGGGAAAAACAGTATCGTGATGATGCCGGTGTTCACACAATTTATTTAGGTTCAAGCAGAAAAATTTCTTTGGCGGAAGCAAGAAAACTTCGTAATTGGCATCAAGAGCATTTAGCTAATTGCGGCGATGAATGTCGGTGGTGTGCATCCTCTGTAGGTAATAAATATGAGGGAAAGAATCAAAAAACGGCAGAAATCAATACATTTGGCAAACTCTATTATGAATTTATCGAGACTAAAGAGAAAAATTTTAGCTTTAAAAACGGTAATCGGTACCGTGGTTGGGTGAAAAAATATCTGAATCGGCTTCAAGATATGCCAATCAACGAAGTAAAACCGGCTGACATTATTGATGTGCTTAAAAAATGCGAACATAAAGATCCAGCAAAAGCTAATCTCGAAACTCGTGATCGCCTTCACGAAGCGATTAAATCTGTATTTGAGAGTGCCGTGATAAGTCAGTTGGTGCCCTCAAACGTGGCTAATTTTGACCGTAAAGACGCTGGTCTACAGCAACGAACTGGAAAACACAAACCTGAACATTATAGGATGCTCGATAAAGATCCTGAAGAGGCATGGAAGAAACTCCCCGATTTTTGGAAAGCGGTTTCAAAATCTGAAAATCCAGTTATTCCAATTTACATCAAATTAGTTATTTTATGCATGGCAAGACCGGGCAATGTTCTGCAAGCTGAATGGTCAGAATTTAATTTCAAAGAAAAAGTGTGGTCAATCCCGGCACATAAAATGAAAAAGGATCGACCCCATCTGGTGCCACTTAGCGACCAGGCTATGGATCTTTTGAAAAAATTGAAAAAGATCACTGGCGATCATATTTACCTGTTTCCAAGACAGAAAGGCGTGTCCTATCATTCTGACAACCATATGTCTGAAGGTGCAGCGAGAAATTGGGTTAAAGAATTAAAATTCGATTGTCACTTACACGGATTCCGCCACATGGCTAGCAGTTACCTGCATTCAATTGAAGAAGGCGAAGAGGGCGAGGAGCGATCTAAATGGGACTCCATGTGGATCGAATATCAGTTAGCCCATGTTGACAAAAATAGTGTGCGCCGAGTTTACAACAAGGCTAATTACATCAAGGCTCGGCGGAGAATGCTTCAGTGGTATTCAGATCAGATTTACGCGAATCTTCTGACGCAAACACATTGCTAACCCATTGATCAACTGCTTCCCGATTCCAAACCATAATTCTGCGTCCCAGGAGTGGGGTTGGTGCTGGAAAATCATTCTCTTTTGTCATGCGGTAAATAGAGGAGGCTGAAAGCCCGGTCAATTCTTTAACATCGTCAAGGCGTAATAATTGTTTTTCTTCTTTCATCGTGTTGAGATTCCCGGATAAAGAAATTCAAGGGTGAGTAAACCATACATACTCACCCAAATAATTAACCAAAAAATGTTTACGAGTAATTGTTTCAAATAGTATTTAAAATGTCGTTAGATTCTTTTGGTTCCCCGTAATCGGCAGGCAAATAATTATTATCAGTACCAAATTCCCGATTTTTTAATTTCTGAATGCTGTTCAAGTAAACGGTCACCCCTTTACCCGATCCCGTTTGATAGCTTTTTAAAGTAATGTTTGCTCGGCATTTATCACCGCTGCTGATGTCGGAAGCGTTGATTGTTTCGTTTTCCGCATCAACAATTCTCACCTCATATTGACTCTTCGCTTTTAGCTCAACACGGCCATCTTTATATTTAATCGGATTATGGCCTTCACCTTTCCAGCAGTCAGCTTGCGCTACAGCGTCAATCATTTTTTTTGCACCGTCTGATCCTTCTGCAAAACTTAAAGTGACAGAGTATTTTTTAGTAGATTTACCATCAAACGTTTCGTATTCTTCTAAATTGGGATACTTCACTTCAAAAGGTTCTGTTGTTACGTTTTGTCGGTCAGCCATAATTCCTCACTTTAGACTTTTGTCTATGTTGAAGTTCATTGATTTAATTGCCGCTAACATCGGGGCTCGGGTTCGCAACTCATCAGTAAAGGGAATTTCCCTCATTTTCCATTCAGTTGGTTTATCGTCAGGTGCATCACGCTTCGGTAATTTAAATAGCCACAAAGAATCAATTTTACGTCCGGCTTGTTCAACGGCAGCAGCATATAAAGCCAATTGCCATAAATAGCCTCTCTTCAAATCTTTCGCTGTTTTAAAATCTCCAATCGCGTGATGTGTTTTTCCATCTCGTGTAATTTCAAATCTCAAATCAAGTGTTCCAGCATAATCAAATCCATCACCTTCGAAATAAACGACTTCTTCTGCTGCTAAAAAACGCAGCGTAGGATTTTTTGTTTTCTCTGGATTCGATAATGGTTCAGCCCACTGGACAAAAGGAGTGATGCTTTCTTTAACAACATCGGATTTGGGTAAATTAGGTTTGTCCCCTTTGCCCATCCTAAAGAGCAAATATCGTTCAAGCCAATCGTGGCCTGCGTTTCCAATCGATATAGCACTTGAACTTTTTGTGCGATGAGCATTACCAATAGCGGTTGCCATTTCCTGATAATTAATTTCATCAATCACCGTTTCGCCATTTGCTACGCCTTTTAATAGTTCTTCAGCTTTGACCCTACTCATTTTGGCTGCCCACGGTATCCTCCAGCCATTGTCTTCGCACATTTCAGAAAGTTTAGAACAACCCATTAATTCTCTATCACCTTTAAAATATTTGTGGCGGTCGGGATCGAAACTTAATTCAACGCCGTTAAAATTTACTGTTTTCATTTAATGAAAAATCCTCAGGGTTGGGAGATGTTGTAATAAATTTCTTTTACGAATGTTTCTGTCATATTTCTTTTTTCCGCAATTGATTTGATAGCGTCAGCCAGGGCAGCAATACGGATCGCATCATATTCCTCACCTAATATTTTTGAAATAAGTTCTCGCTCAATAGCTGCTGATTCCATGTCCACTTCGTAAGCAAGGATATTTTTATATTCATCGCTGAAGTTCATGGATAATCTGCTGTGTTCGTTCAATTAATAGACTCATCATATCCATTGGCAAATCCGCAGAAGAGGGTGGTCTGGAATATTTTTTACTTCCTATCTCAATGATGTCGATGCCTAAAACTTCCTGTTTGACAGCATCCTTACACTCTTCCAAAGTGTGGCCTGTCACATTGGACAGTCGTCTCAATTGCTGATGCCACATATCATTTTGTGGGTTGGTTCGCCTAGGTCTTCGGATTTGAATTTCGTAAGGTGTTCCTTGCTCCGTTTGTTTTTTTGCTTCGTTCCAATTTGCGTGAATCTCTTCAAAATTGCTTGGCTGAATCAAACATCTAAAATTTATAAAATGTCCCATATGGTCCCCTTTAGTTCTTGCCACCAATATCTGACAGACTGTTCCAGATGAATTTTCCGTACCCATTCACGTTCAAATTTATTACTGCGACCATCAATTGCATCGTGACAGCCTTTACAGGCTGGAGCCCCCAGCATTCCTTTTTTTCCGAGCCCGAAACCGAGCCCTAGATCCCGATAATGTGCATAGACCACGGTGTCGGTACCCCCATCGCAGACGTGGGGAAGTTTCAACCAGCAGGGTTCGCCTCTCGAAAGATTTGATAGGGTTGAAATCGTCTTTGACGGGGGTACGTCCTTCAACAAAGGTTTGATCATTTTTGATGGAGTTTTCGGATTTCAAAAAATGAACCATGTTGTGGGTGTTCAGCTAAAAATTTACGGGCGTAATAGGGGATGGTGTGGTCGTTGATTTTGTAAATATCGCTACCACGAGGGTTGAGGTCTAATTCCCATCTGAGACGCTCCATAATGGCTCTGGCTGAATATTTTTGTTTCCCCCTTTCCAGCACTTCAAAACAAAAACTTTTGAACAGGGCGTACACTTCAGGGTTTTCCCTGTCAAAAATGTTAAAGGCTTCACGGTAATTCATCTTTTCCCCTTAAAATAGTGGTAATGATGTTTGCAATTCCCCCAAGAACCAGAAGAACAACTCCCCAACCAACGACTGCTGCAAGTAAAAAAATGGTGTTTTCCATTAGAAAGTAGCCCAGGTTTTCGCTTTTTGACCACTAATGCGGCACCGTCTCTTCTTTTTTTCTGTAATTACGCCCACTTTTAATAATTCTGGCAGTCTTCTACCGACAATTTGTCGGTCTATTGCCATTCCTTGGGCAATTTCCTTACTCGTCAACGATTCGTCCTGTGTAAGCAAAAACTTTACAATCTTGTACGAATGGGTCACGCCTAAATTTTCTACATAATCTTTGGCTTTATCATGTATTTCCATGCTTGTTCTCCAATGTTCAGGCACCAATTGTAAACAAAACATTTACACTTTATCAACCACTTTTAAAAAAATTTGACAGACTTACCCGTTCAAGGTAAATTCATGTACAAGAACAATATTTTGTATCCAGTAGGAAATAAGTTGCGCTATTTAAATTAAAGAGAGAAAAGACAATGCGTGAACAGGGACTTGAGGGTTTTTGGGGTAAAAATGCCACTTTCGGTGAACGTCTGGAAGCTGCATTAAGCAGAACAGGCATGAGCCAGGCGCAATTTGCTTCCAAGATTGGGCGTTCTAAACGATCAATCGGAAATATGATTCGGAATGAAAGCAGCCCCAGCGCGATTATCATCGGAAAAATAGCTCAAAATTTGAACGTTTCTACAGATTGGTTAATTTTTGGAAGTGGAGGCGGTACTGAGACTTACCATCGAGGGTCAAATCAATCGGTGAAAAATGTGCCGATTTTACAAATCTCTGAAATAATGGATGGGTTGCAAGATGACCCACGGGTTTATCGGGCGACTCTAAATGCTTTTTCAGAAAACCCCCACGGCCACGAAGTGATTCCGATTTCATACAAAACAAAATGGGGTGCAGGGGGATTGCCTGATTTTTTCATGCAAGCAATGGTGGATTGGTTTACGGACATCCCGTTGCATTCGATGATTGGCTTCTCCACCAAGGTTGCGCCAGCAGTTGGAACATTCTGTTTTTTCGCCATCAAACGAAAGACTGATACACGATGGCACCACGGTACTGGATATTGGTTTCCAAACAATTTCAGAGTAGTTCCTTCGCTCTCAGTTGAAAGTTATGAAAAGAGTTGGAAAGACGGATTTAAATTATGTGGCGATCAATACGGCAAGCCATCAATCCACGATCTCGAATTCGATTTACAAAGTGGTGATGAAATAACACATTTGGGGTCGATGGTGTATTTGGGGCAATGGACTAGCACGACACTTGCTGATCGGCATTGGGGCTCCAGAGAGTTACTGGGTGAAATGTGGGAAAGTCGGCGTAAGCCGGGTGCCTGGTTAGATAGACCACCCGGACGACAAAATAAAATGAATAAGCGTTGAAAATGCTAAAGAAAAAAACTAAAAAATTGATAAATAAAAGGGTCGAAAAGGCTATCGTTGATGGTGACTATGAGGTTAGTGCAGTTACTTCTAATGAAAATGTGTTGTTGCTACGGGAATTAATCAAATTGGCAAAATCTAAGAACTAATTACTTCAATCGCTTTTTTGATGTAGGATAATTCTTCTTCCTCATATGCTTCATATATAATTTTAGCCCTTCGCTTTGGGCTTAATTTAATTTCTTTACCATTCTTTTTCGAGAGTCTTTTTAATTGTTTGTCCATTTCGACAATTATTTCGAGTAACTTTTCTTCGTTTATTTTTTTGATTCGCTCCCCAAAAACAAGGTTCGCTGCATTGACTTCAAAAAGATCAGCGATTGCCAGCAATCGAGTGTGGGGTATTTCGCCATCCCGAAACCATTGATAAACCCATTGCCGTGAAACACCAAGTGCTTTAGCTAACTCAGCCTTGGTGTAGCCATGTTTTTGCATCAGTTTCTCAACTCGTTCAGTAACTTTCAAATCTGATCCCCTTTCGGATTAATGATTGAATTATACCGTCAGACGGTAAATTAAGTAAAGTTATAGCATTCATCAAGTAAAGTCATGCTTTACAATAAAAAACACACAAACAGTCAAGTTCCACTTGACAAGAAGTAAACAAAAGGTTTACAGTTAAAAAAACACTGGAGAAAATGCCTTGATGGGGGCTAATCCATCAAATGTCCTCCTATGTTGTACGCCCCTAGGTTTCGACTTAGGGGCATTTTTTTAAGAGGTTATTCGTTTTTCTCGGTCTAGCGAACGGTTCGAGCGAATGTAAAAAAAGTGTCGATGAATGGAATTAGTGACAGGCACATGGGGTTTTTCCAATACCAGACCATCACAGGTGCAAAAAAGATTGGAACAGGAAGATCACAATTCTCGCCAGCAAGCGACAGTCGGCTCCGAAGGCCATACGTCCCCTGGCAGGGCTATACCCGAAAGGGTAGGGGTTCTGCCATCTGCTCAAGTCCCACCAAAGGCCATATTAAAACCTTTAAAGGTATTTATATGAAATCAATTAGCGGCAAAACATCCGAGCAATTATTAAAAACACTTCCCGAATGGAAAAGAAGAAAGTTTATTGATTTCTGGAATGTTGGTTGGCGGAACGGCTCAAAACAACAGGCAGTTGTAAGTTGGGACAAAGCCATACCTGATCCGCAAACAGCGGAAATGGTCATTGAAAGAGCAAATGATTATGAAAAAAATTGTCGGGCAAGAGATATACCGAAAACAATGGCGAGTACCTGGCTCAACCAAGCGCGATGGGAGACAGTGCCTGCCCCGAAAGAAGAAAAGAAATCGGATGCAAAAATTTGTGGATGTGGTGAAGAAGTTGCAATCCTGTCTCCAGAACCGCTTTGCTGCAAGTGCTGGGCGGACAAATACTCCACCCAACTGTTTCAAGGGAAGCCCGTCCACCACAAGCAAGTTCTGGCCTATGAACTTAAACGACTAAACATCGTGCCGAAAAATGGAGAAACCAATGAAAGTTATTGGGATCGATGTAGGGAGGCCGCGAGAAGTAATTTTTCATTCGGATCAGGAGGGCAGAAAAGCACGAGCCGAATGGCTCAAAAAAAAAGGAATGTTTGATTTCGTGAAAATTATAGCCGACACATTTTTTGCTGGGAAACTACCTGAACCACCTAAATGCTATGATCGAAAATAAAAAGTGTATTTCTTGTAAAGAAAGAAAGCCGTATTCAAATTTTAGTAATTCACCTCGCGGCTGGTTGAAACGTGAATGCGATGATTGTGCGAATTTACGAGACGAAACACAACAAGAACAGTCTTATCATAAACCTTGTGCCGATGCGCCTTGTAATGGCTGCGAATATGAAAAGCCTTGTGGAATATTGGGGCTTTGTTGCAAACCGTTCCGTATTAGTTTGCACTATGGAGCGCGGACCACAAAACACGATTGGTTGAAATTTCCTAGAAAACCAGATCAGTATCTCGATGGAACCACACCTGAAAGTGGTGTAATTTGAAATGACAAATAGCAGAACAAAAGGACGTGCCGGTGAACAGGAAATTTGTCGTTTGTTACGCGATGAACTTGGCGTTACAGCCCATCGCAACTGGCAAGAGCAATCAGCAGTCGGAGGTGTGGACATAATTTGTGATGAATTAGATGATTGGGCTATTGAAGTAAAACGCGCAAAAGTCTCACGTATAAATGAGTGGTGGATGCAAGCGGTTAATCAGGCAAAAACAAAAAAAGCCGTTTTGATTTATCGCCTCGACCGACAACCGTGGAAAGCTCGAATTTGTTTAAGCAGCATTTACCCTAACAAAATAAACGCACCTATCGACATGGATCTGACAACTTGGCTATCGATTGCAAGGGAGGAAATATGAGTCTCAATATGCGAGAAATGAACGAAGATCAAAAAAAGGAAGTTGAGTTGCAATTTGTTCACGCTTATCGCACTAATGGAGGTAATGCCACTCAAGCTGCTCGTGATGTTGGAGTCGAAGGCAATTATGCCGAGAATTTCGGCTACAAAATGAAAAAGAAACTGATGGGTGATAATGCCATCAAGAGTGACGGTGTTTTTTACATTTTAGATTTAATTCCTGATGTGCCGACTTTAAATCGCGTCAAATTTGGTTTTACATCCAATATAGATAATCGCTTGGAGCAACATCGAACCTCTGCCCCAACTGCAAAAATACTTGGCACTTTTCAATGCAAAAGAGCATGGGAACAGGCTGCAATCGATGTCTGCAGTCGAGGTGAGCATAACATTCGCACTGAAATATATGATGTTAGAGATGTGGATACGGTTTTAAATCGGGCTCAACAATTTTTCAACATGATGCCGGAGGTGACCAGTGATTCTTGACAATGGCATAGAGATCGAAGTCAGGCGCGATGAAGCCGATGAAGAAAATGTAATCCTGGAATTTGTCGATCCAGACGAACATGGTATTTGGGTGCTAATTGCAATGCCGATTGAAAAAGCACGAGAACTTGGGCATGAATTGTTGGATGTTAAACAAAACGATGGTGTCATTTTATGAGAATCAATTTCTACACGGTTCGAGGCAGTTATGTGGATATTGAGCCCTCGGATGTGGAAAGAATTGACGTTTATCCAGATGGAACGGCTTCGGTGACGCTTAAACTCATCGGTGCAGAGGCATATCGCATTCAATCGAAACTTTTTGAAGATGAGCCTAGAGAAGTTAAAACTCCTGACTCCAAAAAGCACTAGCTTGGAGCGGTCTGGAGGCCGTGGTAAGGACGCTTTAAGCTGGGAAGACATAGCAGCCGCTCTGTCGAAAGCACCAGCTCTCACCAGCCTCTACGCCCGTGTATGTTACGGTTACGAGCATTCAAGCATTGAGAAACTTGAATATAAGATTTTCCATCAACTTGTTGAAAATCAGAATATACAGGATCACCTGGTGAGACTGTCAACATTAAAGAAATTAGTGCGCTTGGCTGTAATTGAGCAGGCTTTTGGAAGACAATTTCCAGTTAAAGATACCCGAATGCCAGCTGATAAAATCCGAATTCTTAATCTAAAAAATCCATCGATGTGGTATCGCAAATACGCTGATGTTTACGCTGAAGTTCAAAATGTTTTCAGTGCTTTGGAGCGAGAGGCATTTACTACTTTAAAATACAATCTAAGTGACTGAAATCATTGCGTTTTTTGCAACGGCATAGTATAGTAGATATATAAATTAGAACTGTTATGCCAAGGCCGCAAGCGCGGTCTTTTTTTATGCCACCACGCTTTTTTGACCCCGTTACCGACACCGAATTAAATTTTGACGCAGACGAAGAAGATTTAGAGTATTTCGGATATTCAAAACAATCGATCAGCCTTGATGAATGGTTCGGCGCGGTCGATCCTGTCCAAAATGAACGTGCAAGACTCAAAAAGCTGCATGGCGATGGAATACCATACAAATTTATCCATAAGGTAAAGAAGTAACCACTTTGGATGTGGGGTTTTTGATTTAAATGCTCGGATTTGATTTGAATGCGCGGTTATCAATTCGCGGTCAAATCTTGCCCCGTATATATATAGAAGTACAACTGTAAGTGTTTGGAAGTATGGATGTGAAAGTATGGATTTAAAAGTGTGGATGTATGATGGCAGTTGATTTAAAGGTTTGGATGTGAACAAAACAATATTTTAAAGACACATACGCACGACAGTTCAAACCAACCCGGTTCCCGAACCTGAACCTAAACTGGTTCTAGTTTGGTGCCTGAGTGGGGTACCGTAAACCTAGGAAACAAGCCATTTATTGATAGTTTTCTAGAATAATTACCTACAAATGTGAGTCGAGGCCGCTCTAATTGAATTAATCGGACCCAATCCAGAGCCCCCCCGACCCCCTTTTTTTAAATAGAAGAAAGGGAATATTCCATCCATACACCGGGGGCTAAATCCATGCCTTTCAAATCCGAAAAACAACGCAAATGGCTCAAATCCAACAAACCTAACATCCACAAGAAATGGACAAAGAAATACGGTAAGAAGACGAAAAAATGAAAACAGAGATGCAGGAAAAATTCATAGAACATTTCGTTGCCTGTGGCAATGCCACTAAAGCAGCAATGATGGCTGGATACAGTGAAAAAACAGCCCATGTCAAAGGCTGTCAGCTAAAAAAGAGGTTTGCATCCGATATTCTTGAAATGACACAACAGATGATGGTGGATGCCACCCCCAGGGCTCTTCATATATTGAAAGAGTTGTCAGAGAATGCCAATTCCGAATCCGTTAAATTAGCAGCGGTTAAAGATATTCTGGACAGAGCTGGCCTGAAACCCGTGGATAAGATCGAAAACACCCATATTGAACAGGTTTCCACATCCGAGTTGAAAAGAGAACTCTCGGCTTTATTGGAAGAGGACATCCCCGAGCCGATTGGGACGATTAATTGAGCCTTGAACGCAAGGTTGAAATATTACGGGAGTTAAAAAAAAGGGAAAGATTTAACGCCATTGATGCGTTTGACCCGTATCCTTTTCAAATCAACTTTTTTGAAACCGGGGCCATGTGCAGACAACGGCTTTTAATGGCTGGAAATCGGGTGGGTAAATCCAAAGCCGGAGCCATTGAGATGAGTTACCACCTGACAGGCCGTTATCCTGATTGGTGGAAGGGAAGACGATACAAAGACCCTGTGAATACATGGGCAGCAGGGGTATCGAATGAATCCGTTAGGGACATTGTTCAAGCTGAACTGCTTGGAAGCCCTGATGACCCGGATGCGTGGGGATCGGGTGCCATTCCGAAACATCTTATTATTAAAGCCGAAAGAAAGCCCGGTGTTCCAAACGCCAAATCCACCGTTTTAATCAAACACATCTCCGGCGGTAATTCGATGCTTCAGTTTAAAGCATACGAACAAGGGGTGGAGAAGTTCATGGGTCGCAGTTTGGATGTGGTCTGGCTGGATGAAGAACCAAGCAGAGACATTTATTCTCAAAGTGTGACCCGTACTTTGGATCGAAGAGGCGGAATGGTTTATATGACGTTTACACCCGAATCCGGCATGACGGAAACGGTGGCAGCGTTTATGAACAACTTACAGCCAGGACAAAGCCTTACGAATGCCTCCTGGGATGACGCATCGGAAAAGGTTAAAACGCACCTACATCAAACGCCTGGGCATTTAAATGAAGGCGTGATGCAGCAGATTTTATCCAGCTACGCTCCGCACGAAAGGGAAATGAGACGCTATGGAAGGCCGTCCATCGGTTCAGGGCTCGTATTTCCGATTGATGAAGAGAAAATTTTAACTGAACCCATTTTAATTCAAGAACACTGGCCCAAAATCGCAGGCATTGATTTCGGATTCGACCATCCTACAGCGGTGGTATGGATTGCATGGGACAGAGAAGAGGATTGCGTTTACATCTACGACTGCTACCGGCAGGCGAAAGCACCTCCACAGGTTCATGCGGCGGCAATACGCACTCGTCCACGATGGATTCCAGTGGCATGGCCCCATGACGGCAACAGACGCGACTCTATGGGAAACCCCGGTTTAGCAGAACAATACAGAAATGCCGGGGTTCAAATGCTTCCTTTTCATTTTGAAAATCCTCCGGCTATCGGTGAAAAAAAGGGAGGTAACTCTGTTGAAGTTGGAATCATGGATATGCTCCAGCGAATGGAAAATGGGCAGTTCAAGGTATTTAATACTTTGACAGATTGGTTTGAGGAATTTCGGATGTATCACCGTAAAGATTCAAAAATTGTGGCAATTCGGGATGATTTAATGGCTGCCACCCGTTATGGCGTGATGTCACTTCGATTCGCAACTGCCCAGGAAGATCCAGTGTGGTCGGGCAAGATTCAATATAAAAATCTTGGAATCGTATGAGCCTTCTCAGTTATTTCAGAAGGGAACCGCCTCTGTACCAAACGGACAATCTTTGGAACTACATCAAAGCCTATCCATCACGGGTCGCTGATGAAGCGAGGGAAGCTCTACAAGGCATAAGCGATCCAATCACAAGAATGAGTTCAGCGGCTCAATTGATTACATCACCGATTGCACCTGTCTCTGAAGACTTGTTTAGTCAATTGGGACAGTTCACTGCACCCGGTATTAATCGACACCAGCAGGCCATAATTGACGCACAGAATCAGATTGCAGAACGTTTAGGGCGTACAACACAAGACTACACGCCAATGAGTGACGAACAAGTTAGTCAACAGCTCGCAATGTTAGGTTCTTTGATGCGAGGTAAGTTTCCCAATTGGGTATCGCCGTCACAGATAGCGATAAGAGGCTTTCAGCCTAAAGCCACAGGACAGCAGTACGCCAAAGCTCTTGAAAAAGAAAAAGGGGCTATCACGGAAGCCAAGGAAACAGGCTTACTTAAAGCCCTTCAGGAAACACCCGGCACCATAACGCAGGAACAAGCGTTAAGCCTCGTATCTCCGCTGGAGCTTACGGAAACGATTAAGGGTGTCACAGAAGTTCCGTCAAATCCAACTCTTCTTGATGCGAAGACATTTTTTGGAATTACTGATGAAGATTGGAACAAGATGACCCCTTATCAACAGCAGTCTTATGTTGATGAAATAAGGGAGGGTGGTCGTCATATACAACGTAGTGATGATACAAAATACGGACGCGATGAAAACCTAAATCTCCCAGGCGGCACCAACGAGAAAGAGATTCTGGTGCAGTTGCCGACTGTCAAAGACACCGCGCCACCATATTCACAATGGTTGGAAAGTAAGGGCTACTCGGACTCGGATCGCCGTGCTCATTTTGGTGAGTATCAGCGAGAATACCCCCCGAAAGACGTTACGGATTTCACCAAAGGCCACTGGGACGAACCCAACGTCTTAGTCCACATCCGAACCAACGAGCGTGATGTCGGCGGTAAAAAAGCATTGCACTCGGACGAATACCAATCGGATTGGAGTCAAGGCCCGAATAATCCATACAATCCATTCAAAAAGAACTGGCACGAACTCGGTTGGAAACGCCACTTCATGGAAGCCTTACGTGATCCATCAATAGAACGATTAACGTGGACAACAGGCGATGTTCAAGCGGATCGATACAATTTATCGAAGTACATAAATGCAATTGACGCAAGACCGAATCCAAACGGTACATTTCAACTAGCGGTGCGTCATAAAGATGGTGGAACGAAAAATTTAACAAACGTCAAAGTTGACGAGTTATCAGATTATGTCGGTAAAGAAATGGCCGATAAAATTGTTGAAGAAGCAACTGGTGTCACAAAAAGTTATCAAGGTCTTGATCTTGAAATCGGAGGCGAGTTCCACAAAAACCTTTACGACAAAAAGATTCCGCAGTTCGTTAAAAAGTTTCTAAAAGATTTTGGTGTCGAGCCACAGCGGATTTCTTCGGCGACTGAATTTGATGAAGTTTATGGTGCTGACGGAGAAAGATATTTCATCCTACGCGATTTAGTTGATGGGCAATTTGACATTATTCAAGGGGATCGAGATGATGAAAATAGTCACCAATGGATGAGGACTTTTTCCACTTATGAAGATGCTATTGAAGGTTTGGGAGATTTTGGCAATCCAAAAGACGACCTCTGGTACATCGACATCACCCCCGAAATGCGCGAACACTTTATAAACCAAGGTATAAAAATGACAATGGCCCCTAATCAAATGGGCTTGCTACCAGAACAGGAAATGAGGCTGTTGGCATAATGGCAGAAAAAATTACAGACACAGAACTCGTAACGCTAATTGATGAACACATCAACGATTCACTCGGCTACAGCGATGAAATAGCGAAACAACGAGAGTTGTCAATGGAATACTACCTTGGCAATCCAGACGGTCTTGGTAACGAAGTCGATGGGCGCAGTCATTTTGTATCTTCAGATGTGCAAGACATTATTGAATGGATCATGCCGTCTTTAATGCGTGTGTTCACATCCGGCGATGAAATCTGCACCTTTAATCCTGTCGGGCCTGAAGATTCTCAAGCTGCACAACAAGCAACTCAGTACGTTAACCACGTTTTGATGAAGCAGAATCCGGGCTGGACTTTGCTTTACGACTTTTTTAAAACAGCCATTCTTCAAAAAAACGGTTTTTTAAAGGTATGGTGGGATGACAATGAAAAACAAGAAAGGGAAGAATACACAAATCTGACGGACATCGAACTTGATGCGCTGATTTCAGATGAAGATGTTGAAGTCGTTGAACACACATCCAAAGAGATGGAAGTTGTAGAAAACCAATTTATTGATGTCCATGATATTGTCATCACCAGAAACACATCCGAAGGCCAGGTCCGAATAGAAGGTGTGCCGCCGGATGAATTACTGGTTGCTCGTCTGACAAAAAATATACAAGAAGCTCATTTTATTTGCCACCGTGTTAGAAAAACGGTCACAGAATTGCGTGAAATGGGTTACGACATCGACCCTGATGTATTGTCCTCCGGCTCATCTGATATGGATGAATGGAGTGGAGAACGTCAAAGCCGTTATTCTTTCGATAATTCCGACAACATTGGATTTTGGGGTGGTAAAAATACATTTGGTTCTGATAAGTCGATGGAAGAACTTTGGCTTAAAGAATGTTATGTCAGAGCCGATGTTAATGGAGACGGTTTAGCTGAACTGCGTAGAGTGGTGATGGTAGGCCACACCATTTTAGAAAACGAAGAAGTGGATTCCATTCCGTTTGTATCCATAACTCCAATCCGTATTCCTTACAAATTCTTCGGTCTGTCAGTTGCAGATATTACGATGGATCTGCAGCTTATTAAATCAACAATGATGCGAAATCTTCTGGATAACGCTTACAACCAAAACTTTGGACGTTACGCTGTTTTGGAAGGTCAAGCCAATCTTGATGATTTACTGACACAAAGACCGGGCGGCGTAGTTCGGGTTAAATCACCCAACGCTGTCACACCTTTATCTACTCCGCCATTAGAACCGTATTCATTTCAAATGCTTGAATACCTGGATGGCATTCGGGAATCAAGGGCTGGTGTTTCACGTTCATCAACTGGTCTGAACCCGGATATTTTAAAAAGCCATCAAACAGCAACGGCTGTGTCTCAGGTAATGACAGCTTCACAGCAGCGAGTAGAACTGATTGCAAGGAACTTTGCTGAAACAGGCGTGAAGGATTTATGTCAGACGATTTATTCACTACTGATTAAACATCAGGATCGTGAGACGGTGGTTCAATTACGCGGCGAGTGGGTGCCGATTAATCCATCGATGTGGAAAACAAAAACGGATTGCACCGTTTCAACGGGTATTGGATTCGGTTCAAAGAATGAACAAATGGCTTATTTGTCTCAAATGATCCAATTCGCCGCTCAAGCTATGTCGGGCGGTCTGCAAATCGTTAACGAACAGAATATGTATCAGATGGCGAAAGAATTAGTGAAATCGATGGGATTTGCTAATTATCAGGATTTTCTAACCGATCCGTCTCAAATAGAGCCTGGGCCTGACCCCGAACAGCAGTACAAGCAGGCCGAAGCGAATTTAAGAGCCGAAGAACTGAAAATCAAAATGGGTGAACTTCAATTGAAACAGCAAAAACTTCAGCAAGACGCAGCCGAAGCTCAAGTGGATGCGCAATTGAAGGCCGCAGAACTTCAACTCGAAGCAGAACAAAAACGCGCTGTTGCGATAGGAGCTACCTAATGCCACAAGGCCCAGGAACATACGGCAAAAAACGAGGCCGTCCAAGGAAAAAGAAATAATGGATGCAGATCAAAGAGCGCGACAAGCTAAAGATCTGCTTCAAAACGAATTACTGGTCGAAGCCTTCGACACTCTGCGTCAGGAACTCATGCAACGCTGGGAGAACTCAGCGTCAGATGAAGCTGCCGCACGAGAGTCAATATGGCTTGGACTGCAATTATTGGAACGAGTACGCCGTCACCTAGAAAGCATCGTGACTACAGGTGATATGGCAAAACTCAGAGAAAAGACCTCACCGTTTATTTAACGATGGAGAAAAACATGGCCGACACGCAACCAGCACCGGGCATAGGGGATGGAAGTTTATCATCCGCACAAGAGGCTTTATTAGGACTTCTGGACTCGGAAGAAAAACCAGAAACCGAAGAAGCCACAGCCGAAGAAGAAAGTTCAGAGGCAGCCGAAGAAGAATCTGAAGAATTAGAAGCGTCTGATGAAGACGATTCTTTAATCCAGGACGAATCTGAGGACACCGATGAATCCGAAGAAGATCCACAGAACCTTCTCTATGAAGTCAAAGTTGATGGCGAAACAAGGGAAGTAACTCTAGACGAACTTTTAAGCGGATACAGTCGGCAAAGCTCTTTTACACAGAAGAGTCAACAACTGGCTGAACAACGAAAAGCGTTTGAGGAACACCAGAATAATCTGAATTCCGAACTCGCGCAGATTCAGGCAGAAAGGCAGTATTACATTAATTCTTTGCAGCAAGTGATCGAAGGTTCAGCTAACGCTTTAAATAAATACCAATCAGTCGATTGGGAACGACTTAAAGCGGAAGATCCGATTGAATATGTGACCAAGCGCGAAGAGTTTCGAGAAGCACAGGAAAAGGTTCAGGCAACACAAGCTGAACAGCAAAAAGCCATGCAGCAAGCCCAGGCTGATTATCAACGCCAACACCGAGCAACCATCGAGACGGAACATAAAAAGATGGTCGAAGCCCTACCTGAGTGGGGAGAGCCGGATAAGCAACGAGAAATAGCTGGGAAGATTCGCACTTATGCGAAATCTCAAGGCTTCACGGATGAAGAGCTGAACCAACTTGTTGATTCCAGGTCTTTAATTGTGCTGAAAAAAGCCATGCAATATGAGGAACTGCAGACCTCGGATGTGAAGGCGAAGAAACTCAAAAACAAGCCCAAGGTCATTCGTGCCGGAAAAGGAACCGACAAGAAAACCAACTCAAAGCAAAAACGTAATGCTCAAATGTCACGTCTCAAAAATTCGGGTCACGTCCGAGATGCGGCCTCACTTTTTGAAGACTTCGTTGAAATGTAAAATGGAGACAAAATGGCAATTCCAACAAACACCAGAGAAACTTATGGTGCGGTAGGAATTCGTGAAGATTTGTCTAATATCATCTGGAACATTTCACCGACTGAAACACCTTTCATCAGTGGTTGTGGTCGAGAGACTGCATCAAACACTTTTTTCGAGTGGCAAACCGACTCACTAACAGCAGCGGCGGCTAATCGCGCCACTGAGGGTAACGACCCTACTTCTATTGCTGTCAGTGAGCCTACAAGGGTTGGAAACTACACTCAAATTAGTGTGAAAGCAGTACAGACCTCTGGAACTGCTGAAGCGGTTGATTTTGCTGGACGAAGATCATCGCAAGCGTATCAGTTGGCGAAGCGTAATTCTTTATTGCGCCCTCATAGCGCAAGTTATGAGTAAACATCGCGTGAATTTCGGGAAACCTAAATCGAAAGACAAGGCAATCCGAAGCCAAGCCAGAAGAGTAATTTTCTGGAAGGTTCAGAGACTAATGCAAACGATCCCTAGTGGATTATGAAGCAACACGAGTGCGCGACATCTTATTGAGATGAAGAGATAGTCCGATACTTCAGAGAAATTTGAAGAGTTGGGAATAAAGAGTCCCGGCATAACAGATGGCTAAAGAAATGAAGCGCGATATGGAAAAGATGTTGATGGACAATGTAGCACGAAGTGCAGGCGCAGGCCCAAGCCCCGGCCCAGCTACGGCGAGAGCCACGGCAGGTTTAGGCGCATGGGTAGCGACTAATTACCACACTTTAGGTGGAGCCCCTTCACCACCGGGACTCGGTTCAGCCTCTTCAGGCAACGGAACCGATACCGCTAGTGACGCAACAAGCACAGGGACTTTAACTGAAGCTGGTATGAAAACCGTCATCAAAGAATGCTTTGAAAGCGGTGGTACACCCGATACGATTTTAGTTGGTGCATCCAACAAACAAGTCATTTCGGGATTGACTCAAACTGTTTCAGGTTTGAGAACAGATGCTAACAAAGAGGCTCCGGCCCATGTTGTTGCATCTGTAGATGTTTACGTTAGCGATTTTGGATCGTTCAAGATAATCCCTGATCGATTCCAAAGAGCAAGAGACTGCTGGTTTATTGACTTTGACTTCTGGTCTATAGCCTTTCTCAGACCTTTCGCAACTGAGTCACTGGCAAAAACTGGAGACTCAATCAAGCAAATGCTCATTTCCGAGTATGGCTTAATGAGTAAAAATCAAGCGGCTAACGGCTTCTTAGCAGACGTTTAATGAAACGTGGGGGCTTAACGGCCCCCATTTTTCTATGAACAAAAATATAGAACATTATTTATTTCATAAAAAGCGTTTTTTAAGCATTGATTTTTGTGAGTACGCTTTAGAAACCTTAAAAAAAAGTCAGTGGGAGAATCACGACTTTACAGGGTATGAGAATAATGATCCTGAACACGGATTTGGGTGGCAAAGGGAAGTCAAATCAAAACCTTCTGCAAGCGCAGAGCCAGAGTTTATAGGATTTAAAAGCCCGGATTGGAATAAGGATCACGCTCATATAAATAATGTAATTATTAACAGTTTATCAAAAGCATTAACAGAGTATGTAAGAAGTTTTGGTTATAAGTGGTTTGATGGATGGAACGGGTATTCAGTGATTAAATTTTTAAAGTACGCTGAATCACATCAAATGGCAGAACACTGTGACCATATTAGTTCGTTGTTTGATGGAAATGTAAAAGG
>CAYFFV010000022.1:0-31307 GCA_964342695.1 uncultured Vicinamibacteraceae bacterium
GAGAATGGCGTGCATCGCACCACGACGCCCTACAGTATCGCGATCGAGCCTAGCCACGCGTGCCCCTGAGAATCTCGCCAAAATATCCCCTTCAATCCGCTCTGTCCCGAATCCTATGGTATCGAGAAACTCACCAGCGCAGTCCGGACAGGCTGCCGGCTTTCTCGCCGAGTAGTTGCAATAATGACACCGAACACGGCTAGCCGCCCTATGAAACGTTAAGGACACACTACAGTTTGGACACTGCATCGATTGACCACAGTGTCGGCACAACACGGCGGCAGAAAATCCCCGACGGTTCAGAAGCACTAGAGACTGTTCATTACGCTCTAAACGCTCTGCAATGGCATCTTCCAAAGCGGTGCTGATCCGCGCCTCAGGCCCTCGAATTGCCAGTTCTGTTCGCATGTCAACCACGGAAACAGCCGCAAGTGGCCGGTCTAAAACCCTCTGTTTCAGCACTACACATTCGTACCGTCCGGTCTGTACATTGTGGTAACTTTCCATTGACGGCGTGGCCGAGCCCAAGACAACTAATGCCTCGGCTTGCTGTCCACGCATCACAGCCACATCACGCCCGTGATAGCGAGGCGTGTCTTCCTGTTTATACGACGAATCGTGCTCTTCATCAACGATGATAAGACCGACGTTCTCGACCGGCGCAAACACACATGACCGCGTCCCTACCACGATATCAATATCACCACGGCGAATACGATGCCATTGATCGTGTCGCTCTCCGTCGGACAGTCCACTGTGTTGCACTGCGACCCTATCTGTACCACTGTCCCGAAATGCCCGGACAACCGCAGGGGTCAGTGCAATCTCCGGTACGAGTACAAGCACCTGTCGCCCCTTCTTGCGCAAATGGGCGGCAAGATGAACATAGACCGCCGTCTTACCGCTTCCTGTTACGCCATGGAGTAGGGCAACTTGAAATTTTTGCTTATCTGACAAACTTTTCAACGAGGTCAGCGCACGCCGTTGTTCGTCGGATAGATCCGACACAGGTGGAACCGTCGATCTGATGACACAGTCATCCATGAAAGGATCGCGATCAACCTTCTTGGTGGCTAGACAAACAAGACCACGATCCACAAGTCGCTGCACCGTTCCCCCCATGATTCCCTGCTTGGCTAATACCTTCATCGGAAGCCCATCTGGCAGGTTTTTCAGTTGCTCCAACGCTTCTCGCTGCCGTACCCCACGAATCGAGAGACCACGCGAAGAGTCAATTAGAGCCGCCTGTCCTTCTTTCGTAAGGTTGGCAACTCGTATCGTCTTGAACGTCGATTTTCGGCGCTGCACTGCGGTACGACCCCACATTAAGGGCGGCAGCACCGTACCGACAGCATCACCTGGTCCGCAGGCATAATACTCCGCGACCCACAATGCTAGTTTTAGAATCTGTGGAGGAATTAATGCATCGCGATCAAGACAACCAGTAACATCTTTAACCTCGGTCGAATCAGGTTTGGTCGGAAATCCCAGCACACATCCGACAACCTCTCTGGACCCTAAGGGAACGCGCACGCGTGCCCCCACCTCTGGCATTTCCAAATTAGCAGGGATTCGATAGGTTAATGGCGGTAAAAGAGGAACTGGCACAGCAATTGACACATACCGAGCCATCAACCATTACCTCGTCTGTAGAATGGCACGTACTTTTTTCATATCCTCCCAGACATCCCGCTTCCGGTCTGGACTCCTCAGTAAATAGGCCGGGTGAAACGTTGGAATTAACTGGGCACCTCGGTAGGCATAAATGTGACCACGAAGTTTGGAAATCGGCTCTTCCGATCCGAGTAACGTATGCGCTGCAAAGGATCCGAGTGCCACAATCACACGCGGTTGTATCACATCAATCTGTGCAAACAAAAACGGCTGACAGGTTTCAACTTCGTCCGGCTCAGGATTACGATTTTTTGGCGGTCGACACTTAATCACATTCGCGATGTATACGTCCTTTCTCTCCAAATCAATTGCTTCGATGATCTTGGTGAGTAGTTGGCCGGCCCGTCCCACAAACGGCAAACCTTGCTGATCTTCGTCACGACCGGGCGCTTCTCCCACAAACATCAACGCCGCGTCAGGATTTCCATCTCCGTATACAAGATGAGTACGTCCGGCATGAAGCTTGCATCGTGTGCATTCCCCAAGGTCGTCCCGAACCCCTGCCAAGCTTGTCAACTCAGTTTCAGGCGTCGCGTCACCTGCCGCTCGTTCCGTTTGCTCGTGCCCTAGTCGCATACGCCATCGTGGGTCACGACTTACGCCAGTTACACCAAGCTCCTGAAATAACCGCAGATGGTCTCTTAGCTGGTCGGAGCGTGTCATTACTACTCCGTGCTGACTGGAACCACACGATCAAGCAGCGTGTGGAGTCGATCAAGAATCACACGCGACAACTCACGTTTTTGCCGTAAGGAAATAACTTCGACATCATCTGCTGAGACCAAAGAAGCCGCGTTCGTAGCACTTCCAAACCCAACACCAGGCTGTGAAATATCATTCGCAACAATCAGATCCGCGTTCTTGGCACGCAATTTTTCACGGGCCTTCGTTACAAGATCGGACGTCTCAGCAGCAAATCCAATTAACACGGGCGAGGAACAGCCCGCTCGTTGCGCGCCCAACTCAGCCAGAATATCTGGGGTACGTGTCAAACTAACCGTAAGCTTACCTGATTTTTTTTTAAGCTTCTCAGGATCCGGACCAGCTGTTGGTGTATAGTCCGCCACCGCCGCGGCCATGACGACCGCATCAACCTCATCCATCTGAGAAAACACAGCAGCATGCATCTGCTGGGCACTTCTAACTCGAACCACTTCTACTCCCACCGGAGGCTCGAGTGTCGTTGGGCCCGTAACGAGTATGACTCGGGCCCCACGAACGACCGCCTCAGCGGCAACAGAAAACCCCATACGCCCGGTCGCCCGATTGCCCATGTACCGCACTGGGTCAAGGTCCTCATAGGTTGGACCAGCTGTCACTAACACGGTTTTTTCTGACAACTCTGCTCGAGGACGCAACAACTCTTGTGCCGCTATCACGATATCCTGCGCTTCAGCCAGACGCCCTTTTCCTGTCCAGCCACAGGCAAGGTAACCTTCACCAGGTTCAACCACATGAACCCCTCGCTCATACAGGCATTTCAAATTGTCTTGAACAGCCCGATGCATCAACATGTTGGTATTCATGGCGGGTGCTATGAGCACTGGTGCCGGGGTGGCAAGGTACAACGATGAGAGAAAATCATCCGCAATGCCATGAACAAATTTCCCAATTACATTCGCCGTCGCCGGTGCCACGATAAACAAATCAATTTCAGAAGCCAAGGCAATGTGCTCGATGTCGGCATTCGCATTTGGTTTAAATTGATCGGTAATGACCGGACGGCGGGTAATTGCTTCAAACGTTACCGGTCCAACAAAGCGGCAGGCAGCCTTCGTCATCACTGCCGTAACCTCGTGCCCCTCTTGTTGCAATCGACGCACAACATCAACAGATTTGTAGGCACTGATGCCACCCGTCACTCCAAGTGCAATTCTGGCCATAATTAATCACCTGTAATTTGAAAGGCTGACAATATCTCATCAACTGTTTCATTCACAACAGCCGCTCTGGATCGCTCGGCCACAACAATACTCTGAAGCTGTTCCACACAACGAT
The DNA here is from genome assembly GCA_964342695.1 of uncultured Vicinamibacteraceae bacterium. Taxonomy (GTDB): domain Bacteria; phylum Acidobacteriota; class Vicinamibacteria; order Vicinamibacterales; family UBA8438; genus CAYFFV01. The sequence continues at coordinate 3,673 of CAYFFV010000022.1, forward strand.
CAATGTCATCATTCACGACCACGTAATCGTATCCATCAGACTGCACCACCTCTTGCTTCGCCGTTTCGAGACGCGTTTGTAATTCGTCTTCTGTCGCATCCTGGCCACTGCGTTGCCGTAATCGCGTCTCAAGCACCTGATGCGACGGGGGAAGCACAAAGATTGTAATGGCATCATCCGATCGCGATCGAACCTGCTGCGCACCCTGCACGTCAATTACCAAAACAACGTCTTGACCATTAGATCGATGCCGGTTAATCGCGGTACGACTAGTGCCATATCGGTGCCCGAAAATATGCGCCCATTCTATAAACCCGTCTCCCTCGACCATTTCCGTAAACTGCTCATCACTGACAAATGTATAGTCGACACCGTCTACTTCTCCAGGACGTGCAGGTCGTGACGTGTACGAACGAGACATTACGATGTCAGGAACAGACTGAACGAGTCGTTTAATCAATGTCGTCTTCCCCGTACCAGACGGCGCCGATACAATAAATAACAATCCCTGTGCCATGCCTTACTCCACGTTCTGGACTTGCTCTCGAAACTTTTCAAGCTCCGCTTTGGCCGTGACCACCAATGCTCCAAGTTGTTGGCCTTCTGCCTTAGATCCAATCGTATTAATTTCTCGATTCATTTCCTGGATAAGAAAATCAAGCTTGCGCCCGCAGGCCGCACGATTCGCTACGAGATCATGAAAATGCTCAAGATGTCCCCTCAGGCGTGAAACCTCTTCATGGATATCTGACCGCGCAACCCACTTAACCACCTCTTGCGCAACTAAACCCGGATCGGTTTCCACAGAAACTCCTAAATCGCTAATCCGCCCAGTTAATCGTTCACGTAATGTAGCATCTCCAGCCTCTGTCTCTAAAACGATTTGCTCAACAAGTTTTTCCAGAGTCGACGCACGCTCATCTAGATCTCGCTTGAGAATTTCACCTTCCTTTGCACGCATGCTATCTAAATCAACAAGGGCAGATCTGACCGTGTCCATCACTACCTCGCAGACCCGCGCCCATACCCCCTCATCAACCGGTTCCTCGTGCACAGTCACCACCTGAGGAAACCGCAACAACTCGCCTGCACTTAACCCTGCTTCCAAAGACGTCCGTGCCTGAATCTCATCAACAGCGTCAGTTAACGCCGTTACGAGTGCGTCGTTGACTACTACGCGAACCGGCGCCTCGTTCACTAGTCGCCCAGTTAACGTTAACTCGACGCGTCCGCGTTGCGCCAGCTGCTGCACCAATGTCCTCAGAGGTTGCTCAAGATCACTAAATAATTGCGGCACTCGAAGTTGGATATCTAAGTATCTATGATTAAAACTTTTAACAGACACACTTAAACTGACGTCTACATCTTCCCGGACCACAGATGCAAACCCTGTCATCGATTTAATCATGGGGATCCAGCCCCAAGATCTGTTTGCACCCGATCGCCATTGGCGAACATTTCAGAATCCACACCACTTCGATCAAACAACTGCAGTGAATACAATTTGGCATATAGACTGGCTGGCTGCGCTAACAACTCCTCGTGGCGTCCTGTCTCTCGCACACATCCCCGATCAAGGACAATGATTTGATCTGCCCGTCGTACGGTGGACAACCGATGGGCAATTACAAAGGCCGTTCTATCACGCATTAATTGAGCCAAGGCATCCTGTACAAGCAATTCGGATTCTGCATCGAGCGAGGATGTCGCTTCGTCAAGAATCAGAATCGGAGAATTTCTAAGTAAGGCTCGCGCAATCGCTAAACGCTGGCGTTGACCACCGGACAATCGCTGACCACGCTCTCCAATCAACGTATCGTATCCATCCGGCAGAGTCACGATGAATTCATCAGCGTGTGCGGCTTTCGCTGCCTCGACAATCGCCGTACGTTTAGCCGTTGGTGCGGCGTAAGCGATGTTATTGGCAATCGAGTCATCAAACAACACCGTGTCCTGTGTCACAATACCAATCTGTTCGCGGAGAGACTGTAACGTCACGTCTCTGATATCGACGCCATCAACTGCAATGCTACCTGCAGTCACGTCATAGAACCGTGGCACCAAATTCACGAGGGTTGTTTTTCCCACCCCACTCAATCCCACGATTGCAGTAACTCGACCTGCCGGCACCTCAAATGACACGCGATCCAACACGTTTTGATCCTCTCCATCGCTGTACCCAAAACTAACATCATTAAACGTAATCGCATCGGTCAGCGGTTCCAGCGAACTCGCATTCGGCTTATCCTTCGTTTCGCTGTGAGTATCGATCGTCTCGAACACCCTTTCTGATGCAGCAATCGCCTGCTGAATGTTGGCGTTAACGCGACTGAGTTTCTTAATCGGCCCATACATTAACAAAAGCGCTGCCACAAAAGACGTAAATTCACCAGAGGTTAACGCCCCCTCCGCAATTTCTCTACTGCCGTACCACAACACACCAACAATGCCAAAGGCACCCAGCCATTCCATGAGTGGCGGAAGCACAGAAACAGTGCTGGTAACTTTCATATTCGTACGGTAGAGACGTTGGGATGCCTCATCGAAACGCTTTTGTTCATAGGTTTCTCCTGAAAAAGCCTTAACAATCCGATGTCCTGAGAACGCTTCAACCGATATATGCGATAAATTTTCAAGTTCTTCTTGGCTCCGACGGGTTGTCCGACGAACCCGTTGACCTAGGCGGGCAAGTGGATAAACAACCAACGGAGCCCCCGTCATACAGACCAATGCCAACCCTGCATCGTAATACAAAAGTAGAGCCGCATACGCAACCAAAGTAACTGACTCTCGCAGAAGGTCTCCTAACGTCTCTGCTACAACCTGTTGAATGCGATTGATGTCGTTAGTGATTCTCGACATCAGTCCACCTGTCGTACGACGGGAAAAGAAGCCCGTGGATTGGCCTAGGATATGACCGAATAATTGACTTCGCAGGTCACGGATCAACCGTTGACCAACGTCCGTCATTAGGTAGATAGAAAAATAAGCAGCTGCACCTTTTAAAATACTAAAACCAATAATCGATGAAACCACCCACACAAATCCATCTCCAGTGGGTAACACCTGATCAAAAATAGGTTTAAACTGGTAGGCAAGAGCTCCAGACGCGCCAGCATAGACCAGCATTGCTGAAGCCGCGCCCGCGAAACGTCCCCGATAAGGGAGCCCATACCGATAGAGTCGGCGAACCGGATTCACGAAGTTTGTCGCTCCTAAGTTATCTACGAGTCTACATTGGTGCGGTACCCATGCGGATGAGCCTGATACCAACGCCACGCTGTCTCAACTATTACATCAAGTTCGCTATACAACGGTTGCCACTTTAATTCAGAACGCGCACGTGCGCTTGACGCAAGCAGCACGGCAGGATCACCCACCCTACGTGGCCCTATGGTGCTAGGCACACTAGAGCCGGTCACACGTTCAACGGAAGAAATTACGTCCTTTACAGAAACACCCAGACCATTCCCAAGATTATATGTAGCCGACGGCTTCCCGACTTCAAGAGCCGTCAGCGCTCCGATATGCGCCGAAGCAAGATCTGTCACGTGCACATAATCTCGCTGACACGTACCATCCGGAGTAGCATAGTCGTCACCGAAAACCACGAGCGCCGATTGCTGAGTAGCAGCCAATAATGCTCTCGGAATTAAATGCTCCTCTGGCGTATGATCCTCTCCTAGCTCACCCGTTGGATCTGCACCGGCAGCATTGAAGTACCGTAAACAGATTGACCGCAGACCATGCGCCCGCTCGAAATGTGGCAACGCCTGTTCAATGGCAAGTTTGCTCTCTCCATACGCATTAATTGGTCTGGTTGGATGCGTCTCGGTCAAAGGCACCTCTTCGGGCTCCCCATACACAGCACATGTGGACGAAAACACTAGATGTTGAACTGCCTCAACGACAATGGTATTCAGTAAGTCTATGGTCTTAGTGACGTTGTTTACATAATAAAGCCCAGGGTTTTTTACAGATTCTCCTACTGACAACCAGCCTGCAAAATGCATTACAGCCGTGACTTCATACTGTCGAATAATTTTTTGCACCAGATCCGCATCGGCGATATCGCCCACCACCAGCGGGACCTGCCGAACTGCCTCACGATGACCAGCCACTAGGTTGTCAAGTACAACCACATCGCGACCAGCTTGGTGTAACGCCTTCGCAACGTGACTACCGACATAACCCGCCCCTCCGGTAACAAGGACCGCACCCATTATCTTCCTATCGAAATATAGGTAAACCCTTCTGCACTCATTTGGTCACTCTCAAAAAGGTTGCGTCCATCAAAAATGGTTGGAGAACGCATCAACAACTTCATCCTGGAAAAGTCAGGCTCCCGAAATTCATTCCACTCAGTAACAATCACCAAAGCGTCTGCACCTTTCAATGCTTCATAGGCCGATTTTACAAATCGAACCCGTTTGTCCAGTACTTGCCGAGCTGTCACTTCGGCCTGCGGATCATACGCTACGACATGACCACCTTTCTTGAGAATCCCCTCAGCAATAATCACCGATGGAGCTTCTCGCATGTCGTCTGTCTTTGGCTTAAAGGCTAGACCCCATAACGCAATTTTCTTACCCTTTAAAGACCGAAAGTGTGCGCTCATCTTATCCACCAAAAGAGATTTCTGCGCTTTATTTACAGCCTCAACCGATTCCAGAATGCGACACCGATAGCCTTTATCCTGTGAAAATTTTACAAGGGCCTTTACATCTTTCGGAAAGCAACTTCCTCCATAACCCGCGCCAGGAAAAAGAAACGCCGGGCCAATTCGACTATCCGCCGCTATCGCACGGCGGACTTGATTAACATCCCCAGAATAACGTTCACAGACATTAGCAATCTCGTTCATAAAGGAAATACGAGTCGCGAGCATTGCATTCGCAGCATATTTACATAACTCTGCACTCGCACAGTCCATCACCATAACCGGAGCACCTGTTCGGGTAAAGGATGCGTATAGTGAACGCATCAGGTCGGCCGCTTTCTGATCTTCCACTCCAATAACAACACGATCGGGTCTCATGAAATCTTCAATCGCGGCGCCCTGCTTCAAAAACTCAGGATTGCTAACAACGCTAAACGAATGCTCTGTTTCACGGCTGATCACCTTGCGTAAACGTACAGACGTGCCGGCTGGAACCGTACTCTTTGCAACAATGACTTTATACCCGTTCATTGAACGAGCAACATCCCTAGCAACCGCTTCAACATGCTTTAGATCTGCCGATCCATCTTCATCTGACGGAGTACCTACAGCTATAAAAATTATTTGAGAAACCCTCACAGCCCGTGACAAAGCTGTAGAAAAAACTAAACGCCCTTCATTGCGATTACGAGAAACAATCTCTTCAAGGCCTGGTTCATAAATCGGAATCTTACCCCGTCTCAAGGCTCTAATTTTCGAGGTATCGTTATCGACACAAATAACGTCATTACCATTTTCGGCGAAGCAGGCCCCAACTACCAGTCCGACATACCCTGTTCCAACTACCGCAATCTTCATTTCCAGTGCCCCTGCCTATTATGACGCACGAAACTTCCAACGGTAACATGCGTCTTTACCACTGTCAAGATACTGATTATCAAGGACTTATACAGTTTACAGTTTATCATCGGCAAACGGTCTCTCATGAAGCATGTGCTACCATTTGGGTTCATACGGGTGTGCGTGTTCTCATTGATTACCGTCCTGCTCTTCGGATTCGAACTGGTGTCGGAGAGTGGGTACACAGTCTCGTGGCCGCCATGGCCAAACTTGAAACTCATGACTCGGGTCATCAGGGAACCGATCTAACTATCTTCAGTAGTTCATGGAAAGATCGCCTACGCCCTTCACTTCCGCAGACCGTATCCACAGTCGACCGTCGAATACCAGTACGGGTTCTTAACTATTGCTGGCATCACTTGGAATGGCCAAGTGTGGAGCTTATTACAGGAAAACACTTCGACATCGTGCATTCTCCTCACCCCCTCTTGATGCCGACACGAAACGCAGCTCAGTTGATCACAATTCATGACCTCGACTTTCTGGACAATCCGAACTTCACCGAAGGCGAAGTACGACGAGACTATCAAAGCTTAGTCAAACAACATGCTCAAAGAGCCACTAGAGTCCTCGTCCCCTCTTCATATACAGCCTCACAGGTAACAGAGAGACTTAATATTTCCGTTGATCGTATTGTAGTGTGTCCAAACGGGGCTCCTGCGTGGGAACCGCGCACAACGTCCCCACCGAATGGCCACATTTTATTTGTAGGCGCTATCGCACCGAGAAAAAATATTGGAACACTCTTAAGTGCATACAGGGAGCTGATTGCGCGTGATAACGATTGCCCCCATTTGGTAATTGCTGGGCCAGTGAGTGAGAAAGGTCGTCCGTGGCTAGACGAAATCAAACGTCCCCCGCTGGTTAATCGAGTTACACACACAGGATACCTAACGCGAGATCTCTTAAAAGATTACTACGACAATGCTCTTCTGCTGGTACTACCGTCTTTTAACGAAGGCTTTGGATTACCAATACTAGAAGCAATGGCCCTTGGAATTCCTGTGATAGGCTCAGATCGTGGCGCTTTACCGGAACTCATCGGAAAAGCCGGTATATTAGTTAATCCTTTAGAACCATCAGATTTAGCCGCTGCAATGGAAAAATTAATTAATGACAGTACGTTGCGAGAAAAATTCAAAAAAGAAGGGTTCCTCAAAGCGAAAATGTATAGTTGGGAGAACTCTGCCAAAATTTTATTAAACACCTATGGAAAAGCTCTTAGCACTTAGAAGCAACGGAAAATCTGACATTAGCCACAGCAGACATGCGTATTGGAATTGATGGTCGAGAATTAATAAATCAAAGAACGGGCGTAGGACGATATCTCTCTGCCCTGTGTGCAGAGTGGCTCAAATCATCGAATCAACTCCACGAATTTTTTCTATACACCCCGCAAAAAACAGATAGCATCGCTGAGCTTGGTCCTCCATTCGATAGTGCACCATCTAAGGTTTTTACGCACAAAACGGTGGAAGGCAGCGCCAACTCGTGGTGGGAACAAATAGCCCTACCACGTCTTGTCATGGCAGATAATGTAGATGTCTTTTTTGCACCTTCGTATTCTGCTCCTTTACGCCTCAAAACTCCTTACGTTGTCACCATGCATGACATTTCATTCAGCGCCCACCCCGAATGGTTTAGATGGCGCGAAGGACTTCGTAGAAGATGGCTAGCTGACTGGTCAATGAAACAAGCTGCTTCGATTATAACGGTATCGAATTTTTCGAAAAATGAGATTATGAGATTGTTTGATATATCTGAAGATCGAATACATGTAATTCCTCATGGAATTGACACAACACTTCAAAAAAATGATTCAGAAAGAGAGAACTTAGTCTTATACGTTGGATCAATTTTTAATCGGCGCCATCTCCCAACACTTATTCACGCGTTCAGCAAAGTCGTTCCTGAAATAAAAAACGTTAAGCTAGCAATCGTGGGAGCCAATCGAACGTATCCTTGGCAGGATCTGAACGCCATGATAGTGAAGCACAATATCGAACAACATGTACAGCTCGATGCATATGTTTCCGACAGCGCACTGAGAGCCTTGTACGAGCGCGCCAAAGTCTTTGTTTTCCTATCTGAATATGAAGGATTCGGACTACCTCCATTAGAAGCACTAACTGCTGGAGTGCCAACAATCGTAGGAGACAGTTCCGTAGCTCGTGAAATCTATGGAAATGCGAGTCTATTTGTCTCCCCACGAGACATCAATGCCGTTACCACCGCCATGATTAATTTATTAACTGACGATCCTTTACGTAAGCGTCAAACATTAAATGCAGCTTCCCTACTAAAATCATTTAATTGGGCGACGGCGGCAGCAGATACACTCGAATTACTTGAACGCACCTCGCAAATAAATAAATGAACGATTTATCGATCATTATCGTCAGCTACAACACGTGTTCACATTTAGATGCGTGTCTCTACTCACTTACTGAAAATCCGCCTCAATGCAAATATGACATTACTGTAGTCGACAACGGCTCAACCGACGGAAGCATCGAGATGGTTAAATCGAAATGGAGAAATGTTCGCTTAATTGAAACGGGGTGCAACCTTGGATACGCAGCCGCAAACAACTATGGAATACGAGAAACTGAGAGTGAGTTCATTCTTCTCTTAAACAGCGACACTATCGTTCACCCCGAAACAGTTGACCTGCTCATCAAACAATTGAAACAGCAAGATGATGTCGGAATAGTAGCTCCAAGAATTGTAGACAGTGACAGCGAAATCGAACTATCCCATGGGAGCATGATTAACCCTTGGAATTCGACTTGGCAAAGGCTTAAGGAATACTTACTGCGACGGCAATTCCCGTTTATTTCAAAATGGATTACTCTCTCTGCATCAAAAACACAATTTGCTGACTGGGTCAGTGGAGCCTGCTTGCTTGTTCGCCGAAATGATGCGCTACAGGTTGGATTACTTGATGAACGTTTCTTCCTCTACACTGAAGATGTCGACTTTTGCTCATCTATTCGCGCTTTAGACAAAAAAATTCTTTATTTCACAGGGAGCACAATAACCCATTATCGAGGCCAATCGAGTCTTGGGGCAACTACCCATCAAGCTTATCGACAAAGCCTAATGAGTTTTTATGCGAAGCATTACCCCAGTTGGCTTCCCTTACTTCGTTTTTATTTACGGCTAATAAATGATCTTCCGCGTCGCCACTAACCGAACCTTGCATCTTTGAAATCTTTCACCTAATCGACATACTTGATGCCACCACTCCGAACGTCCTGCTATAGTGAGTCATCTTGCGGATAGCAATAGATGCACGAAAATGGGATGACTTCGGAATCGGAACCTATCTGAGAAATTTTTTGCGAGAACTCGCTCGTCTAGATACTGATAGTGAATATATCTTACTGTGCCGACCAGATGACCATGAACGCGTCAAATCTCTTGGAGAAAATTTTCAACCAGTAGTTGATAGTTCTTCCCAATACTCAATTCGGGAACAACTCTCCGTTCCTTTCCACGTTGGACGAGCTCGGGTGGACCTGTTTCATAGTCCTCATTACGTATTGCCAATGCTGACTCCTGGTCGATCCATAGTTACGATTCACGACTGCATTCATCTGATATTCCCACAATACTTAAAAAAACCTATGGCTCATACATATGCTAGGTTAATGTTTTGGACTGCCGCTCACCGAGCCAAGAGAATCTTGACCGTCTCAGAAGCCTCTAAGAGTGACATTCTCAGATTCTTTGGAATACCGAGTTCCAAGGTTACTGTAATTCATAACGCTATTGATAAACGTTTCTATACAGAACCTAACGAAGAAGATCTGGTGCAAGTGCAAGAGCGATACCAACTTCATGATCCATTTCTTATGTACGCGGGGAATGTCAAACCACACAAGAACCTCGAAAGGCTAATTGATGCTTTCGTTATGATTCGGAAAGATGGCTACGGGGACCTCAAACTATTGATTACCGGCAGTGAAATTTCAAAGTACACGGAGTTAAGACGCGCAGTACATCGATACAATCTGCATAAACATGTTCGTTTCCTGGGTTACCAATCCGAGAAAACTCTCGCTGCACTCTACCGACTAGCAAACGTCTTCGTATTTCCTTCTCTCTACGAGGGTTTTGGGCTCCCCCCTCTTGAAGCAATGGCAAGTGGGACACCTGTAGTTGCATCTAATTTATCTTCTTTACCAGAAGTTGTCGGAGATGCGGCTGTTTTAGTAAATCCCTACGACCCACGCTCAATTGCTGAAGGAATCCAAAGTATTTTAGATGACTACTCATTGCGAGAAACCCTTATTAAGAAAGGGGCTATTCAGGCCCGGTCATTTTCTTGGCAAGAATCAGTTAGAAAGCTTCATAAAATCTATAAAGAAATTTCAGATTCATAAACACTAGCGCTCAACATGAACAAACACTTCAAATTTGAATCGACTTCGGCCGACAGCTGCGTGGATGCAATAGATCTTCGTGGAGCCAGAGTGGCCTTAATACATGACTGGTTAACGGGAATGCGGGGTGGAGAAAAAGTGCTCGAAGCACTTCTACAGCTACTTCCACAGGCGAAAATATTCACACTTCTGCATGTTCCTGGAACCGTCTCTCCGTTTCTCGAGGCGAACAAACCAAAAAAATCTTTTATTCAGTCACTGCCTTGGGCCTACCAGCATTACCGCCGATACATCGGTCTTTTTCCAACTGCAATCGAACAGTTCGACCTCGACGAGTTTGATGTTGTAATCAGCACTAGTCACTGTGCTGCTAAATCAGTTGTGGTCCCGGGAAGATCGCATCATCTATGTTATTGCTTTACACCCATGCGTTACGCTTGGGATCAATTCGATGAATATTTCGGAACTGATCGAGTGGGTTCAATTCAAAACACCCTATATCGTCATGCCTTCAATAGATTAGCTAGATGGGATGTTGATACCGCCGACAGACCAAATCAATATATCGCAATTTCTCACTATATCGCAGATAGAATTCGCCGATACTATAAACGAGAGGCTAAAGTGATATATCCACCGGTGGACACAGATTTTTATTGTCCCAAACAATCCAGAGACGAATCGTATTTCTTAATCGTCTCGGCCTTGGTACCATATAAACGCATCGATTTAGCTATCGAAGCGTGTCGCCTCGCTCAAGTCCCTCTGCGCATTGCAGGTGACGGACCAGAACTTGATCGTCTCAGAAAAATTTCTGGGAGAAATGTTGGATTTATGGGTTCATGTACCGACGATGAAATACGGGAGCTCTATTGTCACGCTAAAGCTCTCTTACTTCCTGGCGAAGAAGATTTTGGAATAGCTCCAGTTGAAGCTCAAGCCTGCGGTACACCTGTCATAGCGTTTGGTAAAGGCGGCGCAACGGAAACAGTTTCTGATGGCAATACAGGTCTCTTAGTTCGCGAATCGACAGCTACAGCATTTTCAAAAGCGATTAAGCGCATGGATAGTTGTAATTTTAAAGAGGCACTCATACGTAAAAACTCGCTGCGATTTTCGTTGTCACGATTCCATGATCAGATGCGAAGCAGCATTGAAGAGATACTCGATGCAAGGAAAGGCTTTTCCTGATGTTCTCACGACTACCAAAGTTTCTTGTGGTCACGCAAATTATAGGAGACAGCCTTTTAGGAATGGCTGCGTTTGCGCTCGCCTATTTTTTACGCTTTGAGAGCGCTTTATTTTCTATTCCAAAAGGAACTCCCGCCTTTGAACAATACCTCATCCTGATTCCTTTTATTGGACTACTTGTCCCATTTTCATTCTATTTACAAGGGGCCTATAACATTCGTCGTAACAGAACCCGCGTCGATGATTTTTTTTCAGTCCTAGTTAGCAACATATTTGTCGTCGTTATCGGTATTGTAGGCACACTTTACTTTCAAGTTTACGTTGCAGGAGCCCAAACTCGGTCCGCAGGCACCTATGAGGTCTCCCGTCTCGTCTGGCTATTTTTTCTAACTAATAATATAGCCTTGGCCTATCTTTCTCGCGAAACACTACGGACTATCGTCCAGAAAAGGTTTAAAGCCGGTCTTGGACTAAAGCGAGTACTTATCGCTGGCACCGGAGATTTAGCCAGACATGTTGCAGACAAGATCCTTCAACATAGTGAATTCGGCTATCAGATCATCGGTTTCGTCGACGATAAGGCAGCAACCGATACAATGGGTTATCGTGGACTTCCAGTCTTGGGACAAACCACAGAAGCCGCCGAAATAATTCAAGATGAACAAATTGATCAACTGTACGTCGCGTTACCGTTGGAAGAACACGAAAAAATGTTAGCTCTAATTGAAGTTTCAAACCGAGAATGCATTGAGGTCAAAGTTGTTCCAGATTTACTCCACGTCATCGCTCTTCGCGCTCGCTTAGAAGATCTCGATGGCGTTCCTATTATCAACATCAATGACGTTCCTCTACAAGGAGTAGGCACATTAATAAAGAGAGCGATAGACATCGTTCTATCGTCCTCAGCTCTAATTGTCTTGGCTATCCCATTTGCAATCATTGCCACCGTGATTAGGACAACCTCACCAGGAAATATTTTTTATCGGCAAGAGCGCATGGGACTCGACAGACATCCCTTTATGGTTCTCAAGTTCCGCTCAATGCATGAAAATGCTGAACTTAACACTGGACCAGTGTGGGCCAGAGAAAATGATCCTCGCCGCACACTTGTTGGGAGTTTCTTGCGTCGTTTTAGCCTTGATGAATTACCCCAGTTCTTGAATGTCCTAAAAGGTGATATGTCTCTGGTTGGACCTCGTCCTGAAAGACCATTCTTTGTGGAGCAGTTTAGAGATCGTATCCCCCAATACATGCTTAGACATAAGGTGAAGTCGGGCCTAACGGGATGGGCGCAAGTAAACGGCTGGCGAGGCAATACCTCTATTGAAAAAAGAATTGAATACGACTTGTACTACATTGAGAATTGGTCAATATCCCTTGATTTTAAAATTTTGTGGCTGACGGTTATACGCGTTCTATTTCATCGACACGCCTACTAAGAACTAAGTATCTTTTCTGCAAAAGCATAACTAGCCATCATGAAACAAACTGTCGTAATAACCGGCGCAGCAGGATTTATAGGTTCTCATCTGAGTGAGACCTTAATCAAAACTGGATATCGCGTTATCGGAGTCGACAATCTTCTGACAGGCGATCTAGCGAACATATCGTCTCTTACAGGCAAGGATTTTTTGTTTATCAAACATGATGTGACCAATTACATCAACATAGATGAAAATGTTGACTTCGTGCTCCATTGGGCCAGTCCCGCAAGTCCCGCAGACTACCTAAACTTCCCGATTCAGACATTGAAAGTAGGTGCACATGGCACTCATAATGCCCTCGGCTTAGCAATGGCGAAAAATGCAGCCTTCGTTCTCGCATCTACTTCTGAAGTTTACGGTGACCCCTTAATTCACCCCCAACCAGAACATTACTGGGGCAATGTCAATCCGATTGGCCCACGTGGAGTCTATGATGAGGCAAAACGTTTTGCTGAGGCGATGACGACAGCCTACCATCGATACCACGGACTAAAAACTCGAATCGTGCGCATATTTAATACCTATGGCCCACGTATGCGTCTAAACGACGGCAGGGCGATTCCAAATTTCGTAGGCCAAGCACTTCGTAACGAACCACTCACCATCTATGGCAATGGAGATCAGACGAGAAGTTTCTGCTACATCACCGACCTTGTGGATGGGATAATAAAACTCATGCACTCAGACATCTCTGAACCTATCAATATTGGAAACCCTACCGAACTATCCATCAAAAATATTGCGCAACAAATCATTAAAGCTACAGGCTCACCATCGGATCTAATCTACGAGAAGTTACCTACTGACGATCCAAAAGTGAGACGTCCCGATATCAGCGAAGCTCAGAACTCCTTGAAGTGGACACCTAAAGTCTCCCTCGATAAAGGACTGTTAGAAACAATCGCGTATTTTCGAAACAAATTAGCAGACAACAAAGTTACTTAGATCGAAATACCTGACAACTCCACCGAAGAGTCAGCTTTGATTTACAAGACGAGTCGCATGCCGAATATAATGAACTCCTGACACCAAGGTAATGATTAACGAAGCCCACACTGCAACATCAACAAATATTGACACCTGCTCCAAATAATTAAAAAAGAGCGTAACGCTTCCCGTCAGAATATAGACGCAGGTGGCAATTTTTCCGAGGAATGAAGGTTTAAACGTAAACCTTCCAACAGCCAAATTAACTACCGCAACAGTAAGAACAATAATTACATCCCGACTAATCACCAGAACTGTTAGCCAGATAGGAAGGCTGTTTACAAGTGACAAGCTTGGAATCGTCAAAACTACAAAAGTTGATAACAGCAACAATTTGTCTGCCATCGGATCCAGCAGTGCTCCTAAATCTGACAACTGTCCGGACCGGCGAGCAATAACCCCGTCAAGACCATCTGTAATACCCGCAGTAACGAAAGTCACCAGAGCCCACCCACTTCGATCGTAAATTACAAGGATGACCAAAACCGGGACGAGCAACAGTCTAAATAACGTTAGCTGATTAGCAAAAGTCAAGTTCGCCATGTGAATCGCTACTGAAATCTACGAACCTAATAACATTAGGTCCAAAATACGATCAAAAGCCTGCACAATTTCGGTTCCACTTACTAACTGGGCTGGACGAAAGGTGTTCGATTCATACAAATCAATCACACCTAGACCAACCACTCTTACCGCTGAAAAATAATTTAGATGCCCAGTATCCATATCGCTAAATTCGATCTGTTCGTCCGAAGCGACCGGCAGATCGATCAATTCAAGCAAAGAATCAACTATTTCTGCAAAATCTCCACGACGTACTTCTCGCATTGGATCAAATCGATACCCTGGGTCGACCGCCATCACACCCGCCTGGGTAACATTCAAAATCCAAACATTAGCCCAGTGATCTCTAGTATCGGTAATAATGACAGTCCCGCCATTACTATTTCTATTTAACACTTCTGAAAACGTAGCGCCGATCACAGCCGCCATTTCGCCCCTAGTCACATTTGTCTTATCAGAAAAATCTGCTAGTTCTTCCGGTAAGTCAACCGTCCGAAGTGCACTTTTCAATCTTTCAATATTTTGTGTCGTTTCATCGCTCGGATCTAATTGATCTACCTTTTCAAAAGCCACCAAAGCTGCTTCTAGGTCGCCCGAACCCTCATAGGATTTTGCCTGCAAGATAAAAGCTGAAGAATCAAAGGGATCTAAATCAGTCGCTATTATTGAGTATTTAAGAGCATCAGCAGTATTCCCAGCACGAAACTCAACTCGACCAAGCTCAACGTAGAGAAAAGAACTCTCGGGAGACGACTCAATCACTCTTTGATATGCATCACGAGCATCCTCAAAAAGATCAAGATCGGATAATTCTCGAGCCTGCGCGAGTCGTTGACTTAACAAAGTAAAGCGAAGTTCCTGAACTATCCGATCAATTCCAGTAAGATTTGGCTCGACGGATAAAGCTGCTTCAAACGATTCAAGCGCACCCTCTGCATCTTCCAGCGTTAACATCATCTCTCCATAACCTAATAACGCCGGAACGTACTCTGAATTTCTATTTACTGCTTTTTCAAAGTACTCAGATGCCACCAGGGACTCTCCTTTCGCCACAAACACCCATCCTAAGCCTACCTGTGCAGGATAGAAATCCGGTGCTGATTCTAGAATTCTTCCATATCTATCCTCTGCAGCTTCTAAATCTCCACTCTGGAGAAAGCTCCAAGCTTGTCGGTGCCGCAATCCCTCTGCAATTTCACTCAATGATTCAGGAATGTCTGGATAAACAAACTTCGGATATATAGGAGAAGTGACAACTGGAATTCTAGAAGAACATCCGACAACCATTACAAGAACAGATACTGTCCCAACAATTCGACTACACCTCACTTGTCACTGCCTCCTGACAGCGGATCCAAAAACTGCGCCACAAATACTCTCTTAACTTCATATTCTTTTATGTTAGCTGTCACCTGATCGATTTTAGCACGTGATCCCACGGTAATACGCCTTCCCTAATTAACACAGGATCCTCTTGCGATACATCAACGATAGTAGACGGCAAAACGCCAGTCAGTGGACCCGCATCAATGACAAAATTCACAGCCGAACCAAGTTGGACATGCGCCCCACTCGCTGTTAAAGGATTCGGTTGTCCAGAAACATTTGCACTCGTAGCGGTGATCGGATAACCAAATGCCGCTGCCAAATCCGTTGGAAAAGGGTGTTTGGGAACCCTGACGGCTACAGTACCGCGACCACCAAGCAGGTCGCTATTAAAACTGGAAAGCACTGGGATCACTAAAGTAAGAGGGCCTGGCCAAAATAATTTTGCTAACTTATAGGCACATTGATTCAGTTTTCCAACCTTTTCAATTACTTGGTGTAAATCACTGGCAATTACAGGAATCGCCATATCGGACGGGCGTTTCTTTGCATGAAATAAACGACTTACGGCATCTGCCTGTCTAGGATCAATAGCTAGACCATAAAGAGTGTCCGTAGGATAAACAATGAGATCACCTGCAGATAACGCTTCAACCGCGTCACGAACTACGCTCGGATCAGTGGCGCCACTCTCAATCGTACGTTTGATCGGTCCCACAGAACACATCTCATTAGACATTCAAACAAAACGGCAAAAATACCATTTTTCTAGCTGCACCACCTGACCATCAGTAAGTTTTACTTTTATTCCTACAGTAAAACTAACTCTTTACTATCAACATTGCTTCTTTAATTAAAATCGAAGCCTCAACAGGTTACTAGAACCCTCATGAACATGTATCGTATCGATGAACTGCACCCGATGCGGATGAGTCTGCATAATTAGAGAACTGGTCCTACTACCTTCCCCAAAGAAACGAACTCCCTTCATAAAAGTTCCATCGGTAACGCCCGTAGCGGCAAAGACAATATTTTCACCTGAAGCTAAATCTGAGGCTCGATAGACCTTCTTTAGATCCCTTATGCCCATTTTCTTAGCACGCTCTTCCTTCTCAGGGGTATCGATCACCAAGCGTCCAAAAATTTCACCGTTAAGACACCGCATCGCCGCCGCCGCAAGCACACCTTCCGGGGCTCCACCTGTTCCCATAGCGGCATGCACACCACTACCAACCAAAGCCGCAGAAATCGCCGCAGACAGATCACCGTCGCCGATCAACCTAATTCGAGATCCTGCTTCTCGTATCTCTTTAATCAGTGTTTCATGACGAGGGCGATCTAACACCACTATAACCAGGTCCTCCACAGCTCGATCTAAACATTTTGCGATTACGTTTAAGTTCTGCTTCACCGGAGCATCTATATCAACTGCATGCTTAGAACGAGGACCAACCACCAATTTTTCCATATAAATATCTGGTGCATGCAACAGGCCTCCACGCTCAGCCGCAGCCAGAACAGCGATGGCATTTGGAGCGCCCGTTGCACACAAATTAGTACCTTCGAGCGGATCAACAGCAATATCAATCTCTGGAAAGTCCTTAGCGTCATTTGCCGCGCCACTACCCACCTTTTCACCAATGTACAACATCGGCGCGTGGTCCCTTTCACCTTCTCCGATGACGATACGTCCATCAATTGGAACACGATCTAGACGCGCTCTCATAGCCTCAACCGCCACATGATCGGAATGATGCCGATCACCCTTTCCCATCGTATGCGCACACGCAATGGCCGCTTTCTCTACTACATCAAGAAATGCTAATGACAAGTCCAACTTCATTTTTTTCTCTTGCCTCCCTATCGAAAATGTACACCGCTTCCAAAATCTATTCGCCCTTTATTTCTGCGCTATAAGCAGGAAGCGTGCATCTTGTTTCTTTGTCTACTCGGTAACCTAAAGCGTAATCCGCCTGCATTAACTTGTGGATCTCTCTAGTGCCTTCATAAATTACGGCACCTTTACAATTTCGGTAAAATCGTCCTACAGGATAATCATCTGAATAACCATTTGCTCCATGAATTTGCACCGCATCGGCCGCTGCTCGCTCCGAAGCATCCGTCGCAAACCATTTTGCCAGACCGGTTTCTCTAGTGTTACGTCTACCACTGTTCTTGAGCCATCCAGACCGCATCCATAAAAGTCGCGCAGCATGATAGTCCGATTCCATATTGGCAATCATTTCCTTCACCAATTGGTGCTCAGAAATCCGAACACCAAACGTTTTCCGTTCTTTCGCATAGGACACACTTGCATCTAAACAGGCTCTCACCAACCCAGTAGCGCCAGCAGCTACTGTGAAGCGTCCTTGATCAAGCGCAAACATTGCTATCTTAAAACCCTCTCCCTCGAGTCCTAAAAGATTTTCAGATGGGACTTCGACCTGATCCATCGAAAATGAGCCTGTATTGCCAGCCAGAATGCCCCATTTCTCCTTTATAGCAACACTTGAAAACCCTTTGAAACCACGTTCAACAATAAAGGCACTAATGCCTGTCACATCACGTAGTTTTTTCTTTTCTAAATCACTCCAAGCAAAGACAAGAAAATGATCCGCAACCTCAGCTAATGATATCCATGTTTTTTCTCCGGAGAGAAGCCAATACCCATCCTTCTTCACTGCCACGGATTGTATACCTCTCACATCACTACCTGCCTCCGGCTCAGTCAAACCGTACCCCGCTATTTTTTCCCCCCTCGCCTGAGGAACAAGATAGCGCTGACACTGTTGATCGGTTCCCCAAGACAAAAGACTCAACGAATGAAGTCCAATATGCACTGACATAATGACTCGTAGCGACGTATCCAAAAACTCTAGTTCTTCGCAGACCAATCCCAAGCTGACGTAATCCATGCCAGCACCACCATATTTTTCTGGCACGCAGACTCCAAGTAGCCCTAAAGAGGCCATCTGAGAAAGTACCGTCGGATCAAATCGACGTTCCCGATCAAGATCTCGAATACGAGGCGCTATCTCACGGGCACCCCAGTCCCGAACGGTTTGTTGTAGAAGAATCTGCTCTTCAGAAAAATCGAAATTAACCATATAAACATTTACCTCTATAAGACACCTGTTCTACTTACAACAACGGACAGACCGCTAGATACTCCTAGTAACTTTGCTGCACTGCTCGCATTTCCAGCTAACTCAAGGTGACCTGTGCTCCCAAACAGGCCACAAACTTCGTCTGCCGCGATATCTGCGTAAGTTTCGACAACTCGGGGAATGACAAAATCCCCCACTTCTACCTTAACAGCCCCATTTCCAGACATCTCTTTAAACACCCTAAGGCTGATGTTAGTAACTAAATTTCCGAAATGATCCACACGTACGATCGATCCTCTAATACTTTCTCCGCAAACTTCGGGAACTTCTAGTTTCAATCTGTGATAATTTTTGAAAGGACTGCCCAATTTTGAAAGCTCGATCCCTTTGGCAATCCAAGCAGCACCGGGTCCGAAACGATCACGTCCTTCAAAGGTACGACTGACCGTATCATTAGCATAAAACCTCTCCGTTAGGTCAACCATCAGATTTGGTTCTAATTCCTGAAAAACCGAGGTAAGAACACCGTTATCAGGAGCCACAAAAAAGTAATTACCCGCTCGGGCCGCTAGTCCTCGTCGCGCCGAACCAACTCCAGGATCCACAACAACCAAAAAAATACTCTCCGGAGGAAAATATCTGTAAGTGGCGGACAATTCTAAGCTCGCAGTCACCATATCGTGCCTAGGAATTTCGTGTGAAATATCAATAAGTTTTGCGTCAGGACAAATCGAAAGAATCGCACCTTTCATTGCCCCAACATAATGATCGCGCGTCCCAAAATCAGTTAGTAACGCTATCAATGGCTGTGACATCTGCTTACATTTCGTGAACGAACATCAAAACGAATCAACTACTCTTCTTCTGGAAAAATTACAGGCCTCTTGAATAGGACCTCTCGCATCTCGTTTTTTAAGAGGATTGATTGGCTAATAACAAAGGACGGAAAGAGATTTTCCACTGCTCTATTCGGCAAAACTATCTGTCTATGATTTTCGGAAACACGTACGGAGCGGTAACACAGATGTTCTTCGTCAACAATCTCGTACTGAAACAGTCTTAAACCTTTAGGCTTCACCGTTCCGTGAAGAAGCATCAGAACACCACCAGGGCGAAGACTGCCCTCCAAATCGCTTACCAAGTTTTGAGCATCAACATGCTTCAAATAATCAAACGTATCCCAACATAGGACTCCATCATACCGATGTTCTCTGTTAGATAACATGGAACGGGCTCTACTTAGCTCAACATCAGAGGGGGCTTCTTCCCGAACATACTTCGCCAAATAATCCTCGACATGTAATCTACAACCTGGAATTGTTTTAGTTAAAAAATCTACATTTTTTCCTACCGCAGGCCCAAGATCTAAAATAAAAGGATTTGTAAACCTTTTCAGAATAGAAATAAAAGCTGTCAGCGTGCGAGTGGTATTAACTCGATCTTCATCTGATGAAAAAATTGCCATCTCGAAAGAAAAACCTTTTTCATTTAAACTCTGACATCACTGGAGCTAATGCGCAGCAGATAGCAGCTAACTTTGAAATGTTGCTGCAGTGATCCAAGCATCAAAACACAAACTACTAAAAAATCATCAGGTTGTACTACTTAACTACCTGAGCGGCTGGAGATGAAGGAGAAGGAGGCCGTGAGAGCTGTTTCTTCTCTTGCACTGAAGCATCCTTCCGCTGCATATCAATACTGCCTCTAAAGTGCGCCCCCTCCGCAATAGCCACTCGCGGAGCTGACAAGTCACCATCGACAAAACCATTTTCTCGAAGATGTATTTTTTCTGACGCAGTGATGTCGCCTTTTACTTTACCCATAACAACGACCGATTTCGCAAAAATGTCCGCTGATATTTTTCCGTTCGGGCCTATTGTTAATATATTTTGATTTAACTCAATTTTACCCTCGACTTGGCCTTCAATTGTTAAATCTTCACTGCCAGTTAGTTCCCCGGTCACAATAACGGATTTTCCGATGTTGATCACCTCACGGTTTACCAAACCACGATTGCGCTGATCAGACACCTGATCAACTATATTCTCTGGTGCAGAGTCGAGTGCTCCATCGTTTTTCGATACCGAAGGTTTTGTATCGGATGACTCCTCACGTTTCCACATCGCCATATCTCCAGTCTCAATTAAGAACAGGAATCCAACAGACTGTCCGAATAAAGTGACCTAAATCTACAATTCACGAGTATACGAGCATGCCGCAAACCCTGTCTAGCCTTTCAAACCGAATCACTGATCGAGACTAATGATAATATCCAGATATTGTGAGAATATATTTTGACCATAACGCGACCACACCAATGGCTGAGGCAGTAACTGAAACAATCTTGGCCACTATGAAGAATCATTTTGGAAACGCCTCAAGTGTTCACTCTTTCGGTCAGACTGCAAAATCGATAATAGATGCCGCGCGTGGAAAAGTCGCAGACCTCATCGGAGCGACACCACAGGAAATCGTTTTTACAAGTGGCGGAACTGAATCAAATAACCTGGCTCTCCGCGGAGTGACTGGCAGAATATCAACGAAGAAGAGGCGCATCATCGTAAGTGCAATAGAACACGAGGCAGTCTTAAAGACTGTCAAAGACCTTGACGAACAGCGCTGGAGTATTTCCTTAGTCCCCGCTGATAGTGACGGACTCATCCTTCCGGAAGAACTGGAAAAAATGATTACCTCCGACACTGCTCTTGTCTCAGTCATGCACGCAAACAATGAGATCGGAACGATTCAACCCATCAAGCAACTAGCAGAAATCGCACATAATCACGGAGCACTCTTTCATGTTGACGCTGTTCAATCGGCAGGAAAGCTTCCAATCTCCGTTAAGACACTTGGAGTCGACCTTCTTTCACTCTCTGCACATAAATTCAACGGACCAAAAGGTGTAGGTGCCCTTTGGATTAAAAGAGGGCTCCGACTCTCTCCTCACAATACTGGAGGAAGACAAGAGCGTAGTCGACGAGCAGGAACAGAAAATGTTCCGGCACTCTCTGGTTTTGGCGTTGCAGCGGATATAGCCAAACAAAAGCTTGTTGAACACAGCAAAACAATAGG
Organism: uncultured Vicinamibacteraceae bacterium; assembly: GCA_964342695.1. Classification (GTDB taxonomy): domain Bacteria; phylum Acidobacteriota; class Vicinamibacteria; order Vicinamibacterales; family UBA8438; genus CAYFFV01. Next base: position 25,352 of record CAYFFV010000022.1, read on the forward strand.
TAATTTACGCGACCGCCTAGAGTCAGGCATACTCTCCGCAGTCTCTGGTACGGTAGTGAATGGAACTGAGAAACAGCGGATTGCGAATACGACAAACATCAGTTTTGACCGTATTGAAGCAGAATCTTTGCTAATCGCGCTTGACCTTGAGGGCATCGCTGTCTCTACGGGTTCCGCCTGCTCTTCTGGCACCTTAGAACCGTCGCACGTACTAAAAGCTATGGGCTTATCGCCCCACCGAACGCAGAGCTCAATCCGCTTTAGCTTGGGGCTTGGGAACAGCCAGAAACACATTGACCACGCCGTAGAAATCATGCCTCGCGTCGTCGACAGGCTTCGCCGGCTATCTTTTTCCGGCCTTCGACAATAAAGATAGATTCAAATATATCTCGTTGATTTTATGAACGTTATAAACTCTATGCTTATATGAGAATTGTAGTGGCCATGTCTGGCGGAGTTGATTCCTCTGTAGCTGCCGCGCTCTTGTCTCACGATGGACACGATGTCGTTGGATTGTCGATGCAGCTGTACGATCAACGAGACGGAGATATCACATTTGGAAGTTGTTGCACCTTGGACGATTTACATGACGCCCGTCGCGTTGCAGGACTATTAGGTATCCCGCATTACATTCTTAATTTTGAACGCAAGTTCAAGGCGTCCGTTGTGAATAATTTCATCTCGGAATACGAGAACGCAAGAACGCCTATCCCTTGTGTGCACTGCAATGGAGAATTGAAATTCTCTACATTGTTGGAGCGCGCCCATGGTCTCGATGCCCCAAAACTCGCAACTGGTCACTACGCACAAGTCATTAAGAAAAAGGATGGAACCTATGCGTTAAAACGTGGTGTCGACCTGGAAAAGGATCAATCGTATTTTCTTTTTTCCTTGACCCAAGCTCAACTAGCCTGTGCCTCGTTTCCTTTAGGGCAGCAGCAAAAAAGTGAAGTAAGAGCATACGCCGAGAAATTCAATCTTCCAGTTGCACAAAAACCAGACAGTCACGAGTTATGTTTTGTGCCCGATGGCGATTACGCATCCTTTATTGAAAAACAAAGTCCTAGTATCGGAAAATCAGGCCGCATCACTGATTCGTCCGGTGCGACACTTGGCGATCACGACGGAATTCACAGATTTACGATAGGCCAGAGACGCGGTTTAGGAATTTCTAATGCGGTCCCTCTTTATGTCACCCAGCTTGACGCTGAAACAAACACTGTTACCGTCGGAGAGCGTAGTCAACTTGAGAAATCAAATCTTACTGCATCGGATGTAAACTGGATAGCTGGGACGCCACCTTCGAGCCCGTTATCCTTAAGTGTGCAAATACGCCATCAACACAAAGCTGTTCAAGCAACGGTTAAAGCTGAGGGTGCGGGACGCGCACACGTGACTTTCGAGGAACCACAACCTGCAATTACTCCCGGACAGGCAGCTGTGTTTTACGAAAGAGAAACGGTTATAGGTGGCGGATGGATCGATTAACAAAAGAGCGTTTATACGGCACTCCTGTTACAACTGTTCAAGATATCGTTCGGCATCTATGGCGGCCATGCATCCTGTGCCTGCAGCAGTAACCGCCTGTCTATAAACGTGATCCTGAACATCACCTGCAGCAAAGACACCCGGCACGCTTGTTCTCGTACCACTATGGGGTACGATGTACCCATTCTCGTCTAACTCAACTTTGTCTTTAAAAAGCGAAGTATTTGGATTATGACCAATAGCGATAAATACTCCTTCTACGTCCAGTGTCTTGCTTGATCCCGTGTTAACGTTTTTTAAGGTGACACCAGTAACAACACCTTTTTTGACGTCACTGATTTCCTCAATTGCGGAATCCCACTCAAAAGAAATTTTTGGATTCTTAAAAGCCTTTTCTTGCATAATCTTTGACGCTCGAAGGGTATCTCTTCGGTGCACGACCGTGACATGCGAAGCAAATTTTGTTAGGAACGTTGCTTCCTCCATTGCAGAATCTCCCCCTCCAACTACCACAATTGGCTTGTCACGAAAAAAATATCCATCGCAGGTCGCACAGGTTGATACGCCATGCCCCATCAACGAACGTTCTGATGATATTCCTAGGAGGCGCGCAGACGCTCCCGTTGCAATAATTAGTGTCCGACTTTCATAACGTTCCTCGTTGGTGGTTATAAAAAAAGGCGATCTATTTACTGTTACGGACGACACATCCCCTTTTACGAACTCTGTACCGAATCGTTCTGCCTGGGCCCGCATTTCGCCCATAAGTTCAGGCCCCATGATCCCGCCTCGAAAACCTGGATAGTTCTCAACTTCTGTAGTCAACATTAACTGACCACCTGATTCGAGTCCCTCAATCAAAAGCGGCTTTAAATTCGCTCGTGCCGTATACAAAGCCGCAGTCAATCCCGCTGGACCAGAACCTATTATTACTACGTCCCTCATATTACTTTTCACCCCACTTCTAGCTTATGACTAATAGGCGTATTTTCGTATGTTATGACCTTATTTATAAATTAGGAATTTGATGCGTTTAGCACATCACTATTTTTAGAAACCCATTCAATCAGCGCCCTAGTTTCACTAAAACGTCTTGAATTGGAACCAGCGCCCAGTACTACAACTGATAATGGTCCGTTATCTGGTATTTTCACAACTGTCGCGAAGCAATAGCCTGAAGCGTCAATGTATCCGGTTTTTCCACCATGTACAAGAAACGAACTTCTTAATAATTTATTTGTGTTTCTAACAGTTAACCGACGCCGACTCGTCTTTAAGACATAGACCTGTTTACGCAGAATAGTAGAAATTATTGGTTTTTTCGTCGCGTAAACAATTAAACGGGATAAATCATATGCCGTTGATAAGTTCTGTTCGTGAAGTCCTGACGGATCAGCATACGAAGTCGACTCAAGTCCAAGCTCAGAAGCCTTTAAATTCATCTGTTCGACAAAACCTACCGTGCCATATGGTGAGACCCGCGCCAAAACTCGGGCCGCAGCATTGTCTGATGCTATCAACGCGAGATGGAGCAAATCGTAAAGAGTTATCCGTTCTCCTCGGCGCAAATACGTTGTGTTTGCTCTGTAGACATCTCTCCGCGACACCACCACATCACGACTAAGTTCAGGCTTCTGATCTAAAAACACCAAGGCCATCATTATTTTGGTGATACTGGCAATTGCCTGAGGCTGAAATCCATTCGACTCCCACAATACTTGATGTGTTTCTGGGTTATAAACAATGGCAGACCGCGCTCGAACACGTGGACGTCTCAACCCAGTTACATCGAGTAATCGAGGAGGGCCATCAAAAGAATAAACCGTTTGGCTGGATCGAAGTAATTGGTTAGCCTTCGAGGTTTCATCTGGTGCGCCTACTGATTTCACAAGCATCAGTAAGACAAGCGGTATCAAAACCCAATTAAATAACCAGTGCGGAGAATTCAATTTCTACACCGCATGAATTCTTGCCCTGCTACATAATTAATGAACACTTGGTAAAGATTTTTAGCCACATTTCAACGAATCAGTCATCGAATCAACTATTGATTACCAGAATCCTCTTGAGCTCTCGGAAACGAGTAGTGGGTTCGATGACGCAATGTCACATCTTCACGGTCAACTTCAACACGAAGTCGCCGAGTACGGAAAGTTGGATCGGGATTACTCGAATAGAAGCCAAGAACGTAATAGTCGCTCGTCTCAGCATCAATTTCTTCTAGAGCATCTTCAAAGTCATTACGATTAACTACGGCCATCCCTCCTGTTAACTCGGCCAACAACCGCAACGAATTCTGAGTCTGAAAAACATGATCCCGCCATTCCCGTATCGGCACATCGTATCCGATGTCAGGCCCGGCCACTAATCCTCGAGGATCGACGGTGTAAAACGACGCATTAGCCCTATTAGCAGCCAAGGTCAATTGCTTTACCTCTAAAGCCAAATCTGTATCAGCAAACACGGTTCCCTGTCGCTCATTAACATTAAACATGTCAACATCACGATCTGATACGCCCCGGTAAAAACTATCCGAGCTTCCGCCCATCTGTTCTTGCACATCGCGCATTGCCTGGCCAACAGCGCTCCGCCGAAATCTTTCATACTCAAACGGATTAAAATCATATCCACTACTTAAATATATAAAGGCCTTTCGCCTGTTCTCTACATCTTCAAGATTCCTGACGATGTCACGTGCTAATTTAAAAGCTTTATGCGCACGCCAGCGCAGTTCGGTTGGACCACCAGGCCCACCAGCCAATTGCTCAACAATGTCTTGGTTAGAGAAGCCGTCACCGGTGATTTTGCCCATCGCTGAATACAAAAGATCCCGGTCATAAGTCATCTGCACATTTATAGCCGACGGTCCGGAGGAAATAATGCCGAACATATCCCCCTCATGAATCAAAGTGTCCGCAACCTTCTTAAAGACTTGCCGAACTTTAGGTGTTAAGCCAGTCTGGAGGTGAAGGTCATCAACAAAAATGATAAAAATTCTACCAGCCGTATCGCTTACGGGACGTGCCGGAGGAAGTACGATTCCCTCTTGCACAGGAGGTGGTGGAAGAAGCTGATTGTAAACACGTCCGCCATGCACCAAGACTAATGATGCTATTTCCTGAAGCTGACCATCCTCAAAAATTTTTATCTCTTCCTTGTTTAAATCAGGAATAAAGAGACCATTCTCATCACGGGGAATCACATCCGTTGTAACTAACGTCACTCCCGAACGAAAAGTAGGAGTCTCTTGTAAATCAGCACCAAGAGTCGTTTCTGTTTCGGGAGATTGCTGCGCTGTAATCACGAGCCCGACCGCACTACATATAATCACAAGGCAAAAAGCCCACAGCTTTACGCGAAGAGACGGCAACATGCTCATAGTGGCTCCATTATAACAAAGAGAATGAATTTTTTAATACAGCTTTATCCTAGAGATATTATCGTCCACAAAAACGGTTTTCTACAGCAATTTTATTAAATATTCTTAACTAAACATCAGTACTCCGAGGCCGCGCTCTTCTACGTCCTAATAATTTCTTAACCGTCTCTATTTCACTTTCAAAATTCTCTATCCCTCTTACAGCCTGCTCAATCGTGGTCCAATTGTTAGGATTTATAGCCTCAGCATGCTCTCGTATAACGGGATCAAGCTTGCCAAATTGATTCTTTTCAGAGATTCTGACCTCGATTTCGGCGTGTCGTGCTCTTAAACGCCCCAGCATTTCATCTCCCAGCAGCGTCACAACCGGATGCGTCCAATCCTCAACAACAACCTCCGCATCATCAGCCAAGCCAGAATAAGACTCACTTGGCAAATCTGACTGCTGCCCACCCTTGGAAGAATCAAAAATCTCAACACTATCTACTACTGGCACCAATTTTTCAGTCTCTCCAGTAATGTTTTTGGTTTCTGCTAATTTCTTGTTAACCTGTTCGACCTTGGCGCTCCGCCTAACCTTTTTAGAAGATTGAGATTTTCTAACCTGATTTGCACCCTTAGCCGGCGTCTCTAAAGGGACGGCAAACAACTTACTCCAATTAAACGAAAGATCAGGATTACTCTCTTCGATAGAACGAATTGCTTCAGGATCAAAAGAGTGCCTCCCTACTCGAACACTCGGTGGTGTACGAAACCAATACAACAGGCGCGTATGTGAAGATTCTTTTCGGCGGTAGGTGTGGAAGAGATACGTGCTCTCATACCCGCGTTTGTCTCGAGAAAAACGAATGAAAGGCATCCCAAAAATAAAGTCTATTTTTTCCGTTTTGCGACAGTTTTTGTCCGCGCACTTCGCACAGTCACTCGTCCGGACTTCTTCTTGGCCACCTTCTTTTTGGTCACCTTCTTTTTGGCCACCTTCTTTTTGGCTACCTTCTTTTTGGCTACCTTCTTTTTGGCCACCTTCTTTTTGGTCACCTTCTTTTTGGTCACCTTCTTTTTGGTCACCTTCTTTTTGGCCACCTTCTT
>CAYFFV010000023.1:0-28510 GCA_964342695.1 uncultured Vicinamibacteraceae bacterium
GGCACGCCGCCAGCGTTGATTCTGAGCCAGGATCAAACTCTCAAGTTGAAAAACATTTGCCTCAGGAAACCCTCACGGGAAACCTTCGACGATCTCTCAACACGAGAGCCTAAATAGCTCTTGCGTTGTTCTTCTACATTTTTGTCAGGCTGATACTCGGACGTGTTAATTGCGTCCACGTCCTATCTAGTTTTCAAAGAACCGGTGTTCCCAGGACAAACTAACTATCCTGACAGGAACTTCCCTGTAAGGGGAAGCTCTTAAGACTATAGCTATAGTAACGCCCTGTCAACGGTCTAAATCGTTAAAGTGCCTATAAAAAAACTATTTTTTCGGTACAACTCTAACAATCTTTCGCTTTCCCGCTTGAAGAACAAACGGCTGCTTCGCTGACGAAACAGTAAGCCACCGATCTATTACTTTCTCTCCGTCAATCTTGACACTTCCTTGTTCGATCAGTCTATTAGCTGCTGTACTCGAATTAGCAAAGTCACAATCCACTATCAAACGCGTTAGTCGCAGTCCACCTTCTGGAACCCGCACGACTCGATTTAGTAAATCACTCGGTAAATCCTTTTTTACGAAACGTCGATCAAATTCCTCGGCAGCTTTGTCCGCACTTTCTAAACAGTAAAAATCAGTGACAATTTGTTTCGCAAGGTCCACCTTCGCTTGCCTTGGATGGAGTACCTCCTTCTCGACCGCTTGTTTTTTCTCCTCGATGTCTTCAACCGACCAATCCGTAAGTAAAGTGTAGTACTCCCACATCAAATCATCTGAAATAGACATCAGCTTGCCAAACATATTGTTCGGGGGATCAGTAATCCCGATAAAATTTTCAGACGTCTTAGACATCTTTTCGACGCCGTCAAGACCAACCAACAATGGCATCGTCATGACGACCTGAGCATCAATATCAAACGATGGCATCATGTCGCGACCAACATTTAAATTAAACAATTGATCTGTTCCACCAAGCTCGACATCAGCTTTCAGATAAATCGAATCATAAGCCTGTGCCAGTGGATATAAAAACTCATGTATAGCAATAGGCTGCCCCGTGTCATAACGTTGACGAAAGTCTCGCCGTTCAAGCATTTGGGCAACGTTATAACGAGCAGCTAACCGAATTAAGCCCTCACTTCCTAATTCAGATAACCAACGGCTGTTAAAATCGACGACGGTCTTATCAGGGTCTAATAATTTAAAAATCTGGTCCTTGTAAGTGATTGCATTGTCTTGGATCTGTTCTTGGGTTAATGCAGGGCGGGTTTTCGAACGACCAGTCGGATCTCCAATTAGTCCTGTAAAATCCCCAATTAGAAATATAACTTTATGCCCTAGATCCTGGAAGTGCTTCATTTTACGAATAAGCACAGTGTGCCCAAGATGTAAATCTGAAGCAGTAGGATCAAACCCAACTTTTACTGTTAGTCGCCGAGCAGCTGCTTCAGAGCTTTCGAGCTTTTTCTTTAAATCATCACCACGGATCACATCAACACATCCCTTAATTAAGTACGTCAGCTGCTCCTCGACATTCATAATCTTAGACACCCAAACTCCCTCAACTACGTAAGAAACGACGTCCTTCAACACGCCAACCACCGTCCAACATGATCCCGATGGCTTCTGGATAAAGTTTGTGTTCCTCACTTAAGATACGGGCAGCCAATAGTTCTGCCGTGTCACTATCAGAAACTGGGACGACTGCCTGACAAACAATCGGCCCTGCATCAAGTTCTGGGGTAACAATGTGAACAGTTGCGCCACTCTCTTTAACTCCATACTCAAATGCTTGAGTCTGTGCATCAAGTCCGGGAAATGACGGAAGAAGAGACGGATGGACGTTTAGAATACGACTTGGAAAAGCCCGCACAAACGTAGCACTTAAAAGACGCATGAAACCGGCCAGACAAACCAAGCTTACATCTCGACTCTTAAGTTCCTCCACAACAGCTAAATCGAATTTCTCACGTGACGAATAATCTCTGTGGTCTAAAAAAATCGTTTCAATACCATGATCCTTAGCACGCACTAACCCCTCAGCATTGAGTTTGTTGGAAATAACCACGGCTATTTTTGCGTCTAATGTACCGGCCTCGATACTATCGATTATGGCCTGCAGATTACTACCGCGCCCAGAAATCAAAACACCTATTTTTCGATTGCTTCGTTCGTTAATCATAGACAACGTGTTGATCGCCTTCGACAATTTCACCAATTACTCTGACTCCAGGCTCACCTGCAGCCGCTAGATTCTGACAGACGTCTTTAACTGATTTAGATGGAACAACTAAGACCATTCCAATACCCATATTAAAGGTCCTATACATATCATCGACTGGAACAGAGCCTTCTCTCTGAAGAAAACGGAAAACCTCAGGCACTTCCCATTTATCTCGCTGCACATGCGCATTCATTCCAATCGGTAAAATTCGAGGCAGGTTCTCAGTTAACCCCCCACCCGTAATATGAGCGATCCCTTTCACTATCTGATCAGTTGAATCAATCAGCCGAGTTACAGGTTTTAAATATGACTTATGCGGACATAAAAATGCATCTCCGACACTTGAACCAAGAGATTCAATAGAGGTATTCACATCAAATTTCAAAACATCAAAAACAATTTTTCTGGCAAGAGAAAAACCATTGGTATGTAACCCTGAAGACGGCAAACCAAGAAGAACATCTCCGGGAAGAATTGTCTGCCCATCAATCAATTTTCTGCGGTCAACCAATCCAACGATAAAACCAGCAAGATCGTACTCGCCGTCCGCATAAAATCCTGGCATTTCCGCAATCTCTCCACCCAGCAGCGCACAATTGTTCTCAGAACAACCCTGAGCAATACCTTCCACTATAGAAGTTGAAACTTCCGATCTCAGGCGTCCAGTTGCTAAATAGTCCAGAAAGAAAAGCGGCCTCGCTCCTTGAACAAGCACGTCGTTAACACAGTGATTCACTAAATCAATTCCAACAGTGTTATGACGATCAGCAAGAAAGGCAACCTTAAGTTTTGTGCCGACGCCGTCAGCACTAGCTACAAGCACTGGTGTTTCGAAAGCACCTAAGTCCGGTTGAAACAATCCTCCAAAGGAACCAATGTCCGACAACACATTAGTGTTAAATGTCTTTTGAGCGATATCACGAATACGCCGGACCGCTTGGTTGGCTTCATCAATATCAACACCTGAAGAACGATAATCAACCACTAGTACTCCTATAATTCGCTCTACACGCAAAAGCCATAAATATTTCACTTTGCGGAAAAACTACCAAATTCAAGAATGCGCCCACTTGTTAAGGATCTTCCGTCTTGGCACCTTTAGGAAGCTTCAGTACCATTTGCATATAAGCATCACTATCAGATGGGGGCGCAACTGGATATTGCCCTGTGTAACAAGCATTACAATATTTCGTATGCTGGTTTCCAACCGCTTCATTTAAACCATCTAAACTCAAGTACGACAAACTGTCCGCACCGAGAAATTCACGTATCTCTTCGACGCTTTGAGTTGCTGCAATCAATTCATCGCTATGGGGTGTGTCAATACCGTAATAACAAGGAGAAACCGTAGGCGGGCAACTGATGCGCATATGCACCTCACTGGCGCCAGCAGCTTTAATCATTCCAACAATTTTTCTACTTGTCGTTCCTCTCACAATTGAGTCGTCAACAAGGATCACTCGCTGACCGTTAATAATGTCACGCACTGTGTTAAGTTTGACTTTCACTTTAAAACCACGAATTGATTTCTGCGGCTGAATGAACGTTCGCCCAACATAATGGTTCCTGATCAAACCCATTCTCAAGGGCACCCCAGCCATTTCGGCGTAGCCCGAAGCAGCACAAAGCCCTGAATCCGGTATCGGGATAACAACATCTGCATCAACATGAGATTCTTTCGCAAGCAAACGCCCTAAGTTTGTTCGCACTTCATTGACGCTTTGACCAAAAACATAACTGTCAGGTCGTGCAAAATAAACATGTTCGAAAACACAATGCGACGAAGTCCTCTCAGGAAAAGGCTTATACGAACGAAGCCCGCTGGGGCCTATAACCAAGACCTCTCCGGGCTCAACTTCTCTCACATAAGTTGCACCAATTAGATCCATTGCACAAGTTTCTGAACATACAACGTGCGCGTCACCAAGTCTTCCTAGGGCGAGAGGGCGAAAACCGTGAGGATCTCTAACAGCAATAAGGTTATCCGAAGTCAACATGACCAATGAAAACGCTCCAGCAACTTGAGAAACGGATTCAACAATGGCGTCCTCAACCGTTTTGGCATTTGATTTAGCATACAAATGTACGACAACTTCGGTGTCGCTATTTGTTTGGAAAATCGAGCCTTCCTGAACTAATTTTTTTCGTAGCTCAGCTCCATTAACAAGATTGCCGTTATGACATAAGGCTATCTGCCCATGAGAACAATCGATGAGCATAGGCTGGGCGTTCACAACTCTACTATCACCAAATGTAGAATAGCGAACATGACCGATTGCCGAATTACCCACCAAACCAACCAACTTGTCTTCACTAAAAACATCACTGACATAGCCCATCGCCCGCGATAGTTTCACTCGGTTTTCATTAACAACTGCAATCCCAGCACTTTCTTGACCACGATGCTGCAGTGCATACAATCCCAGATAAGTCATGTGAGCCGCATTCTCATGACCGTAGATACCAAATACTCCGCATTCGTCGTTAAATTTATCGTTTTCCATAGCAACAGATGTTTTTGTTCGCCTTAACTTTCAAAATGCTTCGAGAACCCCGAACTCCAAATCTGTTCGGCTTCGGTAACAGGTAAATCAATTTCTGTTCTATCGTCGACCTTAAGTTGAAACCGATTACCTCCCGTTGCTCCTATAGCCCTAGCCGGCACACCAGCAGCTGACGCGCGTGAGAGGAATTCACTTAAGACTTCTTCCGCAAGCGAAACCACGACACACGATGAGACCTCACCAAACAACGTGGCCGCGACATTCAGAGCCGTTTGTTGACAAATGTTTCGCTGGGGAAGCGACACGTTAACACCAATTCCGCCACTATCAAAACAACATTCCGCCAACGTTACAGCGATACCCCCCTCAGAACAATCATGGGCCGACTCAATCATTGAATCAGCTGCTGCACCAATCAAAAACTGGTGAAGGTTCAGTTCACCCTGCAAATCCAAAGAAGGCGGCTTTCCTCTTACTAAGCCATGCACCACTTTTAAATATTCACTGCCACCAAGAGTCACATCGAGTTCCCCGAGAAGAACCACCACCGCATCCTTATTTCGAAACACTCGACTAACAACACGATTCCCGTCCTCAATTAAACCAACCACACCTAATACAGGGGTCGGGTGAATAGCGCCACCGTCAGTCTCGTTATACAGGCTCACATTGCCACCGGTAACGGGTATGTCCAGTGCACGACAAGCCTCCGAAATACCCTCAACGGCACGCTTAAACTGCCACATGATTTCGGGACGCTCAGGATTGCCAAAATTGAGACAATTAGTTGCACCGATTGGCAAAGCTCCAGCACAAACTACATTCCTTGCAGATTCACATACCGCCAACATAGCCCCAAGGTACGGATCGAGGTAACAGTATCGCCCGTTACCGTCAACAGAGAATGCGAGAGCACGATCCGTTTCTTTGATCCGCACAACGCCTGCACCCATGCCAGCCAAGACAATACTATTGGTACGAACCATGTGGTCATACTGTCGGTACACCCACCTTTTACTCGCAATTTGCGGCGAGGCCAATAATTTTTTGAATGTTTCAAGCGTAGAGTGTTCCGTTGTCAAGAACGACAAATCAAGTAATTGTCGCTCAGCAAAATCATCGGGTTCGCTAAAAGCCCGATCGTATACGGGACCCTCATCGGCTAACGCTTTATTAGGAATTTCGGCAACCTGTACCGATTGGTCGCGAACTCTAAGCATTCCATCATCTGTTACCTTTCCTATCCGAACAGCATGCAGATCCCATTTTTCAAAGATCTCTTCAACCTCTTTTTCGTGACCAAGCCGCACAATAAACAACATTCTCTCCTGCGATTCAGACAACATGATTTCATAGGGGGTCATGCCATCTTCCCGCTGGGGCACTTCATTTACATCTATTTCAATACCGACACTTCCACGAGCACCCATTTCACAAGTCGAACACGTCAAACCCGCTGCACCCATATCCTGAATTCCAATAAGAGCATCCGTTTGCATAACCTCCAAGCAGGCCTCAAGAAGTAGCTTCTCCATAAACGGATCGCCCACTTGAACATTCGGTCTTTTTTCCGCAGAACTTTCATCAAATTCGGCTGACGCCATCGTCGCTCCGTGAATGCCATCTCGCCCCGTTTTCGCACCAACATAATAAACAGAATTTTCTACCCCCTCTGCTCGTCCCATTATTAATTCATCAACTTTTGAGACGCCCAGACAAAACACGTTCACCAATGGATTTCCAGCATAACTTTCGTCAAATCCAATCTCTCCACCCACTGTAGGAATTCCTATACTGTTGCCATAGCCTGCGATACCAGAAACTACGCCCTCAACAAGTTGCCTAGTATGTGGACTTTCAAGCGGTCCAAACCTTAGAGAATCAAGCAACGCAATCGGACGCGCACCCATAGTAAAAATATCGCGGATGATGCCACCTACACCCGTGGCGGCACCTTGGTAAGGCTCGATAAACGATGGATGATTATGTGATTCAATCTTAAACACTGCAGCAAGATTCTCCCCAATATCAACGGCGCCAGCATTTTCACCTGGCCCCTGTAAAACTCTCGGTCCAACAGTCGGCAATTTTTTTAAATGCAAGCGGGAACTCTTGTAGCTGCAGTGTTCAGACCACATTACCGAAAAAATTCCTAGTTCTAAAAGGTTAGGTACTCGACCTAGAATATCCAGAACACGCTCATATTCATCTAGTGTGAGTCCATGGGCTTCAATTGTTGTTCGGTCAATCATAGTTTTTCCACTGGGACTCGTCCCTCAGCTCTCCAAAGAAGTCACGACCGAGTCCAAAATAATTCGCCCGTCCGCACTACCAAGCACCATCTCACACGCCCTCTCGGGATGAGGCATCAATCCAATCACGTTTCTCTTTTTATTACATATACCAGCGATAGCAGCTGTCGACCCATTAACATTGGCTGCGTCATTAAGTTCCCCGGCTGAAGTTGTATACCTAAATATAATTTGCCGATTGTCCTCCAACTGGTCTACCGTTTCCAGGTCCGCATAGTAATTACCGTCACCATGAGCGACTGGTAACCGTAGTGTCTGTCCAACATTTGCATTACAGGTGAAAGGCGTATCCGTCGCCTCAACTCGCACGTTCACATGTTCACAAATAAATTTCAGATGTTGATTGCGCCGCATCCCTCCCGGAAGCAAACCTGCCTCAAGCAGTATCTGAAAACCATTACAGACACCAATCACAGGACGGCCTGCTGAAGCGAATTCAGAAATAGACCTCATGATTGGTGAAAATTTCGCTATTGCCCCGCTTCGAAGATAATCTCCATATGAAAATCCTCCTGGCAAGACAACTGCATCAGAGCCTTTTAAGTTTGTATCTTTATGCCAGACAAAATACGCGTCATGACCCATAACGTATTTAACAGCGTGATAGGCGTCATGATCACAGTTCGAGCCTGGAAACACTACGATTGCAAACTTCTTTTTGCTCATAAATTAGTCAATCACCCAAACGATAAACTTAAAGTCGAACACTCGTCTTAAACATTTAGTCGCTCAACACAAACGTCTTCATTTTTTTGGCCCTTACTACTCAACTTCCACGCGGTAAGTTTCGATTACAGGGTTCGCTAACAACTTGTCCGCAACCTCAACAGCCGTGTTTCTGACCTGTTCTTCGGTTTCTCCTTCGATATCCAACTCAAAATATTTTCCTTGCCGCACATCTTGAACAGCTTGGTATCCGAGAGTGTTCAGTGCCTCCGCTACTGCGTTACCTTGAGGATCCAGAATAGAAGGTTTTAAACTAACAAATACTTTAGCTTTCATTTCACACTCCTTACGACGCAGGGCTCCCAAACACTCGTTCAAAAATTGTATCCACATGCCTAAGGTGAAAAGCCAGGTCAAACACTTGCTCAACATCATCGGGGCTCAGAACTCTCATGACATCAGAATCATCAAGCAATAACTTCTTAAACTCAATTCTTTCGTCACGAGATTTCATCGCATTCCGTTGCACCCACGCATACGCCTCCTCACGGGATATACCTTTTTGAGCTAAATGCAACAACACCGTTCCAGAGAAAATCACACCTTGAGAACGCGCCAGATTTTCCTCCATACGATCGGAATGCACGACAAGGTTATCAACGATACGTGTCATACGTTGAGTCATGTGATCAATAGCACAAAAACTATCTGGAAATATGACACGCTCAACTGACGAATGAGAAATGTCACGTTCGTGCCAAAGTGCTACATTATCAAGCGCAGCAACAAGATTTCCGCGCAGGATCCTAGCCAACCCAGTGATCTGTTCACAACCAATCGGGTTTCTTTTGTGGGGCATAGCCGAAGAACCTTTTTGCCCTTTAGCAAATGGTTCTTCCACCTCACCAATTTCAGTTTTTTGGAGCCCTCGAATTTCGACAGCAAATTTCTCAAGTGATGCAGCAGTCACCGCCAATGCAGCCATAAGTTCTGCATGCCGGTCTCGCTGAATCACTTGGGAAGCTACAGGGGTGGGCTCAAGACCAAGGCGTTTGCATACGTCGCGTTCAATGGCAGGATCGAGGTGGGCATAAGTTCCCACTGCTCCAGATATTTTCCCGACACTTATGCCTGTCTTGGCCCGTATTAAACGCGCTCGATCACGATTTAGTTCGGCGAACCAAAGAGCCATCTTTAAACCAAAAGTCATTGGTTCGGCGTGGACGCCATGGGTACGACCTATCATTCTCGTATAGCGGTATTTTTGGGCGCTCTTAGCTACCACCTTCACAAGTTCATCAAGATCTACTAAGAAAACTTCGCAAGCGGAAACTAATTGCAAAGCTAAAGCTGTGTCGACAACATCAGACGAAGTCAAACCAAAGTGCAACCATCGCGCTGAAGGTCCAACATTTTCGGCCACAGCAGTAGTGAACGCAATTATGTCATGCCGGGTCGTCTGTTCGATCTCTTCCACTCGCGAGGCCTCCACGGACCCTTTTTCTCTAATATCCCGCGCAGCCGCCTCAGGAATTAATCCATGTTCGGCCATGACCTCAGCAGCCACTGTTTCTACTTGCAACCAAGTTTCATAGCGTCTTTGATCATTCCATATACGCCCCATCTTCAAAGGCGTGTACCTTGAAATCATCGTCTTGTCTCCGTCATTTGAGCGTTAGTAGTCTCAGAAAAAGGCAGGCCTCCCTGCAAAAAATTCTCAGCGCGCATTTTTTTAATTCCTGTAGCAGCAAGATGAATAGTTTGAGCCACTTTATCCTGAAAAGTCATGACGGTTCGAACATCCTCACGACCAGAGTCAGCCAATGCTTCGCGGCACGTCAATTCAGCAATTGCTGGAGCGTTATTGACGCGACTAAGATGCACAAGCACTATGTAGTGCACCGATTCTCCTAAATGGTTACGGATAAAATCGGCTAACGCTTCGTTGGAAAGATGTCCTTGAGAGCTGGCTATTCTAGTACGCATCGCCAATGAGTATGGACTGACACGTAATAAATCAGTCGCATGATTCGATTCCATAACTAGGACTCGACATTCTCGGAACAGTGCAACCAATTCGGACGTGATGACTCCAATGTCTGTCGCAAAACCGATTATTCCATCAGGGGTGTTAATGCGAAAGGCGAGCGTCTCACTTGCATCATGCGGGATAACAAGAGACTGAAAGCTCAAGGCACCAATCGCTTCAATATCATCTGGACGCAATTCTCTCCACTCATGTAAATCCTTTACGCCCCACTCATCGAGAATGCAAAGTGTCGTGTAAACAGGGACATGATAACGTCTCGAAAACACGCGGGCGCCTCGAGTATGATCCCCGTGTGCATGTGTGATTATGATTGCGTCAATATTCTCTGGGTTCACACCCAAGTGCGATAATCTTCGACAAATCTCCCGGCAACTTAACCCAGCATCTATCAGGACTTGAGTATCTTCAGTGCTGACGAGAGTGACATTTCCGCCACTACCACTACCCATTACCGTTAATTCAACGCCGATAGCGCACCCCCGAGACTTTCAGTTAAATCCAAAGATCGTACTAATTAACTGATAACACTGGATCAGACTCCGGACCAAGAATCGTCACAGCGAGCCTATCCTTCTTAAAAAAATCATTAGCTACGCACCTGATATCTTCTGCCGTCACTTTGTCTAAGTTTTTCAAATTTTCAGAAAGATCGATTTGCCTGCCAAAATAGATCTCAGAACGCGCCAATTGCGCCATCCGACTCGCCGTGCTCTCCAAACCAAGAACCAGATTACCCTTCAAATGATCTTTTGCCCGTTGAAGTTCTGAATCCGAAACAAGAGATGTCTTAAGTGCGCTTAACTCTGCGATCACAAGATCTACGACTTCGCGAACCGATGCTGAATCACACCCGGCATAAATAGTTAATAAACCAACATCTCTGTAAGACTCAAGACCACTATTTACGGCATAGGCCAACCCTCGTTTTTCGCGGATATTTTGAAACAACCTTGAACTCATTGAACCCCCAAGTACCGTATTAAATACGTAACTTGAATATCGCTTGTCATCAACTTGGGAGTAACCCTCAAGCCCAATACAAAGATGACTCTGCTCGATATCCTTAACACAAACATGGAGCCCTGGCTTCGCAATAGGAACGACTGTATCGTCGACAGTTTCTCTAGAAGATAAATCTGAAAATGCATTTTCAATCAGGTCCCGAACCGAAGAATGCTCAAGGTGACCCGCTACAGCGACCACAAGGTTCTCTGCCACGTAGGTCTGATCAAAAAAGTGCCTGAGTGACTCAGAGGTAATCTCGTTAATAGAATCTACCGAACCTAAAATAGGTCGACCCAGCGAATGATTCGGCCAAAATGTCTCGGTGTAAAGTTCGTGAACAAGTTCGTCAGGAATGTCCTCTACCATTTTTATCTCTTCCTGAATCACTTTTCTTTCTCGATCGACATCCACTGATTTAAAGGCCGGCCTCAAAAGTAAATCAGATAAAAGATCGACAGCTTGAGGTAAATGCTCATCAAGTATTTTTATGTAATAACTCGCGCATTCCTTGGCCGTAAACGCATCTAGTTGTCCTCCAATCGAATCGACCTGCTGAGCTATCTCTTCCGCGCTCCGCCTCGTAGTTCCCTTGAAAAGCATATGCTCGGTGAAATGTGCAATCCCTGAATTTCCTTTACCTTCACCTTCATCACGAGAACCTCGGGTCAACCATGCACCCAAACTTATAGAGCGTACATCTGGCATCGATTCGGTCAACAAACAGAGACCGTTATCCAAAATGTCACTTTTGATCATGGACGAGAAACCTTCACGGAATTGGCGATCAAAATCGAAGTTCCGGTTGCAAACGGTAGTAAAGATTGGAATTAATTGAGTGTTTAATAATTGCGATTATAACACGTGCCCGTTCGACGCTTCAACATGGCTAACACCTCTTACGACGGCGTGCTGACGACTCTATGCGTGCTAACATGCATACCAAACCCTTTGATATAGAAGTGGCAATGAAAAAGAACCAAGACCTTTCCGAACTAGAACCTTTAGAGCTAGAAAAAACAGTCGTCAACTTAGGCGGCCGCCCATTTAACGCTCGTCAAATATTAAAATGGATTTACCAGCAAAATGTCACAGACTTTACCCTCATGACCGACTTGCCCGTAAATCTTCGCAACACACTTGCTCATGAATTTACGATTTCGACACCGACTACACTTCGCCCTTATTTATCTCAGGATGGGACAGCAAAATTACTGTTACAACTGAATGACAATAAACAGGTTGAAGCCGTCTTTATTCCTTTTACACCGAGAATGACTTTCTGTGTGTCCACACAAGTGGGTTGTGCGATGCAATGTGATTTCTGTTTGACAGGACAGATGGGACTGTCCCGTAATCTAACAGCAGGAGAAATTGTTGGACAAGTCCGAGTTATGGCGGACCGGTTCAATTTAACCGGGTCATCCCTTAATGTAGTGCTTATGGGAATGGGAGAACCGCTCCATAATTACGATGCAACAATAAAGGCTATTCGTATTCTAAATAACAAAAATGGGCTAGCTATTCCTTCGCGTCGCATCACACTATCGACTGTGGGCTTGATACCAGAAATGGAACGTTTGGCTTCAGAGTCAATTATGCCGAATCTTGCAGTCTCATTACACGCAACGACACAAGAACTTCGCGACCGCCTCGTACCCATAAATCGAAAATATAGCCTGACCGATCTGCTTTCAGTTTGTCGACAATTTCCAACCCAGCGGCGCCGGCGAATCACATTTGAGTATGTACTTCTCGCTGACACGAACGACTCCATGGATGATGTTAAGCGACTCGCCTCTTTGCTGGATGGCATGCAGGCAAAAGTCAACGTAATTCCCCTTAACGAATCACCCAGCATTCCATATCGGCGTCCCTCTGACGAACGAATTAACAAATTTTCCAGGGCATTGGCTCAACGTGGCATCACCGTGATGGTACGAAAAAGTCGTGGGCGAGATATTAGCGCGGCCTGCGGACAACTTATTGTAGAGAAGCTGCCTTCGTCGGCAAAGTAATTTGAGCGTTTCTCACTCACCTGACACCCCGCTCTTTGCACCCATTTTTGAGGCACATCAAATAATCGTGCCCGCCATCAATGCTTCATCTGAATCTGTTAACAACACTTTTACACGCTGATTTTCAGCATATCCGCTTTGAACTTGAATCTTCAGATAGTTATCCGTCAAAACAATCTTTCCGTTACTAATAGTTAGGCCTGGACGGACAGTGCCAACTTGTGACAAACGAAAGTTTTTTGAAAGTCGAGCTCCCACCATTCTCACCTCCGAACCACGCTGACGAATGACCGGGCCCGGAACCTTTCCTGGCAAGCTCGTTGCCGTAGTTCCTGGACGATCAGAATATGGAAACACGTGAAGATATGTAAGAGGGCTTTCATTTAAATATGCGAGATTTTTTTCTGCGTCGGCATCGGTCTCTCCAGGAAAACCGACGACGATGTCTGAACCGATCCCTGCATGTGGCAACCGCTCTCTAATAGTTGTAACCAACCGACGATAATAATCACTGGTGTACGGACGTCGCATCGCGGTCAGCATTGCATCACTCGCATGTTGAAGAGGTAAATGAAAATGCGGTGCAAATCGTCCACTCTGAACAACTAAATCTAAAACCTCAGCACTACAATCCATTGGCTCTAATGAACTAATCCGAAAACTTAAAGTGGATCGATGTCGATCAAACAGACGTAAGACATCAAACAATGAGGACTGCGGCTTCAAATCACGACCATATGAACCAAGATGAACACCAGTAACAGTCACCTCATTAAAACCAGCAGCAGCCACCTCATCAAGTTCATCCAACACCCGAGTCAGCGGAACACTTTTTCCTGCACCACGCGTTGACGGAATAACACAATACGCACAAACCTCATCACAGCCGGTTTGCACCCGCAAGGTATAACCTGTTCTCCCCGTCGTACCAGGACGAATGGATTCCCCGCAAGGCCCATCCCCTGCTCCAAATCGTTCTGAAGTCGTTAATTCTTGATTTATATTTAGAGTCGTTAAAAAGTCGTACTTATCACTATTACCTACGACTTGAATAACATTAGGCAATGCTTTCAAATCTTCAGAAGCTCGAGTTGCATAACAACCTGTCGCGACGATTCGAGCGTTAGGATTGGACCGAGCAATCTTCCTGATGATCTGCCGGGCCCCCTGATCCGCAGTCGACGTAACTGAACATGTATTGACCACAACAAGTTCAGCATTTTCTGGATCAACAGACTCCGCACCGATCGCGCGTAGCTCTCGTTCGATCCCTATCGAATCTGCTTGATTAACACGGCATCCAAAAGTAATTACGGCGTATTTCATTGATGTATTCAAAGTAAAACATTATGGTGGTTTCAGAAAAACAACGTTTTTCTCGCAACACACGTAAACACTTGCTTACTCTGACTCTTCAGAAACCTTAATCCATTCCAATACCCGAAAAAAAAGAGCCCTTAGTTTTTGATCGTCAGGATTACCTGTTATCTTAAGATGAATAAAGAGTGCTCATCCCCTGAAACCTTGTGCGCTGTTTTATTCTTGCCACAATATATGTGCCGTGACACTCCTAATGAAAGCAAATTGACCCACCGCGGTATTCTTGAACAAAATTTGTCCTAAAAGTAAAAACTAACGAAAAACCTAAAAATAAACTTGAGAACCCCCTGTTAAAAACATTAGGCTACTCTTCCTAATATTAAAACACCTTATGGTCAGCGCCATTTCGTTATCCCTTAACGCCCGGCCGTCTCACCCTTTGGATAAAGCGATTCCTCTTTTTTTTCTGCTGTTTATTTTCCCAAGTACAATTCATAGCCAAACCACAGAAGATTCACCACAATCTGACAGTTTGACCGCATTATCAGCAGCTAGCATTCTTGAGCGAGCACTTGAGCGTTCTCTCGAACAGGAAGAATCTAAAGTTGAATTAAATTTTGAATACTCCATCTTATCTACCATCCATACTCTTGATGGCGACGGAGAAATTACAGAAACAAACACCTCACGTTCTCGAAGATTCCCATTAGAAGGATATTTATTCGAAGAAATTCTTGAGCGCGATGGAGAAAACCTCGATGAAGATGACATTAAAAAAGAACGAGAAAAGAAAGAGGATTTTCTGCGTAAGGTGCGCTCTCATAGCGAAAAAGGTGAAACTTATGAGCCAGATTCAATGGACGATCGCGGAATAATCTTTAATAAAGAGTTAATGAGTCGCTATGATGTTAAATTCGTTCGCACCGAAACACTTCGCGATCACAAATGTTGGTTGTTAAGTTTTCAGCCACGACCTGGAAAACTCCCTGACAACAACAGAATGGACAAAGCTTTAAATCAATCAGCAGGATATTTATGGGTCGCACAAAAAGATTTCGGCGTAGTGCGTGTCTACTTCGAAATGCGAAGACCGTTCCGTTATGTATGGGGTCTCGTTGCAACAATACGGAATACAACCGGCCAACTCGACTTTGAACGTGTTGACAATAACATGTGGATCCCAAAAGCAATCGATCTCAAACTCGATCTTCGTGTCTTCTTTAAAAATATTCGTCGCCATATTAGTCAAGAATGGCTAGGACATCAGCCCTTTCAAGAAAGATCATTAGATTAGACACGCAATACCGAGTCGCCGATTAATAAGTTTCAGGCCTGACCGGCATTTTCTGGTGGATAGCTGTAATTACCCCATTCCACAAACGTTCGCGGGAATTGAGCGCCTCTTTCGCTATAAGAAAAGCCTGCTGCCAATAGTCTTCTCGATCCCCGCACAGATTCACCAGAAATGCCTTCGCAAGCGGACCATGTGACCCTTCATCCAATTCAATGTGACGATCAAGATAAAGGCGAAATTTTATTGCTCCCTGCCCTAAATCTTCAAGCACCGAACGAAACATGTCCGGGATGAGATCTTCACGCCCAAAAAGAAATGCCGACGCCACCTCATGAGTAGCCCGTGCATTTGAAACATTCCAAGTCCATTCTGAAAAAATACGAGCCGCTCTCGGGATTCCAGACAAGTGAATCGCCCGTTCTGGATTAACCCCTCTTTTTAGTTCCGTAAGAAAGTGGTCAATTGATTCTGTAGAAGCGCCAACTTCTTCCATGGCTTCAATATAAAGCTCAAGATGACTTTGGTATTTACCCGGTGCTATTTCATCTGATTCTTCTCCAAGAACGATCTCGTTAATCATCCTTCGAGAATCTCTATCTGCTGTCGGATACCATGCCACCTGTTCACAGGTAGTATCCTGCTGCAAACGCTTAAGCAGAGACATGAAATCCCAAACAGCGAAGACGTGATGCTCCATAAACGTACGTAAAGCAATGATATTGTCGAGGTCAGCGTAAACCTGATGGTTGAGAATTTTTTTTCGATTTTCCTCGACAGAAGCTTCAAGGTGTAGATATCGATCTTCGGCGTTCATCAAAACTTCCGGATACTCACACTAGAAAGACAGTACACAGATACAAATCATCGAATAGCCTGCAGGGAAAAAGTTTCATGGCGTTCGATTTCCTCTGTGTCGAGCAAAATATTATTCGCACTAGAAGCACCACAGGCAGTGTCCTCCTGTGGAGGCTGTTTTATTGATTCATTATTTTTTATTGATTTCTCTTGAAGTCTTGACGTCATGAACACATCTTCACCACAACCGTTGACTACCTGCCGTGATCCCACACCCTTATCAACGCCATCTATAAAACATCAGTTTTATTTTTAGATGTAGTCAACAAATGATCTTCATCACCGCAGGAAACACCCATCGTACAAATCAAAACAATCAAAGAAACAATAACACGAGTAAACATAGTCTAAATAACATCATACAACGAAAAAAGCCGGCGAATTAAGATGGCTAAGCATTGGGGATCACTCTCGTGCAATCGCGTTATTGATAGTCAGAAGCTGCCAAAGACACACGAATGATTTTATTTGCATTCCTCTGGATGATATGCCGATTAGCATAAGCAGGGTGAGACCAGTTGACGAGTCTATCGTGTCGCTTTCGTGGACCATATCCAGCACTACTCGTCGCATCAATAAGTTTCGTTCGATCGATTTCGACATAACCCTCTGGTGTGAATTGAGCAATTATGAGATCGCCGTCATCATTGTTTACAAAATATCGATCGCCGTTTTTTACTATAAACGCCCCGCCCCATCGAGCCTGAGGGGTCATTTTCTTACTCATCCACCGCCGTTGACCCGTTTGAACATCAAGGCTTCTCAACTCCCCATAACTCCCGACACCATAGACATGCTCGCCAATGATGAGCGGCGTGGTGATTACGGAATGCAAGCCATCTGTATCGTTTGGCATTTCACTTCGGCTGTTACCTTTCCAAAGCATACTGGCAGCAGGTTGATCAGAGCTCAGCCGAACCATTAATGAGCCATTGTAAAAGGTGCTGACCAGTAAATAATTGCCGCCTTTGACGGGAGTCACCACATTCATATTGCCACCAATGTCCCACGGTTGCTCCCAGTATGTCTCACCCGTTGCGGGATCAAGAGACACCAAAGCCGACGGATGCCAAACTATCAATTGCCGAACACCGCCGGCTTCATAAATGATCGGGTGGCTCGAACTTCCGCCAACTACTTCAAGTGCGCGCCACAGTTCTCTCCCGGTACGTTTATCGAAGGAGACCACCAATGCGTCTGGCTCGCCACCAACGACAGCAATAAGCTGGTCACCATCAACGAGGGGTGCGCTGGGTGTGCCCCACGGAGGCATACTGGCATCGTATTCAGCCAAATAATTGCGGTGCCAGATAACTTCTCCCGTCTCCACTGAGAGACACCACAACAATCCGGTAGCCCCAACGACGTAGACTCTATCTTCATCAACTGTGGGTGTAGCCATAGGACCTGCGGCATACGACAACATGAGAGCCCGATAAGTTGTAGCCCAAGAGTACGTCCACAACTCTTCTCCTGTTTGTTCATCAAGTGCAATAATACGTTCCGTTCCGTCTATGGTTCTTGATTGAGGATCCTCCTCCCAATCCATAACAAACACACGTCCATTAGAAACGGCAGGACCACCAAAACCTGAACCAATTTCTTGACTCCACGTTGTCTTTAATCCGCCCTCCGGGAAATAATCCACAATCCCGGTTTCGTGCCAAACCCCAAGACGATCGACACCGCGCCATTGATGCCAATCTTCGGCCAGCACATCCCCACCGAGGAGAAGCATCCAAACCAAAACAGTCCTTACAAGCCATGAAAACATCACATCCGTCTCCCAACTACCTACACAACTGTAAATAAGCTTGTTGACAACCCCGTTAAAAAATACGTCGGCTACGAAACATTTTAAATGACGGTGCACAGGAACAGTAACACCTTAGCACGTGAAAATAATACGAACTCGCGTTGAGATGTACGTGTAGCAGGAAGCTTCACGTACATGGAAGGTGTCGTTCCATAAAAAGTAAGAACCGCCGAAACAGTTAAACTTTCGGCAGTTCTTTAATCTACAAGAAATATCTGAATCGCAAACACCAGACCACTATTCGTTTTTCGCTCGAGCTCCGCTGAGCGCGTTGGGCACGGAATAGTTTCCTTCATGGCAAGCGTACTCATATATGTCATAGTCGCTGTCACGCCTCAAAGGAAAAGATGCGGTCCATGGAGCGTTGTAAGTTTCCGGATCATCAACGTGGATCGAGTACTTCAACGTATCTGGTCCGACGACGGTAAACCGCTCAACAAGTCGCTGTGATTCAGACTGTCTTGAGCGAATACCCGCCGATGCACCACGCATACTCTGAACTTCACGAAAATTTGTAGATTCCACCACCAAGGTGTTCCCTTCCCAATGACCACGGGGGTCGCCTTCCCATTGCTGGATACTGTCATCAATATGAGATCGACCGTCGATAGGAATAATACGTGCCCGGTGAATCATCTCGCCCAAGATGACGACGTACCCGGGAGGCTGCAGGATTTGCGCACCGTTGTTGTAAACACCAGGCATCATGATGCCAATGACACCACGGGTGATACAACGATCTGCCGACTCCATATATTCCCAAGAATCGTGCAAGTGATCCCGATTATAGCGAAGCACCTCATGAGCACTTGGAGTCCAATCAGGAATCTGACCATTTAGTGGCTCAACAATTAAAGCGGGAGCCGGATATTCATCAGCTTCGTTCCAGAACGAATCAAACCAATGGGCGCCGTACGCACCAATTATCTCACCAGCACTCTTTTCTCGCGCTTCAGCTGCGCGCCTTGCAGCCTCGGCCTCTCGAGCCGCCGCAATGGCAACGAGATCATCGGCCGAAAAATCAGGACCTGAAAAACCATCCGGCAGTTCCATCGGTGTAGCTAAAGCATCGAGATTGCTCCACATGCCCTGGATGTCCGGTTGACCGTCAGCAAGGATCGCCGGAGACCACTCCGAGTTGTTCCTGTTCTGCCCAGCGGCGGGCGTCGAGAAAACCGATCCAGCTAGGGCCATAACCATTACGAAAGTGAATATCGAGCGACTTGCCATGCTACTCCTCCTGTATTCAGGGCAATGTACCTACCAAGTTATGACGATTGTAGCGTCATTCTTGAAAATCTCTAATTAATTTATAAATAAGATTGACTACTCAGGCTGGACTCAAACCAACAAACCTTCGCTTAACAGTTGCGTCACGCCCGATCACGCTGAGCAGCCCCAATAAGTTAATGAGCAATATTCTAAGGGGTAAACCTGCTTGTCATCAAGCAAGCAACTACTACCTCGCACCACCACCTTTAGCACCGAAAAGGGAACAAATGTGGATTAGTCAGCTGCAGGTAGCAAGAAAAGTCGCTCGGGCGCAATGCTTATGTCGGATCGACCAAAGTCTCTAACTTGGCTTTCCTGGACTTTGCACCGATGTGCCCGTAACACGTTACCAGTGTTTCGACTCAGAGAAAAGGTTGCGCTGGTAAGTGATTGCCTTCTAGGTCTCGTTGGTGTTCTGTGGTTCGGATGCGGCTTCGTAATAGTCAACCTGGTCGAGCGGCATGACAACGCTCGAAAGCACATTAAGAACGTGACCATTGATCCGCTTGTAGAAACGAGTACCCAAAATAAAGGCTGCAGTTGTTGCAGCATCATACTCACTCTGTCCGATTGTTTTGACCAACCGATCACACTGTCGTGCAGTCTCGCGCCCCGTCTGAATGAGTTCGGTCGCTTCGCCTCGCCTGGACGAGAGCACAATATTCGCACAAGCTTGATACGAGGATTCAACTTGCTGACGGATCGTTTTCAGTTCATCAAGCTCTTGACCTTCGGGAAGAACATCCGGTCCGATCTCGACAATTTCAGAAAGATTTTTTGCATAATCACCTAACCGTTCAACGTCTTTAACGAGACTCATGAGCAGTAGAGAGTAAGGAACATCTGCATTGTTGCCGGGAATAGAGAGATGGGTTGTTAGCGCACGGCGAATTATTCGCTCCAACTCGTTGACTTCAGCATCCGTCTTATGGATTTTATCCTGTGCATTCTCTTCGTGCTCTTCTCCGAAGTAGACCTGGCCAGCAGAGTAGGTCATTTCACGCGTGAGGTTCAACATTAGCGCGAAGTTGTCAGCAACTTTAGAGAGAGGGTCGCCACCACGAAAAATACTAAGTAGTTCCTGAAGCACAATAACTCCGTTCTTAATACTGAAATACCCTGCTAATTACAACACCCAAGGCCGGCAGACCGTAGAATAGCAGGGCAACCCATAGGAGCGTCAACTTTCGAGAACGAACCGCCACTCGGGTCACGCGCCGCGATAGGTTAAGAGGAATATTTCTGATAGCCACTATGGGATAGATTAACAGTGTTCCACTCAAGTTAAATAATAGGTGAACCAGTGCTATCTGCAGTCCAGCTGTTGCGTTGACTCCAGAGACGGCCAGTGCAGCGAGAAAACCGGTAACGGTCGTCCCGATGTTTGCACCGAGTGTTACCGGAAATGCTCTATTCAGGCTGAGAAGCCCGGCGCCTGCCAGTGGAACCAGCAGCGATGTAGTGATCGAACTCGATTGAACCATGATTGTGACGATGATCCCGATGATGACCGAAACCACTGCGTTGACTCCGAGGGCTTTATTCACGGCACGTTCGACTCTGGTTTGTACAGCACCGCTCATGACTTTCACTATAAAAAACAGTGCACTGAATATGAGCAACCCACTTACTGTTATTAAAAACAGGGCCTGATTACCTTCTGTTGTAAACAAAGCTTCGTTTATGGCGGAAATAGGAGCCATCCCAAAGCTCAGCACGACGCGAAGTGGACTTTGGTAGGTGACCCCTCCGATATTGCCCAGAAACCCAGTTAACCATCCGGCTGTGGACTGTAAAAACCCAGTCGCGATCTCCAACGGTAATAGGACTAAAACCGCAAGGTAATTGAAGACGTCATGGCAGATGGCAACTGGAAAAGCCCGTTCAAATTCTTCGCGACGTCCGATGTGACCGAGCGCAACAATGGTGTTGGTGACCGTTGTGCCGATGTTGGCACCCATTACCATCGGAACAGCATTCAGCAGTGGGAGAGGATTTTCTGGTGCGGCAACCAGCCCAACAATCATCGCTGTTGTAACTGATGAACTCTGGACAAGGGTCGTGGCGAGTAGTCCGACCAATAGTCCCATGAAAGGGTTTTCAGTTGCGGTGAAGAAGCTTTGGATTAAATCCTCTCCAAGAAGTCTAAAACCGCCACCGAGACCACGCACTCCAACAAGGAAAACAAACAGTAACCCAGCAACGGCAAGTAAACGAAGGGCGACTGAAGGTCTGTGGATGTCAGGAGTTACGGCTGATTTCTTAGAGTTCACTTTAAGAGGTCCCTCTCGTCGAGTCTGTCGAGAGCCAGTACACACCGAGCAACATCGGCATTGTAGCGAATTAACAAGTTATGCTGTGTTACGGCCATGTAACTTTTTGGTTAATGGTTCCCTTAAAATCTGATAACTGTAGCAACGTGAAGTCGGGTCAACAGGTTGTTTGATGTGTCATTTTCTGGAACGTTTAATAGTTTTGTCAGGTGAAGCGTCATGTCGAGACTGAAACCAGGCTTTATAAAGTAGGATGTTTCGATCATGTTCAGACGTAAATTTGTTCCTGGCATGTCGCTAAACACAAATGCTGAAGGTGTGACATCTTGCCCAATCCAGCCGCTTGTGTAGGTAACACCCCATGAACCACCGGGTCCTGGATCTCCGTAGCCGGCTTCAATCCAGAGACCATTGTTCTGGTTGGTCGTGGCCCGTGTATTAACTGCATAGTCGACAAGCAGTCGAAACGGGTAGCCATTACGCGACGTTGCAAGAGTCGCTTCAGCGATAACGTCTATAACATTAAATTCAGAGGCGTAATTTGTCACGACACCGTCAAAACTTCGAATAACTCGGTTAGTTAGGATACTGGTGAGTTGGCCACTTGCTTGAGCGACTGCTATCTGATCAGTATTTCTCCACATGTAATTGGTAGCTGAAAACTGAAGGCTGTTTGATCCAAACTTAAAAGATACTGCTCCTGAGCCCCCGAGCATATAAGCATCGGCCCCACGGGACACCTCGTTAACAGCAGTCTGTATCGCAATCAGATCGACGTCGATATCTTTTTGAGGCTGCCAGCTAACTTGTTCCCATCCGCCTTCAAAATTGAGATCGTCGTCAAATATCATTTGGGTTCGCATGATAGGCGTGGGAAACTTTCCGATTCCGAGAGTGAGTGCCTCTACTGCCTGCGGGTTATAGGTGACATAGGCACGATCTAAGTTGAATGGTTTGGGCTGGAAGAATCCCTTAAAAGTTTGGTTCGTTGATGCTGGAGTGCCAGGGTCACCGCTCGCAACCTGAAGATAAAAGTCCGTCTCTTCATTAATCTGAGCATCCACTCTGAGCCGCAACCGAAGCCGGGCTCGATTTCGGGTCGGCCGACCGGATTGGTAGAAACCTTCGTAACGGGAGCGAAAATCACCACTAATTGTGAGACGGTCCACCCAAGATACTTCTTCTGCTGACTCACTGGAGTTCTCGTCAGCTGGGACATCTTGGTTAGTCGTTACATTGTTATTTTCAATAGCATTGAAGGCGGTCGCTAAAAGCCTTGATGGTAATGATGGAAATTCTGATTGGGCAGCGATTGTAGTTTTTGCACTTGACACAAAAACGAGTATGAACAAAAACAATAGATATCGGAACCGGTAATGGAAAGTCACAAAAATCATGTCTGACTATGCTATCGAATCACAAGTTATGCTGTGTTACGGCCATGTAACTTTTGGGTTAATGGTTCCCTTAAAAACTGCCCCACCCCGCCCGATCTAGTCCGCGTCTTCTACGTCTGCCGGATCACCACGGAAGTCGATGTATTTGAGGCAGTTCGTCTTGCTGCTGGCACAGCGGGCATACCTCACGCGCTGTCCCGTGTCCGCAGCGTGGTTCAATGACTCAAAATAAGACAGCAGTTGATTCTCACTGAGCAGAATGGGGGTCTCCTAGCTTCTTGGGTGTCTGCGTTGACGATACCAAAGGTGCCACCAAACCGGAACCTAGAAACTTCCGAAAAATGGAGAATATAAATCGTGGACGGATATATACATATCCTTAGACCTCTCGCGGTTTTGAACTTTTTTTAAATCGACAGGGGGAAAATTCAGACCCGGGGTCGGTTTCCCCGGGGTCTAAAAGGGTGCGAAGAGTGTTGGGGTAGCCACAAAATCCGCCACACTTAAGACAATAAGGGCTAACCCACTTTGGATTAACCCCTATTTAAATTGGCTCCTCAGGTTAGACTCGAACTAACAACCCTTCGGTTAACAGCCGAATGCTCTACCAATTGAGCTACTGAGGATCACAAACCTTTATTCGGACGACGAACAAACTTTGAATATTATCGAATAAACCTAAAGAGGGTCAAACCTTATCACTTCTAACCATTTTCAACTTTTCTTGCTCGTCCAGAAGTTCTTAGTTGCACAAATAGTGCAACAGTTCCAAGAATCAACCAACCGGACCAAAAATTCATACTTGTACTCCAAGATACAACAGAATACAGAGATTCAATATCACCATTAACCGCCGAAACCACGCTCTGGTTACCGGTAAGCGCCAAAATACCAATAATTACGGTCCAAGCTCCTCCAAAAGAGGTCCCAATCATAATGAAATACCGCCGCAGGGCCAGAGCACAAAGGGCC
Organism: uncultured Vicinamibacteraceae bacterium; assembly: GCA_964342695.1. GTDB lineage: Bacteria > Acidobacteriota > Vicinamibacteria > Vicinamibacterales > UBA8438 > CAYFFV01. The sequence continues at coordinate 23,979 of CAYFFV010000023.1, forward strand.
CCGATTAAACACACTCCTAGCATTAGCCAAATACTGGGATTTTCCACTTCAGATACCCACATCGCGTTCAGGATTACAGGACCAAGAGCCGCACCACACAAAGCTACTCCAATCAAATAAGCTGCAATCGCCAGCAAAGACCCAAGCAATCCGCAACCTATAGTTATGGCGAATGCAAGCCATGTATCAAATTGTTCAAAAAATAGCGTGCTAGCGATTACACCAGCCACAAAACCAAGAATGGCAAGTAACACTCGTAACAATCTATATCCAAGAAAACACGCAAGCAGTCCACCTGCAAGTAGAATGATTGCTATCGGAATATGGAGAGAAACCAAAGTTATACCCTATTAATTCTGTCGAACAACACCAACGCGTAAAATCATGCCGTTACTCTCATCTGATCGATCGAAAATTAACCAAACCGGGATCAATGTAATTACAGCGCTTATCGGCCTATGTCTTTTAGGGTTTTTCGTCCACCGAGCTGGTATCAACTCTATTACTCAAAACATTTTCCAACTAGGTTGGGCGTTTCTAATTGTTGTCGCTCTTGGTGGCTTGCGATTCCTCGTACGGGCAGCCGCCTGGATCCGCTGCTTTGAAGGGAACCACTCTCTCTCTTTAAGCAATGTGTTTCAAGCGATGATCGTAGGCGACACACTAGGCAACCTGACTCCATTTAGTTTAATAATCAGTGAACCCACCAAAACAATCTTCCTTAGCAAACAAGAACCAATCAGTCGAACCTTGCCTGCACTTGCCGTAGAAAATTTTCTCTATACAGTAAGTGCACTGTTAGTAATTATTACGGGTTTACTCAGTTTTTTCTTCATGTTTCAGTTGCCCGAACGATTATGGCTCAGCTCTACAATAATACTTTGTGCTCTCGTTTCTGTGGTTAGTTTAATCCACTGGCTTATCTGGAACCAGATTCACATAGTTCACACAACAATGGAATGGCTTCGCAAACACGGAGTTGCTCGACACCTAATTTCCAGATTCGGAGTTCAGTTAAAAGAAATCGAAAAGACGATTCACTCTTTATATCCACGGACGTGGTCGCGTTTATTGCCAGTGGCAATTCTTGAACTGTTCTTTCATGTTCTTGCAATTATTGAAATATTTTTAATTCTTTACGTCATTAGTGACCAGACGCCTACCCTGTTGGATGCTTTTGTTCTTGAATCAACGAATCGGTTTATTGCAGTCGTCTTCAAATTCGTGCCGATGCGGATTGGCATCGACGAAGCTGGCACCGGCTTGCTAGCTGAATTTCTAAACTTCGGAACCTCAGTGGGAGTCACCCTCGCACTGATCCGGAAAGGACGGATGTTAGTCTGGATGTGCGTGGGTATCGTAAGTCTTGTAAGACGAGGACTCCCGCTTAATCAGTCGCTTAACACGAACCCACAATCTATTGCGCTGGCTATCATGGCAAGATCTCCTATAGGCTCACCGGCGCCAAAGACCAGACTTGCTGACGCTATTAAGGACACTTCGGATCGCAGGCGTCTCTATACGGCCTTCCTTAAAGATACTGTCGCTGGTTGTCGAACAATTACTGGCACCTCTTTACGCTTGGCACATACTGACTCCGCAAGCAACGAGTGGTTTTCTTCTGTCAACGTAGAACCTCATGAAGCACTACCACAACGAGGAAAACAGCTTGGTGAAAGACAACGAAATGTTTTCCGTGATCTTTTTGTGGAAGGTTTTAAGGCGGTCATTTTAGTTGGATCAGACATTCCAACATTGCCAAGAAGCTATCTAAGTAAAGCCGCCGAGAAATTACAAAAGGATACGGTCGTCCTAGGACCCTGCTCAGACGGCGGCTATTACCTGATCGCCCTTTCATCACCTGAGCCTGAAGAAAACATTCCGGACCTCTTTAGTGACATCCGCTGGAGCACAGAGTTCGCTCTCGAAGATACAAAAGCCGCCGCCACTCGCGCTGGTTATCAAGTTACATTACTACCAGAATGGTATGACGTAGATGATGCAAAAGGACTTCAAAAATTACAAAGAGAGTTCAATGATGATTCGAAAATAACCGCTGCCTATGAAACAAAGAATATGTTGGAACAAATATTGCGAAACCAAAATTCATAAAACAAAAAGCATCCGCAACCTATCTCCTTATATTTCTCTCCGGCCTTCTATGGATTTATGCATGGTTACTTCGTCGGCGTACTCTAAATCACTGCCTACGGGCAGTCCCATAGCAATTCTCGTGACACGAACGCCAAGTGGCTTTAATAATTTCGCGAGATAGATAGCCGTCGCCTCGCCTTCAACGTTTGGGTTGGTCGCAAGAATGACTTCGCTAACTTCATTACTTCCAATTCGGCTCAATAATTCCTTGATTTTTAAATCATCCGGCCCGACACCTTGGATAGGAGAAAGAGCACCCATTAAGACATGATATGCACCATTGAATTGATTCGTCTTCTCAATTACTGCAACATTGTGCGGATCTTCGACAACACAGATCAGTTGTTGATCACGACTCTGATTCGTACAGTAATAACAAGGATCGGCATCAGTGATGTTGGAACACACCGAACAATAAGTAATCCTTTCCTTAACGTCACGGATGGCATCTAAAAATGCGTCTACTTCTTCGCGCGGTTGCCGTAGAAAGTAAAATGCCAATCGCTGAGCCCCCTTGGCACCGATACCAGGCAACCGCTGCAACTGATCAATCAATGTCGCCAGCGTGCTAATTTCAGTCATCCAGTAATTCCAGGAATTTTCATACCGCCCATTAATCCACCCATTTTTCCCGCCACAAATTCATCGACTTTTCTCTGGGCGTCATTGACCGCCGCAAGGATTAAGTCCTGAAGCATTTCGACCTCATCTTTTGATACAACTTCTGGATCGATCACGATTTGTTTGATTTGTTTCTGGCCATTCATAAGCACCGTGACCATTCCACCACCGGAAGTAGCTTTCACCTCGGTGTCTGCGAGTTCCCGCTGAAGCCGCTCCTGCATCTCTTGCGCCTGTTGCATCATCTGTTGAATATTCATGATTCAATCTCTTCTACGTCGCTAATTTCCGTTGAGAACACTTCTAACATTGACTGTACGGCTTGATCATCCATTGCCCGTGCCCGCATATCTTTTTCACCTTTTTCAGTATCGATCGCTTCGATGGAAGCGGGAGCATCCTGGTCACGCTCTGTTTCAATCGTTACCTGTCGCTGAACGACGTTAGACACAAGTTCCTCAAGCCATATTCGACTTTGAAACACTTGAGACTCCAAGGTCTTTTGAGAAGACGAAAACTTGAAAAGAAGACGATCGTCTTTAAAATCAATCCGTTGCGCCTGAGCAACGACTGTGCCATAAAAAAATTTTTTTACATTCTTGATTTCATTTAATATGACGTTTTTCTCATCGCCTTGACCAGTCGGAATGTCGTCACTGCTCTTTCTACCAGAGTCGCCTTGGCCCTTCTCTTCCTTTACCTGTGAGGGCGCCATCCGAACAGCGGAGCTTTTTCTAGGCGCGCTCCGCTTATTCTTTGCTGGTTGGCCGACACTTGTATTCGTATTTCCAGAAAGCAAATCCGTTAGAGGAACGAGCTTACGTAAATGGATCCATTTTATGAGCGCCATCTCCAAATGAAGCCGCGGCTGGGTCGAAAACGCAACCTCACGTTCTGTCTGCGTCAAAACGTCAAAAGCTCGAATTAAATCTTCCCTGGAAAACAGACTGGCTAATTCCTTAAGTTGCTCGCGCTCAGAATCACCGGCGATCTCCGGATCCTCTATGCGGGTTTTATCGATAGCAATGACGAGCATGTCTCGAACGACACGAATCAACTCCTTGCACACCAAATGCAAGTTGTACCCAGCGTCCAGAAAGGTTCCCACAAGATCAAAAACAGCAGACGCATCTTCATCCGCAACAATCTTGACTGCCTGAAACACTGGATCACGACCAATTAGCCCAAGAACTACCGAAACAGATTCTGCGTTGATTGCATCACCAGAAAACGCACGAACCTGATCAAGTGCACTCTGGGCATCCCGCATACTTCCCTGAGCCGCCCTAGCAATTAAAGTGATCGCATCTGCATCTATGGAAATCTTCTCAACTTTCGCAACATTGAGCAGCTGTTCCGCAATCATTTGGCTGCTAATCGCTCGAAATTCAAACACCTGAGAGCGCGAAAGAATGGTCTCTGGAATCTTGCGAAGTTCTGTGGTGGCCATCATAAAGATGACGTGCGGTGGGGGTTCTTCGATCGATTTCAATAATGCATTAAAGGAATGTTTGGATAGTTGATGCACTTCATCAATGATGAAGATCTTGTAATTATCTCGAACAGGCGGTATCGCTAAACCAGCCACGACAACCTCACGGATATTATCAATCTGAGTATGTGTGGCTGCATCAATTTCTAGAACGTCAATATCTCTTCCATCCGAAATTTCTTTGCACGCATCACAAACCCCACACGGATCAACAACGGGCCCTTTCTCACAATTAAGAGCGCGCGCCAAAATCCGAGCCGTTGTC
>CAYFFV010000024.1:0-2252 GCA_964342695.1 uncultured Vicinamibacteraceae bacterium
CCGAGCAACGACTGTCCCACTGGCTATTCTTACGACTACTGGACAGATGACTGCACTTGACGTTCGATCCAGTTGCGGGTGGCTGTTGTTGAAGGGCTCGTCAATGTTGCGGATAAAGCATTTGATGCGCTCGGTTTTGATCCTGTGCATTGCAGCAGCAGGCGTCCTCAGTGCCGTGGAAGGAATCAGAATCCATGCCAAGGCGCTCTTAGCCCAGGTGCTCCTGCAGAAAGCCTGGGTAGATACAAAGCGAGGTACAGACAAGGCAAGGCCTTGGCCTTGGGCGGATACCTGGCCCATCGCCCGCCTGACTTCGGTCGACCACGGCCAGGACCTGATTGTTCTAGCCGGCGCTACGGGTCGGACTCTTGCGTTTGGACCGGCCCATCTTCTCTCCAGTGCCAGGCCGGGCCAGGTGGGTAACACTGTTGTGATCGGCCATCGCGACAGTCATTTTCGTTTCTTGAAACACCTGAGGATCGGAGACCTGCTTCATCTGGAATCCGCCGATGGCGTTACGTATCGCTATCGAGTGGGTGAGATGGCAGTGGTTCATGAATCTGAGACAGGTGTCATGGCGCACGGGACTACCGAAAAGCTGACCCTTATCACCTGTTATCCCTTCGATGCGATTCTGCCGGGTGGGCCTTTGAGGTATGTGGTGGAGGCTTTGCCGGACAACAATGTGAATCATTCACATCGAAAGTTACAGGAGAAACCGGCTGTAGTTCATCCTAAAGAGCAAACCACAGCGTATTCAGCAGACAAACTGGATTCAGATACCGCCGGTTAGTTCTACCTGATTGATGCACAACCACCCACGCAGCAGTGGGAGTACTTTCACAGGAGCAAGGAATGATTTTGAACAGATTCGATTCCTCCTTACTGGTAATCGCCGGCCTCTTTGGGGTTGGCCTTTTCTTGGGGAGTCCAGCCACAACAACCCTGGAGGCTGCGAGTGCAGGTCTCGAGAAAACTTCACAGCAACCCATCCATCCAGCCTGTATTGAGGCGTTTGATCCCCCCGAAAAGGTCGTCGTCAGCTATGGGGAGTGTCAGACACTGGCAGAAGGCAAGCCCATTATTCATGCTGAAGAGCCATTCGGTATCTATTACGACAGACCGCGGGAAGAGGGAGATGAAGGCAGCAATGGCTACTTCCACTACAAGCTTGTCGGAGAGCTATCCAATGGCCTGAGTTTGTTGCATGTGATTCGAAACAGTGGTGGTTCAGGTACTTCCCACCAGATTCTGACAGTCGATGGTATGGCGGGGGATTTCACTTGGGGAGATCGTCTGCGATTGAATAGCAAGGACGTATTCGGTGACCGGTGTAATCGGGGTATTCACTCGCTACGTCAAACATCGCCTGATACCTGGGAACTGACAGAGCAGTTAGCCCCTTTTGAGTTTCTGGATATAGAAGACCGAAGGGACTGGAGAAGAGAACGAATCGTCAATGTTATGTTAGAGATCAATGGTGATGAGGAGATCGAAGAAGTCAGGAACAGATTCGACCTTCGCCCTTACCAGGACCTTCAAAACTGTGCGAACTGTTGTTTTGCGCAAGCGATTCGGACGGTGGACTATTTCGCGGAACCTTATAAGGGTGAAGGCGAGTTAGTCGTCGTCGAAATCGATGGAGAGATGGCCAGAAGGTTGCCGACTAAAGCATTTGATGGCACCCCGTTGCCTTATCAGCAATGCCTTAAAAGAGTACTCAAGAAAGCGTCTGCTCTACAAAGCCATCCTGAAACCTTGCGCCTGACTCATCTACAGTACAGTCATCTGATGACTGATTTTGATCAGCTCTGTGTTATTCAGGATGGAGAGTTTGAAGGAACCAACAGTCTGACCTTGCTCGTCGAGGAGTTCGAGGAGACCCTGTACGCCCGAATTGCCTATTACGAAGAGACCGGTGAAGGCATGGACGCGCCGGAAGATATTGAACAAGAGTATAGGGAAGGGCTTGAGCAAGTCGAAGTCGACATCGTTCGGTCTTTTATCAATCAGCAGCTCGAGGGTGATCAACAAGGCGTGGGCTATCATGGTGTGGGTGATGGTCCGATGACTCTAGGACCGAGTCAGATCCAAGGCCAATTTGTCGTACTCGCGCAGAATGAGATTCGGTCATACAAAACACTGGTATCGATTATGTTTCTGAACGCTCCCAATACGATTCTGTCGTTACTGGTGGACCACACCTTTAATAAAGTGACAGACGTGTGGAGACATTATTTGCCGCAAGAAGG
>CAYFFV010000024.1:2352-3956 GCA_964342695.1 uncultured Vicinamibacteraceae bacterium
GCGCGCGTGGGTGATCGGGTGCCCATATCACCGTCTAGGTCCTCGATCTCAGACCAGACTTCGGCCTGGCTGGCGTAGCGGCTGCCTGCGGCTTTGAGGCTTTGGGTTACAGCGACATGTTTCGTACGCCTCATTCTCATGAAGGCGATGTGGTCGGCTTCCTCGAATTCTGCTCGGAGTCTGGATCTGAGGATCCGATCCCGTTCGCGCCGGTAGCCTGAATCGTGGCGACCCCAGCGTCCCGCTTCGACACAGGTCACAGGAATCGTGATGGTTTCCTTGGCCGGAGCGAGGATTGAAATATTCAGGATTCGGTTCTGCTTACCGCCTGAGATTTCCTCTCCGTCAACCAGTAGTGTCGGCTTGCTGCCGGTGTTTTCAAATCGGATCTCAGGTACGTTGCCGGATTCAGAGACTTCGCCGATTTTGATGCTGGAATCCGCCATCGCCTGGTCCAGGGTCAGGTATTCAGGGGGTCCGTCAACCGGTCGGATCAAGGGGAAGACGGTCAGCTTGCGGTAGGCAAGGGGCTCATCCAGGCGGATGTCGCCGAGGGTATCAGTGATGATGCTCATAAATTGCTGGTTTTCTCCGTAATCAATGGTGTTGAGTTATGTTTTATCGGTCAAAGCAGGACAAATTCCTTCAGTTCGCATGCCCAGCGACATTATTGGTGGGCAACTGGCTCACCACGTGACCCTTGGTAGATAACCTGCCTGTTAGAGGTGAGTTCCACGTTGCAAAGACGTCCAAAACGGGTCTGTGGGGCGGGGTTTTCTTTCTACTGGGATACCGCTGGCCGTTCAGCGGTCTGCGGTTGCTCTGGAGAATGGCTTGTTTCTGCGATTTCATCTCCTTACGCCAGACACTCAGGGTGTCTGCAGACGGTGGCACATAGAGAATATCTGGCCACTTCTCAGCGGGTACTCCGAGGACGTCCATTTTCCCATCGGGTTGCCAGAAACTCCTGCCATTTCGCCTTTTGCCCATGTGCTGTCTCCTTTTTGGTCCAAGTTGAATCTAGTGCGTAATTCGATTCATAATGTGATTGAGGTATTTGGCTGCTGTTGCTTGCTGTTTTGACGAATATTCAAGGCTTCCCCGCGGTGTTCAGTTAAATCTCTCAGGAACTGCAACGGTGTTGACCCGGTTTGCGCTTCATCAGGCTCTGGATCTGTGCCCTGTAGATATAGAAGCCGGAATAATGCAGAACTTTTCATCTGCCATTCCGGTGAAAAAAATTGCCAGCAACCGGCAATAAGTAATATGGAGTCAGGCCCAAAATCGATTCATCGACGCAGACCGGATTTCGGAAACATCAAATAAAAAAGTACACCAATGAGGTATTCAGTCATTCAAATTTCAGAAAGTGGTGTCCCCTGCGTCTATTGGCTTGAGGATGGCCGTGTGGGCGTAGGGATGATGTCCGGGAGGCAGTTGTATGAACGATCCTTTTGCCGGTCTCAGTCGAGCTGAGCTGGAGTCCTTACTCAAGAGAACACTCATTTACGCAGTCTGGTTGTTAAAACATTACGGGAACGCGCGTTATCACCCTGATCTTGATCCAGAAGATCTCGTATGCCGGGTAATCGATGACACCTGGG
>CAYFFV010000024.1:4056-26627 GCA_964342695.1 uncultured Vicinamibacteraceae bacterium
CACCCTGATCTTGATCCAGAAGATCTCGTATGCCGGGTAATCGATGACACCTGGGCGGGTCGACGGAAATGGGATCCTGGAAGACAGACTCGAATTCAATTCACCCGAGGTTGCATCCGAAGTTATGTCTCACACTTTTTTGAATCACTTGCCTCAAATGTCAGCTCCTATGACCCGGACTATTTTGAAGACCCCGCCATGTTTGCGACTGATACGGATACTTATCGGGATCGAATGACCTCCGAGATCATTCGGAACACCTTTGAAGAACAGGATCAACCGGACCGACTCTGCGAGTTTCAGGAAATTCTTAAGGAGATAACGCTTCGAGTTGAGTCAGATCACCCGGACATGATTCCTTTGTGGATGCTGGTGCGTGACGAAAACCTTAGCCTCAAACATGATATGAAAGAGATTTGTAACCGGTTGAACCTGGATCCTACTACGGGAGGGCCGGGCTACCAGCGAGTCAGTCGTATGCGAAAGAATCTAAAACGCGTTGTCGAGAGCTGCCGTTCTGATGATCCGAACGGTGAAGCACCGTAATTCAGAAGTTTGATTCCGTCTCTAACTCGTCAGGAGCAGATAAATCATGGGTAATCAAGAGCACCAAGAGCAGTCAACTGGCCTTGAGTCAGAAATTCTCAGTGAGGAACCTCCTAGTTTTGAGGAACAACTAGACGTATTAGATAAAGAATTTGATCGGAGTTTTGATGGTATCGATGCAGCAGTACTACTGGCAGAAGCAGAGATCGATCTTTCCACATTTCTACTTTGTGTTCAGTGTCAGATGGAACAGAATCCAAAAACGATCGAAAGTCGTTTGATTGTTGTAACTCCCTTAGAACGATTGGATGAGATAGATTTGGATTTTCTTAGTGATGAAGAAGTTTTGTCCTATCTCCAGGCGGAGGGAATTGACTGCGACTGTTTTCTTGATAAAGCCTGTCGGGCAATCGGGAGCACTACAGAAATTGTTGGTTGAGCATGTACGCCGTACATAATAGTATAATTATATAACGGTATAGCTGTATATAATATACCCTTTAGACCTTAATCCGCATATCATCCATAGGCTGACGATGTGGTTGTCAGAGTCGTATGAGAAGGAGGATTGATATGGCAGCGAACATTCTGGAATTTGATGAACTTTCTCGTGACCAGGTAATCGTAAATAACCTTGCCATTGACGAAAATTACGTCGTAACAGGCGGGCCTGGCTCAGGGAAAACCATGTTGGCCTTGTTGCGGGCAAACAAAATTGTTGAAGAGCATCTAGACGCTAAAGGGGAAGAGCCGTCGGTTCTGTTCATCGTATACAACCGACCGTTGTATACCTACCTTTGCGAGCATGTTGAAGAGGTTGGCCTAAGCGAAGACGATTTCAATACCTACCACACCTGGTTGTCTGATATCTATAAGTCAAAAGTTCCAGGTAAGAAGTCTGCGCCAAAGATGCCCGGTGAAAAATGGGTTCATGACTGGGAAACAATTGTCCCCGACCTGATTAAGTTATATGACCAAGGGGACTTGTATTACGACTATATTTTGGTTGATGAGGCTCAAATTGTTCCGATCGAGCTAATAAGTGTACTTAATCAGATTTCAGATCACATGACGGTATTTATGGACAAGAATCAGACGGTTCTAGCTAATGGTTCAGATCCTGATGAAGTAGTAAATGAAATATGTAATGCGCCAGGTAGGAGGAAAATTCTTCAGAGAAATCATCGAAATTCCGAGGCAATTCTCGATTTTTCGATGCTCTTTAGAGATAAACGCGATCAGCCGGAAGAAGCGATCAACAAGGGTGGTATCAAACCTGAACTTAAAAACTATGGGCATCTGGAAGATATTGCAGAAGATATTGCTGATTACGCCAGTGATCACCCCACTGAGGTGATCGGTGTGTTTGTGGATGATTGGAAACAGCGAAACGATTTATTTCAAATTCTCAAAGACACTTGCGATAGCAATGGATCAGTACAGAAGTATGTCAGCATGCGCGAAAAGGCCTTTTGGTACAACGAGTTTGACTTTGAGCCGGGTATTAAAGTACTTCATCATTGGGTTATGACTGGACTCGAATTCGACTCAGTGTTTGTCCCGAGAGTGGACTCCGGGTTTTTTGATGAAACTGATCAAAAGCGTAGTATGTTGCTGGTTGCAACAACAAGGGCGCGCACAAATCTGGTATTGGGTTACGAAAACGACGACAAGAGAAACGAGTACCCTCTGAATAAAATTCTTGGGGCGCACGATTTGGTAGTAGAGGTTACCTAAGCCAGAGCTTCCACAATACCCATCGATGATTAGCGAGGATAGACAATATTTCTTTGAGAGTTTTCACACTCTTGTTGATATTGAGCACGGATACCCAAAAGGGCTGATAGAGCGAGGATGGCCTTTACCAGAAGCTGGGGAAGAGCAGGGTTTTTGGGTCTTTGACGCGAATGACCTGACTTCAGTTAACTCACCCGTACCAGGAATCCGAGAGTTCGATAATTATTATCGTATCTTATGGAGAGTCCCCACAGGGCTAGTGCGATTCGCTCTACCTCAGGACCGAAACGGAACACACGGTCCCTTGAATACGACTTGTGATGCAAGTGACGCCCCGATTTGTTTTCCTTTCCTACCTACAGCACTTGCCGTCGCGATATCGTGCGTCACAGAAAAAGCTGAGAAACAGCTTACTCGACATCTAAAGAAGTACTTTTCTGATGATATTGAGATCAACGTTGAGGTTGACCGTAAGGAAATACTGACACCTTTAGATGAGGATCTTCAACGACGTGCATCGATCTATATTGATCTGCCACTTAAGGCTGAATTTGAAACGACACTTCGTCGAGCAACTGCATACAGTCAAGCGTTGATTAGGTATGAAATACCTGACAGTGGTTCTTTAAGAAATTTTGATTCAAGTGTTTACGCATTTTGCAACTTTCTGTCAGGACAAGATCCGTTGCCGCAGAGAGCAGTCACCGATCAACTCAAGCATATAGAAAGCGAATTCAAAGTAGCCGCAAAGCAAAACAATGTTGACCTTAAAATTTCATCTAAATTGCGAAATCCTAAGGGCATTTCACTCAATGAGCTAATTCGATACCACGATCGTTACGTGCCACCGAGTTCAAATAGAAAGAAAGGTCGAGCAAGAAAGCCAACCTTCGAGCAACTGCTATTTCTTGTTTTGTTGGATTGTCTTCTTGTCGAACCACCGATGCCGAAGAATTGGTCTCTCGCACTAGATAAGATATTTAGTCATGTGGCTCAAGAGGCCTCTGCTTGGAAAATTCCCCAGGATGATCTAGCTGACTATCGGGATTTGGTTTTGGACGGCATATTTACTAAGAAAAATATCAGTATAAGAAAAACACTGGAATCAGCTGAACTTCCGGGTGTTTTGAAGGCCGTTCTGATTTATTTCGGCGCTAATCACTATGGGGATCCAGACGAACTACGTGACCGATTGATTTCATTCAACGCTGATAGGACCGTTGTCTGGTTGTCCTGGATATACTATTTTGCGGTTAATGGATTAAATGGTCGACTGCCTGAACGAATTAGGACGAAAAGCTCTTGGTCAAGAATGTTCCGACAGGCTTTACAAAGACTTGTAAATGAAGAGTTTCCCGAAACGCCTGCTGTTCAAGTTGATGTTCAGATCAAAAAAGTAGATCGAGACATGGTCCTATATACCGAACTCAACTCGTTTCACAGATTCGAAGTAATAATTGAGAATGGAGCTGGCGATATTGTAGAAGACATCTATAGGAAGTTGTTCGATCTATCAGAAGATCAGCGCGAGAAGCTGAAAATTGCACTATTGCATCCCAAAAATAACCTCGGTGTTCCACGCGAGTGGATTAACAAATCGATCCAACTTTTTATACCCGAAAGTAAGTCTCCAGCGAATTATCAGTCAACTTACGTAGCAGGTGAAGGTGCATATTTCTATGGAGGAGAGTACCTAGATGTTTGGAATTCACAGCCTCTATGGCGTAAATATGGCTGGGATAATTTTGTGAATAAGGTCGAATCTGAACCCAATACGACTAGAAGAATTATTCAGAGTAACCAGGATGCATGGAAGAATGTGTTGGATCTTTGATAGGACGATACTTGTCAGGCGAACACAATAAAGAAGCTGTAGCTTCAGCGATACAAAATATCGCCAAGAGTCGAAGCGACCCTCGAGAGTATTATTTGGCGGTAGTAGTGCTGGAAGAAATCGCATCATCTGATATTGCTGTCGATGACAAGATTAGACAAGGTCTCGAGAGTGCGTTTTCTTCCCCTAAATTCAGTTACAAAATAAATGGTGATGAATTTGTAGATGCGTGCAGGCGATATGCTCGTTTGCTTTTTAAATACCAAGATTTTGTAGGTGCATCTAACTTCCTAGGCCTTGCCAGTGATCTAGGTGACAAGGAGCCAGGTTGGGTGCCGAACTATCAGGCAAAATTGACCTATATTCTGGAAGCTCCACGACACTTTAACGATCCAAGTTACGTTCTTGAGATGCTTGCAAAAGGAGTCGTTGATGAGCAGGCTCGAGGTCAGTCTATTGCGGTATTTAAAGAATATCTGGTTGCAGCACGAGAATATTTTGATGGAAAAATAGATGACAAATTTAACTCATCGACCTATGTTAATTTTGAGCAGGAAGTAAAGACATTCGTAGATTCGTGCGATGAGTTCTCATCCGTCCTAGATTTTGATATTGGATATATAACGAAAGCCTCGCCGAGTGAGCAGGCACAGGAGGATGATAGAGGAGCACAATCGGACAGAGAAGAACATCAAATCGGAAGAATTGAGGAACTAGAGCAAACCATATTGTCGCTGGAAAGAAATTTAGAGAAACTCCGAGAGGAGAATGTAGAACTAAGGATGCAACTGTCGGGCAGTGTTCCAACCCCCGAGCTAGACCATGAACCACGCCAGGGTTTTCCCGCTCGTTTTAAGATACTTGTGATTGGGGTTGGTTCCATAAAATTAAAAGATGTACACGGTATTGCAAAGCAATTTGGTTTGACAAAAGATCATATTGAGTGGATCAACGAATTTAAGAGTCGCAAAGTGAATCCAAACAATTTGCAATGGAACTGCCCATATGCCGGCATCTTAGTTGGACCGACAGCTCATAAGGTGGCTGGTTTAGGGAACAATGTAAGCCTTCTAGAAAAACTCAAATCCGAAGGATACCCTCCAACCGAACCGATACTAACAAAAAGTGGAGGTTTCAAGATCACTAAAACAGCATTTAACGACGCACTAGAGAATTTGTTAATTAGGATCCAAGCAAATGATCCTGAGCTTCCGGCACTGGTATAGGTTGATCGTAACTTCAGTTGTAAAAGATGAAGACTAGATCGATGTTGCCTATAAGGCGACGTGCAACAAAGACGTGGTAAGTCTTGATGCGGACGATGCTTGGCAGGAATTTGCGATCAAAAATACCAGTTCCGTGGATTCCTTGTACGGGAGCAGGCCAGGCGACTATCGTAAGGGGTATCCATAAGGCTGCGGTTGTTGCATTGACAATTCGGCAATCGGCAGCAGCGTAAATGCAAACGGTACTGAAACAAAACTTTCATATTCAGTGGATTCAAAAATAGTCTTTACTTGCCATGTCATCTCAACTAAAACCAGGTACGCAAGTAACTCTCCGTGATGATCCAAGCCGGACAGGGGTCTTGACCGGCAAGTTTGAGAGAATTGGAGAGCATGAACACTATCAGGTATTTTTCGGTGGAAGTCGACCACTTGAGTTCCATCCCACTTATGAATTGGTAACAGAAGAAGAAGATTCTGCAGATGTATTTTCTAGACTTCGAGAAGAGCGTTACGGGAAACCTATCGATCTTCGTCGTACATTAACTCATATTCAGTTAAACGGCCGATTGTCCGATGTTGTATACAGTATGGATACGACTGATACCCAGTTTCTGCCCTACCAATTCAAGCCCGTCTTATCTTTTTTAGAGTCTCCGTCACGAGGATTGTTAATAGCAGATGAAGTGGGGTTAGGCAAGACGATCGAGGCAGGACTAATCTGGACTGAATTACGCGCTCGATTTGACACACGCCGATTGTTAATTGTTTGCCCAGCTATGTTGCAGGAAAAATGGAAACTCGAGCTGTATAGTCGTTTTGGTGTCGAAGCAGACATCGTCGGCCCATCTGAACTCTTAAAAGAATTAGAAAAGGGTAAATTTGAAATCCCTCCAGGGCGGGGTCTGATCGCAAGTATTCAGGGTATTAGACCTCCACGAAACTCTGTCACTCTGGAAGGAGGTGTTGGTCGATCAGCAAGACAGCGGCTTGCGGAGTATCTAGAAAACAAAACAGATGACGAGCCTATTATTGATCTTACTATCATAGATGAGGCTCATTACTGTCGAAATCCAGAAACAAGTAGTGCGTACTTAGGACAACTGCTGCGAGATGTAAGTGATCATCTTGTTCTACTGTCTGCGACACCGATCAATTTGCGAGAAGATGATTTATTCCATCTGCTTAATCTAGTTGATCCCGAGTCGTTTACCAGGCTAAGTGACTTTCCGCGCGTCCTAGAGGCAAACGAACCGCTACAACAAGCCAGACTACTTTGCTTAGATGAAAGTACTGATGCATCACAAATATTGGAATTACTAATCCAGGCCCAGTCGTTTGAGCTTTTGAGCAATAGCCAACAACTCAAGGGTCTCGTGAGTAGTGGGATAACCCCCGAGGTTTTAGAGTCTCGTGCGGGTAGAGTGCGGATAGCTGATCAGATTGAGCGAGTAAATTTGCTGAAACACGCCGTAACCCGGACCAGGAAGGTCGAAGTTGAGAATAATAAGGTCATAAGAAATCCTTACACCGAATTTGTTGAGTTAACTGCTGCCGAAAAGGAATTTTATGACGGAGTAACAAACGCCATCCGCGGATTTTCTGCCCAAAGGGAGATGTTTGTTGGGTTTTTATTGGCTATGCCACAAAGACAGGTCTCCAGTTGTATGTACGCTGCGGCTAAAGCCTGGAATAGGCGAGTTCTTCACCGAGATTCTGATGTAGAAATATCAGATGAGATGGTATTTGAGCAATTTGGTGCTGAGGTAGGTGATGAAGATGATGCGCCGTTGTTAAATTATCTAATTAAAGAAATTCTCCCTTCTATCGATTTAAACGAATTACGACAGAACGATAGTAAGTACAACAGGCTTCAGTCCATATTAGTTAATTTTCTTAAAGAGAATCCTACGGAAAAAATTGTTATCTTTTCTTTTTTTCGCGGGACATTAGATTATTTGTCAAAGAGGTTGGCGGAAGATGGAATTCGGAGCCAGGTTCTTAAAGGCGGTATGGCAATCAATAAGCAACAGGTAATTGATCAGTTTAAAAGCGACGACGACATCTCTGTTTTGTTGTCCTCAGAAGTCGCAAGCGAGGGTGTCGACCTTCAGTTTTGTAGTGTCTTGGTGAATTATGATCTTCCTTGGAACCCGATGAAGGTGGAGCAGCGAATAGGGAGATTGGACCGAATCGGGCAGAGTGCAGAAAAGATCATAATCTGGAATCTTTGTTATCAGGATACGATCGACGAACGAATATATACGAGACTACTTCACCGACTGAATATTTTCGAACAAGCTCTTGGTGGACTAGATGCAATTCTGGGCGAACAAATTACCCAGCTAACCAATCAATTGCTAAGTAGACGACTGACCCCTAAAGAAGAAGAAGTTCAAATAGAAAATACAGCTAAAGCTATTGAGCATCAGCGACTCACACAGCAACAGTTAGAAGAAAATGCTGCTCAACTTATCGCTCATGGAGGCTACATCATGGGGCGAATAAAAGCGGCCCATACTGAGAAAAAGACAATCACTAAAGAAGATCTATTCGTCTACGTTAATGATTATATACAGGGTGAGTCTAGGGGTTCAAAGTTTGAGCAATTAAATTCAGAACAGCTGTTATGTGATATCCAACTAGAGCCGGGCCTTGCGGCCTCTCTTGATCATATTGTGCAAAGAGACAAGCTGTTCGGAAAGACAAGGCTCAATTCAGGCGAGAAGGTACGCTGTCTATTTTCAAACAAGGTTTATAATTTGGGCTCGAAGTACGAAGTTATCAATCAACATCATCCATTGATTCGCTTCATCTCAAAAGAAATGGATACTGATGTTGCCTATATTGGGCTGGTGGCTATACGGTTAGAGCAACGCTATACAGAGTTGCAACCTGGCTATTACGCATTTTCAGGAGATTTATGGAAATTCTCCGGTCTGAAAGATGAAGAAGAGCTTCAATTTCGACTAGTTGGTATTGACGATATAGCATCTGAGGTTGATAGCAGCGTTGGTCTAACGACTATTAATGCAGCGCGTTTATATGGAGAACAGTGGTTAGAGGTATCCAATGACCTGCAAGGAGTGGACATAGAGCCTGGTATAAAGGAGACGATTCAGATTTTGCAGAATGATTATGAGATTCAAAGACAACAAAAGATGATCGAGAATTCGGATCGAGTTGGTTTCCAAATTGCATCTCTAGACCGTCATTTCAACCGGCAAATTACAAAATTACAGGAGACGCTGGATCAGCATTTGTTAAAGAATCAAACTAGAATGATAGCTCCTACGGAAGGCCGTATTAGAAAAGTTACTGAGAGAGTTGAGGTGCAGCGGGCAAAATTTAGGTCTCAGATAGATTCTTTCAGACCATCAAAAGAGGACGTAGTAAGTGGAGTGTTAAACGTTCACTGATTGTTATTACGATGGACTATAAATCAGCACTACGGCTTCTCAAAGAAAAGTTTCGCGGGCACCATGTAAAACGTGATCCAGAAAATAATGACCAATGGGGTGTGTTTCCCGATAAGGGTAGGGGCGGTGTCAGCGCCGATGCTGATTCACTGTCATCGGCTGCCTCAAAGTTTCAAAGGAAAGAAAGCCTATCGAGTGCAGTTACAAATGAACCTTCGGAGTCAGTATTCCGTGAAACAGCGGTAACACCGGGACAAGGTAGTACCGAACAACCAGTTAATCGGAAGATTCAAAGGCTTATAGTCGGACTCGATTTTGGTACGGCATTTTCAAAGGTAATTGTTTCATCTGGTCAGGTGAACCATGTTGTTCAACTCCGAAACATTGGTTCATATCCTGACGATTATCTACTCCCAACTACGCTCTGGGTTACGTCCGAAGGAGACTATTCGATTAGCCCTATTGCAGGTGCGGAAGTGTACCGAGACCTAAAGTCGAGAATTTTTGTCGATGATGTAGACGAAGAGGCATATCTACGAATAGTAGCGTATTTAACCTTATTGTTACGGAAAGTCCGGAGATGGATTCAGGAAGAAAAGCATCAGCTGTATGGACGTAGTCGTCTCGATTGGTATATCAATGTCGGCCTGCCAACAAGAATCCACCAACACAATAAACTCGAAGACAAATATAAATCACTTGTCACTTCTGCTTGGCTATTGGCGGCAAGTAGTAGACCCATAAATCGAAATAATGTTATCCATGTTTTAGAGCAAAGCAGCATTGAAAACGGTAAGTCAGATGAAGATAAAGTTTTAGCCAACAAAGTTCGAGCCTTTCCCGAATTCGTCGCGCAGGTAACTGGATATGTCCGAGGTCCTCGAAGGCGCCGGGGCCTACATGTACTTACAGATATTGGTGCGGGTACCGTTGATTCGACTGTTTTTAACGTGCATCAGAGAGAGTATGAAGACAAATACCCTATTTTCTCGGGAGATGTTACTTACAGTGGGGTGGAAGTCTTGGTCGACACGAGACTATCGGCTGGAACATATAAGGGTTCATGGAAACCTGATTTGGACTACCCGATTCCAGTGCGCCAAGATTTTGCTCAAAAAATGCAAATACCGATTTCAGATTTGGAGGGTGCAGAGAAGAATTTAAGGGCGAAAGTTTATAAGCAACTAGCGTCAGGAATTAGTGAAGTCAAAACTAGTTTTGCGCCGATGCAGGAAGAGTGGACCACTGGAGTGCCATTGTTTATTACCGGTGGTGGGTCTTTCATAGAATTCTATAATGAGGTGGTGGCGGGCCTATGTGAGAATTGGCGAAGGCAAGGTGTTAATTTACAGATTGAACAGCTACCTTCACCCGAAAACCTGGACGCCCCAAGTTTGAATCCTCGATCTTTCCATAGGCTGTCTGTCGCATATGGGTTGTCATTTAGTTCTCTTGATATTGGTGAGGTTATGCAGGCACCGCGTTTCAGCCAACAAGAGGGCGATTTATCTACGGCAACGCGAAAGTGCCCAGTTTGTAACGGTACGGGTGGAGCAACACTGATGGGTTGTTTGACTTGTGGTGGAAGTGGGTTCATTCACTGAATGACGAAGAGATTACTAAAGCTCTGACAAGTCAGGGCATTGATCCGCCTGAAGACTGAATACAGCATCAATAATTAGTGATCGCGATACATCCGTGCTATTGACTGAAAATGAGTAGCATGGAAATGCTAGTTCTTGGTGTAGAAACGGCAAACAAGGAAGGCAAATTATGTATAGTTTTAGCTCGAAAGATTCCGGCGCATTCGGGCAGTCACACGCCTTTGGAGTTTGACCGGAGTTTTTGTCTGGCACTCCCAGACTATAAGGACTTTCCAGCCCTGTTTTCTTAAATTTCGTTGGTGACGCCTATCGCGCCTGACGTTTCCTTCCAGCTTCTTCGTCCAGTAGTCCTGCCTTGATTTGGGAACATTTGAGAACCGGCATCCGCTGTGCTGATGCCAGAAGCAGCCGTGAACAAAAATAACCGTCCTGTATTTCGGCAGAACTATATCCGGACGTCCGGGAAGATCTCGACGGTGAAGCCGGAACCGGTAGCCCATGCGGTGGAGCAGGGATCGGACCGCCAGTTCAGGTTTGGTATCCTTTGCCCGGATACGGGACATGTTCCAGCTTCGACGCTCTTGCGACAGATGGTCCATCTTTTAATATCCGAAAAATAGTTTTGTCATCAAATGTGACTGGCAGGTTCGCACCGTTCTTACTTCGGCCTAAGATTATTGTGTGAACCCCTGCTAATCGAGTGGTACTCGTGCTGCAGGCTGGCTTAGACGTCTTGTCAATTCCCGCCAGAAAGGCTGTAAAGTAACTCATGGCTTAAAACTGAGGAACCATAGATCCCGGTCATCCGTACTGCAAAGGGATATATGGCTGCGGCCGTAGCCTGTCAGGTGCGACTTTGTTACGACATCGCCGATGTTCAGCTTGCCTGCCTCCTCCATCCGCCCTTTAATCCAGGTGCCGAGAATCTCAAGATTGTCTTCAGATCGTAAATTTTTCGCATGGTCGCCTGAAGTTTTGCACCGGAACTTCCATCCGTCATCAGTAATAACATCAAAAGCCCGTTTCCTCGGATACCCTGTCAGGCTGGTGATTGAGCTGGATACTATGACTTCGATTTCATACCAGGGCCGGGGTCGCACTAGTCCGGTTCTCTTAGATTGCCTTCCCTTGCCGTGATAGACGTTCATATTGCTCTTCGGTTTGCACTTTAAAGGTAGCCGGTATTCCGTCTGGATCCGGTTCTGTACGTTAATTACTTCTTCCTGAAAAACAACAGTTGTGTTGGGGAGTTCCGCCATCAGGTTTGACGGTTTGAACTTTGTCGGCTCCCAGTCTAGAAAATCCTCTGTGACCTTGGAGCGGACATCGTCATGCAGCATTTCCAGCTCTGCCAGCAGCTCCTCCTCCTCGACTTCAATATCGAGTTCAAAGACTTGTCTCGATTGGTCCAGGCCGCTCAGATTTGAAGAGCCCAGCAGGGCGGCCTGGGGTCGGTTTGCGCGCCTGAAGATATAGAGCTTCCCGTGGAAGGGAAAAGCCGTGCAGATAGCGACAGTGCCGCTATTGCTGTTCTTCAGGAGTTCGGCGATTTCCTTTACCAGATCGTACTGGGCGCGGGAGAACCGGCCGAAAGCGTGCATGCCTATTGTGAGTACTATAGTTGGCAGAGATCCACTCTCAATGTTTGCTTTCACGAACAAAAGAGATTTGGTGGAAACATAACCGGTCAACACACAGATCTCGTCGGCGCCGTTCGCAAGCTCTCCGAATCTTGTAAAGAAATCCTGATGCGCGTGCCTTACGGGCGGGATTTTCGATGAAAGGAGTTTCAAAGGAATTCCAAGTGAGATTTCATCCTAGATTCAGTATACGCTGGTGGTCTGCTGAATCACGCTGGATTCTTACGTCGATCGGGACTGAATTTATCTGTTTTGCTTTTTCTGTCAGATCAACAGATACAAACTTTCCTGAAAAAAGCGGCTTAAGGGACTGTGCAATTCTCTGCGCACCCTGTGGAGGAACTGCATTGCCAATCTGTCGCCTCACTTCAGTGAATGACCCGCAGAAAACGAAATCATCGGGAAATGACTGAAGCCGCGCTCTTTCCCGGTTAGTCAGCGCTCGCGGCTCCGGGTAGTGATAGCCCCATGTACCGCCGCCCCCCGCGGCGATAATTGTTTTTGCCGGCTCGCCTCTATGGATTCGCCTGTAGACGTGGCTGATCATGCCCTTTACATACAGCGGGTGATCTTTCGGAATATCAGCAAAATTCCCGCCCTCGGGAATTAGGTCTAAAAGCTTAGCAGTCCGCGGGTTGATGTTCATATGCTCTGAATTTGCAGCTACCGATTCTACTCCCTGTAATGCCTCTCCCGCGGTGAAATAGGGGCAGTCAATTTTCGGTCCGTGGGTTGGCTGGGGAAACTTGTAATCGAACCCGGTGTCTACACGAATGCCGGTGATAATAACCCGCTCCCGAAGCTGAGGCACACCGTAGTCTGCAAAATTAAACAGCTTTATATGTACCAGGTATCCCGGTTCGATCATTGCAAAATCGTGAATAATCTGCTTCAGTGCCTTTTTCTGATTTGCGCTGATCAGGCCTTTGACGTTTTCTGCTACAAATGCCTTAGGTTTCTTGGCATCTACAACTCTCAAAAACTCTTTGTAGAGATTGCCCCGCTCGCCATCGAGCCCCGGCCTTTTCCAGATAATTGAAAAGTCCTGGCACGGAAAACCTCCAAGAACCAGGTCTGCATCTGGAATATTTGTATCAGAATACGGATTAACGTCACTAATGCTGCGCTGGTCTACGATTGTGCCGGGAAAATTCCTCTCGTATGTTTCTGCGGCTGATTCATTGAATTCATTCGCCCAGACAATGTTGAAGCTTTCTTTGTGAAATCCTAGATCAAGCCCGCCACAACCCGCAAAAAGGCCGATAACAGGCGCACCAGCGTGAATCTTTTGTGAAGCCTTCTGATCAGAAGATTTCCAGCTGCGGATATCGCCGTTAAGCCAGCACTCCAGTAGCTTAGCTTTTTCACCCCTTGGAACTGTCGTGCCTTTTTCCCATCTCCTAAGCGTCGTTAAGCTTATGCAAACAAGATCCGCAAGTGCTTGCTGGCTTAACAGTTCTTTAGCTCTTAGACGTTTAATTCTGGCGGAGTATGTATTCTTGCTGGTCGTCATTGGGTTCGGGATATTCTACTACTGTTCCGATAGGGCTCCCGTAAGATTCTAGAGACATTTAAGGAAAGTCTAGAAGGGAAACAATCTCCAATATTTCTGTTGTAACGATCAGCACCTTGATAAGGCTACAGCATGTAGTAGCTCATGGGATGATACCGCACTTTTATTCTGTCCTAGAATCTGCCCGGGCTCAGCCTCAAGTCAACCACCATCGATCAATTTATTAGTAGTGGTGCGAGTCGCGAGCCTTTCCTTGAGTGCCTGGAAACGGAAGGTGATTTGCTGCGCCATGGGTCAGATGTCTTGCTGCCGAGGCTCGAGTCTTCTACGCCTTCCTGTTTGATCTCCCTACCGGGACTAGGTTGTCTGATGAACAATCTGAAGATGCTGGATCGGAAGTGTCTCTGCGGGATGACAAGACTGGTTGAGGTGTTACCTCGAGGGGTGTTTGAAAGGATAGACATATCAGTTGTTCGCTGATACCAAAAATGAGCCAGTTAGCACATCACAGAACATCACAAAATCGCGTAACTATGCTAATTGTTCATGGTTGCCAATGGACTCCATGACATAAAGAGAGGGTGCCCGACACTATTGATATTCAAAAGAAAAATAATCTCTCAGGCCAATTTCGCAAGCATATATGAATAATGTACCTGGACAATGTAGGAACATCTCCAATTAATACTTGTAGAATGTGTTAATTAATTTATAACCGCCATATAGATTGTGTATCAGCATATTGATGGCGTAGTGTATATAATATACTTGGGTATAGACAAGTATAAAACATTAATGTACTATCCTATACATCAATTTAATATCAGGTAGATATATTAATACAGAACGGAGTACATTATGGCCAAAAGCAGAGAGAAGTTTGTAGAACTTGCCGAGAAGCGGGTGAATCGTGCAATCAAAGAATTGCGCCTGATCAGCAACCTGTCGAATACCACGAACTACGACTATTCAGAAAAAGACGTGAACCAGATATTTAAGACGTTGGAGTCGACGATGAAGGAGTCAAAGGCCAAGTTCCGGAACGGTGGCGCCAGCAGCGAAGACCAGTTCAAGCTGGAAGGCTGATACATCGATGTTCCTGCGTGCCACTAGCAGCCGAGCACGAAGTCTTCGTGGCCGACCGCTGAATGTTACAGTTGCCGGCCGTCGTGAACGACTGATGGGCCTTGTTTCCATTTGGCAAAATCGGGCTCCGGTTTATCGTTGGCATTGTACAAAAAGAGGTTTGAATGGGACCTTTAAGACATCTAT
Organism: uncultured Vicinamibacteraceae bacterium; assembly: GCA_964342695.1. Taxonomy (GTDB): domain Bacteria; phylum Acidobacteriota; class Vicinamibacteria; order Vicinamibacterales; family UBA8438; genus CAYFFV01. The sequence goes on from CAYFFV010000024.1 coordinate 18,848, forward strand.
CTCTGTTTGCAGGCATGGGCGGTTTTATGGCTGCAGCTAAGGAGGTGGGAATTAACAATGTGTTCGCTAATGAGTGGGATTCGAATGCGGGCGCACTGTTGCACCTTAACTTTGGCCCCACAAAGATCTCAGAGAAAGACCTTTGTGAGCTCAATTGCGCAGACTATGCCGAGCTGAACCAGAACATCGACATATTGACAGCCGGATTTCCTTGTCAGTCATTTTCTCAAGCTGGGAATAACAAAGGGTTTGATGATCCGAGAGGCAGGTTATTTTTTCAGATCCCGCGTATCTGCAAAGAGCTCAAGTCTCCTCCAAAAGTGTTATTGCTGGAGAACGTATCCTTTCTGAAAGAATTTGATCGAGGTGCTCGGCTGCGTACCGTGATAAATGAGTTGAGACGAGCCGGCTATTGGGTTAGCGAGGAGAACATAGGAGTTTTAGATTCCTACGATTATGCAGGAAGTCCGCAAACCCGAAAAAGATTATTTATCGTTGCAGCACATATGAATTACTTCAAGAAAAATGAATTTAAATTTCAGGGCATTGAAAAGGAGCGGCCTAAGGCTCTGTTTGATGTTGTTGACCGTTCAAAAAAATACTCAGACAGGTTGTATCTGGTAAAGGGCAGCAAATACTTCGATATGATTAATAGTCTGGTTCCGGCGAGCGGCAATGAACGGTTGTTCCAGATCAGGCGAACCGAGCCGCGTGCTTGTCCGAAGAATAAATGTCCAACACTTACGGCGAATATGGGTGTAGGCGGCCACAACGTACCGTTCGTGTTCGACGATTTCGGGCTGCGCAGGCTTAGTGTTGAAGAGTGTATGGCTTTGCAAGGATTTGATCCAAATTGCATGATAACTCCGGATCACCTGGCCGATGGTCCATTGCTTCAAATGATCGGCAACGCCGTCCACGTAGGAGTTGTCAGGAAAATACTTACATCAATTCAGCAAGGTCTATTTCAAGGGAAAGGAGTGGCTTATGCCTAAGAAGTGGAGTTTCCCCCCTAACGGCGGCGGGTTAAGTGCAGGTGCAAATGATGGTGCGATAGATCATTTTAAAGGGTACCGCCTGTCGTCTGTGGTTCGAGAAGTCGCGCAGAACTCATTAGATGCAAGAAAGGATGATACGAAACCGGTATCCCTTAATTTTCGGTTGTTTAAAGTTTCAAAGAGCGATTGTCCTGAAGTAGTCGCACTGAAAGAGAATTTGGAGCAGTGCTGCAAGATCGCAGAAGAGCAACAGCTAGAAGATGTTGTTTCCTTTTACTCGACAGCAATCCAGAAAATTGATCAGCTCGAACAAATCCCGTTCCTGGGCATTCATGACTCAAACACAACCGGGCTGACTGGCCCTGTAGAGGGCCCAAGCGGCGCGTGGCATGCTTTGGTTAAAGGGTCAGGACTTACCCAGAAGGCAGATCCTAATTCGTTAGGTTCGTATGGCCATGGTTCGAAAGCACCGTTCACTCTTACCGACATTCGCAGCCTTTTCTATTTTTCCACGATTGAGACCGAACGAGGACTGCAACGACGGTTTCAGGGGAAAAGCATTCTCCAATCTCACAGGGACCTGGCGACGGGAACAATGACCCAGGGTACAGGGTTCTATGGCGAAGAGGATGAATGTCGTTTGTTGCTGGATGATCAAATTCCGCAATGGGCATTGAATTCTCGTCAGCATATGGCAGATGAAACAGGTACGTCGATTCTGATTCCGTTCTACTCACTAGGACCGACTGAAGAACCGGAGACTGCGATCACCCTTATCGCCAACTTTTTCTATGCGATTAAAAAGGACATCCTGTCTATATCAGTAGGGGACCGAGAAATAGACCAGGCGAACGTGGAGGAGCAATATGCGCTCCTAGAGGAGGAGCTAGAAACTGAACAAGACGAGATCGACGTCGACCGGATAAAAGCGTGTTTTCAGGGGATCAGTGCAATCGTATACGCCGATCAAAGCGGGACCCAGGAAATCAGCGACATTGGTACTATCGAGTGGTATTTGAGACTCGGTGAGGATATTGACAGATGCACCGTGTCGCTTGCCCGCCAGAACGGGATGTTGATTACACGGGCAGCTCCGTATTTAGTGAGGTTTCCCCAGAAAAAACCTTTTGAGATGTTTGTTTGTGTGCGGGGGGACGGATCATCTTTTTTGAAGCGGCTGGAAAATCCAACGCATGATCACCTGGAATTCGACCGCATTGACGACAAGAATGAAAGAGAGATTGCAAAGAAAAAATATAGAAGGATAGAAAGGAAAATCCGCAGCATTATCAATCAATATGCTTCGATCGATCAGCACAATGAAGTGTTTGTAGACGAGCTAAGAGATTTGTTTTCCGAAATCTCTGAGGAGTCCACAGGCAATAGTCGTGAACGGTCGAAGCGAGTGCAGATTAGCAACGGCCCATCAGTCATTAAAAAGGCTGGGCCCAAACACCAAAAAGTGACAGTTGGAGACGGTCAATCAGATGACGTGCCCGGAAGGGGAGAACGTGGAGGCGATGGCAAAGAAAAGACGGAGGGGGGAGGCATTCCCGACGCCCGTGGGAAATCAAAGATTACAGGTCCGTCTAGACGTGGTGCTGGTCAAAATAGTAATAAAAGTTATGCGCTGGAAAATATCCGTGCACGCAGCGACAGTGCTGACGGACGGAAGCTAGCTCTATTTTTTGACTCGCCGGGTACTGGAACCTACTCACTTGAGCTATACAAGAAGGGTGAGACAGATGACGAGCTTGTATTGTTGCTCGATCAGAATAATCTAGAGAAGTTCGATAGTGTTGATGTTGACATACCAATAGAATCCGGACGTACTCAGGTAAGCCTGGCAACCGTTGAAGACTGTTCAAAGTACGCATTGACAGCAAGGGTGGTCAGAGATGAATGAGATTACCTTTCCTTATCCGGTTCTCGGAAACGGTGATGATTATTCGGATAGTGCTTTCCAGGCGGTCGTAGATATAGATCTTGATGGGGAAGAAGATGATCAAAAGCTAAAGATTGCGTACAGGTTTAATCTGTCTAATCAAGAGATCAGGAGGAAAATCGACGAAAAAAATGCTTCTTACGCCCTTGAGATTGTATGCGTGGATAGCTTTTTTCGTAGCGTTTTGCTGGTGCCTGAAGAGGGAGATCACTATTTGCCTATCGGCGACCTATACGGCCGGTTAAACATTCAGCCGCTAGTAATTGCAACTGGTTCTGTAAAAGCATTCTCATCAACCGACTTCAATGAGGAATATGAGGGGCATAGGTTTCAGATAGAGCCGGGGGATATGCTCGCAATTGATGACATGGTTGTTAGATATATCGAGTTCTTGCACCTAAATTTTGAATCGTTAGTTCGGATAACAACAAGTCAGGATGTGGACCCCCTTGAGTACGGCTTTGATACTGAAAACGATCTCCTAACGATAAATATGGGAGAAAAGTTCCGCGAAATCTGGAACGCGTACCACATCCAACAAGAATTCGCACCGCTTTTGGCGATGTCGGTTTATAAAGACTGTTTGGTCGCTGCGCTTGAAGCTATTTCGACCTCGGATTCCGACGGTGATGCGGAGCAGTGGCGCTGGGCGCGTGCCCTAAACACCAAATTAGCTCAGCTGAATATATCTGTTCCAGAGAATCCAGATTTCACAGCCCTGAACCGCGTCGCTCAACAGCTAGTTCAAAATCTAGGAGTCCGGAGGCTTTCGAAAAATGCTTGAAGTGCTTACTCAAGAGAGTGTAGACAAACTCAGGGACCTTGCTAAACACGGAGAAGACTTGCGTGAGTCTTCATTCGAAAGCTTGTGCGAGACCCACCAATTGAGATTGACTGGCTCAGATTATTCAATTGTTGAAAAGTATCAGCAGTTAACCATGCCGGAAGGCATAGCGCAGGCCGAGAACTCAGATACAGAAAACTGTATCCAGATTGGGAAATTTTTGCCAGACCTTACTGCTGCCCAGGCAACAGATGAGAGGCTGTGGGTTACGCTATGTCTTAATCAATTTAGGGAATACGCAATAGCCAGGTGGCCTGATCAGCGAAATTTTCCCAGGGAAAAGAATATTCCTACTCATTGGTTTGCAGCCGGGTTAAGACCGCGCATGAGGGATAATGCGATAGGCCGGCTTTGGTGGTACCAATATTTTTGCAAAAAGGTGCCCGGACAAAACTTAGAGGAGGTCTTTACTGTTTTGTTTGAGAACAGTGATTATCGGTCAACAATTCTCGAGCGTTCCTCCTCAGCAAGTTTTGTCAACGTTACTACCGCAATACTAGACATTACTAAAGAGGCCTATTCGAAAGAAATAAGCTACAACCGCGATAAATTTCGAAACTTCATTAAGCGGGTGAATTTCCTTGCGGCACGTACAAAATTAGGCGCGCTGGATGCAGATCAAATTAAGAATTTGCTTTCACCGCTCTACGATGAGGCATACCGTTAAGTGCATGAGAGTTTGACCTTTACACACCGGCTCGTTGGAGTGCCCTAGACGGCTCTGTTATGCGCTTGACAGTCCGTCGGCAGTGACTGGATGTGGTGAGCTTGCCCGAACGAGGAGGGGTCGTGACGACTAAATGAAGAATACAGTGTCCGAGTCGCGATCGATGTGCCAGTTAATCACGTGCCAATTAATTCTAGGTTCTTCATCTTTCGGGTAAGCACCTGGTAGTGCTCGTAGCCCAGTAGTTTTGCGGTTTTTGTAATCCGGTCGCCGGTTCGCTCTCTCGCCCGTTCTATGTAGTGGCGCGCTACTTCATCGAGTATGTTTTCGAGTGAAAAGTCCTCGCTGAAAGGCCTATTGAGAATCTCCGTGTCCATCTGGACAGGCGTTAATTGCAGAGCCTGACGGACGTCATCCGGTCTGATCTCGACACGATCACAGTGTGTTGCAACCCGGACCAGTACATTTTCGAGTTCACGGATATTCCCCGGCCAGTGGTACTGTTTAATGACATTCCTGGCGCCGGCTGAAAGCCGAATATCCGACAGGCCTCGTTCCTGTTCTAGAAGATCTCGTTTTTCATCGAAGATATGATTTATCAGCAGTTCGAGGTCTTCAGGCCGCTCGCGAAGCGGGGGCAAAAAGATAACGTCTCCAGCCAACCGGTAGTACAGGTCACTCCTGAAACTGCCCTCGGCAACACACCGGTTTAACTTCCGGCTGGTTGCCGAGATACAGCGGATGTCATCCAACGATACGTCTTTGGTTCCATCGACCCGGGTAAATCGCCTGTCTTCCAGTGCCCGCAAAAGTTTTACCTGCAGCATCACCGGCAGCGCATCAACCTCACCGAGAAAGAGCGTTCCACCTCTGGCATTTTCAAGTGCGCCGGTTCTGACTTTACGGACTCCCTCCTCATAACCGAATAGCGCACGCTCGAGCTGATCGGCAGGCATTGCGCCACAGGAGACATGAATGAACTCGGCGTTGAAATGGCCACTGTTGTGCATCACCGTTGCCAGCAGGTGTTTGCCGGTTCCGGGTTCTCCTTCAATCAGTATCGGGATACTCCTCGGAGCAATTCGTTCTGCGCGGGTCATGGCCGACTTCATCGCGTTGCAGCGGTATTTGATGTCTTCAAAGGAAGGCCGATCAGGTACCGTACCGCGTACCGCGGTGATGAATGCACGATCCGCTTCAGTACGGCTTCTTCTGATTCGATCCATCAGGTCAGGTATGTAGTCCGCCGAAATCTCAAAAGGAACGTCTACTGTCTTAACACCTGCTTCGGGAGAGGCTTCGATCAGTTCCGAATCCGGGTAAAGCGTCTGCTGAAGAATAATCCAGACTGCAGCCATCCCGTATGTCCCAGGGCTGAGATTGAATACAAGCTCAGCGTCTTTGCCGATTTTCTTACGAACTGACTCAATTTCCTGTCTGACGTTGCTGTAGATCGCACCGAAGTCAGTGGGGGTGACCAGTTCTATTTCTGCACTGGAAATTTTCGCCTTCGTTTTCGTTTTGGTCCGAAGCCATTTTTTATAGGCCGGACTGCTGCGGTCCCGATAGTTGTTCAGAAGGTGAATATGGTCGAAGTCGCGCCGTTCGGATACGGCACGGGCGATGGGGCCGGGTGATCGCCGGGTATTTTCCGTTACAGCGTCATGATCGGTACCACCGATCCAGGCGAACATGATTTTCGGCATAGAATTAGTATATCAAAACGTATTGAAAAGATAGATACGTATCTTATCTCCGTCTTTAATCGCCCCGGGAAATGCACTTGGGAGCTGTAACCTATTGAATAATAGGGAAATAGTAACTATTCCTCAAGCTGTGTGATTCCACTCGTTCATCAGAAACATGTGCGGTATCGTCTTAAGCTCATTCACAACAGGAGCTTCAGATGAGTTCAGAAAAAGGATGTACCGGGTCTTGCAGGACTCGCAACTCAACATTTTCAATCGTCAAACAATTTTACAGGAGATCAAAATGATCGGATCAGGAACAATGGGAATGCCACTGCATTTCGGGCGGATGCCCAGGTGGTTTACGGAGAACATGGGCGAGATGACGAAGGCCGTCATCGAGTCTGTCATTCAGAACTACGGTAAATCGGAACTGCTCACACGGATGAGTGACCCCTCGTGGTTTCAGGCATTGGGCAGTGTTGCCGGGATGCAATATAACAGTTCAGGTGTAACCGCAGCGGTACTGGGCTCTGTACGCCGGAAGATAAATCCGATGGCTAATGAGCTGGGTCTGTACATCCTGGGTGGCAAGGGTAAGGCTGCATGGCGAGCTCCCCGCCAGATCGAACAGGTTGCGGACAAGGTAGGTCTTGACGGTGACGAACTGATCCGTGCCTGTCAGCTCACACGACGGGTGGATCAGAACGCAGTTCAGGATAATTACAACCTGTACCAGTCACACGTGATTCTGTCAGATGAAGGTGAGTGGACGCACATCCAGCAGGGACTCAGGACAGATACTCGGCGGGCGAGACGATACCACTGGCATTCTCCCAGTGTTCGATCGTTCGTGAGTGATCCCCACACAGGCATCGTGGATGATGTATGTGGGGACACCATCCTGAATCTCGCTGATGCGCGGGCCGACAGTGCGCGCAATCACATCGTCGAGATGACGCAGGATGATCCGAAGGCGGTAATCGATGCCGCGCGTGAAGTCACGATGGGTAACTATCATGAGGTGCGAGAAGGTGATGTAGACCTCCGTCGACTCGGTGCCGTGCTGGCGTTATCACACGGACGGGAGATCGATAACTTTGAGGACCTGTTGATGTTGAAGGGTGTGGGTCCGAGAACTCTTAAGGCACTCGCTCTGACATCGGAACTCATCCATGGTGACGCTTCGAGATTTGACGATCCAGCTCGTTTCAGCTTCGCGGTTGGAGGCAAGGATGGAAGACCCCATCCTATTGATAATAAAGCGTTAAAAGAGACAATTAATCATCTGCAGGAGTCTGTTGAACAGTCAAAACTCGGGTACGATGATAAGTCCAAAGCGCTGAAGCGCCTGCACCGTGCGACGCGGCACATCGAGGATACGAAGGCCCCCGAGGCTGACCTCGAAAAGCTGGCGAAGGCGGAGTGGGAGCACGCTGAGAAGTCCGGCGGGATGACTTTCATGGGGAAGGTGATACCCGGTGTCACCAAGGCTATCGTGAACACACAGAATGCCCTGCTGTACGGCAAGCGTGATGACAGCGCAAGCTGAAGAGCGAGGCTTTGATCCGGTGAAGTTGGCGGCGGCAACTGAAAAAGTTGTCGCCGACGACAACCGCCGCAAGTATGTGAATCTTG
>CAYFFV010000025.1:0-23733 GCA_964342695.1 uncultured Vicinamibacteraceae bacterium
GAGGGGCTAGCGAGCCAATGGCTCATGGGGGTTCAAATCCCCCCTTCCGCACCATACGGCAGGCCAGAAAGGCTGTCCACAATCTCATGGTGCCAAAATTTACGATTCTGTAAAAAATTTTTAGGATTGAAAAAATTCGTAATTCGCAGACAGTAGTGCTAGTTTGACCCAGTCCCGATCAAACCTAAGTAGCCAATAAAAAATTGGTTGCCATCAGCATAAGTCAAAGTTTTTCCATTTGCCCTATTAGAACCATCTTTTGACTGATATCCCTCGACCGTCACAATAGACCCAGGAGAAATAGATTCCACAACAAATCCTCGTCTCAGGAGATTCTTCGGAGCTGCCGCCTCAACCATCCATTCCTGAAGAGTCCCATCATCTTCAACAATAGCCAGATGAATCCAAGGGTGAGGATTGACCCATTCAACTTTTACAATCTTACCGCTCAGCTCGACAGGTCTACTACGGTCAAATTCGTTGACTTCAATATGGTGCGAAAATACGGAGCTTGTGAGATAGAAAAACACACCAATTCCAAGCAATCTTGTTCGCCATTTCGTTAATTGCTGCTCTTGGGTCAGCATCAGTTACCTCCTGTCGTGCACTTCATTATCTCGTCCTCAGATATCTTGCTGCAAGACATTTCATAAAAACTCTTCTATGTGATAAAAAATCCACGCCAAACTTGCACCCTAAGGATTTGTTCCCCAAATTAATTCAGCCAAAAATCCTGCAGGAATGCCAACTACAAGCAAGGCAAGACTAATAAGTAAAAATCTTGGATAAATAGGGGTTCTCACTGCCCGATGAGTCAATTCAAACCTAGTAGCTTCCAGTTCATCAACGGCTTCGTAGGCTCTCGCCAAACTATCCTGATCAGTAACATCAAAATAATCACCACCGAACTCTCTCAACATGTCAATTAAAGGCGGCGGCTCTTGCACTTCCGTAACTCCTGAACCAGATTCACGGATATTGATATAAATAACATAAGGAACAATATTTCTCTGCTTAAGTGCCTGAAATTCTGCCGCAGGAACTTCATCTACATCCGCGTCTGTAATAATAAGCACGGCACGATGCTGATTTGTCCTACCACCTGCAGCGAGGGCGTCACCGTCGAAATGTTTTACAACTGATTGCAGCGCTCTGACAATATTCGTGTTGCCCTCCGTTGGAATAATCCTGACCTTATCAGAAGGCACATAGATTTCGTCGCGAGTAGAACGAAATTGTGGAGCCAAAATCTTGACAGTAACGTAGGGAGCATCCACAACCTGAAAATAGTACAATTCATCATCTAAAATAAAATCATCGATCATATAGGGATATGACGAAAACACCCATAAAGACACACGATCGTTTTTGTCACGTCTCATTTCTAAAAACTGAAGGTGAGCGTCCCGTGCGATTTCTGCCCTAGATTTTCCTGTTTCAGGAAACTCCCACGCCATTGAAAGAGAAGTATCAACCAAGTCAATTCTCACCCTTGACTCAACATCACCACGTACTTCCTCCGTTGCTGTTAGAAATGGATCCGATAAAGCCACAAGTAAAAGAACTACCGCGAGAATCAATATGACTTTAGGAAAATGATAAAGTGCCCGAATAAAAACACGCCTTCGAAACTTAACAGCGACAAAGTGTCCAGAATGAAACCGCGTATGCTTTCGATTTCGGATTAGCATGCGGCTAAAGGTCAACAAAAATGCGATACCCACCCCAAAGGCAAGGGCAAGGGCTAAGCTCATATCGCCATACCTAATCTGGGCAAAATCTGTTGCAACAAGTTCGTCAACCTGCACCGTCAAGAAACTGACAAACTCTGACCACTCAATCAACATGAATATCTAAACCGTTACCTATAAGAAAACAACTGAACACACTATTTGGTAGTAATTGCCAAGTCACATAAGGTTAGGGCATCGTTTAATTCAGCCGCTACACCAGCTTAAACGCCGCCATCACACTTTCTAACGCAACCCCGAAGCAGCTTGGGTATTCTTGTTACGGGCACCCGCCAAAATACCTTCCATACCATAATTGCCCTCATGACATGCATATTCGAACAACGGACCATCCGTGCGCCTCATTGGAAACATCGCTGTCCACGGTCGCGTAAACGAATTTGGATCATCAACAGTAAATTCGTAAAGCAAAGTATCCTCATCAGCGCGCCATAAGCGTTCGATTAAAGTCGTATCGGCCGTCGAGCCCCTGAAGGATGTTCCTCGAAGAAAATTCTTGGTTTTTATGACTAACACATCATCTTCCCAATGCCCTTGAGAGTTTCCCTTCCATTGCCTTAGCGTACCGGTCGATTGGCCATCAGTCCTGACAATCCGAGCACTATGAATCATCTCATTTAAAATGGTTATCTGCCCGGTTGTCTGAAGAATCATAACGTTATTGTTGTACGCTCCTGGCGTCATCGGTGGACCAGAATTAAAGCCAAGAATGCAACGGTCTTGGAAGCTTCTATCAGTATATGTATCGGCAAAACCTGAAGTTGAATTCGCACGTGCAATTCGATTTTTTAAAATAGCTCCATCGGTATAAGGAATACGACCATTGGATGGATCTACAATGAGCGCTGTACGTTTATCCCGAACCATTTCAACGCCCCGTTCATACCAAAACTCGTTATAAGACAAGACCCCACCCTGTGCTCGTGGCGCGTACCCCGCACTCGGAGCTCCAGTGATCGGGTCAAATAGGTCCCTATTTAGGCGTCGATTTTCAGATTCCTCAAAATCTGCTGCCTCTTCCGCAGTCAACGTCTCCTTTCCCTCCAGGGCTTCCGGTCGCTGCATCGGTGTAATAGTCCGAAAGGTGTAAATTCCCTGAAGATCTGGAACTCCTTCTGGAGTCTGCAAAGAAAACACCTGAGATGACTCGGATTGCTCATCCTGGCCAAACATGGATTCTGGGGCAAACAGTACCAACAAACAGGCAAGCAGGAATTGGGCGTAAATGCGACGTTTCATCAAGAGCTCTTCTCTCCAAATCATTCGGACCCTCCCATCCTTTATAAACGATAGAATAAGGAATAGTCTCTCAGGGAGTCCTTCGGATGCAAGCTCACATTACGTTTTCGGATAGTCAAGTTAACCGAAAACGAGCTTCAAAGCTTGTTCTGGATATGACTGGCTCTGGGTTATACTGATCCCTGATAAACAGCAACTCGCATAGCCTTCATCGCGAATCGGAATCAAACAGTAAAGACTGGCATTTCTTGACAATATGAAGATTATCGACGAAATAGTTTCTATATCGATCCATGGACTAACGAACAAAACAAGGAAAATACAATGAAACGTTATCTCGCAATGATATTGCTATTGGGTATCGGTTCGGCTGGTCTCGGTGTCGTAGTGGCCCAAAACGACGAAAAAGTTATCGACATTGAAAAGCTAGAAGATAATTTATTTGTATTGAGAGGCGAGAGCAGCGGAGGCAACACCGCTATCTTCATAACGACTGATGGAGTTGTGGTTGTCGATTCAAAAAACCCAGGTTGGGGGCAGTCCATTATCGATCAAATAAAAAGCTTGACAGACAATCCCATTACTACACTTATTAATACACATAGTCATCACGATCACGTTAGTGGCAATGTCAGTTTTCCCTCGACTGTAGAAATCGTGACACACGAAATGACACGTTCTAACATGCAGGCTATGCGGCCTTATACCGGCCGCACTGAACCTCCGGTTAATGTGTTTGCTGATACAAACGGCCAAGGTATACCGACCCGTACCTTCACAGATAAAATGTCTCTTGGCGATGGAGCGGACAGGATCGACTTGTACCATTTCGGCCGGGGACATACCGGTGGTGATGCATGGGTGGTCTTTCCATCCTTACGTACACTACACGCTGGTGATATTTTTTTAGGAAAGCGTGTTCCATTCCTAGATGCAGAAAATGGTGGCAGTGGCGTAGAGATCCCAGAAACCCTTCAGAAAGCTCACGACACTATAAAGAACGTGGATACGATTATTACTGGACACAGCACACAGATGACGTGGAGCGACCTAGAAAAATGGGCTTCCTTTAATCGAGATTTTCTAGAAACCGTAAAAACCGGTCTCTCAAATGGTAAATCAGTTGATCAAATAGCCGACGCATGGACGATACCACAAGCCTACGCAGACTATGATTCTCCCAATGCTGGTTCGGTGAGGAGAAATGTCCAAGTCATTAGTGACGAATTAGCCGCACAAACGCCGTAATTCCTGTTTTCTTGCGACTAATCTCGACACTTTACTTTGCTTGGGTCAATGTAGCCTTTTCTTTTGCTCTTTCACCGGCAAGAATGCCCTCCATAGCGTAATTTCCTTCGTGGCACGCATATTCATACAGAGCGTCGTCACTATGCATCAACGGAATTGATACCGTCCAAGGTTGAGACCAAGTTGTCGGATCATCAATAGTAACCTCATATTGAAGAGTGTTTGCTGCCGTCCGTGTAAAACGCTCGATCATCTTCAGTCGATCTGAGGATCCCATAAAATTACTTTTGGAAGAATAATTGGCCGTCTCAACAACTAAAGTGTCCCCTTCCCATCGTCCAATTGAATTGCCATGCCATTGCTGAATACGTGAATCAAGAGGTTTTCGACTATCAAGAGGAATAACTCGAGCATCGTGGTTCATTTCCATATAAAACACAACATAGTCAATGCTTTGAAAAATTTGAAAATAACTATTGTAACCAGCCCCGATCCTCGGGACTCCATAGGTCACGCAACGCTCAGAAAGAGGAACATCCGTATAAGTATCAGCCGGGTGATCAACACGGTAGGCCGCCCTTTCTACCTGTCGACGTTTTGCAGCCTCGGTTAGACTTGGAATTCTGCCATCAGAAGGGTCCACTACTAATGAGGTTTGGTCATTAAAGTCTCGTTCTACGATCCAAAACTGGTTGTAATTACCAGTTCCTGGATCATATGACTCCCCTTGTTCTCCAGCAATCGCTGCGAGTACTAACTGATCTCCAAATAGCGCATCCTGTCCAGGATCAGTCGCCTTGGCAGCCGCCGCTTTTAGAGCCGCTAACTCTTCTTCACTGAGACGATCTTTTCCTGCCCAAGCAGCAGGTCGTTCCAATGGAGTCGCGTTATTGTTCGCCCAAACCCCATTTAAATCAGGACGGCCATCAGAAGTCCGTGGAACGGCCCACTCATCTCTATTCACGCTCTCTGACTGTGCAATTACGGGTGCTACTGACAGTAAATAAATGCCAGCAACGACCAGTGCCACAATTATTCGCCTACAGAAAATAAGCTTCATGAGCCCCCCAGAATTTAATCATCAAAAATCTACTATATGGTAGCATCCGACAGCAAATTAGTAACCTTTGGATAGATAGATGATATTCAGATAAGGAGTTCTTATGCGACGTTCTCCCTTGCAGGCACATCAATCATTTGTAACAAAAATCGTAATACTCACATTTCTCGTGGGAACACCTAGCATCGCTCTTTACGGCCAAGATGCCCCGTCCATGTCAAGCAAAGCAGATTTTCTTCGCGCTATGGACGAACTATCAAACTGGGGACGATGGGGTGATGACGACGAACTCGGCGCAGCCAACCTTATTACTGGTGAAAAGCGACAAGCGGCTGCAGCACTTGTGCAAGAAGGAATTACGGTGTCTTTAGCGCATGATGTAATTCAAGTTGAAGCTATTGACGCTTCGTCAATCCTGGAACGTGTCGCGTACGGAATCACTCCAGAAAGAGGGTTCGACCGACTCGCGTACACGGGAAGCTACCACGGAACTATTCATAGCCATCTCGATTCATTGGCATGCCACATTATGTGGGAAGGAAAAAGTTATAACGGGTTTAAGATGGAGGACATCGAAGCGGCCGGCGCCTGTCCACAAGGCAGCATTAACGCACTAAAAGACGGAATCGTCACACGAGGTGTCTTATTTGATGCAACACTATTGCCTGACAAAACTACAGCTGAAGGATGGCTCGAACCTGGCACACCCATTCGCCGTTCAGATCTGGAACGACTTGAAGAAATCCAAGGGGTTCGAGTTTCTGAGGGTGACGTGATCCTGCTTTACACGGGTCGGTGGAAAAGACGCTCTACCGTTGGCCCTTGGCGGGGAGCTGACGAAGGTGTTGCTGGGTATCACGCAGACGTGGCCTATTTTCTAAAGGACCGTGGAGTCTCATTCATCGGTCATGACATGTCCAATGACGTCGAACCTCATGAGTTTTCTGATGAAGTCAGACTACCACTACATTATCTGGCTCTGGTATCAATGGGAGTGGGAATCTTTGACAATTTAGATTTCGAGCGAGTAGCAGCCGTCGCCAAACGACTCGGTCGGTACGAGTTTCTCTTCACGGCAGCTCCCCTAAGAATCGAGGGCGGAATGGGATCACCATTAAATCCGATCGCCACTTTTTAAAAATGGAAATACATAAAGACGATGCAGGTGCTACCTGAAATAAAGGCGCCGACAACATCAGAGCCCTCGCGCAACAATCAACGTTCCCTCGGTGGCTGCAAACCGTGTCGGTAAAAGCATTTGATACGTTGCAGAGTTGTACCAGAGACGAAACGTTTTATTGTCTGGAAATTCAAGGATTACAGTTCGAGGGAAATCAACAGTTCCTTCAATCATTTCAGGAGATTCATCGACCGCAAGAACTTTACCTCCGTGCTCCTGAATGGTCGGAATGACTTGCCTAACATATTCGTTCAATTTATCAGGATCATCTACACGGTGTTGGGCGACAATATAAACAGACATCCTACCTCCTCAAGTCAATTCGATGAGATGATTATATGACCATCGTACAAATGACTCTTAATCTAACATTACAATGTTGGGTGAACGTGGGCACTGAGGACGCTAGGCATAGGGGACCTCTCCTAGCGGTTCTAATTAGACATGACTCGTCACTACGTTAATGTATTAGTATTTTTTCTTGCACTGGCAAGTAGCACGGGTAGAGGACTGGCCCAGCAAACCGTCACCTCTCCAGAACTCACACCTGAAACAGACAGCGTGGTCCTCGTAATACCATTTACCAATCTTCACTCTGATCCAGGCGATCACTGGATTGGATCAGGCATTGCAGAATCTCTGGCGAATGACTTACAGAGCGCAACACCCCTGAGAGTAATTAAACATCTAGTGCCGTTGAACACTGTAACAAGTCGCACAGTTGACCAATTTAAATACTTGCTTGAACTAGCACTGACAGAAGGTCAGAAGGCAGGTGCTCATTGGGTCATTTATGGAACCTATCTGCGAAAAGCAAATGAGATTGAAATCATTGCAAAGACCATTGAGGTTCCAACAAACACAGAAATTCGTACAGTACGAGAAACTGGCCTAATCGCAGATCTTTTTCGGCTTCAAGATATTATTGCCAACAAGCTTACAACGCCCTTCCTAGAAGGAATCGTTTCAACCTTAGAGACAAATAGCGCCCGTCTAATTGAAATCGAAGGACCTCCTCCTCCCTCTCCTCCTGAAGTTATTAATCGAAATGAATCGGGTCAAGCCACTGTGCGTGCTGTCAAAATTAACGAACCTATTCGTCTTGATGGGACACTCGATGAAAATGTTTACAAGAACATTCTTCCAATTTCTGGATTTATTCAACAGGTACCGAACGAAGGAGCTCCAGCAAGTGAAGCAACTGAAGCCTGGCTGTTCTTCGACGAATCAAATATCTATATCGGTGCCCGGTGCTACGACTCTGCTCCTCCAAATGAGTGGATCGCCAATGACATGCGTCGAGACACATCTCAGTTACGACAGAACGACACACTAGCAGTGATCTTTGACACCTTCTACGACCGTCGAAATGGTGTAGCGTTTTATACCAACCCATTGGGAGCACGGGCTGACTTTGCTATCACCAACGAAGGTAACCCGAATAGCGATTGGAATCCTGTGTGGGATGTTCGAACAGGAAGATTTGAAGGTGGATGGACTGTAGAAATGGAGATTCCATTTAAATCGTTGCGATACCATCCAGGTACCGACCAAGTGTGGGGATTTCAGATGCGACGTGTTCTTCGTCGAAAAAACGAAGGTGCATACCTGACAGCTCTTCCAATCTCTGCCTCTGTTGGAGGAGCAATAGGTGGTATTTTTCGTGTGTCTGATGCCGCGACACTCGTTGGACTTGAAGTCCCCCAAAACAGTCGCAACATTGAGATAAAACCGTACGCTATTGGAAGAACCACAACGAATCTAACTACCATCCCTACGACACACAATGTCTGGGATGGAGACGCAGGTATTGACGTAAAAGTTGGTATTACCCAGAACCTGACGGCCGACTTCACGTATAACACGGACTTCGCACAAGTTGAGGTTGATGAACAACAAGTTAACTTAACACGCTTTAATCTATTCTTTCCTGAAAAACGGGAATTCTTTCTTGAAGGACGTGGCATTTTTCAATTCGCAACAGGTGCAGCGATCGGTGGACCCGGAGGCTTCCGTGATGACAACGCACCAATTCTTTTTTACAGTCGGCGTATCGGCTTGCAGAACAATCAGGTTATTCCAATTATGGGGGGGGGGCGCATTACAGGAAAAGTCGGGAGCTTTGATGTTGGCGCCTTGACTATTCACACAGATGATGAACCCAGTTCCTCCACTAGGCATACAAATTTTACAGTGCTCCGCCTCAAACGGGATATTCTTCGAAAAAGCAGCATCGGAACCCTACTTACCAACCGATCTGTTTCAACAGTTGGAAATGGATCAGCGCAGACCTACGGTGTCGATGGAAATTTTTCATTTTTTGAGAATGTGCACTTCCTTGGATATTACGCTCAAACCGAAGCACCAGGTATGCAAGATCAAAATACTAGTTATCAGGCAAAATTCGATTACGCTGGCGACACATACGCTTTCCGAATCAACCACCTGCTTGTTGAAGATAATTTCAACCCTGAGATTGGGTTTGTTCGGCGTGACAATTTCAGACGAACCTTTGTAAGTACTCGTTACAGTCCCCGTCCAAGCCGACTCAAACGTGTCCGACAGTTCAATTTTGGAGGGATGTTAGATTACATACTCACGGCAGATACATCCCGCCTAGAAACACGTGTCGCTACATTAGGCCTTGAGACGGAATTTGAAAACAGTGACCGCCTGACTGTTGTATTAAATGACAACCATGAGTTACTACATGAAGGGTTCTCTCCTGGAGATGGTTTCATGATCCCAATTGGTGAGTACGATTTTACAGACACAACCGTTATGTACAGGTTTGGGCAACAACGCCGAGCAAATGGTTCACTCTCGTTGCGAACAGGCGGTTACTACAACGGTGATATTACATCGCTTGATTTTGGTGGAGGGTATATCAAGTTCACGCAACATCTATCTCTTGAACCGAGCGTTTCTTTTAATTGGATCGATCTTCCTGAAGATTCGTTCCGCACTGATCTTGTTCGCACCCGTTTAAATTACACATTCACACCACGTATGTTCTTCGCCGGACTTGTTCAATACAACTCTACCAACGAAAGCATCGGAGCAAATCTTAGATTTCGGTGGGAGTACAGCCCGGGGAGTGAGCTCTTTATTGTGTACACTGAAGATCGTCATACAACACCGTTACGTCCGAGTAGAACGACTGACCTATTGAACCGGGGGTTCGTCGTCAAAATCAACAAACTATTCCGGTTATAGAAATCAACTGAAGATCCGTGTATTTGTCATACATTTCAGCCCCTAAATGCCTTAGCGTTTTTGCCCTCTCTATTGCACTAACTTTACTTCTCCCATTTGCCACGGCTAGTGGCCAAGAAGCCCTCCAACATGATGGCCGAACTAATCAGTTGCAAGAGATTGACGGTCCTCTACCTCCAATTTCGCCTAACGTAATTTCACGTGACGAAACAGGACGTATTACTGGTCGTGCAGTCCGTCTTGCAGCACCACTGCAAATGGATGGACGCCTTACTGAATCAATCTATGAAACACTTCCATCAATGACAGATTTCATTCAAAACGATCCAAATGAAGGAGAGCCCGCAAGCGAAAAAACAGAGGTATGGATATTTTTTGACGACGAATATGTCTACCTATCGGCGCGTTGCTGGGAAAGTCAGCCTGATCGGATGATTGCCAATGAAATGCGTCGCGATAACCGCGGAATAGCGATGGATGACAATCTTGCATGGAGCTTCGACACTTTTTACGACCGTCGGAATGCAATGCTCTTCGAGGTAAATGCCTTGGGCGGACGTATGGATGCACAAACAAGCAACGAAGGTATGACAAATTTTGACTGGAATCCAATCTGGCAAGTTGAAGTGCACCAATTTGAAGGTGGATGGAGCGTTGAAACCGCTATGCCGTTTAAATCACTACGCTATCGTCCGGGATCGTCTCAAATTTGGGGTTTTAATCTTCGTCGACGCAACCGCTGGAAAAATGAAATGTCCTACATGCAACCTGTCTCTGCGGCACTTGGCCCCCGAGGACTCAGGCCAGCCCTATTGGCACCACTTGTCGGCATCGAGGCTCCTCCAAAATCAATTAACTTGGATGTAAAACCGTACGTCATCGCCGATCTAAGCACTGATTACGCTGCATCCCCCCCTTTCACAAATGACTTGGGGGGTACTGCGGGCCTAGAAATTAAATACGGCCTGACAGAGAACATGACTGCAGACTTTAGTTACAACACTGATTTTGCTCAGGTCGAAGCTGACGATCAACAAGTTAATCTCAGTCGTTTCAATTTGTTCTTTCCTGAAAAACGAGAGTTTTTCCTTGAAAATCGAAGAACTTTTGAATTTGGTGGAGAAAGCCGATTCGGCTATACACCTGTCCTGTTCTTTAGTCGGCGAATCGGTTTACAGGGGGGGCGTGAAGTCCCAGTTCAGGTAGGTGGACGGTTAACTGGACGGGTCGGGGAATACGACCTCGGAATTCTACACATGAAGACGGACGAAGAAATCGTTGCAGGGGCACAGCCTACAAATTTTTCTGTACTACGTGTAAAGCGAGATATCTTTCAAGCAAGCAGCATCGGCGTGCTCATGACTAATCGCTCAATAAACCTTCAAGGAACTGGCGCCAACAGCACGTATGGAATCGATGGAGGATTTTCTTTTCTCAAGAACTTACTGACCATCGATTCATATTATGCGCGCACTCAGACAAACGGATTATCAGGAACTTCAGCAAGCTATCGCACCCATGTGGAATATGACGGCGATCGATACGGCTTTGAAGGCGAGCGACTAGCAATTGGCGATGCTTTTAATCCTGAAGTCGGCTTTGTGCGGCGAACTGACATGTATCGTAATTTCGCAAAACTTCGTTTTAGTCCACGTCTATTATCAGTCAATGCAATCCGAAAATTATCATGGGGTGGTGACATTGACTATATCGAAAACGGAAAAGGCCAACTTGAAACAAGAGAAGGACAACTGTCTTTTGGTATTGAATTTGAAAATAGTGACGACGTGGAATTTACGTATAAAAAAAGCTACGAATTCTTACCAAAACCTTTCGAGATTAGCTCTGGAATCGTTCTTCCAGTAGCAGGTTATAACTTCGAATCCATGAGAGCGGAACTAAACTTCGGGCCTCAACGAATGTTTTCAGGGCATTTACATCTAGAACACGGTAGTTTTTATAATGGCCAAAGAACAAAAATTCGCTTCAGAAATGGAAGGATTAAACTATTTCCTGGTTTTTCAATTGAACCAAAGTACGAAGTTAACTGGATCGATCTTCCTGTAGGAAAATTTTCCACACATCTTCCTGGCTCTCGCGTTACCTACACCATGACCCCACTGATGTTTCTAAGCGCACTGCTCCAATACAGTTCGGCCAGTCACACGGTAGATACAAATTTTCGTTTCCGTTGGGAATACCAGCCTGGAAGCGAACTATTCATCGTCTACAATGAACAGCAAGGCACTCTTGAAAACAGATTCGACAGAATTGACAACAGGGCTTTAATTGTAAAACTAACTCGTCTATTTCGCTTTTAACAGGCACCTGCCTAGGCATTTAATATTTTGATTCATTACGGCTGCCGAAGGCCGAAAACAAATAGCGAGTGCCCACTCGCAATTGCCACATACTGGGAACCCTCCACCTCATAAGTAATTGGCGCAGCAAGTGTATTTCCGCCAGTTACAGCTCGCCACAGCAGATCCCCTGTGCGCGCGTCAAGCGCCTGAAAGTATCCTTCTCTCCCACCGACAAATAACAGGTCAGTTGCTGTAGTCAATATCCCACTGTTTTGGACATCGTAAGTTTCCCACTGCCATACCTTGTCGCCAGTAAGAGGATTAAATGCTAGTACCGACCCATGTCCTACTGCCTTGGTCCACGTATTGATATGCCCTCGACCAACAGCGGGGGGTTCAGGTACACCAACTATGGGACTACGATTTCGACTGCCCGTAAAAAGCTGCCCAGGGGTATATTCAACAGGCGCAGAATCAAAAACTGTGGCATAACCTTCCCAAGTGGAAAAATACATTAACCCAGTATTAGGACTGTAAGAAGGAGAATACCAGTTCGTACCACCTTGTTTTCCAGGATAGGTCGGGACTCCAGGACCCTGTGGAGTTTGAATTGGACCACCGCTGTCATCTAATCCACTGGCCCAATTAATTCGTGAAAATGGGTTGCCTGTAAGAAATCTACCGGTCACACGATCAAGAATGTAGAAAAACCCATTGCGATTAGCCCAAAGCATCGCCTTGATCACTGTGCCATTAATATCTAAATCCACTAAAACCGGAATTTGTACAGCATCGTAATCATATCGGTCGCCAGGGGTGAATTGAAAATGCCAGTCTAATTTACCAGTATCTGCATCCAGAGCTACGACAGAACTCGCATACAAGTTATCCCCGGGCCTCTGATAATACGCATAGTCAGGTCCTGGATTTCCTATTCCCCAGAACGTTAGATTTGTCTCCGGATCGTACGAACCGGTCAGCCACACGGCACCTCCACCCGTCTTCCACGCCTCAGGGTCGCAGTGCTCCATGTCTGGAGTACATGGTTCCCAAGTCTCATGCCCGGGCTCTCCAGGAGCAGGAATAGTATAGAAACGCCACGATTCATTCCCTGTGCTTATATCGTAAGCGGCGATGAAACCCCGTATACCCAAATCTCCACCAGACATTCCCACAATTGCCTTATTGTTTACAACCAGCGGTGCGTGAGTAATCGCATAACCCGCCGACGGATCAGCGACCTGGACTTGCCAAATCGGTCCACCACTTTTCGCGTCCACTGCAACAACCATCGCATCAACAGTTCCCATGACCAAGGTGTCCCCATGAATCGCTAAGCCTCGATTGCTAAAACCACAACACGGCCTCGCATCAGGAGAAGGCACATGTTCATACACCCAAAACACACGCCCCGTCTTAGCGTCAAGAGCCACAACATCATTTGGCGGCTGTGTCAGATACATAATTCCATCAACAACCAAAGGTGTCGCCTGGAAATGGTGAGAAGTACGGGACTGGAAGACCCACTTCATTTCAAGATCTTGTACGTTCTCTGTTGTAATTTGTTCGAGGACACTATGACGCTGACTGTCGTACGCACCCGAATAGGTCAACCAGTTATGAGGCTCATTATTCGCATTCAGTAGACGCTCTGTTGTGACCTGACTCATCGCTAAACCGGGAAATAGGAGGACTAGTAGAAACAACAGAACAAGATGTTTTGGCATAAGTATTTCTCGCTATCTCAATCCTGTTAACGTCACAAGGTACGCCAACAGATCTGCTAATTCTGACTCGCTCAACGAATCTTCGTACGACGGCATGGGCGAAGCATCTAATATAGTCACTTCTTTTAAATCAGCTTTTTCAAACGACTGCAAATAATCTTGATCGTTGAATATCTGAATAGTGTAGGTGTCCTCATTCAATCGACGACCGTGGATAACTTCATCAGCTTGAGTCACAATCCTTACAGGTCGATTAGACGGCAACATGGATGCCGTAGGATTAAGCAACGAAGCTCTCAAAGAACCCGCACCACGAATCGCCCCAATCGCCGTTAAATCTGGAGCTTGTCTCCCACCTTTTCCAGCGACTCGATGGCAATCAGTGCAACGTCCTTTTCCATAAAAAATTGTTTCCCCGTGCAAGACATTGCCAAGCGTGACAATTCCCCCATCAAAATCTCGCATATTCCGAACATAGGCAACCAAGGCCGTCATATCAGAAGCAGTGTAATTTCCTGGAGGCATACCCGTCCCAGGAATTCCCTCGGTCAAAATCCTCCTAAATATTTGATCAGTCGATGCTCGTCGAAATTGTCCAGCTTTAAGATTGACATTACCTACACCATCACCCTCAGAACCATGACAATTTGAACAAAATTCATCATAAAGCTGGGCCCCACGTTCTATATCGGCACGTTCGTACTCGCCACCATGCTCCTGTGTAAACGCAACGACTTTTTCGAAAAACAGATAATTACTCGTAAGGAGAAACAGTATTACTAACCGAAAAGAAAAAATGGGCGTCACATTGCACCAGCACTTTCTTGAGTTGTACCAAAAAGTTAGGCGATTATCGTAGCGCGTACGATTCATGTCAATTATTGTCACTATATCTGTCGGAAACCTTACAATAGGCTCCTGTCAACGCATCGACACAAAAGTCGACACCAAATTATAGGAGGTAGCTGAATGAGAAACGCTCGAATCGTCATCACAATCACACTCATCGCAATTGTGGCAGCTGTTAGTTGGGTGTCAACACAAAATCGTGGCGGTGTACTGCCACTGACCGGAACAGATATCGCAGAAATTGAGCGCTTGTACGCACGATATAACCAAGGACTCGATTTTCAAGATGAAGAACTTTATCTTTCAGCCTGGGCTGATGACGCGGTGTTTACAACAGGAGGTGGTGAAGTCTGGTCTGGACGGGAGAGAATCCGAGAACGCTTTCGTCAGCGACCTGGCGGTGAAGGCACTACTATTACTCATAACAATACCAGTATTTTAATCGAACCCACCGCCGACGGGGCCAAAGGACGTGGATACTGGATCGTCCTTGACACTTCTGAACCACAACCAAAAGTATTAGTACACGGACATTATTTTGATACTTTTAAACGCACGTCTGAAGGCTGGAGAATAAATACACGAGGGTCGATGAGGGGTTGGAGTCAGACACGATGGGACACTGAGTCAAAAGGACAAAGCTTCGTTCCGTAAAAAGCAGTCCTTCTAAAACAACGTGAACAAATATAGACGCGCCCCCTTTAATGGTGGTGATGATGGATAGCTTCGTGTTCGGCGTGCGCTTTATCTCGCTGCGTTTTCTTAGCTTTCTCTCTCCCGCGCTGCAAATTGAATTGACGTGTTGAATCAGAATCAACGGCAAAAAGAGACCATCGCCGTTCTAGATCTGATTTTCCACAAGACGGACATGGGCCGGGGTCCGCGCCCAGCACGAGTCGTTCAAATTCGTGTCCGCAACCCCGGCACAGGTATTCATATATTGGCACTGTTAATCTCCTGAAAATTGAATAGACGACATCCCTAGTGGTTAATTAAAACCGCTTTTAAGAGACAAACACCAAGATCCATTCTATTGAACAGAACTCGCCCGATTATTTCAAACCTAATTCACTTTTAAAACGTGGCCACTCAGACTTAAATCGGAGGAAAGCATCCGCATCGGCGCATCTTAAAAATGGATTTGTTCTCTTTTCCAAATCCATTGTCGAACTAGGTCTGACCCCATAATCATGACCTGGCCAAATCGTTGTTTGGTCAGGAAAAAGTCGGATCAGTCGTTGAAGACTTTCCCACTCCGAGCGAGCATTATCGTCGGAGTTAGTCCCACCGACTTTCCCCACAAAAAGTAAATCGCCCGTCAGTAAAATACCTAGCGCCGACTCATAAAAAACAAGGTGATCCTGACTATGGCCAGGCACGTAAAAACATTTTAATCGCAGATCACCAAGAGCGATTACTTTTTCGTCGCTAAGTTCAATATCAGGCGCTGTCGGTGCCTCCGCATGCGCCGCGACAGTGGCTCCGGTTAGTTCAACAACATCTCTGTTGCCATTTGTGTGATCAGAATGACCATGAGTATTAAGGACATGCGTAACTGTTAATCCCTGGACCGTCGCGCGCTGGACCATTTCTTTCGGAGAATATGACGGATCAATAAGTAGCGCCTGTTTTGTATCTCTTTGACCTAACAGATACCCAAAATTCCGATCTCCACCCACACGAATCTGCTCAAATATTATTCTCATCAAAACCTAAACAAATTTTTTCAACGTGCGGGAGCTTCATCAGCACGAGCTCCAGCGAGAATCCCTACAAGCCCATAGCTGAAAAGAGTCAAAATAAAGCAGGTAATATTGCTTCGATACTTATTCATCCCTATCTCTACTTTACCGATCCCCTCGCTTAGTAACTGAAAATCTCGCGTGGTGTCCTTTCGACACCGATTTATTTCCACTTAATCCTGCAACCGATGTGTCTCCGTGCCGTGAATCGTCGAACACCTCAACATCTCCTCGCTCGACCAAGCTTTTAAAAGCATCCCGTTCCGCGTCAGGCGTAGCAATTTGCCCTTCTTTCCGTGGCCCCAAACGTAATATCCGTCCTCGTGCAAGAGATATTTTAAGAGGTCTATTGGTTTTATTTTTAACCGTCTTCATAATCGTTACACTCTAGAATCAGTCTCTAAAATTATTAAATTGCAATGGGATTTTGAATTCTTTTCCATCGAGCAATGCGATAACTTGTTGCAAATCATCCCGCTTTTTCCCAGACACGCGAAGCTTCTCACCCTGTATGGCAACCTGAACTTTAAGTTTGGTCTGCTTCACCATCTTAACGATATCCCTTGCCATCTCTGATTCAATACCCTGGTGAACGTAAACGATTTGCCGGGCATCCTTAACATTTGTTTGGATACTATCCCTCTCAAGGCAACGAACATTCACTTTTCTACTTACGAGTCTTGCGGTTAGAACGTCATACATTTGATTGAGTTGGAATTTATCCGGCGCTTTCATAGTGACTTGCCCCTCTTCAAAATCAAAGCGCGCATTGGTTCCTTTGAAATCAAATCTCGTCTCGATCTCTCGATTTGCTTGATTTACAGCATTCACAACTTCCTGTTCATTAACCTCAGACACAACATCAAATGATGACAAAGCTTCTCCTTAAATACTCTTTTTAGAACTGATTTGATTATACCGTCTGTTTATTCCTCATCGAACACCATTTCAGTGCTGGCATTTTGCACATCTATCGGAAACGAACTTCGCTCATTCCCTCGACGAATTTCAAAATTGTAACGCCCATAGGGGACATCGTGGATAACGAACCGCCCGTCCCGATCCGCTAAAACTGTGTACACACCATCTGATACGACTATCGTTGCGGCCATCTCTTGGTGCACGTTACAAGCAACAGAATAGGAACCCGCTCGTTCAAACGTATATTGAAAAGTCCCACCGAGAATTGGCATTCCAACGTTAAAAATTGTGTCGCCGTTCTGATCTTTTACATTTACATTGTGCAACTCGTCCTCACTATTTCGAAACAAAATTTCCTGCCCTGCCCTAATCGCGGTCACACTGGGGAAAAAAGCACGTCCATACTGATCGATTTCTGTTGGTTTTTTAGGGAAAGGAACTTCAAGAGTTAGTTCTGAAAAAAGCGAGATAATTGCCTGAGGATCACCAGGTTTTTGAGGTGCAGCACCAAAAACCTCAGCCATTCCTGATGAAAACGTTGACGTTTTTTCTTGTTCTTGTTGACTGCTATTTGTGTCTATCTCATTTCCACACGCCATGAGTCCAAAAACAAATGCACACACGACAAAGTCACCCGTGATGGCCTTCTTCGAAAACATTAAATACCGACAATGCATTTAATTACGATCGTATACCGAAGTTTAGGCAAAGTTTCTCTAAGACCGATAGAATTAAATTTCTGAGAAAGACACTCATATGAAACACTCCGACCACCTTGGCAAACAAATGGTCAATCTAATAACAGTGACCTTTTTGGTTGCGGGAATTTTTGTCACTGTAAAAACTCAAGAAATCCAAGAATTATCAACCTTGACCGCCATAACCACAGACGTAACTTCCACTGGGATAGCAATATATCTCTCAGCAACAGGCCCCATTCAAGGGGAAATACAATCACTCGACGAACCACCGACTCGTTTATATATAGACCTTCCTAATACTGTGCCAAGGGTGCCTGCTGTCACAGATGTCAACTTTGGCCCGGTAAAACGGGTTCGCGTAGCGTTAAATCAGTCATCGCCACCCTTAACACGTGTTGTGATAGATGTCGAAAGACTCTTTTCTTACGAACTCGTTGGAGGTTTAACAGACAGGGAATTACGTATTCTCGTGAACAAAGGCCCACAAGAAACACAGCAACTTGGAATTAGCAACCTCAAATGGCACAGACAAAAATTAGAACAATTGACCCAATTACTTGAACGCACCTCCAAGAAATACGCTGATGGCAGTATAAACATCACGGAGCAACAAGAGCTTGAAATTGAGTGGGATCTCCATGAAACAGAACTAATTTCACTCACACCATCTACGGACTTCGACCAACTTCGCGCATTACTCCTAACGACCTGCTTAATCGGAAGTGCTATCACCGAAACGCTTAGTTCCCCTTTCTCAACAACAGACATTGAGTCGGCTTTGGCCGGTGCATCTATGTTGCTCGGTGAAGCAGAGCGAATGGTTAGCACGCACTCAGACAACGTGTTTTAATCGAGAGTTAATCTAAGGTCAGGTAAAGGTTGTGTAGAAAAAACAATTTTCGGTATATTGACTACTGATTCGTCAAGATCGCTCTCTGGTGAGTCATCTAACCACAGCCGGAAGGAATTCACTGAAGCAATACCATGGTATTCTCGCGTCTCCACTTCCCATCCATGAGTACGGTGAGCACAATCAATACACTCCATGAACACTCGCCCATCCCGGCCGATCATTCGGTAACGATGTCGACGAAGGATAAAACAACAGAGACGTTTTAAACGGGCAAACATAATTAAGTGATGCCTTTTTTGATTAATGCGTCATCGCATAAAGCAGTACATTAATTCCTAAGCCATAACCATCTGGTGAAAAACGTTCAAAAAATCTTGGATCATCCGCTTCTCTCTCCCAAGCGTCAGCCACATCGGTATTATGCGTCATCACCACGAGAAAGCGACCATGTTCATCAGTAATCGCTCGAAAATGAGCCTCTTTACTATCGAAACCCCGCTCTGACGTCGTGCGTCCTCGAACCCCATACCAAAATTGAATGGCTGTTATCTGGGGGACTTCACGCACATGTGTCAGCGTGCGAAAAACGGGATGAGTTAACGGAATATCACGCACAGGATATTGGGAGGGCGGAAGAACTCGACCAATTTCTCTCTCCCAGTGGCGCCAAGCTCGAGAACCCCAGAAATCATCTACCCAAAGAAATCCGCCTTTTAAAAGGTACTCGCGAAGTCTGGCTACCTCCTCATTACTCAAGCCAATGGTCCCCACATCAGAAGCCATCGTAAAGGGACAATTAAACAAAGCATCATCCATGAAACGGACCACCCAATGATTCGGTTCGCCACGACCATCAACGCTGACACGACCCGTCGTTAAATCAGAAAACCTAATCATCAAATTAACACCGGCGTACGGATAGTCTGTAGCCCACCCCATTCCCAACTGTTCATAACGAACACTCGTGTACATGATCTTGCAGAACGCAAAATCCCGGTCTGGAAGAGTGCTGGGCGGAAATCTTGGCGGAAGGGTTCCCTCTCTAAATCCCCACTGTGCGTGGGCCAGAGACACTGCCACAGCAACACAAACTAAAGCCGACAAAAAACGAAAACTCCAACTCATCTGCTACCGTAACTTATACTGGTTTTCCTTTAGGTCCAAGAACTAAAGCGTTAATCTACACTATCCGCCCAGTTCAACTTTTTTGCCCTACGATAAGAATCACCATCTCCCTTGATCAAACTTTTCTGAATAATTCCTTCACCCGTGCATAAATCGAGTTTGACGCGCCCTTTTGAGATAACAGGTCGTCGAATAACCCTACCTGCTGCACCGGAACCAATCCCATGAGTTGCAACAACGTAACTATATTTCTCGTCCTCGTACGATAACGCTGCTCCTTTGACACGCCGTTGAATTGACGAGCGATTAAGGCGCACTCCAAAATGACACCAATCATCAGACGCCATTAGACAACTTCCTTCGTGTGGGCAAGGAGCTACGATGCGTGCTCCCAATGAGATCAGCTGATCACGAGATTCAAGAATATGGCGAAATCCTTTCATAGAACCCGACTCAACTAGGATAACAGCGTGACGGGACGTTTCCCAGGCTGTATTTATAAGTTTCTTCCGCTGAAGATCGTCTAATTCAGACAATACATATCCTGATATCACTAAATCATATTTCGAGTCTGCTGATATGTCGTTACAGCCAGTAATTTGCCAGTCGCGATCAATGCTAGACATCCGCGGAGAAGCCGTTAGCAACTGTTCTCCAAGAGCTGCCATTTCTCGATCTGGCTCAACCAACTTAGCCTGACGCAATCGAACGAACTTACCTGCTGCCCAAAGACAAGTAGCTGGACCAGCACCAATATCCAAGAGACTCCGAACTTCTAATTCTGGAACTCTGTCATGAAGTTCGTCGAGCACAGAGACTGCAGCACTGTATGTTGAAGGCATCCTTGCAGCTATATATGCCAGCCGATCAATCTCTGACCACTTATCCTCTGACCGGTAGAACGGTGGCTGTTCGGAACGGTACGAAACCGACAATCGCTCAGCCGCATCGCCCAATTTTCTAAGACTCACACCAGAAAGCGCTGCCTCTATAGCGTGATTCAGTTGTACCAGCTGAAGTTCATTACCCATCATGAAAAAGCGACTATCAAAACGACTTCTTAATCAGGCCATCTGAAGTTATTACTTCATCAAGAACAGATTACGGCAGGCTAAAAGCAATCCACTGAGCAGTTTCCGTCAAACCTTCAACGGCTACAACAACAAACTGCCGTCCATCATGGATATAGCTCATCGGAGCTCCCGTCGTTCCACCTGGTAATTCTGTTTCCCACACTACATCACCATTTTCTTTGTCGTATGCACGGAACCAGGGTTCTCCATAATTCGTAACAATTTCCAAAGGCATATCATCAGGAATACGGTCAGCACCTAGTCGTGCACGGGAACCCTCCCCAATAAACAAAAGAGTTTTTGTTAATAAAGGTGACGGACGTCCCGGTCGACCAAGCCTACCTAAATTCAGATGTTCGATCGCTGGATGATCACGAGGACCATGACCATTGGGAACTTGCCAAACGATTTCTCCCTTGGACATGTCAATAGCAGTGATCCTACCGTATGGAGGTTTAAACAGAGGCAATCCTCTGGGACCTCCAATCCACATTCGCTTTCCCTTCACGTACCGAAGGTTAGTTCTATCAGGATTGCCTGTGACAATATCTGCAACAAACGGCGCGGTGATCGATGGGATATAAAGATACCCTGTACTGGGATCAAATGCCCCGCCTTGAACATCCGCACCTCCTTGAGAACCCGGAAGCTGTATGGTTCCCCTATTTGAATCCGTTACTACGGTCGGAGGTGTAAACATCGGCCCCATCGTGTATTGGCTTACAATCTCTAGAGCTTCTTTTCTAAGTTCAGGCGTAAAATCGATCAAGTTGTCGACGGTGGCGCCTTGTCGATCGAACGCTGGTGGTTTCGTGGGAAATGGTTGCGTTAACGACGTCCTCTCCCCAGGTGTCGTGGACTGTGGAACCGGACGCTCTTCAATTGGCCAAATCGGCTCGCCGGACTTACGGTCAAATGCAAAGGCAAAAGCTTGCTTTGTCAATTGCACGACCATTTTGGTAACACCAGGTCGACCATCGACCTCTACATCCATCAAAATAGGTGCCGTTGGCAAATCATAGTCCCAAAGACCATGGTGTACCATTTGGTAATGCCAGACGCGCTCCCCGGTTTCTGCATCAACACATACCAAACTTTGCCCATACAAATTATCTCCACCTCGATGTCCACCATACATATCACTCGTAGGCGAAGTAACGGGCATATAAACATATCCAAGATCTGGGTCAGCGCTAAATAATGACCATACGGGAGCATGGCCTGTGTACTCCCAAGAGTTATCTTCCCATGTATCAGTACCAAACTCTCCTGCCTGCGGGACCGTATGAAAAGTCCAGCGTAAAGCTCCAGTTCGAACATCAAACGCTCTTACGTCACCACGTACAGCTTCCTTAGTAATAAACGTGTCTGTCATGGATTGACCGAGAACAACCACATCACCAATTACTAAGGGTGCACCGGTCCATCTGTACCGAGCGTCCCCGCCTAATCCGACAGTTAAATTCACACGACCACCGTCTCCAAAATCTTGATAAGTGTCACCATTTTTGGCATTAAGAGCGATTAAAAATTGTCCTCTCTGGACCAAAATACGAGAGTCCAGACCGTCCGTCCAATAGCCAACTCCTCTAGTTACCGCACCACGATATGCCTGAGGACCAGAATCGAGCGGGGTCTGCACCCAAATCGTTTCCCCGGTACCAGCGTCAAAAGCCTCCACCAAGCCGACACCATTCGATGTGTAAAGAACGCCATCAATCATGAGCGGCGTTGACATCAAGTTTTTTCCATAACTAAGATTCGGAGCTTTATCAAGAATAGATTGATCTACAGCGGGTCGTTGCCACACCATCCTGAGATCTTGAACATTTTCGTGATTGATCTGATCAAGTGGTGCGTACTTGGTCGATCCAATATCGCCCGCGTAGAACTGCCATTGACCGTCAGTCGAACCCTCTTGGGCCGAAAAGTCTATAGAGAAAACAAACAGCATAGTGAGGGCAATCAAAAAGTTTCTAATGAAAAACATGTTCTAGGATCCCCCTTTACCTCATACATTCGTCATCGCGCACGGAGTCGTTTCACAATGCCACTGTAAGCTACTAGAGTCCGATCACCTACAAAGATTTTCCCTCGCAGAAAAACTAATGATCCCGTTCGACGCACCACTTCACATATTGATTCAAGGAAATCACCTGAATTCGCAGCAGCAACAAACTCACACTGTAAAGAAACCGTGACACATCGTTCCTCAGTCTGATTCCATATCGCCGTCAGACAGAGTGCGTAATCCGCAAATGTCATCAGCATACCACCATGCACGGTAGACTGGGTGTTGCAATGATGGGGACCAGCGTGAAACGCAAATCGGATTTCATCAGACTCAATTTTGTAACCAAGTGGTCCAATTAAGTCTTCAAAGGGATCGTCATAGTCATAGGTACTAAAACCATCCGGCCAAGATACATTCATTAAAACACCCTTAATAGTTCGAATTTACTAAAAACAATTCGTCTTTACGCCAGTCTAAGCGAAGGCAAGATTACGAGACCTACAACATACAAGAGATAGGCTAGCAAGAGACCAGCACCCGCTGTCGGGCCAATCTTGCCATTTCTACGAATAAGTACGATAAGAGCGCCAAAAAAGAAGCCCATCCATGGAAAAGCATAGCTTTGAACAACACTATCGAGCGTGAGCGGGTTGATTGTGCCAGCTAATCCAACGATAAGAAACAAATTCAGAACGTTCGAACCTACGACCGTGCCGAGCGCCAAATCAACA
>CAYFFV010000026.1:0-21434 GCA_964342695.1 uncultured Vicinamibacteraceae bacterium
GAGCGCGTCCTTGGTAAGGACGAGGTCACCGGTTCAATCCCGGTCATCGGCTCCACAAATGATCTGTGGTGCTGATGTTTAAGGGATTCCGTAGTGACCTTAAGCTTTAGGAAAAGTAATTTGTAGACGAAGTTGAAAATAGAGAAATAACACAGCTCGAGTTAATAGTTGGTTTCTTAAAAGCACTGATTTTATTAAGGGGCATGAACAATGGCAAAAGAAAAGTTTGATCGGTCGAAACCTCACGTGAATATCGGCACGATTGGTCATATTGATCATGGGAAGACGACTCTGACGGCGGCAATTACAACTGTTTTGTCGAAAGGCGACGATAAGAATGAGGCGCGAAGCTTTGATTCTATCGACAATGCCCCTGAAGAAAGAGAGCGGGGAATTACGATCGCGACGGCTCATGTCGAATATCAAACAGACAATCGGCATTATGCGCATGTCGATTGTCCCGGACATGCTGATTACATTAAGAATATGATTACGGGTGCGGCTCAAATGGATGGTGGTATTTTGGTTGTTGCGGCTACCGATGGTCCCATGCCGCAGACACGTGAACATATCCTTTTGGCGCGACAAGTTGGTGTTCCTTCCCTCGTAGTTTTTCTGAATAAGTGTGATGCGGTCGATGACCCTGAGCTCCTGGAGCTTGTCGAAATGGAAGTAAGAGAACTGCTAAGTTCTTATGACTTTCCTGGTGATGATATTCCAATCATTAAAGGTTCTGCTCTCAAGGCTCTTGAGGGTGATGAAGCTGGCGCAAAATCTATTGAAGAGCTTATGGCAGCCGTTGATGATTATGTTCCTCTACCGGAGCGGGACATAGACAAACCATTTTTGATGCCGATAGAGGATGTTTTTTCGATTTCTGGTCGTGGCACTGTTGTTACGGGTCGTGTGGAGCGGGGCAAGGTGTTGGTGAGTGAAGAAATTGAGATTGTTGGTTTTGCGCCGACAGAGAAAAAGGTTGTAACTGGCGTCGAGATGTTTAGAAAGTTGCTCGATGAGGGTGTCGCGGGTGACAACATTGGTGTGTTGTTGCGTGGTGTGGAAAAAGATGATGTGAACCGCGGGCAAGTGTTGGCCAAGCCAGGGTCGATTACTCCGCATACAAAGTTTAAAGGGGAGGTATATGTCCTTGGAAAGGATGAAGGTGGGCGGCACACACCGTTCTTTAATGGTTACAGACCTCAATTCTATCTTCGGACGACTGATGTGACAGGTGTGGCAAACCTTCCTGAGGGTGTAGAGATGGTTATGCCGGGTGATAATGTGACAGTCGATGTTGAATTAATTACACCTGTTGCTCTTGAAAAGGGGCTACGTTTTGCGATTCGTGAAGGTGGCCGGACGGTGGGTTCAGGTACGATTACTGAAATAGTCGAGTAGTCGAGTTACGATTTTTTTACTCAATATTTTTTTTGAGAACTTTTCAACGGCGTGAGCAAGGGAGATTAAATTAGTGCGCGACATCATTATTCTGGCGTGCACCGAGTGTAAGCGGCGGAATTACAGTACGACAAAAAACAAACGAAAGACCACTGATCGTCTTGAGATGAAGAAGTATTGCCGTTGGTGTCGAAAACATACGCCTCATCGAGAGACGAAGTAGCTAAGAGGGATCGTAGGCCAGTAGCTCAACTGGTAGAGCACCGGTCTCCAAAACCGGGGGCTGGGGGTTCGAGTCCCTCCTGGCCTGCCATCTATTTATAGAGTGAGAAAAAGAACGGTTTAACTTTTAAGGGTAATCAGGGTTTCATGGCGAAGTCAGCAGCACTTGAAAATAGTCGAGACTCAATTAGTAAGGCTAAGGGTCCTTTAGGCTGGTATCAGCGTACACGGGCGTTTCTGGCGCAAGTGCAAAATGAAATGTCCCGGGTTACCTGGCCATCCTTAAAAGAAGTTCAGGCTACCACGTTTGTAGTGGTGCTCTTTTCTGTGATGTCCGGATTGTATCTTTGGATTTCTGATTTGTTGCTCGACAGGCTGGCAAGGTTTTTATTCACCACTTTCGGGGCGTAATGACTGAAGTTCTTGTTAAGCAGTGGTACATCGTGCACACATATTCTGGTTTTGAGAAAAAAGTGTCTGATTCGTTGCATCAGCGTGTGCAGGCCTACGGTTTAGAGGGTGATATAGGGGAGGTTCTTATTCCGACAGAGGATGTGATTGAGATGCGCGGTGGGAAGAAGGTGGTTAGTTCGAAGCGTTTTTTCCCTGGTTACATTCTTGTTGAAATGAATATGACCGATGATGCTTGGCACGTTGTTAAGAACACCCCAAAAGTTACTGGTTTTGTAGGAGCTGGAACTAAACCAACTCCTTTAACCCGAGAAGAAGTCGATCATATTTTGCATCAAGTGACGGTGGCTGCTGAGAAGCCCAAGCCGAAATACTCATTTGATAAAGGTGACCAAGTCAGAATTAATGAAGGTCCTTTCACTAGTTTTAATGGTGTGGTTGATGAAGTCAATATTGATCGAAATACTCTCAAAGTAATGGTGACGATATTTGGTCGGTCGACGCCCGTAGAGCTCGATTTTCTGCAGGTGGAGAAACTTTAACGGTTAACTTTTTATGGCAAAGAAACTTATTGGACAGGTAAAACTTCAGATCGCTGCAGGAAAGGCAACTCCTGCTCCTCCTGTTGGAACTGCACTTGGTCCGCATGGTGTCAACATCATGGATTTTTGTAAGGCGTTTAATGCTAAAACGTCCGGGCAGGAGGGCTTAATTATTCCTGCTGTGATTAGTATTTATCAAGATCGATCTTATACTTTTATCACGAAAACTCCTCCCGCGTCTGTGCTCCTTAAGAGAGCCGCCAATATTGCAAAAGGTTCTGGCGAACCCCATAGTACAAAAGTAGGAACGGTGACCCCGCAACAGGTTGAAGAAATTGCAAAGACTAAAATGCCTGATCTTAATTGTGGCAGTATGGAAATGGCTGTTAGAACAGTGGAAGGTACGGCGAGATCCATGGGGATTGAAGTAAAGCCTTAGCGGTTTTGTAAGCGGTAATTTTGGAATTTAGTTATGACAAAAGCAGGTAAGAAATTTAAATCAGCGAAGTCAAAGGTCGAGGACAAGTTGTATTCGTTGGAGGATGCAGTTTCCTTAGTTCAAAACCTAAAATTTGTTAATTTTGATGAGTCACTTGAAGTATCTATGAGGTTGGGTGTTGATCCAAAACATGCTGATCAAATGGTTCGAGGAACGGTTGTGCTGCCTCATGGTTTGGGGCGCAGTAAGAAGGTTGTGGTAATTGCTGGTCCTGATAAGCAACAGGATGCGGAAAAGGCTGGAGCTGACGTGGTCGGCGGGGAAGAAATTGTTGAAAAGATTCAAAAAGGATGGACCGACTTTGACGCAGTGGTTTCGACGCCGGATATGATGAAGTCAGTCGGTAAGCTTGGAAGAGTTCTTGGTCCGAGAGGTTTGATGCCGAATCCAAAGACTGGGACGGTCACACTCGAAGTCAATAAGGCGGTTGAGGAGATTAAGGCTGGAAAAGTTGAATTTCGAGTTGATAAGGCCGGTGTTATTCACGCTCCGATTGGCAAGTTATCTTTTTCAACGGAAAATCTCATTGCTAATGCATACGCATTGACTTCGAGTGTAATGAAAGCAAAACCAGCTGCAGCCAAAGGAAAATATCTCAAGAGTATGGCGATTTGTTCAACGATGGGTCCTGGTGTTCGTATCGATGGTGCTGGTATTGAGGCACATAGATAGGAGCGTCTGGTGGTTGTAGTTGGGGAGTAAGAAATCAGGTAGATTTAATGCCAATTACGAGAGCAATAAAAGAAGAAAGAGTCCAGTCTCTAAAAGACGCTTTTGGTCAGGCCGATAGTGTGATCGTGCTTGATTTTAAGGGTCTTGATGTGCCGGAGACGACAGAACTTCGCCAGCAAATTCGTTCTGTAAATGCAGGGTACAGAGTTGTTAAGAACAGCTTGGCGAAAAGAGCAATAGAAGGGACTCCATATCAGGTCCTCAGCGAACATTTCAGTGGCACTACAGCGATTGCTTTTAGCAGCGATGACCCTGTATCTCTTGCTAAAACATTACAAACTTTTTCAAAGAGTAGTCCTTTGCTCACCGTTAAGGCGGCGGTGGTGCAGGGGAAAGAGATTGAAGCAGATGCAGTTAAGTCTCTGGCCTCTCTTCCTTCAAAAGAAGAGCTTTATGCGAAGTTGCTTATGTTGTTACAGGCGCCGGCGACTCAGTTGGTCCAGGTGTTAAACGCTCCGGCGAGAGATTTGGTGAGTGTTTTATCTCAAGCGGAGAAAGAACGAGCGGCAGAATAATTTTGGTGTTCACGAAGTGGGAATTTTATGGCCGGGTGGCATTGTTTCCAGTAATTGTTTAAGGAGAGTAAAAGAATGGCTGACCTAACACAGGATCAGGTTGTTGATTATATTAAAGGGATTTCTGTTCTTGAGTTATCTGAATTGGTGAAAACCTTAGAAGAGGAGCTCGGCGTCACTGCTGCAGCTGCTATGCCGGTTGCGGTTGCAGGTGCTGCTGCTCCAGTGGGAGGAGCAGCCGAGGCAGAGGAGAAAACGGAATTCACGGTGACTTTAACAGATGTTGGTGCCAAGAAAATTAATGTTATTAAGGCCGTTAGGGAAATTACCAGCCTCGGTTTGAAGGAAGCAAAGGAGCTTGTTGAAAGTGCTCCTAAGGCTATTAAAGAAGATATTCCGAAAGACGAAGCTGAGACGATCAAGAAAAAATTTGAAGACGTCGGCGCGAAAGTCGAAGTTAAATAACGCTCTTTTAGAGATGTTTAGTGATCGGTTTTATTGTTTGCCGGTGTGATTTTTTAGCAGGCGATGTTTTTTGGGTTTGTCAGATCTGAGAACTTTTTCTATTTCTGGCACTAATCCGTTTACTACTTCGATCTATGCGAGGGATTCAATTGCAAACCCTTTATCAAGACGCTTATAGAGAACGAATTAATTTTTCAAAGATCCAGACCACGGTACCAATTCCGAATCTGATCGAGATTCAAAAGAAGTCATATGCACGATTTCTTCAGATGAATCGGCTTCCCTCGCAGCGTGAAGACGCTGGGCTGCAATCAGTTTTTAAATCGGTATTTCCGATCAGCGACTTTAGGGACAATTCATCACTTGAATTCATCGAATACACGATTGGAAGCTGGGAGTGTAAGTGTGGAAATTTGTCCGGGCTAGAACACCATCATCAGGAAACAGTCTGCGAGACATGCGGGTCCTCTGTCGATATTAAGCTGAAGTACGATGTTGAGGAATGTCAAGAACGTGGCATGACGTATGCGGTTCCATTAAAAGTCTTAATTCGTCTCATTGTCTGGAATAAAGATCCAGACACCGGAGTCAAATCCATTAGGGATATTAAGGAGCAGGAGGTTTATTTTGGCGATGTTCCCTTAATGACGGACAATGGAACATTTATAATTAATGGGACGGAACGGGTAATAGTGTCTCAGCTTCACCGTTCACCTGGAGCCTTCTTCCACTCCGAAGACAAGAATCTTTTCGTTGCTCAGATTATTCCTTATCGAGGTTCTTGGGTTGAGTTTGAGTATGACGCAAAGAATTTGCTTTATGTTCGCATCGATCGAAAACGAAAATTTTTAGCGTCAGTGTTTATAAGAGCCCTCGGATTGAGAGGGGTTGACGACATAATTCGAGCGTTTCATAGTGTTAGTCGGATCTCTCTTAAGGGTAATTCACTCAACTGGGAGGTGGGTTCTCACTTAATTGGAAGGCGTGCGCTGAAAGACCGAAAGATTAAGGGAGCAGATGTATCCGTACAAGCCGGAAAGAAGATAAGTCGTTCAGTTTTTGCTGCTCTCGAGAAGAGCGGTATTGATGAGGTTGAAGTTGTCGAAAGTGAATTAGACGGTGCCTATGCTGTTTCCGACTTTGTTGATCCCGCAACAGGAGAAATTATTCTTGAGGCTAATGATGAGGTGACGCCACGGATTATATCGATGGCTCAAGAAAAAAATATTGAGGGGATAGAGGTTTTCTTTCCTGAAGATGATGCTGCTGGCAATGTTTTATCTACCACTTTAAAGAAAGATACTGTACGGACTCACGAAGAGGCGCTGATAGAAATTTATCGCCGTCTCAGACCGGGCGATCCACCGACACTAGATAGTTCACGTTCTTTGTTTGAAAGCATGTTCTTTAATGCTCAGAAGTATGATTTTTCTCGGGTGGGTCGGCTGAAATTAAATACCAAGCTCGATCTCGAGACTTCGCTCGATGAAAAGGTTTTAAACGCAGACGATTTTTATTCAGTTATTAGCTATTTGTTAAAACTTCGAAAGACAACTGGTAATGTAGATGACATTGATCATTTGGGTAATAGGCGTGTGCGCTCAGTTGGGGAGTTGCTAGAAAACCAATTTCGGATAGGCCTAGTGCGCATGGAGCGAGCCATTAAGGAAAAGATGTCTGTTTATCAAGAAATGGCTACGGCTATGCCGCATGATTTAATTAATGCGAAGCCAGTCATGGCCGCGATCAGAGAATTTTTTGGTTCGTCTCAGCTTTCGCAGTTTATGGATCAGACGAATCCATTATCAGAAATCACTCATAAACGCCGTCTGTCTGCCTTGGGTCCTGGTGGTTTGTCGAGAGAGCGCGCTGGTTTTGAAGTTAGAGATGTGCATCCTACTCACTATGGTCGGATCTGTCCTATTGAAACACCGGAAGGTCCTAACATCGGCTTAATATCTTCTCTGTCTTCCTATGCGCGTATTAATGAGTTTGGTTTTATTGAATCACCGTATCGTCGTGTGAAGGATGGCCGAGTTGTCGATTATGTGAAGGTTCTGGAATCTGGTCAGACCAAGTTTAAAGAGGGCGATATTGTGTCTTCTGACGAGATCTTAAAAGCTAATGGTGACATGAAGGCCAAGAATAAGAAAGAAGCGCGGTGTGAACCGCATCCTTTCTATCTTTCTGCATGGGAAGAAGATAAATATCTTATTGCCCAAGCAAATGCTGAACTAGATGACAATGGAAATCTTGTTAATGACCGGGTAAATGCGCGCCAAGCTGGCGATTTTCTTATGGCGCCAAAGGAGAACGTAGACTTTATTGATGTTTCACCTAAGCAGTTGGTTTCTGTTGCGGCGTCTTTGGTTCCTTTTTTAGAAAATGACGATGCCAATCGAGCCCTTATGGGTTCAAATATGCAGCGCCAGGCTGTTCCGCTGTTGCGTGCTCGTGCACCCTACGTTGGAACGGGGATGGAGTTCATTACTGCGCGTGATTCTGGTGCCGTTGTTGTTGGTAGGCGCGATGGTGTGGTGGATTATGTTGATTCCCAAAGAATAGTTGTTCGGGTTGATAGTGAAGAAGGATCGACAGATCAGGGTGCTGATATTTATAACCTGACAAAATTCCGTCGTTCAAATCAAAATACTTGCATCAGTCAAAAACCTATAGTCCGTGTAAATCAGAACGTAAAGAGAGGTCAGGTGCTTGCTGATGGGCCTTCCACTGAGCTTGGTGAACTGGCTCTTGGTCGCAATGTTCTTGTCGCGTTTATGCCTTGGCGTGGATATAACTTTGAAGACGCCATTCTGGTTTCTGAACGTTTAGTGAAGGAAGATTACTACACTTCTATTCACATTGAAGAATTTGATATTGAATCACGCGACACGAAATTGGGGCCTGAAGAAATCACTCGAGACATCCCAAATGTATCTGAAGGGTTTCTTAACGATCTTGATGAGAGCGGGATCATTCGTATAGGTGCTTATGTAAAGCCGGGCGATATCCTAGTAGGAAAAGTTACCCCGAAGGGTGAAACACAGCTAACTCCTGAGGAAAAATTGTTAAGGGCAATCTTTGGAGAGAAAGCTGGTGATGTAAGAGATGCTTCGTTGTTGTGCCCACCGGGTATTGAAGGCATTGTTGTTGGTGTGAAGATCTTTTCTAGAAAGGGTATCGAAAAAGACGAGCGGGCAAAGGCTATCGAGGCTGAAGAGCTCGAAATGATCGAGAAAAATTTAGACGATGAAATTCGTATTCTTCACGATGAGGTTAAAAAACGTCTCGTAGATAAACTTAAGGACCAGAAAATTTCTGCAGACTTGATTAGTGAGGACGGCCAGAGTGTCCTGATTGCTAAGGGAACTCTCTTAACTGAGGAGATTATTAACGATCGTGATTATGCCGATCTTGTGCGCATTAAAATTTCTTCTAAAAATAAAGAGATTGAGAGTTATCTGAGGGGCTTGGAGGAGCATACCCAGGGTCAGGTGGAAGTTATACGAAAGCTTTCAGAGGAAAAGAAAGAAAAAATCCGTCGCGGTGATGAGCTTCCTCCAGGAGTTATTAAGCTGGTCAAAGTATTCGTTGCGATGAAGCGAAAATTGTCTGTAGGTGACAAGATGGCCGGGCGTCATGGAAATAAGGGCGTCATAGCTAGAGTCCTTCCCGAAGAAGATATGCCGCGTCTTCCCGATGGTAGTCCTGTTGAGATTGTCCTTAATCCTTTAGGAGTTCCGTCAAGAATGAACGTTGGTCAGATTCTTGAAACACATTTAGGTTGGGCCGCAAATGCATTGGGCCTGTATTTTTCGACTCCAGTTTTTGATGGGGCTAACGAAAAAGAAATAAAGCATTGGTTGGGGCAGGCAGGTTTGCCAAGCAGCGGGAAGACTAAGTTATTTGACGGAATGACTGGAGATCCATTTGAGCAAGAGGTGACCGTTGGGTACATTTATATGCTGAAGCTTTCACATCTCGTTGATGACAAATTGCATGCTCGTTCGATTGGTCCTTATTCTCTTATTACCCAACAGCCTCTTGGGGGTAAGGCGCAATTCGGCGGGCAGCGATTTGGTGAGATGGAAGTGTGGGCATTAGAGGCTTACGGTGCTGCTCATATCTTGCAGGAATTACTAACCGCTAAATCAGATGATGTTATGGGTCGGGCAAAAATTTATGAAGCAATAGTCAAGGGAGATGCTTCATTTACGCCTGGACTTCCTGAATCATTTAATGTTCTCGTTAGAGAACTACAGGCACTTTGTCTGGATGTTGATCTGATTAAAACACGACGACCACCTGAGGTTTTGCCTCAGGAGCCAGAAGATAATGAAGCGGAGACTGAGCTCGAAGAAAGTTCAGTTTCTGAAAGTTAATGATGTTTACTTCTGATAAGAGGGATTCGATGCGACCAGGTTTTACAGACAGGAGCGCGCTGAAAATAGATTTCGACGCTATTCGAATCAGTTTGGCTTCACCAGAGAAAATTGTTTCGTGGTCACATGGTGAGGTGACTAAGCCGGAGACGATCAATTATCGGACGTTTAAACCGGAACGTGACGGTCTGTTTTGCGCCAAGACCTTTGGTCCCGTGACGGATTGGGAATGTCTATGCGGAAAATACAAACGCATGAAACATCGAGGCGTTATTTGTGACAAGTGTGGCGTTGAGGTTACGCAGGCCAAGGTTCGTAGGGAGCGTCTTGGTCATATTAATCTTGCGACTCCAGTAAGTCATGTTTGGTTTTTTAAAGGGCTTCCCAGTCGTATAGGTCATCTTCTTGATATTTCGTTGCGTGATCTTGAGCGTGTATTGTACTTTGAGGCGTATGTCGTCATCGATCCAGGGGACGGTGATTTTAAAATCAATCAATTGTTAACAGAAGAACAGTACCGAAAGGCTCGTCTCGAATCAGGTACAAAATTTCGTGCTCAAATGGGAGCCGAAGCCATCAAAGACCTTCTAAAAGGTGTTGAAATTGATGAGCTTGCGGTTGAGTTAAGAGCCAAAATGAAGTCAGAAACTTCTGTTCAGAAAACCTTGAAGTTTGCTAAACGTTTAAAGGTTGTAGATTCTTTTCGACGCTCGACAAACCGACCTGAGTGGATGATTCTCGACGTAATACCGGTGATCCCTCCAGAGCTGAGGCCATTGGTTCCGCTGGATGGTGGAAGATTTGCGACTTCCGATCTTAATGATCTTTACCGTCGAGTAATTAATCGAAATAATCGTCTTAAAAAGTTGATGGAATTAAGGGCTCCAGAGGTCATTATTCGCAACGAAAAACGGATGTTGCAAGAAGCCGTAGATGCATTATTTGATAATGGCAGGCGTGGGCGAGTGCTCCGTGGTGCGAATAATCGACCACTTAAATCTCTTTCCGATACCTTAAAGGGCAAACAGGGGCGTTTCCGGCAAAATTTATTGGGTAAACGAGTTGATTATTCAGGGCGTTCTGTAATTGTTGTTGGTCCAGAGCTTAAATTGCACCAGTGTGGGCTGCCAAAAAAAATGGCGCTTGAGCTTTTTAAACCTTTTATTTATAACAAATTAGAAGAGCGTGAGCTGGTTTCAACCATTAAGCAGGCTAAAGAAATGGTAGAACAGCATGAGCCTGCTGTCTGGGATATTCTCGAAGAGGTTATTCGAGAGCATCCTGTTTTGCTTAATCGAGCTCCTACTTTACATCGACTTGGGATTCAAGCATTTGAACCTGTGTTAGTTGAAGGTAAAGCCATTCGTATCCATCCGCTGGTCTGTACTGCTTTTAATGCTGATTTCGATGGTGATCAGATGGCTGTTCACGTTCCTTTGTCTCCTGAGGCTCAAATTGAAGCGTCAGTTCTCATGTTGTCGGCAAATAACATAATGTCTCCTTCTAACGGGACACCAATAACCGTGCCCTCTCAAGACATAGTGCTCGGGTGCTATTACCTGACGAAGGAGAAGTTAAGTGCTAAAGGAGCGGGCCGTGTTTTTAATTCTGTTGATGATGTGTTGCTGGCTCTTGAAGCCAATGAAGTAGAGACATTGACTCCCATAAGACTCCGTTTAAGCGGTGAATTTATGGACCTTACCGTTGTGCGTGATGATCAGGATGTTTTACATTCGCAGGTTGAGAATTTAGATAAAAAGATTATCAACACGACAGTTGGTCGTGTGATTTTTAATAGCGCGCTTCCAGAAGATTTTCCCTACGTTAACGGTCTTCTTAAGAAAAAGGGTCAACAACAATTGGTTCAATATTGTTATTTACAGAAGGGCCTTGAGCGTACGGTAGATATGTTGGATCGGTTGAAGAATCTTGGATTTTTGTATGCTACAAAATCTGGGATTTCGATAGGAATTGACGATTTAGTTATTCCGAAAGAAAAGCAAACATTGATTCAGGTTGCAAATGATGAAGTCATTAAAGTTGAACAGCAGTACCTTGAAGGTGCGATTACCAACGGCGAGCGTAAGAATAAAGTCATTGCAATTTGGTCAGACGTAACAGAAAAGATTGCCGACGAAATGTTTGGTGAGATGGAGACGTTAGACGAGACTGGTCATGGATTTAATCCAGTCTATATTATGGCGGATTCAGGAGCCCGGGGTAGTAAGCAACAAATTAGGCAGCTAGCTGGTATGAGAGGCTTGATGGCTAAGCCCTCCGGTGAAATCATTGAAACACCGATTACATCAAATTTCCGAGAAGGTCTGACCGTTCTTCAATACTTTATTTCTACACACGGTGCTAGAAAAGGATTAGCGGATACGGCTCTCAAGACGGCAGATTCTGGCTATTTAACCCGCCGACTTGTTGATGTCGCTCAAGACGTGATTATTTCTGAGCTGGATTGTGGGACATTGGATGGAATTGAGTCTAGGGCGATTGTGGAAAGTGGTGAAATTATTGAA
Organism: uncultured Vicinamibacteraceae bacterium; assembly: GCA_964342695.1. Lineage (GTDB taxonomy): Bacteria > Acidobacteriota > Vicinamibacteria > Vicinamibacterales > UBA8438 > CAYFFV01. The sequence goes on from CAYFFV010000026.1 coordinate 11,692, forward strand.
CCGCTTCGTGATCGAATCATGGGTCGAGTTACTCTTGAAGATGTTCGCGATCCGTTTACTGATGAGGTGGTTGCATCGGCCAATCAGGAGATCACTGAGGAATTGGCCGCCACGATTCAGGAGGCTGGAATTGAGAAGGTGAAGATCCGTTCAGTCTTGACCTGTTCTTCGAGGCGAGGATGTTGTGCAAATTGTTACGGGCGGGATCTGGCCACGGGGAAATTGGTTGAATTAGGACTTGCGGTGGGGGTAATTGCCGCCCAATCAATTGGTGAGCCGGGTACACAACTTACGATGAGAACTTTTCATATTGGCGGAACGGCTTCTCGAGTTTCTGATCAATCGAAATTGGAGAGCAAGCATGCCGGTACTGTGAAATATCAGGATATTCAGGCAGTTAAGAAAAAAGATGGCACTTCAATTGTGATGAACCGGACAGGTTTCTTGGTTGTGCAGGATGAAAAGGGTCGCGATCGTGAGAGGTACGAGGTTGTATACGGTGCGAACTTAAAAGTTAAGGATGGCCAGCAAGTTGATCAGGAACAGACTTTAGTTGAGTGGGATCCGTATACGTTTTCTATTTTAACTGAGCAGAACGGAACGATTCGTTTCAAGGATATTATTGAGGGAATGACGGTGCATGAGGAGGTTGACGAAGTTACAGGTCTCATGCGTCTTATTATTGTTGACTCGCCTGACGAAAAGAAACAACCGACTGTTGAGATTAAAGGTAAGGATGGAAAGGTTGTTCGTAAGTATCATATGCCTTCTTCTGCGCACATGATGGTTGCGGAGGGCGATACGGTTGCAGCTGGTGATGTATTGGCTAAGATCCCCCGTGAAACTACAAAAACTAAAGATATTACAGGTGGTTTGCCTCGCGTCGTAGAGTTGTTTGAGGCTAGAAAACCCCGTGAAACGGCGATCATCAGTGAGATTGACGGTGAAGTTAAACATGGCGGTATCGTGAAGGGCATGCGGCACATCCTTATTGTTCCTGATGAGCCTGGCGCTGAGCCAAGAGAATATGCTTTGCCACGAGGTGTTCACATCAACGTTCAGGAAGGCGATCGTGTTTTGGCTGGTGAGCCGCTAATGGATGGTCCTAGTAATCCTCACGATATTCTCAGTGTGCTTGGAGAAAAGGCGCTTGTTAGTTATCTGGTGAATGAAATTCAAGAGGTATACCGACTTCAGGGCGTAGCCATCAATGACAAACACATTGAGGTTATGGTTCGTCAAATGATGCGGTGGGTTCGAGTTGAAAACGTTGGGGATACTGAATTTCTTGTTGACGAACAGGTCGATAAGATCAGATTTCTTAAAGAAAATGAGCGAACGCTTGCTGATGGAGGTCTCCCTGCGACTGGCAGGCCAATGCTTCTTGGTATTACCAAGGCCTCTCTTTCCACGGAATCTTTTATTTCTGCTGCGTCTTTTCAAGAGACGACACGTGTCTTAACGGAGGCTTCAATATCCGGGAGGGTTGATCATCTGCGTGGATTAAAAGAGAACGTTACGATGGGTCGACTTATTCCTGCAGGAACAGGGTTTGAATACTATAAGGGAGTTTCGATTGATGCGGATGAGCCGCCTCCGCCGCCCTCTGGTGACGAAATAGATCTCGAGCGTGAAATGGATTATTTTTTTCAATCTGATAGGTCCGCTCAAAAAACTGTGAACTCTGGTGAGTAGATGTCGGTAGAGGGGATACTTAGGAATTTTTTGTTCTTGGGAGAGAGTAGTAAAACCTTGAAAACATTGCGATTATTAGGTTTATGTGATATCTTCTCTAGGTTTTGTCGGAGTTAGGACACCCTATCTAAATCCGAATCTGTTAAGTTGTCGTTCCTCGCTGCACTAGGCAAGCCTTTGATGATCACTTAAGGTTGCCTGCTCGACGAGAATATAGGAATAGGGTTAACCGGTCCAGGTGCCAAGCTTTAATCATGAGGCTTCTAGGCTTGGGCCAATTTTATTTACCTGGGTATCTGGCTCTTTTAATTTTGAGCTCAGAAATACTGGGGTTTAATATAAGGAGTTGGCGTGCCAACGATTAGTCAGTTGGTTCGAAAAAAGCGTTCGCCTTTGGTTTCAAAAACCAAAAGCCCAGCTTTGCAAGGCTGTCCCCAAAAACGTGGGGTGTGCGTTCGTGTGTTCACGCAGACACCAAAGAAGCCTAACTCTGCTCTTCGAAAAGTGGCACGTGTTCGGCTAACTAATGGTATTGAAGTTACAAGTTATATTCCCGGAGAGGGTCATAATTTACAGGAGCATTCGCTTGTGCTGATCCGAGGAGGTCGTGTTAAGGATTTGCCAGGTGTGCGATATCACGTGGTACGTGGCACTCTTGATGCTGTTGGTGTGCAAGGGCGAAAAAAATCGCGTTCAAAATATGGTGCTAAGCGTCCAAAAGCGTAGATCTTTATTTGGGCTTGACGAATAGGAGTAAATAATGCCGCGCCGACGAGAAGTGCCTAAACGAGAGGTCCCGGCGGATCCCATTTATAGCAGTACCCTGATAACAAAGTTTGTACGAATGATTATGAAAGGCGGAAAGCGCAGTACCGCTGAGGGAATTGTTTATGGGAGTTTAGACATTATAAAAGATCGCACCGGAGACGATCCTGTTAAGGTGTTTAAAAAGGCAATTGATAACACTAAACCTACTCTTGAGGTTAAGTCTCGCCGTGTTGGAGGTTCTAATTACCAAGTTCCAATTGAGGTGAGTCCGAACCGGCGTCTTTCTCTCAGTATACGTTGGATCACTTCTTCTGCAAGAAGTCGAGGCGATGGTAAAACGATGCGAGACAAGTTGGCTAACGAATTAATTGATGCTTCAAATTTACGTGGTGGTTCTGTAAAAAAGCGTGAGGATACTCACAGAATGGCAGAAGCGAATAAGGCTTTTGCCCATTATAGATGGTAGGGATAGAAGTGACTGTAGCCGAAGCTAAGAGTGGGAATTCTACTGGCACCCAGGTGACTGGGAACAAGTCAGGTCTGTCTCCTCGGCAGGTTCCTCTTGAGAAAAATCGTAACATCGGCATCATGGCACATATTGATGCTGGAAAAACTACGACAACTGAACGGATCCTTTTTTATACCGGAGTTACCTATAAATTAGGCGAGGTTCATGACGGCGCTGCAGTTATGGATTGGATGGAGCAAGAGCAGGAGCGAGGAATAACAATCACTTCTGCTGCGACAATGTGCTTTTGGCGCGAGCATCGAATTAACATAATTGACACTCCTGGCCATGTTGATTTTACTGCCGAAGTCGAGCGGTCTTTGCGGGTTTTAGATGGAGCTGTTGCGGTCTTTGATGCTGTCAGTGGTGTTGAGCCGCAGTCTGAAACGGTTTGGCGACAGGCTGACAAGTACGGTGTCCCTCGAATATGTTTTGTAAACAAGATGGATCGTGTTGGCGCAAATTTCTCCCAGGCAATCGATCAGATTCGGAGTAAGTTGCAGGCGAACCCCGTGGCGGTCCAGATGCCAATCGGGGCGGAGGAAAATTTCTCAGGTGTAGTTGATCTTGTTGCTATGAAAGCGATTCGGTATAAAGACGAAACGCTTGGAGCGGAATCGGTAGTTGAGGAGATTCCGCAGGATGTTCTTGCTGAGGCCACTAAGCTAAGGGAAATTTTAATTGAAAAGGTAAGCGAAGTTGATGATCGTGTTTTAGAGAAATATCTTGGTGGTGAGCCCATCGATGAGCAGGAAATTAGAGCCGCGCTTCGGCGTCGAGTTATTGATTCTGTTCAAGGTGATGATGCACCCTTTGTCCCTGTTTTGTGTGGCTCAGCTTTTAAGAATAAGGGGGTTCAGCCCTTATTGGATGCGGTAGTTGAGTTCTTGCCCTCTCCTGATGACGTGCCTCCAATTACTGGAATTGATCCGACCAAAAAAGAAGAGGTGGCGGTTGAGCGGGCAGCGGATGATGATGCGCCTTTTTCGGCGTTGGCTTTTAAGATAGCCACCGATCCGTTTGTCGGTCAATTGACGTTTATTCGCGTCTATTCTGGTGTGATGAAGTCTGGTTCTACAGTTTTTAATCCAATACGTGGTCGGAATGAGCGTATAGGGCGGCTTCTCAAGATGCATGCGAACAAGCGTGAAGAAATCAAACAAGTTTATGCGGGTGATATTGCTGCGGCTGTTGGTCTTAAAAGCGTGAGTACTGGTGACACAATTTGTGACCCGCAACACCCAGTTGTGTTGGAGTCAATGGAGTTTCCAAGTCCAGTTATTTCTTTGGCGATAGAACCTAAAACAGAATCGGATCAAAAGAAGCTAGGCGCTGGACTTGCAAAATTAACTTCTGAAGATCCAACGTTTCAAGTGCAGACAGATGAGCAGACGGGTCAAGTTGTGATTTCAGGGATGGGTGAATTGCATCTTGAAATTCTTGTCGATCGCTTGCAGAGAGAATTTGGTGTTGCGGCAACGGTTGGTCGTCCCCAAGTGGCTTATCGAGAAACTTTAACTAGGCCTTCTGATAGCGAGGTTCGTTACGTTAAGCAAACTGGCGGTCGTGGGCAGTACGGTCATGTGAAGATCAAGGTGCTTCCGGGAGAGCCTGGTCAGGGTTTTGAATTTGTTAATGACATTGTTGGTGGTGCGATTCCAAAGGATTACATTAAGTCTGTACAGCAGGGCATTCAAGAGGCCATGACAAATGGGATATTAGCTGGCTATCCAATTGAGGATGTCACGGTATCGCTTTACGACGGTTCGCATCATGAAGTTGATTCGTCAGAAATGGCTTTTAAGATGGCCGGCTCTATGGCATTTAAAGATGCCTCAAGAAAAGCTGGGGCGGTCCTTCTTGAGCCGATCATGCGTATAGAGGTTGTTGTTCCAGAGGAATATATGGGTGACATTATTAGTGATCTTAACACCAGGAGAGGCAGTATTCGTTCGATGGAAACGCATGGAGGCACTCAGATTGTAAATGGCCGGGTGCCTCTGTCTGAGATGTTTGGATATGCGACCGATTTGCGATCTCGTACGCAGGGGCGAGCAACATTTTCGATGCATTTTGATTGCTATGAGCAGGTTCCGAAACAGGTTAGTGAAGAAGTTGTAGCAAGTATTCAAGGTAAATAAATTTTAGGTCTGGAGGAGAGATAGATGGTAACGTTCAGCGACAAGATTCGTATTCGCCTGAAGGCGTACGACCATCGATTGCTGGACCAGTCTACGGCAGAGATTGTTGAGACAGCAAGGAGAACTGGCGCTCAGTTGGCGGGTCCTATTCCGCTTCCTACAGATACCAACAAATGGACGGTGCTTCGTTCGCCTCATGTTGACAAGAAGTCCCGTGAACAATTTGAGATTCGAACACACAAGCGGTTGATTGATATTTTTGAACCAACTCCTCAAACGGTTGATGCTTTAATGAAGCTCGATTTGCCGGCAGGTGTTGATGTCGAAATAAAAGCTTTTGGGCAAGAACATAATTAATGATTGTTTAGATTTTTAAGGGTTCACTTTAGAGACATGGTAACCGGAATAATAGGCAAAAAAATCGGAATGACTCAAGTGTTTGGCGAAGATGGAGTTGTGGTTCCAGCAACGGTGCTGAAGGCTGGTCCTTGTGTTGTGCTGCAACGTAAAACACTTGAGCGAGACGGTTACGATTCGGTTCAAATTGGCCTTGTAGAGTCATCGCCGGCGCGAGTTTCAAAACCAGTGGCTGGGCTTTATCAACGTGCGAATGTTCCGCCGACGCGAGTTCGTCGAGAAGTTAGCTTTAATGATGAAAATAGCGTCCCAAAGGAAGGCGACCAAGTTTTGGTTTCGCTCTTTGAATCTGGAGATCAGGTTGATGTGGTTGGTGAAAGTCGCGGCAGAGGATTTCAGGGCGTCGTGAAGCGACATGGCTTTGGTGGTGGTCGTGCCACCCATGGTTCAATGTTTCATCGTGCTCCTGGTTCAATAGGTCAGTCGTCCTATCCCTCCAGGGTTCTTAAGGGAATGCGTGGTCCTGGTCGAATGGGTGGTGTTCGAGTGACGGTTAGGAATCTTCACGTAGTTCAAGTGGATGGTGAGAACAATCAGTTGGTAGTGCGTGGTGCTGTTCCAGGGGCTCCTGGTGGTTATGTGATAATTCGACATGCTGTGGCGCCAAAGAAGCAGGTCGAAGTACTTCCGAAAACTGAAGAGAAAAAGAAGAAGAAGGGCCGCTGAGATATTTGTCTCAGTGGCGTGTTCGCCTTAAATATTAGTTTAGGTGGCATAGGATGACTTTGGACGTAGTTAATGAACAGAACAAAAAGGTTGATTCGCTTGATTTAAGTGATGATGTGTTTGGTGGGCGCGTCAATCAGGGGCTTATTTGGGAGTCAGTTATCAACCAAAATGCTTCTGAGCGACGTGGTACTCATGCAACAAAGACGCGTGGATTGGTTCGTGGAGCCGGAAGTAAACCTTGGCGTCAAAAAGGAACAGGGCGCGCACGAGTCGGGGAAGTGCGCAACCCTCTTTGGAGAAAAGGAGGCACGGTATTTGGGCCGCAGCCTCGTAGCTATGCCTATTCGCTGCCAAAGAAAGTTGTTCTGAGTGCTCTTCGAGCTTCGTTAACGCAAAAATTTAATGAAGGAGTTGTCACAGTTGTTGATCGGTTTTCTGTTTTCAGTAATGGGCAGGAGAATCCAAGCACTAAGGTGGCAGCAGAGCTACTTGAAAAATTGAATGTAAAGGGACGTGCGGTTTTGGTTGATGTTAAGACTGATTTAAATTTGACGCTTTCATTAAGAAATATACCTAAGGTTTCTTTAGTGGCTTCAAATCAGTTGACCGCACGAGACGTCGCTGGTGCCAGTTGTTTGGTTATGACTAAAGCCTCAGTTGAGCATCTTGAAAAGGTTCTGATGTAATGAAGCAGACAGAAATTATTCGTCGCGCAATTATCACGGAAAAATCCTCCTTGCTGCGGGAGGGCGCACAAGTTTTGGTTTTTGAAGTTGCTAAGAATGCAACTAAGGTAGACATTAAACGTGCTGTCGAAAAATTAATGAGTGCGAAAGTTGCTGATGTGCGAACATCGATTTCGCATGGAAAGGTCAAAAGACAAGGGCGATTCGTTGGGCAACGTCCGGATTGGAAGAAGGCTTATGTGCGATTAAGGGATGGTGAGAAGTTACCGGACTTTCTTGAGGGAGCATAAGTAAAACTTTTAAGAGTTTAGATATGGCTATTCGTAAGTACAAACCAACTTCACCTGGACGTAGATTTCAGTCGTCAAGGGATTTTGATGAGATAACGACTGACAAGCCTTACCGACCTCTTACTGAGCCATTAAAGAAATCAGGTGGCAGGAATAATAAAGGTGAGGTGACGATCTGGTGGCGTGGAGGAGGCCACAAGAGGTCCTACAGGGTTGTTGATTTTAAGCGAGACAAGCGGGATGTTCCGGCGAAGGTGGCAACCATTGAGTACGATCCGAATCGTTCTGCACGTATTGCCTTGCTGCACTATCTTGACGGAGAGAAACGTTATATCTTGCATCCTGTTGGCCTTGAAATTGGTTCCACGGTCGTGGCTGCTGACCAAGTCGATATTTTGCCTGGTAATGCAATGCCTCTAAAGAATGTCCCCCTTGGCACGCTTGTGCACAACGTAGAGCTTAGGCCTGGCAAGGGTGGTCAGCTTGCAAGAAGCGCGGGTTCTTCAGTGCAAGTGGTAGCTAAGGATGGAAAATATGTAACTGTAAAGTTACCTTCTGGGGAGACACGGTTAGTGTTCCCAGAGGGATTCGCCACGATTGGTCAAGTAGGTAATGTGAATCATTTAAATGTTTCGATTGGTAAGGCTGGTCGTAATCGTTGGCTTGGCAAGAAACCCCATGTATGTGGAAATGCGATGAATCCGGTAGATCATCCTCTTGGTGGCGGCGAGGGTCATGCTGCTGGTGGGCGTCATCCGGTTTCACCGTGGGGACAGCCTGCAAAAGGATTTAAGACAAGGCGACGCCAGCCGTCCGATCGATTTATCTTGCAGCGTGCGAGTGCGAAACGGAAGCGCAAGTGACGAGAAGGATGAACATATGAGTCGATCGTTGAAAAAAGGACCTTTTATTGATTTGTCGTTGTTGGAAAAGGTGGAAGTAATGAACCGTAACAGCGAACGGAAGATCATTAAGACTTGGTCTCGACGGTCAACGGTTGTTCCCGAGATGATTGGGCACACGCTTGCCGTTCACAATGGTAAAAAATTTATCCCTATCTATGTTAGTGAGAACATGGTCGGTCACAAGCTTGGGGAATTTGCGCCGACTCGCACGTTTCGCGGGCATGCTGGTAGAGGTGAGAAGGTTGCTTCTGTGGCTAAAGGTGGGGGCGCTCGATGAGTGAAGGTGTAGCTACGGCCCGTTATGTTCGAACATCGGCTCAAAAGGCCAAGCTTGTTATGGATCTAATTCGTGGGCATAGTGTTGATTCGGCGCTGGCGACGCTCAAATTTACTCGCAAGAAAGTTGCCGGTGACATAGCAAAGGTTTTACGATCTGCGGTTGCGAATGCTCAGCAAAAAGCCGGTGGAACGGGAGATATTGACCGTTTGTATGTCGGAGAATGCTATGCGAATCAAGGTCCTTCGATGAAGCGTATCAGGGCGGCTCCGATGGGGCGTGCATTTAGGATTATAAAACGAACCTCTCATTTGACCGTTCTTGTCCGTGAACGCGAGGAGCACGTGGTTAGCGTTATGTCTGCTGAGACTGAGGATGGAAAGGGCTCAAGCGAAGATGTTGCTCCTGTCGCCTCTGAAGAGGTGTCGACGGAAAAAGCAGTTCAAAAAAGTTGATTACTAAAGGAATAAAAAATTTTTTAAAGCATTTAAGTAAGTGTAAGACAAGTTAAAGCTTTGTGACTTCGGAAGAATAGGATTTATTGGATTTTAGCTATGGGACAGAAAGTTCATCCTTACGGGTTTCGTCTCGGTTTTAACAAGACATGGCGATCACGGTGGTATGCGGGCCGAGATTATGCCAAGTTGTTACACGAGGATCTCGCTTTAAAGGCAGAATTAAAGCAACGATTTTCGCACGCCGGTGTGTCAAAAATTGAGATCGAAAGAGCGGCAAACAAACTTAAACTGGATATTCACACTTCACGTCCTGGAATCATTATTGGTCGTAAGGGAACAGAAGTTGAAAAACTGAAGACTGATATTCAAAAACGTACTAATCGTGAAGTGTTTATTAATATTCAGGAAATCCAGAAACCAGAACTTGACGCTCAATTAATTAGTGAGTCGGTGGCGTTGCAACTCGAAAAACGCGTCGCTTTTCGGCGGGCAATGCGAAAAGCTGTGGAATCTGCTCTTCGCTTCGGAGCACGCGGGATTAAAGTGAGAGTGGGCGGGAGACTAAATGGCGCGGAGATAGCCAGATCTGAATGGTACTTGCATGGGCAACTGCCCTTACAGACACTTCGGGCAGATATTGACTACGGTTTTGGTCAGGCAAAGACGACCTATGGCGTGCTTGGTGTCAAAGTATGGCTTTACAAGGGGGAACGGTTGAAGCCTCAAACGGATCGTGAGGAAGAGTACCGGACACCTCGAAGGGCGCGTGTCTAGCTTCTAAATTTAAGGGTAAATCGTCATGTTGATGCCAAAAAAAGTTAAATATCGAAAGCAACATCGTGGACGTATGGCGGGAAAGGCGTGGCGGGGTTCGACTGTCTCATTTGGGGACTATGGGCTAAAAGCTCTTGAGCCTTGTTGGATGACGG
>CAYFFV010000027.1:0-20182 GCA_964342695.1 uncultured Vicinamibacteraceae bacterium
GTGAGAGTTCATGTGATTGGAGTCGGAAGTTCCGCTGGGGGCCTTATACCAAACCCGCCGAGACGTAGATATGAACCGGAGCTTGAGGAGGTTCACTCGATTCTAGACCGAAAATCGCTTCGCGAAATAGCAGGCGAAGGTGGGGGGCAGTATTTTGAGTTGGGTGATCGGAGCGACCGTGCTATTGCTCTTGATATAACGTCGAGTGCGTATCGATCATCGCCGATAATTCAGACTACCCAAGAGAATAGCGATCTCTATTGGTTTTGGTTGTTAGGTGCGGGTGTTCTTTTCGTTGTAGGACTAGTTTGGGTTAGAGAGAATCTATTTCTTATTCTGCAACTTGGGTTGGGACTCTTGGTCTTTCTCTTAATAAATGCGGGTGGGTAGGTTTTGTTTGAGAGAAATTTATTAATTGCTCTTGATTGGTCCAGGAAAATGTTTATGGATCTTTGGCGTACTTTGGATATCGATTTAAGACTAATACGCTAAAATACCTCTACCGGCACCGATTCTCACGAACGGTGACTTGTGATCGAGGTAGACCGGGCGAGTTTTACTACTTTAATTGAGGAGGGCCTGATCATTGAGACAGGCACCCAAGTCAACCACGCAGCCGACAGGAATTACTGGGAACGTGCGAGCAAGTCGCTCTGAAGACAGTCACGTTTCACTATCTTACTTGTCTCTAGGGAGCTGCGTATGATCCTTGCGCTTGATGTTGGTAATAATCAAATTTTTGGTGGAATTTTCAATGAGGGCGCGTTGGAATTTCGTTTTCGAAAGACTACGGACTCAGCACTTTCGTCTGATGAGCTCGGTCTTTTTCTTCGGAGTGTGCTTCGGGAGAATGGGAGGGATCCCTCTTGCGTTAAACAAATTGCATTGTGTTCGGTTGTTCCCGAGGCGATTTACTCGTTACGAAGTTGTGGTCGCAAGTACTTTGAAATTGATCCATTTGTTCTGCAGGTGGGCGTCAAGACTGGACTTAAAATATGTTATCGGAATCCGGTTGAGGTTGGTCCAGACCGGATTGCGAATTCGATCGGTGCAATGCATAGGTACCCGGATCAAAACTTAATTATCATTGATTTTGGGACCGCCACGACATTTGATGTTGTAAGCGCAAATCGTGATTATTTGGGTGGCATTATCATGACTGGAATGCGAATCGCGATGGAGGCACTTGAGCGGGAGACTGCTAGACTTCCGACGGTTGAGATTGTCCCGACGACCACTCTTATAGGACGTTCAACCGTAGAAAGCATTCAGTCTGGTCTCTATTTTGGGAACCGAGCTGCGGTGCGTGCCCTGACGGATGACATACGACGTGATGCATTTCAAGGAGAGTCCGCAGTAGTGATTGGGACCGGAGGTCTTTCGAGGCTTTTTGAACACGAGACGATTTTTGACGTGCTTCTTCCGGATCTCGTTCTTGTTGGGTTAGAGCGTGCATTAGCTCTCAATGAGGGTGTGAGTCGTAGGTTGAGCGGGTCGACATCTGAGTAGGAAAATAAGACCCTTGCTCTGGTAAGATTTCACTACGAGAGATGCGCGTGTAGCTCAGCTGGATAGAGCGATCGCCTCCTAAGCGATAGGTCGCAGGTTCGACTCCTGCCACGCGCGCCAGTATCCAGTACAATAGCCTTGTTTTTTGTTGGGGGGAGGTGGAATTTGAATATACGGAATAGTAGTCTATACACAAAGAAGCTTTGTGGTTTTTTCTTTGCGATTATTGCTCTCTTGCCGGTGATTCTCCAGGCTGGTGGCAATCAGCCTGGCGAGATAAAGAAAACGGCTTGGGGCGATCCTGATATTCAAGGCATTTGGGAATACTGGACGTTTACTCCGCTCGAGCGCCCGGATGAAATGGGTAATCGTAGCGAGTTGTCGGATGAAGAGGCAGCTGCTGTGGCACAGGAGGGTGTCGATGCGGCTCGGGCGACCGATGCTGGGGCACAAGATGGGGATACAGGAGCGTACGGACAAGAGGTGTGGACGGAACGTTCTAGAGCGGTAGCACTGAATCAACCATCGTTAATAGTGGACCCACTGAATGGCAAGATTCCGGCCTTTACGGCATCTGAAGAACGCAGGATTGCTCAACACGCAGCAGCGGGAGGTAGACCAGTGCGGACGCGAGCGGGAGGTATCGGCACCGACGGTCCAGAGGATCGCGGGCTTGCGGAGAGATGCATCTTGGGGTTCAGCACGGGACCTCCGTTGCTCCCAGCAGGCTATAACAATAACGTTCAAGTGTTTCAGGCGCCGGGCTATGTGGTATTGGTCATCGAAATGATTCATGATGTTCGAATTATTCCTCTCGATGGCAGAGCCCATCTTCCCGCTAATGTAACGCAATGGCTAGGAGATGCGAGAGGGCGGTGGGAGGGAGAGACTCTCGTGGTTGAGACAACCAATTTTCCCGATTCGATAGGAAGTTTTAGTACAACAAGTGTGACTTGGGGCACGGGTGAAGATTTGACTTTAATTGAGAAATTTACTCGACTGGATGACGATACACTTGAATATGAATTCACGGTAAATAATCCCAGTATTTTTGAGTCACCGTTTACCGCAAGATATCCGATGAATCGCAGCGATCTTCCTCTATATGAGTATGCGTGCCATGAGGGCAATTATGGCTTGATGAATATTTTGACGGGTGCACGAACGGAAGATGGAACCTTGACTCGGTAGACGGTCTTAAAAGACCTGTCTGGAAAAAGTATATAGAGTTGTATTAAGGTGGACGAAATAAGGATTGTGTGACGGCTTATGCGAAGAGAAGAAAGACAACATCTAAAGGCAAATCCGCTAGCAAGGATTGTTGGGAGATGGCAGGACACCATTCGTTTGCATGCAGGAAGGTTTGTTGTTCTTCTTGTTGCTATTTTCGTGGTTCTGCTGGGGATTGGCGGATACGGCCTCTGGGGAAGTCGAGCGAATGATTTAGCCGGAGAGGCGCTCGCTGAAGCGCTTCAAGTCTTAAGGAGCGAGGTCGTTGCACCACCGACTGCAGAAACTGAGACAAATGTCGAATGGGTGCAACCTGAAGGGACTTATGTCTCGCAGGAGGAGAAATTCGAAGAGGCACTTATCCGCTTGCAAGAGATAAGTGTTCTTTATGGTGGCTCGAGTGCCGGTGTGACTGCGCAGTATCAAGCTGCATCTGTTTTGATTCTGCTCGAACGGTTCGACGAGGCAATTGAGCAGTTCAGAGGGGTTATCGATAGTGCTGGTTCAGATCTTTATGGAGGCATGGCCCGCTTGGGTCTCGCAGAAGCGTGCATTCTGAGTGAGCGTTATGACGAGGCCATTCAAATTTATGAGGATGAATCTGTCTCGTCTTCGACGACGGCTCCAACGGAAGCGATTCTTATGCGTTTGGCTTATGCGTACGAGTTGGCTGGGCAAAAGGCTTTAGCTTTGGCGACTTACAATCGCGTGGTCGATGAATTTCCATTGTCTGTGTATTCCCGAGATGCGGCCGCTAAGTTAGAAATGCTCGAGATTGCCTAATTGGTAACCTGTGACGGTGAAAGCTGGCGCGGTCGCGACGATGTCAGGAACTGAGATCCCTACGAATCCCTTAGCTGAACGTTTTCGAATAGCTCTAATACAAGTGAAGTGTGTTGAGGACGTTGAGATAAACCGCAAGAATACTGAGGTGAAAATCAGATCGGCTGCGCAGCACGGCGCCAAGATAGTCTGCCTGCAAGAGCTGTTTTCGACAGAGTATTTTTGTCAAACTCAAGATATTTCAACTTTTGATCTTGCAGAAGACTCAAGCGAAGGTGTCTCGGTTCAACATTGCAAGGCTTTAGCGAAAGAATTGGCTGTTGTTATCCTTGTTCCTGTGTTTGAAAAACGTGCTGCTGGTGTGTACTACAATACCGTTGTTGTTGTCGATACGACGGGTGAGCGTTTAGGTTGCTATAGAAAAATCCATATTCCTGATGACACTCATTTTCTTGAGAAATTTTATTTTTCTCCCGGCGATTTGGGCTATCAAGTGTTTGATACCTCAATTGCAAAGGTCGGCGTTCTGATCTGCTGGGATCAGTGGTTTCCTGAGGCTGCTAGATTGACGGCAATGGCGGGTGCCGAGGTTATTTTTTATCCTACCGCGATCGGATGGTTGCGAGAGGAGGCAAGTAAGAAAAGACAAGCTCAATTGGAAGCTTGGAAAATCATGCATCAGAGTCATGCAGTTGCTAACGGAATCTACGTTGCTGCTGCTAACAGAGTTGGACGGGAAGGTGAGATTGACTTTTGGGGACATTCGTTTGTAGCTGATCCCAGTGGTCAAATTATTTCGAAGGGATCCGGCTTACGGGAAGATATTGTTGTGGCTGACTGTGATAGACGTGAAATTGAAATTCAGCGACGTGAGTGGCCATTTTTACGAGATCGGCGAATCGACTCGTATTCGGCATTGGCCACTGAGTTTTGGTTGAAGAAGTAATGGAATTTTAGAGTTGGCAAGAAATCGAGATTCTTGATTGTGGAACGAGAACGTGAAAGATATTTTAAGCGTGCGGGTGATTTACGGTTGCCGGCGGAATGGGAACCGCATCGTTCGACGTGGCTTATTTGGCCGCATAATCCTAGGGATTGGGAAGTCAAGATGTCTTCCGTGCGCTGGGTCTTTTTAGAGATCATTCGACATTTAAGTGAGTCGGAGAAAGTATCGATTATTTTTCAGTCCAAGGATAATCAAAGGAATGTCTGCAGACTTATCGAGAGAGTGGGTATTCAGAAGTCCCAGCTAGAAATGCACTGTGTTAAATCGGATCGCTCATGGGTTCGTGACACCGGGCCACTGATTGTGTGTAAAAAGACTGGATCGTCGCCAATAAAATTATTGGCCACCGATTGGCGGTTTAACGGTTGGGCGAGGTACAAAGCTTTTACAGACGACGACAAAGTTGCCCAGAAGATAAGTTTACTTGCGGGTATGGACAATTTTAGGGTCCAGCATCCCGAGGGCGGCGAAGTCGTTCTTGAGGGCGGAGCTGTTGACGTGAATGGTCAGGGGGATTTGCTGGCTACGGAGGAGTGTCTGCTCGGATCGCCTCAGCGTAGAAATCCTCGACTCGACAAGAAAGACATCGAAGTGCTTTTTAGGGATGTGCTCGGTGCTCAGCGCGTCTTATGGCTTGGGCAAGGAATCTGTGGAGACGACACGCATGGGCATATTGATGATGTTGCACGATTTGTGGCGCGTGACACTGTGGTTGCGGCGATTGAAACAGATTCAGCGGACGAGAACTACGAACGGTTACAGGATAATCTAAAACGCCTGAAAGTTATGAAAACATTGGCTGGGACCAAGCTTAAAATTGTGACTCTACCTATGCCGAAGCCACTCTATTTTAATAATATCCGCTTGCCAGCAAGTTATCTTAATTTCTACATTGCTAATCGAAAGGTATTGGTTCCAACCTTTAATGATGCAAGTGATCGTATTGCTCTGGTCACTCTGTCGAAACTATTTCCGAATCATCAGGTAATTGGTATTCATTCTGTTGATCTTGTGCTTGGCCTCGGGACAGTTCACTGTTTAACGATGCAAGAACCGTTATTGGCCAGTTAAGTTGTTAACGCAACTTTTCCCCATCGAGAGTGAATGTTTTCAATCGTCGATGGTCCGAGGGCTTCGGCGTGCTGCTTGCGAGAGCCGTAACGAGTATGGGGAGTGCAATCGTCGCGTCAGCGTTGACCGTTACATGTTTCGCGGCCCCGCGAATCTTGCCCCAGCTTTTTGCTTCGTTCAAACTTGATCCAGATGCGCCGCCATAATGAGGAACATCAGTGATAATTTGCAAGGCGTAGTGATGACCCTGAATCCTGGAATCGAGATATTCAGCCTGAACAGAAGCCTGATTGATAAAATTCTTAGGTGTCCCTCCACCGATGACAATAGATGCAGTCTTGTCCGCCATAATGACAAGCTCAGCTGATTCCTGCACGTCTCCAATCGTATCGATTAAACCGGAATCTACGTTTAATATGCGTCCCTGTGAAAGCCCCATTCCGATGGAGGAGTCGGCGATAGCTGGACAATAAATAGGCACGCGAGCCCTAAATGCGGCTGTGAGAATTCCAGGGCTTTTATATTCGCCCCAGAGACGTTCTCCGAGGCGGTAGAGATATTCTCGACTTGTGAACCGCCGAATTGGAAGCGAGGCGCTAAAGTCCGCGATCCATTCATCGTTGCGAATAAATTCTTGTTCATCGATTAGGGTGTCGTAGACTCTGTCTATCTTGTCTTGGCCAAGAATGGAATCATCAGCGTCAGGAGAGCCTATGAAATGGTGTCCACCACGTGTTTCGTGAAGATCGTGATAGAGGTTTGCTCCTGTCGAGACGACGCAATCGATGTATCGGTTTTCAATTAAATGCCCAATTAGCAAACGAAGGCCGCCTGCGCTAAGAGCTCCCGCAAGGCCAAAAAAAATAAAGGTCTCATCATTTAACATCGTTTTCCATAATTGATACGCCTTCGCAAGGTTTCGTCCCTGGAAGGAGATGTGCTCCATGCGAGATAAGGTTTCCTCGGTGGATAGTCCGGGTTCTACGAGGAATGGTTTGACAGGTTTTGTTAAGTGTGGCGAACGTGGTTTTTTCATCTAGTCCGCATCCGTGATCTCATCTTTAATTTCAGCTAGTAAGGTTAACGCTTCTAAGGGTGTCAAGCCATCAAGATTGGTACGTCGAATCCGTTCAAGTGCCTGCTGGCCCACTGGTGTCGATTGGAAAAGACCAGGTTGCGTATTTGAATTAGGAGTTGTATCGGCAAATGACGGTCTCGCGCCTCTTGAAAGTTCATCGGTTTCTAATCCGGTAAGAATTTCCTTCGCGCGTTTAAGAGTCTCAAATGGTAAGCCAGCTAATCGGGCGACTTGGATGCCGTAGCTCCGGTCGGACCGTCCCGGTTCGATGCGCCGAAGAAAGATTATTTCGTCGTTCCATTCACGTGCTAAAACGTGGAAGTTTGCAATCGTAGGAATGGCTTCTGCCAGGTCTGTTAACTCGTGGTAGTGTGTTGCAAACATAGTCTTTGGTCTGGCAAGGGAATCGGTTGCAAGATGTTCGGCAACAGCCCACGCAAGACTCAGTCCATCGAAAGTGGCTGTGCCCCGGCCAATCTCGTCGAGAAGGACGAGGCTCCTAGAGGAGGCAGTCTTTAAAATCCTGGCAGTTTCCTGCATCTCCAACATGAAAGTGGATTGGCCGGTGGTTATGCTATCTGATGCTCCAACGCGGGCGAACAATTTATCGATAATGGGGATCTTTGAGTGTTTTGCGGGTACAAAAGATCCAATATGGGCAAGAAGGGTGATAAGAGCGGTCTGTCGTAAAAAAGTCGATTTCCCGCCCATATTAGGACCTGTGATAATGAGAAGTTGTTGAGAATTCTCATCAAATGACACGTCGTTTGGCACGAAGGAGTCCGGTGCGTGCCTCTCAACGACCGGATGTCGCCCTTCGGTGATGTCAAGTGCGAATTCTTCGTGAATATAAGGTTTAGTGTAATTAAGGGTGGTAGCAACATCTGAGAGAGAACGAAGAACATCCAAGGCGGCAATTGCTCTCGCTGATTGTTGAATTCGTGTAGATTCCCGAGAGGTGGTAGTCTTAAGGTTCTCAAAAAGAATGCTTTCGAGTTCAAGGCTTCGCTCTTCAGCCGTTAGAGCTTTGTTTTCGTGCTCTTTTAATTCTGGAGTGATAAAGCGTTCGCCATTTGCGATCGTCTGCTTGCGATGATAGTCGTCAGGGACAAGGTGTAGATTTTTTTTGGACACCTCGATGAAGTATCCAAAGACTCGATTGTATCGAATCTTAAGAGAAGATATTCCAGTTCGCTTCTTTTCCTCTGTCTCCATTGCAGAGATGGAATCTTTAGCGTTTGACGTCAGTGAGCGACAGTCATCGAGTTCACGGTTGAAGCCGCCCCTTATAGCGCCGCCATCTCGGATTGATAGAGGAGGTTCATCGACCAGGGTTCTCTCAATTGTTTCAAGAACGTCTTTAAGTTCGTCCAGTTCGGCCAGGAGGCTAATAAGTAGAGGAGATTTGCATTCCTTTAATATTTCTCTAATTTTTGGAATCATGCGAATTGATCTCGAGAGGGCCACGAGATCGCGCGGGCCGGCAGATCCCAACACTATTCGTGCCGTTAGTCTTTCAAGATCATGCACTGATGACAGAACATCTTTTAATTTAAGACGTTCCATCGTGAGGAATGCAAGTTCTTCGACTGCGTCGAGTCGGTTCTGGATTAGTTCTTTTTTGTTAAGTGGACGTTGGAGCCACGATCGAAGCAAACGAGCACCCATTGGAGTGCTGGTGCTGTCAAGTTCTGCAAGAAGTGATCGTTTTTTGTCTCCATCTGTAGAAGAGAGAATCTCGAGGTGTCGAAATGTCGTTGAGTCGATCATTACGTGATCGACATGCATCTGGAATGAGATGTTGCGTAAATGATTCAGTTCAACCTTTTGTGTGTTTGCTAGATAGTGCACTAGAGCTCCGCACGCACTTATGGCCGCTGGGTGACCGTGAAGACTCGAGCCATACAGGGAGGCGATTTGCAGATGTTCGCAAAGGAGACTGTGTGCATGGTCGCCATTAAAGAGGCGCGCGTCAATTTTTGTAAATTGAGTTTGCAGAGATGATAGCTCGGGTAAGTGTTCAGTGATGGCAAACCCATCTGACTGGATGATCTCTTTTGGAGCTAATATCGAAAGTTCGTCAAGAATGGATTGACGACCTGAGTCACCGGTAAATTCTGAGGCTGTGAACTCTCCTGTTGAAAGGTCCACTAGAGAGATCCCGTACAGGACTTCCTTGTCTGCACCCTTTTTATCAGCTTGTGGTTGATTTCCGGATTGAACATATAAGGAGGCAATGAAGGTTTTTTCTTTTGCGTCTAGGTAGTCAACGTCTGTGAGGGTGCCCGGGGTAACAACACGCACGACCTTTCGCGGAAGGGGAGTCTTGCTGGTAGACTGTTTTCCGACTTGTTGGGTAACGGAAATTTGTTCGCAGATAGCAACACGATAGCCTCGTTTGACCAATTTATTAATGTATGCGGCTGAGGCGTGATGAGGAACTCCACACATGGGAATTGGATTTCCGGCGCTATCCTTTGACCGAGATGTTAAAGTGATCTCAAGAATTCTGGATGCGGTGAGGGCGTCCTCGTAGAACATTTCGTAAAAATCACCCATTCTGAAGAAGAGAATAGCGTCACTATGAGATTGTTTAGCGTCTTGATATTGACGCATTGCCGGGGTTAGTTGTGAGGCGGATTTTGTCCCTGTAGACGAGGCCATTGACGGAAGGATATATCTTCTTTTGAATGGATGGGGCGTTATTGGCAGTGAATTATGTTAATTAGGCATTTTTAAGGAAGGATCAATCGTATGGTGGTGCTTGGTCTCGATACCACTACAAAAACAGGAGGCGTAGCCCTTCACGAAACTAACGGAAAAGAAGCTGTTTGTATAGGTGATTCGACGTTGACTCACGGAGAAAGATTGCCGGGGGAGATCATCCGGTTTCTTGACCAAAACATGCTCACGGTTGCCCAAGTGGATCGCTTTGCTGTGGTGTCAGGGCCAGGGTCGTTTACCGGACTCCGAGTTGGCTTGGCTACAGTTCAGGCTTTAGCCCTTACAAATGAAAAACATGTAGTGGCCGTGCCTACCCTTGAGGCCATTGCTTACGCAGGCCTTGAACAAGCGAAAACGTTTAATGAGAACACTTATTTGGTTCCGTGGATGAATGCCTTTCGAGGTGAAGTATTCAGTGGTGTGTACGAGATAGAGAATCGTTGTGGTGAGGTTTTAAAAAAGAGTGACGTGAGTCGATTAAAAGAGGTGGAAGTTTCTCGAGTTGGTAAACCAGACTCTGTGTTGCGGGAGTGGAAAAATAGACTTGGCGGAACTCGAGGTCAATTGATTTTTCTTGCTGCCGATCAACAGATGGATGTTCCGGATCTGGAGCAGAGTTTTGGAAAGAACGCATCATGGATGATTGGTGTTTGGAGCCTGGCGCTGACGGCGGCTAGGATAGGAGCGGGTCAAGTTGGCCAGGCTTGCCCGGTTCGACCGGATCTTGTTCGTCCTGTATATATCAGACGGCCTGACGCCGTGTTGGCTCGTGAGCGACGATTAAAGGAGTTATCGGACTCGGATGAGACATAGATGGATGGTCTCAGACGTAAACCTTAGAAACGATTTTGAGGACATTCTTGAGATCGAAAAAAGTTTTGAAAAATCGGGCTGGACACGTCAGATGTTTCTTCAGCAAACTGAGAGACCCGGGGTTACGTTTTTGTTTGTGGTCAGGAGTGTTGAGGGGGGCAGTGTAGATGGTTATTGTGCAGCTCTGATTGTTATGGATGATTTAGAGATTCATCGGATAGCCGTTCGAGAGTCAGGGCGACGACAAGGTGCTGGGTCAGCATTAATTTCTGAAACGTTGCGGCGAATGGCGAATAAAGGTGCAAAAAATGTTTATTTGGACGTTAGAAAATCTAATATTGGCGCACAACGTTTCTATGAGAAATTTGGGTTTAAAGAAACAGGTGGGAGACGAGATTATTACGAGAATCCTCGGGAAGACGCATTAGTTATGAGCAGATCAATCAAAGTGTTGAAAGGAGACAGTGGCTGTGATACGGTCAAGCTGTAAGTCGGAATAGAGTGTTATGTAGTCACTGGAAATTATTTTAAATCCGGAGGTGAGATGCCTATGTCTCAAGAATCAGAGGAAAACATTCTTCAGGACGATGAACATTTTCAACAGCTTCTCAAGGAGCATCATCACTTAGATGCACGCGTAACAGAACTTTCAAGTCGCCCATACATTTCCGATGAGGATGCAGTTGAGGAAGTAACACTTAAGAAACGCAAGCTTCTTTTGAAAGACCGAATGGAAAAAATTCTTCGAAATCATCGCAAGGAAGAAGACTTGGCACCGGCATAGACAGGGTTTTTGTTTGTTCGTCGTGGCGACAGATACAAATTATTTTTGGTTGGCTATGAATGAGGATTGATCGGGCTGGAATTCCTTTTGTTTTTACTGCATTAATCAGTGCGTTTCTCTTTTCGTTTTTGAATTTTGCCATTCTTGGTGTTGGATGTTGTTTTGTGGCTGGATTTTTTCTTTTCTTTTTTAGAGATCCTGAACGTAAGATTTCTGATCTGAACAACGCGGTCTTATCACCGGCAGATGGGAAAGTAATTTTTGCCGGACCGGCAGAGAATACAAACAATCTACAAGGCGAATGGTTTCAGATTAGCATCTTTCTGTCTCCGCTGGATGTGCATGTTAATCGAGTGCCGATCGCCGGCACTGTTTCGAGGATAAAGTATTATCCTGGAAAATTTTTACCAGCATACAAAAAAGAATCTGGGGTGCTCAATGAAAGGTGTGAAATCTGGCTGAACACTGGAGATCGTAAAATATGTTTTCGACAGGTAGTGGGTGTTCTTGCACGACGGATCGTGTGCAGGTTGAAGAAGGGGGAGAGAGTTCAAGCAGGGCAACGCTTCGGTGTCATGAAATTCGGTTCCAGAATGGACGTATTTATTGAAGGTAAAGTGAAGAACTTAGTCGCAGTGGACGATATTGTAAAGGGGGGGCAAAGTGTTTTGGCGATGCTTCTTCCTAAGGGGAATAGCCTTGGAGATAAAGTCTAGTGCCAGCAGTTTTGAAAATGTTTCGTAAGCCAAAGAAAAATAGAAGGCTTCAACGCGGTGTGTATCTTTTGCCGGGCATGTTTACCGTAGCCAATATGTTCTGCGGGTGGGCCTGCGTGGTTTATTCGATGCGAGGAGACTTCGTTACAGCAGCGCCTCTAGTCGCAATTGCAATGGTTTTGGATACATTGGATGGTCGTATCGCGAGGATGACTGGTGCGACGAGCGAATTTGGTGAAGAATTCGATTCGTTGGCTGATATTGTCTCGTTTGGCGTTGCACCTGCTGTGCTTGTTTTTAGCTGGGGACTCGAGTCTCTCGGACGATTAGGGTGGGCTGTAGGATTTCTTTATATCACGGCAGCAGCAATTAGGTTGGCAAGATTTAATATTCACGGCAAGAGTGATGACAAGCGATTTTTTGTTGGACTTCCCAGTCCTGCTGCAGCCGGTATTTTGGCTGCGACTGTGTTTGCGTATCCGAGTGGGCTGAATCAGATGACCCAAGCTCTGGCTGGATTGCCCTTGGTGCTTGTTCCAGCAGGCCTTATGGTGAGCCGATTGCGTTTTCGGAGTTTCGGAGCTCTCATTCCTGGTGCTAGGCAGCCCTCCCTGTCCCTGCTGTTCATTGCGGGTGTAATAGGCGCAATAGCCATTCATCCTCAGGTGGTTTTATTCTTAATGGCTTATACATATGTTTTATTTGGGGTTGTTGCCCATGTCTTGTTTCGAGGACGTAGTAAGAAGGTTTCTGACGGTGCTCGCAACGACGAAGCGAATGATCGTGGTGAGTCCAACGTTGATGAGTACTCAAAGATCGCAAGGTAGTTGAAAAGTTACAGTGGTTCCTCTGCCCAAGGTGCTTTCAAGGAATATTTTTCCTCCGCTTAACTCAGTGTTTCGTTTTGCGATTGCCATGCCTAAACCAGTGCCTGAGACTTTTGTTGAAAAGTATGGTTCAAAGATTTTCTTTAAGGTCTTCGTATCCACCCCGACACCGGTGTCTCGAATAACAATTTTTAGATGACCATCGGATTTCGTTGCCGAGAGATCCAGTGAGCCCTTTACCGGCATAGCGTGCAAAGCGTTGTCGATAACGTTTACGAGCGCCCGAGAAAGCAAGGTCTTGTCTGCTAGAAGTCGAGGAAGTGCTGGGGTAACGTTTTTTGTTACATTAATACGTCCTGCTAGCCCGAGAAGATAAGGTTCGAGTACTTCATCGAGAAGCGTAGGCACATCAATCGATATAATTTCAACGCGAGGTGTAGAGGCATAGTTTGAAAATTCTGAGGATATCTGTCGAAGAATGGCAACTTGTGACAGGATGGAATCTACGCATTTTTGCAATTCCGGACTGAGAGGCTCCCCACGGTCGCGATTCACTCGAACAAGATGTTCGGCGGAGAGTTGGACCGGCGTCAGAGGGTTCTTTATTTCGTGAGCGACTTGACGTGCCATTTCAGCCCAGGCTTCTAGGCGATGGGTTTTTTCCATTGCGCCCTGCTGGGATTTTAGATCTTTTGCCATCTGATTGAAATCCTCAACAAGCCGTTGAAACTCATCGGACGTTCGTCCTATGTCTGCGGGAGAGAAGTTGCCCTTAGAAATTCGCTTGGTTGCTCTTGTTAACCGTTTAAGAGGATCAGCTATTCGTTCTGCCATGTAAAAACCAGAAGCGGCGCCTAATAAGATAAAAAACGTCAGACCCAGGAGAATCCGCCGATCGATGTCGGCTATTTGTGTTTCAATCTGCTCCTGTCTAGAGGCGAGAGGCACAGTTAAGATTGCATCCCGGCCAGACGCATTGATTTGTGTGGCGGCAATTAGGTAGGCCTCTCCGCCAAAGTCGTTCTCGATTACGTAATTTGAGTTGTTGTTCAATGCTACTTCGACATAGACGTCCGCAAGAGTCCTCGTGGGAAGAAGACCGGACGCGAACAGGTCACGTTCGCTTGTTGCAAGCAATTCAGCGCCAGCGAAGATGTTGACGTCCTGATCAAGTACTTGGCTGAGAAATACAAGTAAATCATCATTTATTTGGGTCGGAGAATCGTCACTTGCTTGTTGAAATGTAACGGATTCCTCGATGACCCCTTTTGCGATAGCGGCCGTTCGAGCTGCTTCGAGCTCGACTTCTTCTCGCAGTTGAGTAGTGAAATAACTTCTAATGCTGATAGCTAAAGCTAAAAGAGGAATGATTGTGGCTGCAACAAAAGCCAAGAAAAGTCTTTTGTAAAAGCTGGTTCGTATTTCCTTTATGAGAATGTTTCCGAAACGGTTGCTAATTGGCAACCATGGAGAGAAGAGGATGCTGGCAGCAAGAAAAACAAGAAACACCGCACCAACTAACGCAACGAGCTCGGCACATCGTACGAGATGGTCAAAGATGTCAAAAGACGGAAATCCTAAAAGATAAATACCTGACCTATTATTAGTGATAAATAATTCGTAGGTACGCCCACTTTTCTGAAGACGGGTCCAAAAGGGTTTTCTAGAAGCTTGGACTTGTGATATTAGAGAATCATCAAGTGACCACGCATTACTTCCTGATGTAAAAATAGGGCGCAAACCCCATCCGTAAATTGCAAGTTCAACATCTTGGCCGGTAAGGCCGTCTGACGAAGAGGAGGGCGCACCGCCAATTAGGTTGTTATAAGGGTTTTCCCGTGAAATAAAGGGGAGGGCAGAGTAATCAAGCGCCAGGTGGACAACAACAGAACCGAGGCTCTCGGAGAAAGGATCATCGGGGCGACATAGATTTCGTTCTGCGTGCAGCGTTCGACGTTCAGTCGAACCAAAAGGTACAACTTCTCCGAATATTTCCCAGTCGCAACTCGACGCAATCCAATCTCGAGTATCGTCGGTATATTCAGGAAAGTTCAGGGCAAATCTGCTATTTAATCGGCCCCGACTGTCATACAGCTCGATTGCAGACGTAAGCCTAACTCTGGCTAGTCGAGTTTGACTCCAGAGGTCAAAAGCTCGATCAGAGTTCACGGATCCTGCCGTTGTTGTCGCTATCACGAGTGCGCTTGTGGCACGGGAGGCAACAACGTCAATGTCTGAGAGTGCGAGAGCTAGTTCGTTCTGGAGGTAAGTAGGATAGTTTGACGCTTGTTCTGAATAATCAGCTTGAACGAACTCTTTTTTTATGTCGTGCGAATGTGCCCAGAGAGAAGGATAAAAAAGCAAGGTGGGCGCAACTGTAGCGGTGAAGATCGTCAGAATGCGTGAAGTTTGGGAGCCCGCTTGGTATGTTGAAACAATTCGGTTCGAAAGAAAGGATATTGTAATTATTCCAACTGGGAAGGAAAGATGCGGAACCAGAGATGTACCCGAAAGGATTAGATAGCCAAGAGTAGGGAGCATCCATGCAGTCGCATGACCCAGATAAAAATCACCGAGAGGGCGAATTGGTGTCGTGACGGAAGTCGTAAGGACAAGGGCATACACGCTGACTAGCCCAGCGCCTATCACAAGAATCGATAAAGAAAGAAGAAGGCTCAGTCGACCAGAATCCCAAGGTGCGAGCGAGGTGTGCAAGAAGTCGACAGGAGATGATGTGATGGTGTCCTGAACAATGAAGTGAAGACCGCCGATTACCATCGCTAGAAATGTGCCGCCACAGAGTGAGATCAGAAAACGACGAAGGCGGTGTGAGGTTGGCATTATGAAGGAAGTGGTGCGTCGCAAGAGGTTAAGGAATGTGCAACTTGCACTGATTGCGAGTGCAAAAAATACGGCAAGTAATAAAAGGTCTGCCGGGCTTCGCAAGAGATCAGGAAAAGCTGTGGAGTGGTAAATGTCTTCCGAGAAGACCCTCCAAGAATTTAAGTTAGGATGTTGCCCCCTCCACACGAGTCCGCCTGAAATTAGTATCCCTGTTAAAACTGCTCCCAAAGACATAACCGTCTGCCTAATGCTCCGGGTGTCTCGAAGCCTAGTGGTAAGAATTAGAGTAGAAAGCAAAAAGAAGAATGATAAAAGTCCAAGACTTGTAAAACGGACGTTGTCTCGATGATGTTGTCTTTTAAGATTAATTTCATCGTCAGAAACATGAGCCCATAATTTAATTTCATTGTTCGAGCCAGTGAGAGGAAAAGAATGGAACGTTTCTTGGGAACCTTGAAAGTGCTCCGACTTAGTGAGGTGTACGTCTAGATCGCTCTCGGGTAATTGATAGATTCCCGGTGAAAGTGTTGAACTTATAAGGCCAGTAGAGACCAGATTCCACTCTGTGGCGACAGTTCCAATCGGTGCCGGTGTAGCCTTCTCGTTTTCTCTGGAGGCGAATACGGGTTCTAGGTTGGCCACAGTGAGTCCTGGAGCTCCATCGACAAGAAAGATCTGATTATCCTGGGAGAAGTTTAGAGGAGTCAGTTTTGAAGGCCTTCCGGCCCATGCGACTGCTCTGTGTTCTGTGTCGTAAACAGTAATTGAAATGTCTTGAGTCAGGTAGGCGTCAACGGTGCTTCGGTATTTTTCAAAAAGAGGCTGGAGAGAAGGTTCCTTACCTGTGAGTACTCTATGGGTCAGACGGTCTTGAGAGAGTTCGGATGAAATAGATTGGATTAGGTTGATTTGACTTTGAAAATGTTTGGCGAGCTCTGACTGGTATTCCTGAACCAGTTCAAAATTTGAATCAGAGAAAATACTTCGCTCAAGAAGACAGCCGACACCTTGAACGCTCAGAATTCCGCCGAGAATTATGCAGGCAAGACGAGAAAGAAATCCAAATGATGAATTCATATCGGGTCAAAGGGAAAGATGTCTGATGAAACGGGCACTGGGTTGATTCGCTCAAATGGGGCTAGCCCATACAATTCGTCAACCGCAATTAATTCGGGGCGCGGTAAAAAGGGGTCTGGTGGAAATTCAAATAGAAACATCATTGGTCCTTTAGCCGCGTGAAAACCCAAGAGTGTGCCGTCAGTTAAAAGAATTGCCATTTTTACTGAGTGATTCTCTGATGAAGTCGGAAGCATTGGTGGTGCGGCGAGTTCGCCGTCGAGTCGCATTCGGTTGGCCCCTTGTCCAGTGGTGTTATGGTACGAGCGAAGAATCGTTGTCACCCCCGTTACAAATACATATTCTTCAAATATTAACGGGGATGCCCGTGGGCGAAGATTTAATGGTCTTCGCCATTGCTGGACCCCGGACTGTCTATCGAGAGCCCAAAGCATGTTGTCGAGAGAGACAAAGTAGACATTTTCTTCATCGACGGCGGGTTGTCCGACGATGTCCCCGCCTGTTCTCCATCGCCATTCCACTCTTCCGCTTGAAAGCGAGAGACGATAGAAAAAATTGTCATCAGCCCCGACGAAGATGCTGTCGAGCGCAAGGGGTTTCTGAGGGTTTCCGGCAAGCTGGGAGGTCCAGAGCTCTTCCCCTGTCTGAATATCAAGTGCTAAGAGTGTGGCATTCGAGGTTGGGATATAGAGAGATGTTCCGGCGAGTGTGGGCTGTACGGTAACTGTTGCTCCTGTGGATTGGCGCCAGACAATTCGTCCATCTGATGAACGGAGGGCGAAGAGTTCGTTGTTTGCGGTTGCGACAATGACCCAGCCACCCCGTTGGAGGGGTGGTGCAGAAATATCCGAGGAAAACTCAAGTTTCCAGGTAGTACTTCCGCTGCTCGTAGATATTGCAAGTAAAGCCCTCGTGGTCGCCAAAAAGACATTAGCCCCATCCGAGACGGGCTGATGGGAGGACGGCCAAGGTAGGCTCCAGAGGAGTTTGCCATCAGATAGGTTGATTGCGTGCGTAGAATCATCGAGTGATATATACACGCGGTCGTTATCGTGACCTGGAAAGGTGGCGGGGGCGGCCGATAATTTGTGTGTCCACGCTTTTTCAACGGGAAACAGTGTAGGGTTTTGAATAGGTCCAATGAACGCAGCGTCTGTTTGGGCAAAAAGAGTAGGTAAACTTAAGAGGACGAGAAACACAAGAGTATTAAAGAATAGCTGGTTCGCACTTAATCCTAGTTTCTGATGCTTGATAGTTTCGGAATGTCGCACAACGTTATAATATCGGGATTTGGACATAGAATCTGTTTGCTTCTTTGTAAAGAGGGTCTTTTAGCGTGCATCAGACAATATTAATTCTTGATTTTGGATCCCAATATACACAGCTGATAGCTCGACGTTTGCGGGAGTTGTCTGTGTATACCGAAATACTTCCGTTCAACACGTCTCTCGAGGAAATGAACAAACGAAATCTAGCTGGTTTGATTTTGTCGGGAGGACCATCCAGTGTCGCGGATATAAATGCGCCACATTGCGATCCGGATGTGTTGAATTTGGACGTTCCTATCCTTGGTATCTGCTATGGGATGCAAGAGATGGCCCATTTGCTTGGGGGTAGCGTGGAAAGGGCCCCAGAGCGAGAGTATGGACACGCCACGCTGACAACATGCAATGAAGGTCTTCTTTTTAAGGGAATATCTTCAAAGCTGCAGGTTTGGGCGAGTCATGGAGATCTTGTGTCAACGCCGCCTCCTGGATTTTCTGTGACGGCAACGAGTAAGAATGCACCTGTAGTAGCAATGGAAAATGCTGCTTCACAGAGATTCGGACTGCTTTTTCATCCAGAGGTGGGCCATACAGATCGAGGCAATGAAATACTTAAAAATTTTTCCCTTGGGATCTGTGGATGTATTGGAGACTGGACGATTAAATCTTTTGTCGACGAAGTAACTGGGCGCATTAAAAACCGGGTTGGCGATTCGGGACGTGTCTTGTGTGGGCTTAGTGGAGGCGTTGACTCAACGGTGACTGCTCTGCTAATTCATCGCGCAATCGGCGACCGGCTGACGTGTGTGTTTGTCGATAATGGTCTACTGAGAATGAATGAGCGCGAACAAGTTGAGAACCGATTTAAGAAGTTAGATCTCCAGTTAGTTGTTGAAGACGCTACAGACTTGTTTCTGGAGAGATTGTCAGGGGTTACAGATCCTGAGCGGAAGAGAAAGATCATTGGTGCAACATTTATTGATGTGTTTGAATCTTCTGCAACGCGACATGGTCCTTATAATTTTTTGGCGCAAGGCACGCTATATCCTGATGTTATTGAAAGCGTCTCAGTCGTGGGCCCTTCCTCCGCTATTAAAAGTCATCACAATGTAGGTGGCCTGCCGAGTTCTCTTTCGTTTGAGCTCGTAGAACCTCTTCGGGAGTTATTCAAGGATGAAGTGCGAGAGGTCGGGAAAGCTCTTGGGCTCGACTCTGAATTCGTGTGGCGACAACCCTTTCCAGGGCCAGGCTTGGCTGTTCGTATCTTAGGTAAAGTTGATGGAGAGCGAACGGCGCTGTTGCGTGAGGCCGACGCTATCGTCTCTCAAGAGATAAAGAGGGCCGAGTTATATCGAGAGGTGTGGCAGTCGTTTGCAGTGCTGTTGCCGATTAGGAGTGTAGGTGTGATGGGTGACGAGCGGACGTACGAGTACACCATTGCTATACGAGCCGTTGAGAGCGCGGATGGAATGACGGCTGATTGGGCACGTCTCCCTCATGATTTACTTGCGAGTATGTCTTCAAGGATTGTGAACGAGGTAAAGGGTGTTAATAGAGTGGTTTACGATATCAGCTCAAAGCCACCGTCTACGATTGAGTGGGAGTGACGGCAGGCTCTGAAACCCTTGTACTAAAATTACTTATGCCAAGGCGTTTCTGCGTTTATAGTGGCAAGAGAAGAAACAAACAGTTAAAAAGTTTGATTAGCAGGATTGGAAATACTGATTTATCTCTGTGAGAAGATCGCGTGACTTTGATGAGCGCGGTGCGAGGGCGGATTTATTTCGGACGACTGAATTGGTGTTTAGCGATTTGATAGTCGTGGAGAGCGATATAGAAGGGTTCGAGTCAGATCTTTTTAAGACAAATACGGAGTGAAGTGATGAGTGCGGAGTGCTGATTATTGAGTTGCATGATTGGAGGTTTTCTGGTTCGGCGAACAGCCAGACGTTTATTAAGAGTATCAGTGGGCGAAAGAGAGATTTTGTATTTAAAGGTGAGAATGTTTTTTCAATTCGAAATTGAGCTCAATGAGAATGGAGAGGGCACTCGGCGTTCCGTTCGAGTCGTTCGGAAGGTTCGTAGGAGTGAACTTTGGTTTCATGGACAGAAATAATTTTATAGAAATCCTTTTTTAAAACTATGGCTTCTGATTTTGTACACCTGCACTTACACACCGAATTTTCACTTTTAGATGGTGCCTGTCGCATAGGAGAAATGTTAGACGAGGCGGTGCGGCTGAAGATGCCAGCTGTGGCCGTAACAGAACATGGCAATCTTTTTTCCGCGGTTTCGTTTCATGATCAAGCGCGAAAGCGTGGTATCAAACCGATTCTTGGGTGCGAGGTATATGTCGCAAATGGCAGTCGGTTGACTAAGACCGGTACACCCGGTGAAACAGCGAACCACCTCGTGCTGTTCCAGTTCCAAATAAATATTTCATATCAAAGCGACT
>CAYFFV010000028.1:0-20074 GCA_964342695.1 uncultured Vicinamibacteraceae bacterium
TCCAGAAAGATCGCCTCC
This sequence comes from uncultured Vicinamibacteraceae bacterium, assembly GCA_964342695.1. Lineage (GTDB taxonomy): Bacteria > Acidobacteriota > Vicinamibacteria > Vicinamibacterales > UBA8438 > CAYFFV01. The sequence goes on from CAYFFV010000028.1 coordinate 19, forward strand.
AACATCGGCTGCTTTTGTAAAAATACCGCCACCGACGCGCGCAAACAATGCTATCGAGGATGCTCCGAGTGAAAATCCAAATAATGCCTCTACTGCAAAAAGACCCTCTGTTCCAAGACCACCGAACAAGAAATACAGCGTCGCAACTCCAGACGTCCCGAGCGCGACCACGGTTAAACCCATAACAGAGCCACTCGAAAACGCGACACGGAGCGCGTCTGAGAGACTTTTGGTAGCCGCAAATGTTGTTCGTACAGCAGCACCCGTTGCCGTGCGCATGCCGATCCAACCAGCAGTCGCCGAACAAAGAGCACCTACAAGAAAGCTGATCCCAGTCTGGAGAGCCGTCTGTGGCAAACCTAGAACTAAAATGATAAACATTACCGCAACAAAACCAGCCAAGACAGTGTACTCAGTGCGCAGAAACGCCATGGCACCAGATCTGATTAAAGCTGCGATGCGCTGCATCGTCTCAGTACCAGGATCTCGATTGTTAATACTGCGAGCTAGGATAAAAGCGAAGAGGGCCGCTACTACAGGAGCACCCCAACCAAATACATAGAATAATTGCTGTTCCATTCAAACCTCTAGATCTGGACTGAACATAAACTTCAGAACGCGTCAGCGTAACAACCCTGTTTTCTGACTGTCAAGCCGTAATGGCATTTGTGCCAAAATTTTGGCAGAAAGTTAGCTAAGTCAAAGACTCTATAAAACCCACAATAAAACACCTACAGACAACAAAACTCTGTAGCCAGCGAAAATATTAAGCGAATACGTTTCAAGATAAAATATAAAGTACTTAACCGTTACATACCCGACAAGGGCTGACACAATACCTCCAACCAACATCATCGGAAGAACCGCTGAGAAAACCTCTTCCTGAACCATCACAATTGCCCCTGAACGAACAGCTGCAGCAAGAATCGCCGGAATCCCCAGTAAGAATGCAAACCTTGCCGCCTTATCTCGACGAAGCCCACAGAGCATCGCCACAGCGATTACCACTCCCGAACGAGAAACGCCAGGCACTAGAGCCGTTGCTTGAGCAATTCCCAGCAGTAATACTTCCCACAGCGAAAGCGCCGTTTCGTCGTATCTTTTAGTTCCTTTAAACTCAGCAAATATAATGAGGAAGGCACCAAGTGCCAACGTTACACCGACAACGGTTATCGACCGAAAAGATACCTCTACAAGATCAGCCCAGAGGAACCCAACCAATGCCACGGGAATGGTTCCAATTACAATATTCCGTAACAGAAATGCAGCCTTTGATGACTTGCCATTAACTAGTACTGAAGTCGCACGGCTCATCGCCAAAATATCACTTCGAAAATAGAATAAGACCGCTAATAACGTACCAACATGGCAGGCAACATCAAACTCTAAGAAAATTTCTTCATTTCCCCATCCAAAAATTTCTCTCGCTAAAATAAGATGTGCGGAACTTGAAATGGGGAGAAACTCAGTCAGCCCTTGTATGACCCCAAGAAGCGCCGCTTCCAGAAGGGTCACCGCCAACCTACAACGCAGGTAAAAAACTTAGGAAGCATTGGCCTTTCGAGTGCGACGTTTCGACTTGGGCTGCACCTTTGAACCTTTTTGAGCTAACGGAATTGACTGATTACGATTATTTCGCCCTTGCGTTATAAAAATGGCAATCGAAGCGGCGATAAAGATGGTTGAATAGGTCCCACTAATTACTCCGACAATCATTGTAAATGCGAATCCCTTGAGCACCTCTCCCCCGAAAATGTATAGAGCAAAAACGGCGAATCCAGTCGTGCCAGATGTGATTAAAGTTCTGGCAAGAGTCTGATTAATACTTGTATTTACAAGTTCATCAAACCTGTCTCGTCGCATCCTCCTAAGGTTCTCTCGAACTCGATCAAACACAACGATAGAATCATTAACTGAATACCCTGTTATCGTTAGCATCGCGGCGACCACGTTGAGAGACAATTCGTAGCCAAAAAACATCAACATCGACACCGTCACGAAAATATCGTGTGCAACCGCTACAATGGCACCGATACCGAAACTAAATCTAAACCGAAGCCCGATATAAACGAGAATACCAAGCATCGCAAAAACAAAGGCCTGAATCCCTCGTTGACGAAGCTCTTGACCGATAACCGGACCTACAAGTTCCTGACTGACAACCTCAAAATCTGTCATTCCACTCTCGTTTAGCGCAGTGCGAACGGCGAGAGCGCCATCTTCCAGGCTTGTTCCAACCTCTGGACCGGTCTGGGGCAACCGAACCATTATCTGGTTGGCATCGATACCACCATACTGTTGAACAATTTTTTCACCTTCCACCGAAATTAGAGCTTCGCGTACGGTGTCCTCACTTGTAGAACCAGAAAATTCAAGGACTACTAAAGTGCCACCAGAAAAATCGATCCCTAATGGCAAACCACCGCGGGTCACCAAAACGGCAACACCAGCAATAATTAGCCCAAGCGACAGGGTCAGTGCCTGCCACCGCCACGCAAGAAAATTAAAATTTGGTTGCTTTTGAAAAAGCGACACCGGTTATTAGTCCCTTATCCTTAATCTAATGTTCATATACTCAATGTGTTAACCCGCCTTCGAGACAACAGAGTCTCAAAGATAGTGCGAGATACGAACATAGCTGTAAAAACGTTTGAAATCAGTCCGATCGCAAGAGTAGTCGCAAAACCTCGAATAGGACCGGACCCGAATTGAAACAAAAACGCTGCGGCAATTAGAGAAGCAACATGGGTGTCAAGAATTGTAAGTAGTACTCGGTCAAAACCTGACGCAACAGCAGCTCGAACCCCTTTTTCCGACCTTAATTCTTCTTTAATTCTCTCAAATATAAGGACGTTAGAATCAACACCTATTCCAATCGTGAGAATCAGTCCGGCAATTCCTGGCAATGTTAAAACAGCATCAACATACGCCATAAAACCCATTAAAATAAGAAGATTCATCGCCACCGCAACAACTGCGTTAATGCCGGATAACCTGTAATAAGCCAACATGAAAATAGCAACAGCTAAAAGACCAGCAACAGAAGCCGCCACACCCGCTTCTATCGAATCTGCACCCAAGGTAGGTCCAACGGTCCGTTCTTCCAAATATGTTAGCGAAGCAGGTAATGCCCCGGATCTTAATACCAAAGATAGATCTGCTGCTTCTTGCTGTGAAAAATTCCCCGTAATACGTCCCTCATCTGTAATACGACTCTGAATAGTAGGGGCAGTCTGGACCCGCCCATCTAAAATCACTGCTAAACTTCGACCGATATTATTGCCTGTCACATCTCCAAACTTACGTGCGCCATCGCGATTAAAGGAAAAACTCACTGCCGGCTGATTAAATTCATCTAGAGAGGCTCGTGCATTTCGTAGATCGCGCCCCGTAACCGCAGCTACTCTGCGCACAAGATAATAGCTAGTCCCTATCGAAGCGCTGGAGTTTAGAGAATCAGAAATGCCCGAAACGATCTCCATGTCTGGCGGAGTCACCCCGCTTCTAGTTGCCAACAGATCCTCTCTTGACCCAGCAGGACCATCTTCGACAATCTTTAGTTCTAGCAGTGCAGTATTTCTGATAATTTCTTTCGCACGATCAACATCAGAAACTCCTGGCAATTGCACTAAAATCTGGTCACCACCTACCCCGTAGGGTGCCACGATCGGCTCTGCGACCCCAAGTTCATTCACTCGTCTTTCGATAGTTTGCAACGCCTGTCGTACAGACTCATCCCGATACGTCGACTCAACTGGCGCACGCATCACATAGTTATAAACACCTGGCGATCCTGTTTGTCGATCGTAATTCGCAGACAGTTGATCCTCTGCCGTCTGGCGAAACTCCGCGTCACGATCCTGAGGAACACCCTCTATGCGGATAGTTGTCGAATCCGCTGCTGTCAACGAAGTAACGACGATACCCTGCAGATCTAACTGTTCGCGTAACTGTTCACCTGCTGTCTCAGTCTCCACTCGAAGGGCATCATCAGTTTGAACTCGAAGGACCATGTGCACACCGCCTTCGAGATCCAATCCCAATCGGATCTTCTCTTGCGGCGGGTAAAGTGCAAGCACCGACAAAACGGTAACCCCAATTACCGCAAGCACCTTCCATTGAATGTTCTTACTCATTGTCTTAAACCTATGTATTGGGGGAGTCAGCCACTACTGGATCTTGGCCTTGATACCCACCAACGGAAGCTCTTGATACTTCAATGCGTACTTTGTCAGCAACTTGAATATGAACAGAACGCTCTCCAAGTTTTGCAATGACCCCATAGATTCCACTCGTCGTAACCACCTTGTCCCCAACCTTTAGAGCAGCCTGAAATTCTTGAACTTTCTGTTGGCGCCTTCGCATAGGCAGGAGAATGATGAAATAAAAAATTACCAAGATTAAAACAAAGGGCATTAGCGAAACCAAGAAGGACGGTTGAGAGCCCTGCGGCTGAGCCATTGCAAACAATGTTGATACTTGATCTAAACCCATAGTATAAAAATTCTTTTAGAACGCACTAAAGTTCGGAAAAATACTTCTCACGAAAGCTCTGTCTGAATTTTTCAAACGAGCCAAACGCTATAGCCTCACCAATCCGTCTCATGGTGTCAAGGTAAAAGTGAAGGTTATGTAAGGTGTTTAGAGTCGCTGCAGTCATTTCATTCGCAATAAACAGGTGCCGCAAATAGGCTCTCGTAAAATTCTGGCAAGTGTAACAATTGCATTCAACATCAGGAGGGGTTTCATCTTTAAAATACTGTGCTCTTTTGATGTTGATGGGGCCCATCGATGTGAAAAGTTGTCCGTTACGAGCATTTCGAGTCGGCAAGACACAATCAAAAAGATCGATTCCACAGTGGACCATTTCAACTAAATCATCTGGCTTCCCTACACCCATGAGATAGCGAGGCGCTTTAACAGGAAGAAAAGGGACCGCTTGACCCACCAACTCCCTCATCAGATTTGTGGGTTCTCCAACACTCAATCCGCCGAGAGCATATCCCTCAAATCCAGTCTCAAGCGTTGCTTCAAGACTTTCCTTTCGCAAATGCGGATAGACACCACCTTGGATGATTCCAAACTGAACCTGTTCACGATTTGTCATCATCTGTCTGTTCGCGCCAGACTTAATTTCAAGAAACCTCGACCGTGAACGACGTCCCCACCGAACGGTTAATTCCATGGACTCTCGTGCTTTATTCTCTGAAACGGGATACGGCGTACATTCATCAAATGCCATTGCGATGTCCGCTCCTAATTGGGCTTGTATTTCAACCGACTTTTCAGGCGACAACAGATGCTCTGATCCATCAAGATGAGAACGGAAACAGGCTCCTTCTTCGCTGATAGTACGTTTTTTATCCAAGCTGAAAACTTGAAAACCTCCACTATCAGTCAACATCGGACGAGACCAACCAATGAAATCATGCAAGCCTCCTTTTTCTGCGATGAGGTCACTACCTGGTCTGAGATATAGATGATAAGTGTTGGCAAGTAGAAGCTGGGTTCCAATTTCTAGCAGATCACGATGTATCAATCCCTTAACGGCACCACTCGTTCCGACTGGCATAAACGCTGGTGTCCTGACGACACCGTGAGCAGTATTAAGTTCACCAGAGCGGGCACGTCCATCAATGTGGTTTAGACGAAATTCGAATGATTCTGGCATTTAGTTATACTAATGCTATATTTCCTACCAGATTTCCATATCAACCTAAATAAAAATGTGGGTGTCGTGGTGAAACGATTACGAGTGGGCGTGATTTACGGTGGCCGATCAGGGGAACATGAAGTGTCTCTTGCTTCCGCTGCCGCAATCTTCACACATCTTGATCCGGATCGTTATGAATTAATTCCTATATGTATAAACAAAGATGGCTCGTGGTCTCTGGTGGACAAACCACCCTCAAGCATTTCTGCCGCAGAAATTATCGAAAAGTCAAAGTTGCTATCGCCAAGTTCTAGCGCGCAAAGTGGATGGAGTCGGAGTATTCACTTTCTGGCCTCTCCAGGTGAATCACAGCTCTTAACTGTTCAACCTCAAAAAAATTTGAGAGAAGAGAACTATAGAGCCACCATTGACGCACATGGTATTGACGTCTGCTTTCCTGTGGTCCATGGACCATTTGGTGAAGACGGCACCCTGCAAGGTCTTTTTGAACTCGCAAATGTAGCCTACGTCGGCTCCGGAGTGCTCGGATCGGCAGTAAGCATGGACAAGGCAATAGCAAAATCACTCTTCGCAACAAACGGACTACCCATCGTTAAACACAAAGTAATGATTTCAACTGAATGGAAAAACGATCGAGTTAATTTGCTGAAAGAAATCGAGAAATCTTTGCGGTATCCAATATTTACAAAACCAGCAAATCTAGGTTCAAGCGTAGGGATTTCAAAAGCAACTGATACAGACAGTTTGATTGAAGGAATCGAACTAGCCGGCAGATATGATCACAAAATAGTCATTGAAGAAGCCGTGGTAAATGCTCGGGAATTCGAATGCGGGGTGATAGGAAATGAACAACCTGAAACTTCAGTTGTTGGTGAAGTTATTCCCACTCGAGACTTTTACGATTATGAAGCAAAATACTTAGACGACAGTTCGGTAATCGTGATTCCTGCCTCTTTGGATGTAGAGAAGATTAAGCAAGTCCAATCAATGGCACGGGAAGGATTTCGAACGGTCGATGCAAATGGTATGGCACGTGTTGATTTTCTGATGAATCCAGAAACAAAAGATCTTTATATCAATGAGATAAATACAATTCCTGGTTTCACTAACATTAGTATGTTCACAAAGCTTTGGGAAAAATCAGGATTACAGTATTCAAAATTACTGGACCGATTAATAGAATTAGCTTTAGAGCGTCATACACTTAAACAAACCCATCTCGACCATCTAGTTTGAAACATACCGATCGGCGGTCTCTTAAAATGCACAATTTGGCAAATATTTTCTCTCTTTTTGATTGTGATCTTATTTTCACAACATAAATTTTTTGACTTTCTATCAATTTTGTGCTTGACACACATATTTTCTCATCGATAATCTACATATAGTATGAGGGTGGTCGGCTCAGCCCACCTGTTGTGATGTGTAATTTCTAGAACTAAGCTGAGCAGCCACATTCTCCAAGGAGGAAGCATGGCAAAGAAGAAAGCTGCAAAGAAGAAAGCTGCCAAGAAGAAAGCTACAAAGAAGAAGGTTGCTAAGAAGAAAGTAGCAAAGAAAAAGGGTGCAAAGAAGCGCTAACTCAGGTTAACTACCTGAAAAAGGGGGCTTTTATTAGCCCCCTTTTTTCTTTTTTAAGGATTTCGGTTTGGCGGCTGGACACCATCCCAAACAATAATCTGTTTAATCAGATCACCCTGCTCAAGTTTGTCTAAGATTTCCATACCATTTATCACAGTACCAAAAGCAGTATAGTCACCATCAAAATTTGGGCGCGGAATCTGAGTGATAAAAAACTGACCTCCTCCCGCATCCTTCAACTCACGGGAAATACCGATAGTTCCTCGAAGAAAGGGAACTTGATTCACTTCGTCTCTCTGGGCGCTTCCAGAAAATCCGTGTCCGTCACCTCTTGGGTCTCCACTCTTTAGCAAGTCGTTCCTAACAACGTGATGAAAAGGCAATCCATTATAAAATCCACTCCTAGCCAATTTCATAAAATTGTCAGTCGTAAGAGGTGCATCAAGAACTGCGAGTTCAATCTGTACGGTGCCTCGTTCCGTCTCAATGTAAACATGGGGAGAGAACTTCGGATTAAGTAAGTGCGGTGCCGAATAATCAATATCAAAAGGAACCGGTTCAATGGTCTCACGGTAGTTCTTATGTGCTGCACCTTCATCCAATAAAGTGGCTGCCTTAACACGTACTGGCCATTCATCGTCGTGAAGCGCCAACATTAAAACTTCCTTCGCAATAGAACCATTAATTTTTTTAAGGGCTTTAAGGGCCGCCACCCTAGCTAAATAAGATCGCTCACTTGTCTCTTTAAGGTAGGCCTCTCGTAACGCTATCTCGGCTGAAGAGGATTGAATGAACCCAAGTAAATTCGCTGCAGATTTTCTGATAACAATATCATCTTGCGTTAGGTGTTCGAGTAACACAGCCTCAACCCCAGGGGCCTCTAATTCAACCAGCGCGGACAACACCGCCGGAATTACACGTCGATCAGGGTCCGACAACATACTCATCAGCCGAGTCGTAGCTAGAGCCTTATCTGCTCCTGCAAGCCCTTCAGCTAAAGCAACTCGAACCCTCCAGTCACTATCAGGTTCAAGCCCAGATAAAATCAACATGAGTCTGTTCGATTGAGCTTCTGCCAGAGCCCGTAAGGAAGCCGCCCGCATCGGAGCCCATGAATCAGTCATCAATTCAACAAAAATGTCGACAGACGCCTCATCATGACGCCCGCGAAGTGCATTAATCGCTTCTATCCTAAGCATCGGATCTAAATTTTTTGTAACGACAAAACGTCGCAACTCTTCCGTGACCGCTTGATCTTTAAACTGACCTAATGCCCTAAGTGCAGTCGCCACTACATTCTTATTACGACGTTCTAAATCCAATAACTCTATAAGAGGTTGAACTGCGGACTGATCCCCTAGTCTTCCTAAAGCCTCTGCCGCATATGACACACCAATAATTCCTTGAATTTCAACAAATGCCGTCAGCGCCTTCACAGTCCTAACGTCATTTAGAGAAGCTAAGGAATAGGCTACCGGCCACCACCATACTAAGGGTGTGCCATCATCTTTCAGTGCTATCTCGGCAATAGAATCGTACGCCTTGAGATCAGTTAAAGCATAAAGACCAAGTCTAAATGCTTCAACTTCAGGCGCCTGGGGATATCGCAATTCTTCAGGATCCACGTTAAAGGTAGCCGTAACATGATGGCTAAGCATTTCCTCTATCGCGGGAACAGCCTCCAAGGCCCCTACGCGCCCCAACGCTTCGGCCGCTCGACCCTGCACTAGCGGAGAAACGTCGCCAAGCGCTGCAACAAGTGGATCCCTGGCTTGAATGTCTCCTATGAGTCCGAGAGCGAAAGCCGCCATCTGACGAACTTCGGGTTCAAAATCAGACAGCGCTTCAACTAAAGCAGGGACAGACCTTGGAAGCCCTATGCGACCAAGCGCCAGCGCAGCCCTCCTACGTAATCTTGGATGAGGATCCTTGACTAACTCGATCAAGTCAGGACCAACCTTTTTTAGTATCACTTCTGGTGATTCCAAAAAAATACTTTCGTCTAGACTTATTTGATCAGGCAGGCGTAATATGCGCTGGTCTTCAAGACTGAGAATCCAAGTAAGTTTCTGATTGAAATTTGGTTCTAAAACTGGTTTAACAGAGGGAATTTGACTGCATCCTATGGAAACCAGAATAACAGTGCTGCACGCCACGAAAACTCTCAAAAAATATTTTTGATTCATTTCAAATGAAACAATGGCGAAGTAAGAATCCTTTAATAACTATTGTTTCATGATAGCACGCACTAACGACTGCTATACTTCGTCATACAGTGGAATTTCGTTATCTTGCCATAGAAGGACCAATCGGTGTGGGTAAGACCGCACTCGCACAACATCTTGGACTCAGATTAAATGCTGCAATGGTCCTCGACGAAACCGAAAACCCTTTCGTCTCGGATTTGTACGGAGGAAGATCAGGAGCCGCTTTCCAAGCTCAGTTGTTTTCCCTGTTAGCGCGCCATCGCCAACAATCAAGACTTCAGCAAACAGATTTATTTAGTCAACTAACGATTTCTGATTATCTATTCGATAAGGATAAGATCTACGCGTACTTAAATCTCGATGATAATGAACTTTTTATTTATCAACGCTTGTACGATCTCCTTGCAACCGACGTAATTACCCCAGACTTGGTTGTTTATCTTCAAGCACCGACAGACTTGTTACGACGACGAGCCAGGGCTATTAGAAAGAAGGACCCCGATCATCCCGTACCGGACGACGAATATCTTGGCGAGCTCAATGAAGCCTATACCCATTTCTTTTATCATTACTCTGCTACTCCATTACTTGTTATTGAAACCTCAGACTTCGACCTGACATGGGGAGACTCTGTAATCGATGATTTGGTTAAACAATTGAAGAACATGGGAAAAGGAACTCGCTATTACGTTCCCCGCACTAAACCATAGTTTGCTTGACCCACAGTCATTAAAATCTCTAAGCTGAACCTACGATGGCTTGGTTTAAAAAAGAACGAAAACCTCTTGTGTCATCGGCTGAACCTAGCCGAGTCCCTGAAGGGCTATGGGTAAAATGCCCATCTTGTAATCAAATTCTTTATGAAAAAGATTTGATTAAAAACATGCGTGTGTGCAATTCATGCTCATACCACTTCCGCATGAATGCCTCACAGCGGCTTTCTTCACTTTTTGATGGGGGTAAATGGAAAGAATATGATGACAACCTAGAATCAACAGACCCTCTGAAATTTAAAGATAAAAAACCGTATCAAGAACGATTAAAATCTGGACAATCTTCTACAGGCCTACGGGATGCTGCAATTTCTGGCGTAGGAACACTTAAGGGCATCAAATTATCAATTGTGGCAATGGAATATGGTTTTATTGGTGGAAGTATGGGAGTAGTCGTTGGCGAAATTATTACTCGTGCAATAGAACGATCCCTGAAGGAAAAGATGCCGCTGATTGTAGTCGCCTGCTCAGGAGGCGCGCGAATGATGGAAGGTACGCTGTCGCTAATGCAAATGGCTAAGATAAGTGCTGCGCTCGGTCGATTTGATCAGGCGAAACTTCCATATATAGCGGTGCTCACAGATCCCACGACCGGTGGAGTTACAGCCAGTTTTGCAATGGTTGCTGACCTGCATATCGCTGAACCAAATGCTTTAATCGGATTCGCTGGACCCAGAGTTATTGAGCAGACAATCCGGCAAAAACTTCCGAAAGGATTCCAACGAAGTGAATTTCTCCTAGAACATGGAATGCTGGACATGATAGTTGACAGAAGATCTCTAAAGGAGACAATTAAAAAATCTCTTATCTTTATGGGCGCATCTGTAACTAATGCATCGACAACTAAAAACTTAGACCAAGAACTACTTTCAGGGTAGACATTCTGTCAATCGACTACCTCTATAGCCTCGAACGGTTTGGTATCAAGCTGGGACTAGATAATATAAGGGTCCTGCGAGACGGGTTTGGCCGACCCGATGAATCCTTTACCTCACTACTTGTCGCGGGAACAAATGGTAAGGGGTCCGTAGCAGCTATGCTAGATTCTGTTCTTTCTTCCGCAGGATACCTGACAGGACGGTATACATCCCCACATCTGACCTGTCTAGAAGAACGGTTCTCAATAGGTGGGACCGCCGTTAGTCGGGAAACGTTGATTGAAGAAATTAAAAGATTTCGTAACATCACCGAAAACTTACTTCGGACAGGCGACCTCATTAGCCCCCCTACCTTCTTCGAGGCAACTACGGCGATCGCCCTTTCTTTGTTTCGAAGAGCTGCTGTTCAGATAGCAATTCTTGAAGTTGGAATGGGAGGTCGATTCGATGCAACAAATGTTGTGACGCCTAAAGCGGTAGCCATTCCATCTATTGATTTCGATCACCAACAGTACCTAGGCACAACAATCGAAGATATTGCCTTCGAAAAAGCAGGCGTTATTAAACCAGGCACTGTGGTTGTAACTGGTGAAAAAAAATTGTCAGCGCTTAATATTTTTCGACTTAAATGTCAGGAAGAAGAAAGTACTCTCATAGAAGCGACAAAAGAGGTCCAGTCTGAAGTAATCTTTGATAGAGGAATATCAAGACTTCAACTCGAAACACCGGCATGTAAATATCCACAAATAAATCTAAAGCTTCGCGGACGGCATCAAATTATTAACACCATTGTCGCTGTACGGCTGTTAGAAGCACTGAACAGCCATGGTATAGCAGTTTCGAGCGACGCTATCTGTAAAGGATTGGAAAATACAGACTGGCCTGGAAGACTTCAGCTAGTTAAAATTCCATCAAACAAAGAAATTTTACTAGATGCAGCCCATAATGTAGCATCGGCAAAAGCTTTTGCTGATTATGTTAATGAAGTTTGGCCAGATGGTATTCCTCTTGTCTTCTCTTCCCTTCGCGACAAGGATATTACGGGTATTATTAACGCTTTGGGCTCTTCGGTGACTTATCTCGCTTGTCCTCCATTGAAGAATTCGAGAGCATGCGAACCAAGTGTCATTTTGGAAATGATTCGAAAAGTACGCCCCGAACTAAGAACCGCTATTTCTACCTCAACTAAAAGTGCGTTGCTGGATGCTTGTGAACACGGTGATGTTGTTGGTGTCGTAGGATCCGTGTACTTGCTTGGCGAAATAATGGTTGACTTAAATTTGCAACAAGTGAAACCCCAATGATAGCCCTGAACCGCCTATTTACAGTGAACCAATTTCTCCGTGCAAGTGTTTTATTGGGAGCACTTACATCAAGTCAAGTTCAAGCCCAAATATTACCTGGTTTCACATTCGATTCCCGGCAGTACCGAATTGAACAACTTGGCGAAGAACATCTTCGTCTTATTGGTGAAGTTGAAATAGATGGTGACGGCTATCAATTCTTTGCAGATCAGGTGGATCTTTATCCAAACAAAAATCTCCTGGTGGCAACTGGTAACGTTGTTTACTCAGGAGACGGTGGGCGGATCGCGGCAGAAAAAGTTGAGTTCGATACAGAAGAACTAACTGCTATTTTTTACAAAGCATCTGGCTCCGTCAACATCAGTGAGGAAGAAATAGAACGTAGCATGTTCGGAACCCAAGAACCTGACATGCTTTTTTATGGTGAAACTATTGAAAAACTTGGACCGCGGACCTATCGCCTTACAAAAGGGGGATTTACAAGCTGCATTCAACCAACTCCACGGTGGAAAATGACTGCAAACTCACTAACACTCAACCTAGAAGCGCATGCGTTTCTTAGAAACTCTGTGCTCGAAATCAAAGGGGTTCCAGTTTTTTATTTGCCCATCATGTACTACCCAATTCAACAAGAAGATCGGGCCACCGGTTTTTTAATGCCGACCTATGGAGCATCGACATTCCGTGGAACAAGTCTGAGCAATGCCTTCTTTTGGGCAATGGGACGCAGTCACGACGCTACGTTTTATCACGATTGGTTTACCTCGACGGGGCAAGGAGGTGGGGCCGAATATAGGTATATTTTCGATTCAGGTTCTGAAGGCTCTCTGCGCGCGTACTACCTTAATGAACGCGAAATCACCCAAACTTTTAATGGCGTCGAAACGGATTTTCCGGCACGACGTAGTTATGAAGTCAGGGGAACCATGCGCCACCAAATCGCAGATAATTTAACGGCTCGTGGTCAGATCGACTATTTTTCAGATGTGACGGTCCAACAACAGTATCAAACAAATATCTTTGAAGCATCCAGTCGTGAACGAACCATGAGCGCAAATATAGCCGGCTCATGGGGCCTTTACCAACTCAGTGGAACCTTCGATTTTAATGAAACATTTTTTGGAGACAGAGAATCTGCACTTTGGGGCGGAGGACCTCGCATCACCTTTGATCAAAGTCAACGAGAAATTCCGTTTACCCCATTTTACTTTTCCGTAAATTCTGAGTACGTGCACCTAATGAGAAGCTCAACGATAAATTTAGACACTCCAAATATTGGAGGAGGTGTTCCTGGCCTGACTGAAATCACCGTTGATTCAGGACTTGACCGATTCGATGTTAATCCAGTATTGCAAATTCCTTTTACTAAATGGCCGTTTTTAACAATAAATTCATCTGTCGGCTGGCGCGGAACTTATTGGACAGAAAGCCTTGACACGTACGGTAATACATCCTCACAAATCGACGAAGGTATCGGACGAAGTTTCTTTGATCTGCAATCACATATCACAGGTCCTAGTTTTGTGAAAGTCTGGGACACGCCAAATAGTGGATACTCAGAACGAATGAAGCACGTCATTGAACCATGGGTTGCTCTTCAACGAATCAGTGCCGTGGATGATTTTAATCGCATCGTTCAACTCGAAGGCATCGATGCGATTGTAGGTGGCGTGACACAGTTACGTTACGGAATCAACAACCGGCTCTATGCCAAGCAACCTAGTGGCAATAACGTTTCTGTCGCACGAGAAATTTTAAGTGTAGGAATCGAACAAAGTTATTACACTGATGCAAATGCCTCACAATTTGATCGACGATTCCGTACCAGTTTTAATAACACCACTCCAAGTAATTTTTCGCCGGTCTCATTAATAGTTAGAACTGAACCAAAACGTTCACTCTCAGGTTCAATGCGCGCCGAGTACGACACTCAATTTAAAGCCATCCGGACGATCAGCGCAGAAGGTTCAGTCGATTTAAGTGGGCTTGGCGCATTATCCGCAGGCTGGAGCCAGCGTCGTTTTGTAAAAGGATTACGGGGCTTTAACGACCCGAGACAACTTGATCATTATCTGAACATGCGTGCAAACTTTAACACTAGAAATAACACCGTCGGCGGAGTTTATTCGTTTCACTATGATGTCCGACAGGGCAGGTATCTACAACAACGAATTCTCGCGTACTACAACGCTCAATGTTGTGGTATCAGTGCAGAATTTCAAACGTTTAATTTTCAAGGAATGGGAAGACGCGCCAGGGTCCCACAAGACAAGAGGTTTAATCTTTCATTCACGCTTGCTGGTCTAGGTGGATTTTCAAATGTACTGGGAGCATTTGGGATAGGACAAGGAGCACGATGAAGGGATTAATTCTCAGTGGAGGGAAAGGCACACGACTCCGTCCACTTACTTATACAAGTGCGAAGCAATTAGTACCAGTGGCCAACAAACCAATACTTTTCTATGGTATCGAAGCACTTGTTGCAGCAGACATTAAAGAAATTGCCATCGTCGTTGGCGATACTAAAACAGCTATTCAGAATGCGGTAGGCGATGGTTCACATTGGGGAGCACAAATCACTTACATAGAACAAGATGCTCCTCGCGGGTTGGCTCATGCCGTAATGATTAGCGAGTCATTCCTAAAAGACGAACCATTCGTAATGTATCTCGGGGACAATCTTTTAGCTCAAGGCATCAGACCCTTTGTGAAAGAGTTCAAAATCAACAAACCTGCCGCTCAAATTTTGTTGACTCGAGTGAAAAATCCTAGCCAATTCGGTGTTGCAGAACTAACAGATAATCGTGTTATTAGATTGTCAGAAAAGCCGAGCGAACCAAAAACAGATCTGGCTTTAGTTGGTGTTTATCTATTTGGAAGTCAAATTTTTGATTCTGTAAAACGAATCAAACCGAGTTCCAGAAATGAACTTGAAATAACCGACGCTATTCAAGACCTTATTGACCATAATTTAACGGTTCGTCCTCATATCGTTAAAGGCTGGTGGAAAGATACTGGGAGAATCGAAGATCTGCTTGAGGCAAATCGGTTAATTCTAGAAACAATTACCCCCCGTAATGATGGAGCTGTTGACGGTGCCAGTAGCATTGAAGGAAAAGTGATTGTGGAAAAAGATGCCTTAATTCGGTCCTCAGTAATTCGTGGACCAGCTATTATTGGTTCAGCAACAGTTCTAGAAAATGCGTATATCGGACCATTTACATCAATAATGAAGAATTCTGAAATACGAGGTTCTGAAATCGAACATAGCATTGTCCTTGAAAAAGCTGTAATCACGAACTTATCAAATCGGATCGTTGATAGTCTCATAGGAAAAAATGTGCGGATTTACCGACAACCAATGAAACCTTCAGCATACAGATTCATGCTAGGCGACAATTCAGAAATCGGAATACGCTGGTAATCAATCATGATAAATAATCTAACCTCAACGAAAGTAGAACCTCAAAAGACACCATTGATTGAAGGTGTGCAAACTAAGAACCTCAAGGTGATACCAGATGAACGAGGATGGTTGATGGAAATTCTTCGCTCAGATGACAGTGATTACTTTCAAAAGTTTGGCCAGGTGTATCTCTCCGCCACTTACCCCGGCGCCGTTAAAGCTTGGCACTACCACAAAACTCAGATCGATAACTTTGTCTGCATTGCAGGCATGATTAAGCTCGTACTCATTGACACTCGTAAAGATTCACCTACTGAAGGTTTAACGAATGAATTTTTTATAGGCTCGCTTAACCCGATGCTTGTCCAAGTTCCGAATCTTGTATACCACGGGTGGAAATGTATTAGCTCTGAAACATCGAGAGTCATTAATGTTTCCACGGAGTTATACGATTACGAGAATCCAGACGAGTACCGGCTTGCACCGCACGGTGAACTCCCGTACGACTGGTCCAGAAAAGATGGTTAATGTCTTAGTTACGGGTGGAGCTGGCTTTATAGGAAGTAATTTTGTTCGCTACGCACTAGAAGTACATCCGAGCTGGCACATCACCACTTTAGACAAACTAACTTATGCAGGACGGCGAGAGAATCTCAATGATTTTCTCAAAAATCCTCGCCACCATTTTGTCCACGGCGACATCGCAGATTCAAGCGTGTCAGGTCCTTTGGTTAAGAATTCTCAATTTATTTTCAACTTTGCCGCTGAAACCCATGTCGACCGGGCCATTAAAGAGGCAGGGATTTTCATAAATACAGATATATATGGAACATTTGTTCTTCTCGAAGCAGCCCGATCTGCAAAAAGGCTAAAACGTTTCGTTCAAGTGTCGACCGATGAGGTTTACGGTAACGTGCCGACTGGCACCTCAAAAGAAACAGACGAGTTGCGTCCACGTAATCCATATTCTGCAAGTAAAGCCGGCGCAGATAGATTAGCCTATAGCTACTGGGCGACTTACGACATTCCGATTTTAATCACAAGAGCTTCCAATAATTACGGACCCCGACAGTTTCCGGAGAAATTGATACCACTTTTTATTTCAAATGCTATGGACAACCTCCCACTACCCTTATATGGAGACGGACATCAAGTCAGAGATTGGCTGCATGTGCTAGATCACTGCCACGCAATCGACTTCTTGCTCAAACATGGAGAACCAGGTCAGGTCTACAATATCGGTGGCAATAATGAGATGGAAAATGGAACACTAACTAAATGCATCTTAGAGATACTTGACCGACCGCTTTCTTTAATAAAACATATTGACGACAGGCCTGGGCATGATCGTCGTTACCAATTGGACACGAACAAATTACACAAGCTAGGATGGAGTCCACAAATCAATCTCTCCGACGGACTTCCAAATGTCGTTGAATGGTACTGCAACAATCAATCATGGTGGCGAACCATTAAAGATGATCCTATTTTTCGTGCCTATTATAAAAAACAATACGGAAATCTCGAATAGGCGAGTGCCCAATTGAGTACAGTGTTAGTAACTGGAGCAACGGGATTCGTCGGAACATACCTGCTCGAGCTTCTCACAAAAAATTATCCTGAAAAAACTTTAATCGGGTGGCATCTGAAAGACTCACCAATCTCATCGTCCAAGCTTGCGTCAAGTTCGTCTAACAACGTTCTTGGCTCTGTCCAGTGGCATAAAGTTGATCTCCTGAATCAATCAAGTCTCAGAGAATCTTTATCGAAAATTCGTCCCCAAGAAATCTATCATTGTGCTGCCGCAGCCACTGTTCATGGCTCTTGGAAAAACACAAGCGCAGCATTAAAAACCAACGTCTACGGCACTCACCTACTCTTGGATACTGTTCGGGAAGTATCACCTGATTCTAAAGTTCTGATACCAGGTTCTGCCTTGGTGTACAAACCATCAGCAAACGCGCTGCATGAAACTTCTCCTCTAGAACCAGTAAGTCCGTATGGCGTCTCAAAACTTGGACAGGAACTCATCGCAAAGCATTTTGTCCGAGAAGGCCTTAGCGTTATTATCACACGGTCTTTTACACATTTTGGACCAAGACAAGCTGCTACATACGCTATTTCAAGTTTCGCAAAACAAATCGTACAAATTGAAAAAGGATTGACGCCTGCAACAATCAATGTCGGAAATCTCGAGGCAAAACGTGACCTCACAGACGTAAGAGATACCGTTGCCGCGTATGAGCATCTAATGAAAAAAGGGAAACCTGGTCGAATTTACAATGTTTGCTCTGGTCGGGCATATTCGATCAGAGAAGTTCTAAATCTACTACGAGGTGAAACCAATAAAAATATTTCGATTCATGTTGATCAGACAAGATTGCGTCCGAACGATAATGAATTGCTGCTTGGTGACCTTTCTCGTATTAAGACCGAGATCGGCTGGAAACCAAAAATCTCTTTAAAAGATGCACTAAAAAATTTACTTGATTACTGGAGAACCACCTTATAAAACAGCGCCCGCAGCGAGGCTCTTAATTTCTACAACGGTTTCCAAAAGACTCGATAAAAGCCTTAATCCTATCCTTGGCCGAGTAATTTTTTAATACGTTGATCAGTTGCCGGATGTGTACTGAAAAGCGAAGATACTCCTCGGCCAGAAAATGGCTTCATGATGAACATATGTGCCGTAGCAGGGTTAGCATCAAGAGGTACCCGCCTTACAGTTGCATCAATTTTTTTTAATGCATCTGCTAATCCATACGGGGTTCCAATAATTTCTGCTGCCGCGCGATCAGCAGCAAACTCTCTGGATCGAGAAATAGCCATCTGAATCATCATAGCTGCCATAGGGGCAACAATAGCAACTATTAACAGAGCAATCGGATTTGAATCGTTTCGATCTCGGCCACCAAATCCACCAAATATCGCAGCCCATTGGGCCATATTGGCCAGCATCATTATTGCAGCAGCAACTGTCGCAGCAACCGAGCTAATTAAAATATCCCTATGTTTTATATGTGCAAGTTCATGAGCAATTACACCCTCAAGTTCACGCTCATCAAGTAAACGAATAATTCCTTCAGTCGCAGCTACCGCAGCGTGCTGGGGATTTCGTCCGGTCGCAAAAGCATTAGGAGAATCCGTTGGTATGACATAAACACGCGGTAGCGGTAAATTGGCTTGCCGTGCCAATCGTGCCGTCATCTCGTACAAAGGATGGCCAGAACCAACTTCGGTTGCCTTATACATTCTGAGAACGACTTTATCTGAAAACCAATAGGACCCAAAATTCATTACAATAGCGAAAATAAAGGCAACTACTAAACCAACTTGACCTCCAAGCGCACGCCCAATCATTAGAAACAACGCACTAAGTAAAACTAAGAGCAGTCCGGTCTTAAATGTATTGGCCATAATAAAAATAGAATAATCTTTATTTTATTTCCCGTCTACACACACCAATATCTCTCTTTCTTGAAAGTCACATAATGGCGTACCTGCTTGCACCAAAGCGCACACCCTCCCATAATGGAGTAAGTGATCCGTAAATTTCTCATCATAATCTGTACAGGAATCTCACTCTCGACGGTTGTTACCGTGGCGGGAGAACCTCAAATTCCTGCTGAGCAAGTAAACCCTCAAGAAGAATCCTCGGTTCCCATGGAAAAAAATTTGGGATTTCCAGTTTATCCGAACGCAACTTTTCTTAGATCATACGACGCCAGTATGGGGCAACGGTACTTTCTCTTTGGAAGTAATACAGATTTCTCTGATATGGTCCAGTACTATCAGGTTGTATTAGACGAAAGAGGGAGGCAGGTTTTTGACGCCCCCGCAACCCACATGTTTGAGATCGGTCGATTTCAGGAAGAAGACATGGCGTTTCCACCAGGGGTAACAATCAAGGATTACACATGGAATGACTCGGAAGGTTATTTACATCTATCTGAAGACTCTAAGGTGGAACGTTTCCGCACGATTATTCAGATTGTTCCGGCCCCACAGGCAGCAGCAACACTTGAACGATAAAAGCGCCTACGATTTACTTGCCAGTTACATATATCTGACCATTCTCTTTAAATTGAGCAGATTTTTCCTTCATACCTTCGACAGCAGCTTCATCTTCATTTAATCCACGCTCCGACGCAAAATCACGAAGTTGTTGCGTTAATTCCATACTGCAAAATTTGGGACCACACATCGAACAGAAATGTGCCGCTTTCGCATTTT
>CAYFFV010000029.1:0-19441 GCA_964342695.1 uncultured Vicinamibacteraceae bacterium
CTCAGTCGCCAATCCAAGGCGCGGCGAGTCCGCCTTCTCTGCGACGTGCGCAAGTGAATAACACAACCGAAGAGACCGGGACAGGTGCTGTTGTGGCGTTGAACCCTCGCACTGGTGAGCGCGCCTGGTCGTTTGAAATGACTGATGTGACAACGAGTGGTATTCTCACGACGGCTTCAGATTTACTTTTTACTGGTGGTCGAGAGGGTTACTTTTATGCGTTCAATGCACGAGATGGAGAGTTGTTGTGGCGGTCGACGCTTGGAGGCGTCATACACAATGGCCCTATCAGCTACCAGGTCGACGACACTCAGTTTGTCAGTGTAGCAGCCGGTAATGTGTTGTTTACGTTTGCGTTGGATGATTGAAGTGGGAGAGGTGGTTGTCAGATTTTGCGTGTAATCGAATTTACTGCGGAATTTCTTTAGGTTCAATCCTTGCTGCGGAAGGCAAGAACAAAAAGAATATGCAGTCCAAACGAGACAACTAAAGTGATTAGAACGGCAAGCCAAGGATTCACGTGTTAAGCCTCCATCGCTGAATAAGATGCTAGTTCGGATTTAATGCCGACTAGGTTTAAGTGAAGTTTAGTGGTTCCTGGCACCATGGAGCAAACCTCTTTCTCTCTGGTTTAAAAATGAACTTCCATTCGTTCCGTTTTTTTGGCCTTCCTAAACTTTTGCATGGCAAATGCTGTTTCAATAGTCAGCCAGACGGCTAGCAGGTAGAGTGTTGTGCCTGTAGTGAATAACAGCCATTGGTCCTGCCTCCAAAAATCTATCAAATTTGTGCTCATTGCCCACAAGGTCGATAGGAGCATAAATAACATTGGAATTACTGTATAAATGACCGGTTTGCCCCGGCGGAATAAGTACACCGTTATTGCGAGAAGTGCGAGTCCAGCAAGTAATTGATTTGTCGTTCCAAATAATTGCCAAAGAATGAGTCCCGCGAAATCCTCGCCAACCTTAAAGAAAGCGAAGAACCAAATTGCAACCACCGCCACTGCTGCAGCGACGAATCTATTTTTTAAAAATGAGACGCGAAAGGTTTCTCCCATTTCGGTGACGTTGTAACGAAGTAGTCGTGTCGCTGAGTCGAGTGATGTTAAAGCAAATGACACGACTAAAATAGCGACTGCTACTTCTGCTAGTTGCTCTTTTATTCCGATAGTCGAAAGAAACCTAGTGGTTCCGGTGATGAAAGTTGCAATGTTCGCCCCGAGATTGTCGGCAGTTTGCCAAGATTCGTATCGAACTAGCCATTCTTCACGAGAAACGAAACCAGCGGTGCAGGCTAAAACTGCCATGAGTCCCATTAGTGATTCGCCGAGCATTGCACCGTAACCCACTAATGGAGCATCAGATTCTTTGTTGAGTTGTTTTGCTGAGGTCCCGGAAGACACTAACGCGTGGAAGCCACTAGCTGCACCACAAGCGATTACAACAAATACAAAAGGAAACATTGCAGGAGCGCCGTCCGGGCTGTAATCGATTGCGGGAGCTACGAATACAGGGTTTGTAACAAAAAACCCAAGGTACATTACTAAGATGCCAGTCAGTAATAAAAGGCTATTGAGATAGTCTCTGGGTTGTAGCAGTGTCCAGACGGGAAGAACACTGGCGGCGAAGGCGTACAGTAATAGAAGCCATTTCCATTCAAAGATGGAGATGTTAGTTATTGGGTAGATGATGCCAATGGGGACTAAGCAGATGGTTAGTAGAAAGCCAATTATGGTGATCGGCAAGATGTTCCAATTTAGGCGGTAGACCGCGACGCCCATCGCTAGTGCCAACAAGATAAGTAACCCGGTTGGCATGACTGACTGCGGGTAGAAGGGTGGTGAAAATAATGTGGCGATGATGTGAACAAAGACTCCCATTGCGAGCGCGACAAGAAAGAAGATCACGAGGTGGAATAGTGTTTTCGCACGTGGTCCAACCAATTGTTCAGTCGCTTTTCCAAGGGATGATCCTTTGGCGCGAATTGATACAATCAAAGCACCGAAATCCTGTACCGCACCGATGAAAACTGCTCCGATCACTATCCAGACCATTGCTGGCAGCCAGCCCCAGATAACTGCGATTGCTGGGCCGAGCATTGGAGATAGTCCAGTAATAGAAGCAAACTGATGCCCGAAAAGGACAAAGCGATTCGTGGGGACATAGTCGATGTTGTCTCGGAGTGTATGGGAGGGCGTCTGACGTTTTTCATTAATTTCAAAAACATTTCTACCGAGATAGAGGGCATAGAATCTGTAGGCTGCCCAATAGATGAGTAAAGCTGTAACAGTGACTGACAAAGGTGATAGAAACAAATAGTTATCCGTTCTAAGTAGAGCTCCAACCGTGTCGAATAAAACGGCCGATATTTTTGAGTGCATCAAATCCGTGTACGTCTTGTTCGAGAAGAGGAATATTCACACGAGGAAGTTCGGCAAAGATGTTTTCTATCTCCGTTTGGTACCGTTGCTCACCTTTTCGGCGGCGTTCGATGAAAAAACCGTCAGCATCGTCAGGTAGGACGCGATTAACCACCAGTCCTAATACATTGATGTTGAATTCAGAAAGAGTCGTAGCGACTTTACGACTCTCAAGAATTGACAGCTTGTCAGTATTAAGGACCAAGAGAAATGCCGTCAGTGCAGGATCTAGTAATCGGTTTCTAGCGTTTATGAATACGCGCCGGCGAGCTTGAAGTGTCCTATAGATCTTTGCGTTGGGACTATCAGGATCGTCATCTTGGGTTGTTTTAATTAATGATAGGTCATCGCCTTCAGAGTACTTCTTCAGCGTTGTCGATAGACGTTCTGATCTTTGACGATGTTCTAGCAGGCCTTCAGTCCAGGCACTCATTATTTCCGGAAGTGATAAAAGGCGAACAGTGTGCCCACTGGGAGCCGTATCAAAGATCACGAGGTCAAACTTTTTGCCTTCATCACCCATCAAATTGGCAACTCGTTCTAACAAAGCGGCTTCTACCGCGCCGGGTGCATTTCTAGAGAAATTAAGTTGGCGTTCGACTTCATGGTAAAGCCGGGGGTGCACTACGGATTTCATTTGAATCTTTATAGATTCGATGTGCTGGCTTGCCTCAGACTCGGGATCGATCTCGAGGCACCAGAGATTTTTGTCGAGCGATAGGATGCGGTCGCCTATTGGTTGCCGAAAAATGTCACCAAGCGAATGGGCGGGATCAGTGGAAACCAAGAGGCAGCGGTGTCCCTGTGCTGCAGCCTCAATGGCTAGGGAAGCAGCTATGGTTGTTTTGCCAACACCGCCTTTGCCTCCAACGAACAGAAGCTGACGCTCAAATAGGTGTTTGAGCATCAGTGAAGTTTTAATAAGTCAGTCATGAGATTAACAGCAACGAAAATCGTCAAGGGGAGAATGCTCCATGCCCATGCGGGTGTGCCAATCATGAAAGCGTTCTAGCATGATTGGCTGTAACTCCAACGTATAGTAGGTCGCTGGATTTTGTATGCCCATCATTTCGGAGTAGACGAAGAGCATAAAAAGATCGTCTTCATCGCGGCGCGAACGGGCAATGGCACCACGATATGGAGAGACATAAAATTCTGTGATGAGTCCACAGAACTCAGTCCATAAAGTTCTGAATTTGCCGCCGACTATGCCCATTCGTCCTGTCATGGCTTTAGGAATCTCGACTGGCGAGGTTTCGTTTCTCGCGCATAAGAGCTGAGGAGGCCTCAAGCATGACGAAGATGGCGGCAATGACAATGAGAATATCGATCAAGAGTAACAAGTAGTTTCCGGCACTGTATAAATCCCAGAGCTGTAATAGAGCGCTGAGAAATGCCATCGTAGTCACAAAGACCATGGGTATCATGGTGTAGCGAGATGGTCGTCCTAATTTTACGAGCATGACACTTACAACCAGCAAGGTAAGTCCTGCTAGTAATTGATTTGTCGTGCCGAATAATGGCCAAATAATCATTCCTCCAGTGCCACCTGCTCCACCAGCGCCGAACGCCAGTAC
The DNA here is from genome assembly GCA_964342695.1 of uncultured Vicinamibacteraceae bacterium. Classification (GTDB taxonomy): domain Bacteria; phylum Acidobacteriota; class Vicinamibacteria; order Vicinamibacterales; family UBA8438; genus CAYFFV01. The sequence goes on from CAYFFV010000029.1 coordinate 4,000, forward strand.
AAGGCATGCTCCAACAGCGACCGCTGTTGCGACGTAACCATTTTGCAAAACAGGAATCTTGTAGATGGTTCCCCATTCTTGGACGATGTACCGTTGAAGACGTACGCCTGCATCCATCGTTGTTCCCGCAAAAAGGACGGCCATCACGGCTAAGAGCGTCTGGGCAAAGCCGTAGGGTAGTCCAAGGCCGTCTGATGCAATTTGGGCACCGCCACGAACGAATGCACCGGTGCCCTGAGTGTTATAAGTCTGATAAACAGTTTCCCAGTCCGCTAGAGTCGCGAATCCGGCCGTGGTCGCAATAATGGCTACAAGTGCTAAAGAACCCTCTCCGACGGATCCCAAATAGCCCACAAAGCGTGCGTCTGGTTCTTTGTCAAGCTGTTTTGATGTTGTCCCAGAGCCGACTAATCCGTGGAATCCAGAAATCGCACCGCAAGCAACCGTTACGAACAAGAGTGGAAGTAGGGGAGGAGTCGCGGCAGGAACATTAGGATTAATGGCGGGTGCGACGACCGTCGGACTGGCGATTAAGACTGCACCGTAAAGTATGCCAAGCCCGATGAATAGCTGAATTCCGTTTATGTAGTCACGAGGTTGTAATAGAAGCCAGACCGGAAGCATCGATGCGACGCCTGCGTAAAAGAAAAGTATCAGAATCCATTGTGCCCCAGGAGCTAAACCTAGCACCTGTGCCGGGAGCTCGACCGGAACCACTTCTCCAAGGTAGATCACGGCATACAAAACAATAGTGCCGACTACGGTTGGCCATGTAATTGCTACGTTCATCCTATAAATGAGGATTCCAATAACAATCGCAACAAATACAGCACTCCATGCCGGTATGACACTACTGGGTGTTGCTTGAAATTCGTTTGCAATGGCAACAGCGAAGACAGCGTTAACCATGAGCAGAAGAAGAAAGATAACGATCATAAATAATGTTCGTGCTCGATTGCTAACAACGTCTCCGGTGAGTGAGCCGACAGACCGACCTTGATTTCTGATCGACGCCCAAATGGCACCGAAGTCATGGACTCCAGCAAAGAACATCGTGCCTATTACAACCCACAGAAATGCGGGCAACCATCCCCAGATGACAGCGATTCCAGGTCCTATAATTGGTGCTGCGCCAGCAACCGCAGTAAAGTGATGTCCCCAAAGAACAAAGCGGTTTGTAGGTACGTAATCTATGTCGTCCCGCATTGAGTGTGCTGGTGTCTTGAATTCTTGATCTAGCTGATAGATTTTTTCAGCGATAAATCGTGAGTAAAAGTGGTAGCCCAGATAAAGAGCTGCTAATCCGATAATGGCGAGTGTGGCAGCGTTCAGTGTACACCTCCCTGAAAGTCCCGAACAGAAGGATAGCCGGGAATACTATTTGCGGTGCTAACTCCTCGTATAATCGCTTCGGTTGTCACCTCGGCAGCTAGGCTCCCAATTTGCAACAAATTTGCTTCTCCTTGGATATGTCCTGTAGCGATTGCAAAAATGATATCTCCGTCACTTGGTGTGTGAGATGGACGGACGGCTCTAGCCATTCCGTCGTGTGCCATTCGCGCAATCAAACCAAGCTGACTTTTATTAAGAGTAACATTAGTGGCGACAACTCCGATCGTGGTATTTTCATGATTTGTCCGTCGGGAAAAATTCTGTCTTAAGAGGGTAGACGCATCGGCAAAGCCTCGGCCATCAATAGTGCGAACACCCGCAATAATTGTTCCGGTATCAGGGTTGACAATGTCGCCGAGGGCATTTACAGCCATTAGAGCGGCAACTTTGATGCCACCAGGGACCTCAATCAAAGACGTTCCTATACCACCTTTCATTGCTCTCTGTGGCCCGCCTAGTTTGCCAACAGTAGCGCCAGCACCTGCTCCGACGCTCCCTTCCTGTATTTTGTCGTCACTTGCATTTCGAGCGGCTTCGTATCCGCAGTTTGCAGTTGGTCTCTTTGATAATTCAGACCCTAAATTCAGGTCGTAAAGAATAGCGGCAGGAACTATAGGAACTTTTGCGGAGCCTGTATCGTACCCGACATTCCGTTCTTCAAGGTAACGCATAACCCCGTCTGCAACGCTAAGTCCGAACGCGCTGCCACCGGAAAGGGTAATGGCATGGACCTGGTTAACAGTGTTTGTTGGATCAAGTAAAGCAATCTCACGAGTGCCCGGTGCAGACCCCCTGACGTCGACCGCGGCAGTGGCACCGGATTCAGTCAAAATTATAGTACATCCAGTTGGACGTTCGCTGAGTGTGTGATGGCCGACCTTCACGCCTTCGATAGCGGTAATGCCCTCAGAAAGGCTAGTATTTTGGGCAGTGGGTACCGACACTGCCATGCCTCCTAGTGTAGTCAACAAGCAAGTAATAAAGCGAGTCATTTGTGTTGTCTTTGAAAGCCTAGCCGAAAGAGTGTCATATCGCCTAGGACTTATGCTCGGTTCCTCGAATGATAGAACAATCTTTTAACAGAGGAATACTTTCATAAAGGCCTATTTCTTCCATGAGGATATTTAGCCGTACATCCATTACAGGCATTCGAATTAAATTGTACGATATATAGAAAGACTTATGAAATTACTAGTTGATTCATTCATTTCTCGTTATGTGATGCTTGTTTTGAGCGTAACTTTATGCGGGGTTACGGTTACGTCTTGCAATGCTTCGTCCTCTTTAAAAAATGAAGAACTGCCCTATGTTGATAGTGAAAACACAGTTCTTCATTCCCGAAATAATAGATTGCGGATTGTCGCTTTCGGCGATTCTCTGACTGCCGGGTTGGGTGTTTCACCGGATGAATCGTATCCAGCACGTTTACAAGCAGTTATTGATGAGGCCGGCTATGATTTTTTTGTCGAGAATGCTGGAGTGTCTGGTGAGACTACAGCAGGTGGTCTGCGAAGAATGGACTGGGTTCTTAATGGAGACGCAGAAATAGTCATTCTGGCACTGGGTGGGAACGATGGGTTGCGTGGTCTTCCAGTTGAGCAAATGAAAGATAATTTATCGAAAATGATAGATATTATTAGAGAATCAGGCGCCCGGGTTCTACTGGCGGGAATGGAGGCTCCTCAAAATTTTGGCGTGGAGTACACAGACGCATTTCGCAGTGTATTTCAAGAGCTAGCAGATCAACATGCCGTAATCTTTCTGCCGTTTTTGTTGGATGGGGTTGCTGGTATCCCAGAATTAAATCAGCCCGATGGGATACACCCGAACGTACGAGGTGCTCAGAGGGTTTCAGATAATGTGTGGTCTGTGCTGGAATTGATGATTTCAGAGTAGTCTTGTGAGGGATGCTGTCGTGCCTGAGAAGAAAATGATTGAATTACAAGGTGTTTGTAAGAAGGTCGCTAGTGGAAATCATTCGTTGACGATTTTGCAGCCTACTGATCTGTCTGTCGCGGCCGGTGAGTTTGTCTCTATTATTGGTCCATCAGGTAGCGGTAAGTCTACCCTGCTAGGATTAATCGCTGGCTTAGATGTGCCGACGAGTGGGCATGTTTTTGTTGACACAGTTGACGTAACTGACCTTGATGAGGATCGCCTAGCCAAATTTAGAGGAGAGAATGTTGGATTTGTGTTTCAGTTCTTTCATTTGATTCCATCATTAAAGGCTATTGAAAACATCGCGGTTCCTCTTGAAATAGCAGGAGAGCGTGACGCTTTTAAAAAAGCAAGGGATTTGCTAGATGAAGTTGGATTAACCGCACGAGGGGATCATTATCCTTGGCAGTTGTCTGGAGGAGAGCAGCAGAGAGTGGCAATCGCCAGAGCTCTCGCAAACGATCCACAAGTTCTGCTGGCGGATGAACCTACTGGAAATCTTGATTCGCGGAGTGGTGGACAAGTCGTTGATTTGCTTCTCAAGGTAAACAAAGTGCTCGGGACTACTATTGTTATGGTGACACACGATTCTGAGCTGACCAGTCGTTCTAGCCGAGTTCTTAAAATGCGAGATGGCAAGTTAGACCTTCATTAAGCGCCATTTCTTTTCAGGTGATTGCTCAATGTCAATGCTTTTTGTCTTAAAAATGATGTGGCGTGAATTAAGAGCCTCGTGGACTAGACTGACGTTCTTCTTTCTTTGCCTTGCGATTGGTGTTGCGTCAATTGTTTCGTTACGGTCTCTTGTTCAAAACATACAGACCTCACTTGACAAGGAAGCCAAAAGCGTACTTGGTGCCGACGTGTCCCTTCGGACCGAACAGCCATGGTCGGATGAATTGGATGCAGTAATTAAAACGAGATTACTTTCAGTTCAGTCTGTCCAGCAAACGAGAACTATCGATGTTACGACGGTCGCTCGTGCAAATGAAGGTATTGACTCTACTGCTAGGGTTGTCGAGGTTAGAGGTGTCGAAGAGGCTTTTCCGTTTTATGGAGCTTTTGAATTACTTGGATCAGAGGATTATTCTTTTGATCTACTACGAGACAACGGTGCTTTAGTCGCGCCAGAAGTACTCTCCCAACTAAATGTTTCCATTGGTGACCGTGTGATTATTGGTGCCCTGTCTTTTGTTGTTCGTGGAGTCATTCAAAAAGAACCGGGTCGACGTATGGGGGGACTTGGTTTAGGGCCAAGGATTTTGGTTAGTTACGTGGGCGTGAAGGATGCAGGCTTGCAGGGGGTTGCCAGTCGAGCGAATAGACAGCTTTTATTAAAGGTGAATGAGAATCGTATTGAAAGTCTTGTAGACGAATTGCAAGTTGATCTCAAAGACTCTTTTGTAAGGGTTAGTTCATACAGTGAAACTGGAAATCGGATTCAAGAGAATCTAAAACGGACAGAGAACTATCTCAGTCTGGTAGGGCTCGGTATTGTTATTTTGGGTGGTATTGGCGTCTGGAGTGTTACGAGAGTTTTCATTCAAGAGCGAATCAGAAGTATTTCGATTTTGAAATGTCTTGGGTCTACGAATTATCAGGTGCTGGCAATTTATGTTTTGCAGGTGTTGTGTCTTGGTATAGGAGGGAGTTTTTTGGGTCTCGGGCTTGCAAAAGTCTCCTTAATGTCTGTGCCGGACTCTTTAACAGAGCAAGCTGCTCTGATGGCGGGTATCAGCAATATAGCGATAGATATAAGTAGTTCCGCGGCTCTTCAGGGCCTAGCGGTTGGAGTCTTGGTTTCGATGTTTTTTGCGTTTGTGCCACTGTTAGAGATCCGTCACGTAAAGCCATTGTTGCTAATGAGACAGGGAGGCAACGAATCTGAGTCTGACTTCGATTGGGTGAGAACTGTTACGACTGCTTTTGTTGGTTTGGGGCTGGTTCTACTTGCTATATGGCAAGCCGGTTCTTTTGAAATAGGCCTTTACGTTGTTGGTGGATTTTCGTTGGTTGGGTGCACTTTGTACGGACTGGTTGGAGTCGTTAAACATGTCGTGTCGCCTCTAGAAAAATCTAGGTGGTTTGTGATTCGACATGCGGCATTGAGTTTGCGGCGTCCTGGTAATCAAACGAAGGTAGTACTACTTTCTGTGGGATTAGGTAGTTTTTTTATTATTGGTATCCAGGCGACCCAGTTAAACATCTTGCGGGCTTTTGAGCTTGAGCTTCAAGAGGACGGTCCGGATATGTTTATGATTGACGTGCAACAAGATCAAGCAGATGGCGTTAAAGAAATTGTCACAAGTGGTGGAGATGGGGCACTGCGGTTGATACCGGTGCTGAGAGCTCGAATAACAGGTGTGGACGGAAAAACACTTGATTTTGACAGTGCTAGGGAAGCACGAAGCGCTGGTTTGGGGCGAGAGTACACCGTAACCTATCGTTCATTTCTAGAAGAAAATGAAAAGATCCTTCTTGGTGAGTTCTGGGACGAAACTCAGGCCATAGAACCAGAAGTATCCATTGAGAAGGACCTTTATGAAGATCGAGATATTAACTTGGGAGATGTCATTCACTTTAATGTGATGGGGCGAAATTTTCCTGCTCGGGTGACGAGCGTGCGTGAGGTGCGCTGGGATGATTCAAGAAATGGTGGTTTTTTCTTTCTTTTTCGACCTGGCTCTTTTGGTGATGCGCCGCATTCATATCTTGCATTTGTAAAAGGACCAGAAGGCAGTGAGGCCCGTATTGCTGTTCAACAACAGATAATGTCTCGTTACCCGAACGTATCTGTTATTGATGGCTTAACTGTCATTGGCACCGTTAGGCGAATGCTTGATTATGTAGCCCTTGCGATTTCGATTGTTGGTGCGATTGCTTTGTTTAGTGGTAGTTTGATTCTCATTGGTTCTGTGGCAATGACAAAATTTCAGAGAATTTATGAATCGGCTATTTTTAAGACCCTCGGCGTTGATTCGCGGTCACTTGGATTGATGTTGGCTGTTGAATACGGACTTCTTGGTTTTGTTGCTGGGGTAGTAGGTTCTATTGGTTCATTGTTTCTTACTTGGGTGCTTACGCGGCAAGTTTTTAGTCTTCCATGGGATCCTTTTGTGACTCTTAATATTTTTGGTGTAATAGCAACGACTGCACTCGTCGTGCTCGTAGGGCTTTTATCAAGTATTGATGTGTTGAAACGACGTCCACTGGCAGCGCTACACGCGGAATAACTCTTTTTGTTTGTTCTGGACAACAACGCACTCCGTGTTAAGATCGCTTGTTTGGTTCTTTTTCATAAATGGGGAATAAATGGACCTAGCAATCTATAGAGATTTATTGGTTCAAAAGAGAGCAGAAATTCTTGCCGAAAGCAACACAACTCCTCTTCAGAAATCTGTCGACTATAGTAGCAGGCAGGGTGACTTGGCGGACCAAGCTGATGGAACAAATGAGGTTCATATTCAGTTAAAAATCAAGCAGACTGATGCCAAGATTCTTCAGGCAATAGAGGAGGCTCTTTCTCGTATAGAAAATAAAACCTACGGGATTTGTCGTGATTGCGGGGAAAACGTTGCGCCTGCGAGATTGAATGCTATTCCTTGGACCCGAGTGTGCATAGGCTGCAAGACAACCCAGTAGCAAGCAAGGATAATCAGTTTCGATGGCAGAATGTTTCCGGTGGACTGTGGTTGCACTGGGTAGCAATGTGGGTGATCGGAGAGGACACCTCTCCTTTGGTGTAAAGAAGATCGGTGCGTTTCTTGATGAAATGATTGTTTCTGAGTTTTTAGAGACCGAGCATCAAGGTCATGGCATTCAACCTGAATATCTTAACGCTGTAGTTGTAGGGAGGTCACCTGAATTGCCCAAGGTTCTATTGGGCTATCTGCAAGACATCGAACAAGCTAGGCAGAGAAAGCGCCCATATGAAGGGGCGCCACGCACATTGGATTGTGATCTTATTTTAGTTGGAGATCTAGTTGTAGACTCGAAATCACTGACGTTGCCGCACCCGAGATTTCGTGAGAGGTCCTTCGTGCTGGATCCACTATTGTCTATTGCGCCACATTTTGTAGACCCTGTCAGTGGTTCTTCGATACAAAGACTTAGAGAATTATTGGTCGGTAAAAGCTTGAAGAGTGACTGATGTGTATTACGTTACAGGTGGTCTCGAATTAGAACCCGCCTCCCCCAACGATTGTAATGCCCGCACGTGATAGAGAGGTCTGTTGAACTCGCTCAAATTCGATTAAAGATTTTTGATAATCAAGAATTGCCCGTAACTCTGTGTCTTGGGCTGTTGCTAGGTCGCGCTGCGCTTGCACAACGAAAAAATTTGTAGATTGCCCGACATCAAATTTCGTTTCCTCAGCGTCTAGTTGCTGTCTAGCGAGTTCAGTTGCCGCTCGAGCTGCGTCGATTCTCTTGTTAATGCTTTCTACTTGTAAAGCTGCGTTAGTAACTTCTGTTGCAATTTGCAGTTCAATTTGTTTGAGTTGGGCTTGGGTCTGCTGGACTTGTAATTTTGCTCTAGTGTGGGCCGCTTTTTGGGCGCTACGGCCCAGTGGATAATTGAGTTGAAGCTGTACATTCCACGCAGGGAAGTCAGCATCAACAAGATTGTTGATTGCATCTCGATATCCGCCTGGAATCACCGTGCTAGATGGGCCACCGAGAAACGGACTAACTAACTGAGTTCCCCCCTGCCCCTGCAGTCTGACAGAGCCAACGAGATCAAGTGAGGGAAGAGTGTCATTGCGAAGGTTCTTTACGGTCACATCGTTAATTTCCTGCTGACGACGTGTTCTTTCGATGTCCGTTCGTGCGTCGAGAGCACTTTGTACAGCATTTGCAAGATTTATGGGGTTGTGACTCACAAGGGGTCGATCAATCGGGTTAATTTCAGCGGTCCACATTTGGTCGTCCGTGCTGCTAACCAATAATTGTTTCAATGTGAGTTCCGCTGTTTGGAGGGCTTGTTGGGCCTCAGCAAGAGTTTGTCTTCGCGACGCAGCTTCAGACTGAGCTTGAACTATATCAATTGCAGCTAGTGTTCCGATTTCCGCACGGACCCGGTTCTCCCTGACCAGTTGTTCTGCGAGTTCCAGGGCTTGTTTTTGTACGTCAACGCTTCCAGATGCGTAAACCAAATCCCAATACGCATTTCGCACATCTGCCAGAGTATTTGTGATGGCGGCACGCAGGTCGATGTCGGAAATGTCGCGATCAAGCTGACTTACAAGAAGTTGACGTCTTTGGTTGTCAATGCTTGAACCTCTGAGCAGAGGTTGGGTGTAAGAGAGGCCTACTGAGCTTGTGAAGCTCGGGTTGAAACTGAAAAAAACGTTATTGGTTTCAGTTCGTCCATTGTTCCAGTCGATAGAGTAACTCCCCCCTCGCCATTTGACCGCTTGGTCGATCGCTATGTCCGCAGTGCCGCTCTCGTTTTCAACAGCCTGTTCGGTCAGGTTTCCGGCTCCATCAAGTTGTGAACGGGATGGACTTTGGCTTGTATTGAAGTCGAAGCTTGACCGTAAGGTGGGAAGAAAAACAGAATGAGCCTGAGCTACAACAAGATCTTGAATTTGTGGGTTTAGCCGTTCTACTGCGATATCTAAGTTCCTACTGAGTGCCCGTTCGATTGCATCGTCGACCGTCAAATCAAAAACGGGGCGAGATGGAGCGATGTCACGATTGATATTTGTTGAATTTATATATTTAGTAATGTCGGCCGGAAGTGTTTGAGCGTCGGTAGTCTCTGCTGCATTTATGCACGTCAATATTAAAGATAGTGTAAGGCATTGTTTATTCACGGTTATTAGGCTCCTTAAAATACGTAGCGCCAAATCTAACTCTTGGTAGTGTCGATATTAATTACGCGAGGGCAGATAGTACATTTAGTCCTCGGCTACTCTAGTGCTGCGAGTTCTGAAAGTCTTTCAACAACCTTTCCTACTATGTTATCCGGGGTGGATGCTCCAGAAGTTATGGCAACATTTAGTGCATCGATAGAGGGCAACCAGTTTCGTGTCGTCGTCTCACTTGGGGCAGGTGTCGAGTTATTAGTCAACGCTGTCGTCAGGTGGTGATGTCGTATCTCCGTGGTAGAGACAAGACAAGACGCATCGGCTATATGGAAAGTCTTTACCCGTTCAGAACATATTCTGGCTAGGTTTCTTGTATTACTACTGTTGTATCCCCCTACGACTACCGCAAGAGAGAAATCTTGTTTGTGCAGTAGGCGGGTTACGGCATCCTGCCGGTCTTGTGTCGCGCTGCAGATGGTTTCAAAGGCCCTGAAGTGTTTTGAAAGATTTTCCTCGCGATATCGGGTGATTATTGCTTCGCGAATCATGTCACCGATCTCCAGAGATTCTGACATTAGCATCGTAGTCTGATTGGCAAGGCCAACTTGGCGTAAATCTGTTTGAGGATTGAAATCCGGGGAGCAAGCCGTCGCGAATGTCGACAGAAATTGTTCGGGACTAGATTTCTCAAGAATAAAATCACACACAAGTTTCGCTTCTCTCTTGTCGAGAATAACAAGGTAACGGCCTTTGCCCGAATCAAGCGCTTTTGAAGCAGTTGCCCTCGTTTCTTCATGGTGATATTTACCATGGATAATTGCAGTGTATCCATCAGTTGAATACTGTCTAACCGCTTTCCATACATTCAGAACAGAACCGCATGTAGTGTCAACAATGATGCATCCAATTTGCTCGAGTTGTGAAAGTTCATTTGTTGTTACACCAAAAGCTGGAAGTATCACGACATCTTCTGGAGTCAGGTTGTTTAGGGTTTCATGTTTGTCGCTCAGGAATCTTACACCTGCTTCTCTCATCCTGGAATTAACATGGGGATTGTGAATTATCTCTCCTGTTAAAAATACATTTTGTTTCGGAAAACGGCGCCGTGTCTGATAAGCATAATCAACAGCGCGGTCAACGCCGTAACAGAAGCCAAAATCTTCGGCAAGATAAATGTTCAGGCGACCCGATGTCCAAGAGTAATTGGACTCCTTTATCTTTTCGACGAGTTGACTGTGGTAGTCGCGAGCTAGTTCGTTCGCAACGTCGTGTTTTAAGTCGAGTCCCTTACGGAAGATGGTAGCGGGCACGTGTAATGGTTACCAGTATTGTAAAAAGCAGAATCGGTTAATAAAAACAGTAATTAGCTACTAGTTAAGTGAAGGTGATCCTGACTCAACCAGTGCTTTAATCATAACCTAGTCGCTGGTCTAAAGTTGAGTTGTTGGTTTTTTACAGTGGGAAGATATGCGGCTGTCCTATTCTGATTAGCGTAGTGCCTGGGTAATAATGTTTTAAAATTGCTTGGGGGGTCTCTCCTAAACGAGCTCTTGCCATAGTGCCGGTTTGGCATAACCCAACCCCGTGGCCAAAGCCGGTTCCGATAAACTGTGCTTGCCTGTTTTTAACAACAACCTTGAATTTAGTGCTTCTAATGGACCGTGGTCCGTGAAGTGAAGTTATAAGTCTTCTGAGAGATTCACCACTGAGTGTTGCGGTCTTTTCACCCTCAAATAGTATCTTTTGAACCCGTCCAGCGATGTCAGTCTCGAGCACGGTTATTCGGTCGAGATTTCTGCCGACTGAGTTACTTCTATTTTTATTTAATAGTTGTCGAAGCGTTGCAAGGTCTGTCTGGAAGGTCCAAGGTAATGAAATGTCACCATGACAGAAGCGATCAGGGGCTCCTCGTAGATACGGTGGCGTTGTTCCGATCCATACTTTTTCTGCGTCGCTAGTATGACCGCCACATGCCGCGTGAAACACAGCATTGATTGGAAGATTGTTATACCCAATAACAACCCCATGAGTTGTTGTTATTGCATCATTAGCTAAATCAACGAGGTGTTGTGGCCACTTGTTGAGTGCAGTATGAACTTGACAGTGCGTAGTTGAGCAAAGATTAAAGCCCTCATGCTTATGCCGGTCTAGATTAGAGATTGCATAGGTTCTAGCAAGGATAGCTTGTACTTCTGCGACTCGCTTTGAGGCAGCTCGGTTGAGATTCTTGAAGCTTGCTTCCGAAAGAATTGTGCCCAGCAAGTAATCTTCAAGTTCGATTCTGTTGACATGGCCATTTTTGTCGGCAACAGTTATATAGATTGCTTGACTATCAGCGCTTGCTGGTGTTAGGTAGGGCACATCGGGTTTAGTCGAGGCACACCCGTACGCGCTAGAGCCGGTAAGAAAAAGAAGAAATGAAAGTCGAAAGAGAGTGGTAAGGGAATGTTTTCGCAGCGACCTTCTAACTCGTTCCCAATAGATTTGATGCATGTAAACCATATTATCGGGCTTTGCTGCGAGATTCTTTAAAGAATGGAACGTCTCGGTTGACTTTGTTTGTGGAAGACGTTTAGGATGGCCCGTTGAACGTATATTAGTCTTAGTAAAGACTAGATTAGAGTTTTATTTGTAACGCTAGATTAAATCTTAATGTCTGACTCGTCTTCTTTTAACTTAAATCCAAGCGTATACAACCCAAGACGAACGTACTGGAACTACGGAACAGCCGCGTTATATGAAGAGGCTGTTCGGCGCGGGGAGGGAACGGTCTCCGCGGACGGGGCGCTCGTTTGTCTTACCGGTGTGCATACGGGTAGATCGCCGAAGGATAAGTTTGTTGTCAGAGTTCCCTCTAACGATACTGGTGTCTGGTGGGGGAGTGTTAATCGGCCGATGGAGGTTTCGAGTTACGAATCATTAAAAGAAAAAGTTCTTGGGTCGCTTAAGGATAAAGAATTATTCGTGCAAGATTGTTATGCCGGTACGGATTCTGATTATAGGCTCGGCATTCGAGTAATTACTGAATATGCGTGGCATAGTCTTTTTGCAAGAACGATGTTTCTTCCCAGTTCTGCCGGAAAGTGTGATTCAGGTTACAAGCCAGAATTTACCATTATTGATGTTCCTTCGGTCACGGCTGATCCAGAGTGCCATGGTGCTAATTCAGAAGTGTTTATCACTCTTAACTTTTCTGATCGGCTAATTATGATTGGTGGAACACAATATGCAGGGGAAATCAAGAAATCTATTTTTTCTGTAATGAACTATTTGCTCCCTGAAAGAGATGTTCTTCCCATGCATTGTTCCGCGAATTGTGGGTCGTCGGGAGATGTTGCGCTTTTCTTTGGTCTATCTGGTACCGGGAAGACTACTCTGTCGAGTGACTCAAACCGTCGCTTAATAGGAGACGATGAGCACGGGTGGAGTCGGAGCGGTGTGTTTAACTTCGAGGGGGGATGTTACGCAAAAATGATTCGCTTGTCTCATCAGGCTGAACCAGAGATTTATGGCACGACTCAAAGATTTGGTACCGTTCTTGAGAATGTGAAAATGGACCCTGACACAAGAGCGCTTGATCTAGATGATGAGAGCCTGACAGAAAACACTCGCGGAGCTTATCCGATTTCATTTATTAATAATTGGGAGCCGTCCGGTCGAGGCGGGCATCCAGAAAACATCATTATGCTGACGGCAGACGCATTTGGAGTGTTGCCTCCTGTTTCTCGTTTGAGTGCTCCTGCTGCCATGTATCACTTCTTATCAGGATATACAGCTAAGGTGGCCGGTACGGAGAGAGGGGTTACTGAACCTCAAGCTACGTTTAGTTCGTGTTTTGGTGCTCCTTTTATGGTTCGACATCCTTCGGTATACGCGAAACTTCTTGGAGAGCGTATTGCGAGGCACGGATCGAAAGTATGGCTTGTTAATACGGGGTGGACAGGAGGAGCATACGGTGTTGGAAGACGCATGAGCATTAGTCACACTCGAGCCATTATTGCTGCAGTGCTTTCAGGCGCGCTTGAGGGAGTAGAATTTCAAAGGGACAATCGATTTAATGTTGATATTCCCCTTAGTTGTCGTGATGTGCCTTCCGAGGTGCTTGTTCCGAGAAACACATGGAAGGATGCTATTGATTATGACACTCAAGCGAGTCGGTTGGCAGCTATGTTTGTAGATAACTTTAAGCAATTTGGCTCCGACGTCGATCATGGTATTGCTTCTTCAGGGCCAACTGTTTAGATAGATAGACCAGCTTGCCGACTTGTATGGACTTCGAACCCGTTATAGGACTCGAGATTCACGCTCAACTTCTCACTGAGACAAAGATCTTTTGTGGCTGCAGTACAAATTTCTCATCGCCACCCAACAGCAATATCTGCCCGGTATGTTTGGGCTTGCCTGGCGCTCTCCCTGTTCTTAATCAACGAGTTGTCGAATACGGTATTAGGGCTGGCTTGGCCTTGGGGTGTTCAATACAGGAAGAATCAGTTTTTGCCAGAAAGAATTATTTTTATCCGGATTTACCAAAGGGCTACCAGATTTCACAGTACGAGGAACCGTTAGCGATAAAGGGTAGGGTTGAGTATCTGACTAGCGGGCGTGAAATATGTGTTCGTATAAATAGGGTTCATTTGGAAGAAGATGCCGGTAAATCAGTTCACCAAGGGGCTCACACGACCAGCCTTGACTATAATCGAAGTGGGGTCCCTCTTATTGAAATTGTCACAGAACCAGACATCTATTCAAGTTCTGACGCGGCAGACTTTTTTGGACGATTGAGAGGTGTTTTGTGTGCGGTAGGTATCAATGATGGAAACATGGAAGAGGGTAGTCTTCGCTGTGATGCGAATGTCTCAATGCGACAAGTTGGTGTGAAGGAGTTGGGAGTTAAGGTAGAAATAAAAAATATTAATTCTTTTAAGTTTCTAGAAAAAGCGATTGATTATGAATGTTTCCGCCAGTCTGAGATTTTATCGTCAGGAGAGTTGATTGACCAAGAAACCCGCCTTTGGGATGCGACGACTGGCCGTACAGAATCAATGCGGAGCAAGGAAGAAGCTCATGATTATAGATATTTTCCTGAACCTGACATTCCAACTCTTATAGTCGCAGAAGCTCTAGTGGATGATATTCGTAAAGTAATGCCAGAACTTCCTGAGGAGCGAAAACAGCGTTTTATCAAGGAGTTTGAAATCGCTGAGGATGCCGCTGGTTGGTTGACTCAAGCTCAGGGCCTTGCAAATTATTTTGAAGAGTTAGCTCGACAATCACAAAATCCAGTCGCTTCTGGTAATTGGATGATGGGCACGGTCCGTCGCTATTTAAATGAACACAGTGCTGACATCGATGATTTTAAGATTGATCCAAGTGAGTTAGCTAAGCTAATTCAACTTGTAGATTCTGGAGTCATAAGTGGATCGGCAGCTAAGACGGTTTTCAGCAAGATGGCTGAAACAGGTGCTAACGCCGAGTCAATTGTCGAGGATGAGGGGCTAAAGCAGATAGCTGATGAAGATGTTTTAAGCCTAGCCGTTGAATCAGTACTGAAGGGCAATTCTGAGGCGGTCGAGACCTATCGTTCAGGTAAAGAAGGTGTTTTGGGTTTCTTGGTTGGGAAGGTGATGAAAGAGACTCAAGGTAAAGCTAATCCGAAGTTGGCTCGTGACTTGTTAAAGGCAAGATTATCCTCTGAGTGAACCACTCCGTATTCTTCGTCGGCATTTGTTGGAAATAGTACAGGCCGGTATTAAAGGTGCTGCAGGTGGTCAACTTGTCAAAAATGCGTTAAAAACTGACGCTGTCAATGAAGCTTTTAATGGTTCTGCAGTGACACTAATCGCGGCTGGTAAGGCTGCTGGTCCGATGGCTTCTTCTTTCCTGTCGAACTACGAAGGACGTGTCAAAAGGGGGTTAGTGGCGACTTCCAACAGTCAGGCTAAAATTGAGCCATTTGAGACAATTGTAGTAGGCCATCCGATTCCAACAGAAGCTAGTGAGATGGCTGGAAGAAGAGTTCTTGAAGTGGCGCAGCAAGTTCCGTCGGAAGAACAGCTGGTGGTTTTACTGTCGGGTGGAGCATCTGCTGGTCTCACTGTTCCAGTAGCGAATTTGACTTTAGAGCAAAAAGCGCAGGCTACACATGCTTTATTACGCTCAGGACTTTCTATTTATGAAGTTAATTCTGTTAGAAAACATCTGTCAGGTATTAAGGGGGGGCGACTGGCGGCTGCATGTCGGGGGGAGGGGATTACCCTTGCGGTGTCAGATGTTATTGGGTCTAATTGTGATGATCCTAGTGT
>CAYFFV010000030.1:0-17775 GCA_964342695.1 uncultured Vicinamibacteraceae bacterium
CTTATAACCTCTTCTATATTCAAACTTATCTACGGCTTTCATTAATCCAATATTGCCTTCTTGGATAAGATCGAGAAACTGTAGACCGCGATTTGTATATTTTTTAGCAATAGAGACGACCAATCTTAAGTTCGCCTCTACCAATTCTACTTTAGCTTGTTCGGCTTCGGTCTCCCCCCGCACAATTGTTAAAAGCATTCGATTAATCTTGTCAGGATTCGCTTCCAATACATTAGATCTGTTTTTTAGTTCACTTTTCAATTCACGTAATTTCTGGTTTATGAGCCGACGGTCGGTTTCCTTTAGAGTACCGCGCTTTTCCTTTGTTGTTATCTGACAGTTGAAAAGTTCTATTTCTCGACGTATTCGTTGCACGCCTTCAGCCGCATCTTTAATAAGGCGAATAAGTTGACGTTTAACGGGTTCTGTAAATTCAATGTCTCTTATTAATCTTGATAGTTCAACCTCAGCACGTAAATGGCGCCATTGGTATCGACGGTACCGGCGTTTGTCACGTTTAGTAATTCCAGATAGTTTGGTGTCAGTTTTTTCGACTTCATCGTATTTTAAATTCACTTGGTCAATTTGATTCAAGAGTTTTTTTCCGCGATTAGCAAGGTGTGAATCGCTGACTTCGTCATCTTGAAATGTGACAAGTTCACGAACGGTTCGCTCGCCGCGTCGAAGCTGTTCACCTAAAGTGATGATAATTCTCGCAGTTGTTGCTGTACGCGAGATCGTCTTTATGACTGATTTTTTTCCTTTTTCTATACGCTTTGCAATTTCAACCTCACCCTCACGTGTTAGCAAGGGAACGGTGCCCATCTCACGCAAGTACATTCTGACCGGGTCATTGCTTTTCTCTAGTGCACTGGGATTTAAGTTCAGTGTTGCTTCGTCGTTTCCTTCAGGGTTGCGTTCTAGAGGTTTTTCTTCTCGGTATTTTTGATCAGAATCAATGACCTCTATGCCTGCATTGCTGAGCAGGCTAAAGAATTCGTCCAAGTCCTCTGAGGATGTTAACTCAGGTGGCAATGTGTCATTCACTTCATCGTAAAGGAGGTACCCTTTCTCCTTTCCGATGTCTATGAGTGTCTTAATCTCGTCGTATTTGTTTTCAATCGACAAGAGCCCCTCCTTAGTTTTAGCTTCCCAGAGTGTTACATCTTAACGTTTTATGCCCCTAGAGCTTCAATACGTTGCAATATATCTTTTTTTTGTTCCCAAAGATTTTCTATTTCCTCGAGAGCATCCGGCGTTCCCAGCTGCTGCTTATGATCGATCTGATTTTGAAGTTCTGCGCGTTCACGTTCGTATCGAAGGCGCCGAAGTTCCATCGCGCAGTCTCGTGCGCTTGCCGGAGATTCGTTCAGTAAACCAATTTGCTTTGTTAGAGCGATTTCAGCCGAATTCAAGCGCTCAAGTAATGTTTTTGAAACGTTGCCGGCTGGCCATTCAGCTAGCGTATGGGCTGTCTTAAGAATAGTTTCTGTTGCAAGACCGACGAAGTCTGCTGGTTCGGTGTTTAACAAAACGTCTTGAGCTTTCTTAGTGTCTTGCATGATGGCCCAGATTAAACCTTTTTCTGCGGTAGTAATAGTTTTGCCAATTGATTCAGCAGTTGAGTCGTCAAGTTTTGTGCGTTTAGAAATAGCGGCATTTCGAATTTCTGCACGGATTACGTCTTCCATAATACGAGCTTTATGTGCAACTCTATCGCCAAACTGATCTCTCGTTGCAGCATCAGGGATACTCGCTGCTATGCTTAGCATCTCATCGAGAAACATTCTTCGTTGTCCGTCATTTGATAGGTCATGTTTTAGTGAACCACGATCTAGGACATATTCGAGGTATGGTTTTGATTCTTTCAACTGTTCAATGTATTTTTGGCTTCCATGTTTTTGAATATAGGTGTCTGGATCTTCTCCAGGTGGAAGCCCTGTCACATTGACCTGAAGTTGTTCAGCGAGCAAAAGTTCACCCGAACGTGTGGTTGCGGCCTGACCGGCAGTATCAGGGTCAAAACTAATGATTACTTTTGATGCGAACCGTCTAAGTAATCGAGCCTGTTGCTGGGTCACAGCTGTTCCGCATGTTGCCACAACAGTATTTATACCGGCTTGTATAGCTTGTGCAAAATCAAAATAACCTTCGACCATTACGGAGTAACCCAAGCGCTTAATGTCTGACTTGCTGAGATGTAAACCGTATAAAGTTCTACGTTTTGTGTAAAGTGGTGTTTCCGGTGAATTAAGATATTTAGGTTGTTGTCCATTCTCTAAAGCTCTTCCGCCGAATGCAATGACCGACCCGGTATCTCTACAAATTGGAATCATTAGTCGGTTTCTAAAACGATCAACAACAGACTTATTGTCTCTTTGGATAACCAGTCCACTAGTAAGCAATAAGTCTAATGATTGCCCTGCATCGAGAAGATGTTTTGTTAAGCTGTCTCGTTTTGCAGGAGCGAATCCGATTCCCAGACGTGAGATGGTATCGGCAAAGATACCTCTTTTCGACAAATACTGGACCGCACGTTTTCCGTTGGGAGTCTTAAGTTGTTCTTTAAAAAATGTCGCCGCCAATTCATGTACTTTTATTAAGGCTTCACGCTGGGCTGTGGCAACGCTTTCTTCCTTGGTCTGATCTAAATCAGGAACCTGCAAACCTACTTTCTCGGCAAGTAGTAGAACAGAGTCGCTGAAGTTCATTTTCTCATTTAATTCCACAAACTTTACAACGTCGCCTCCAATTCCACATCCGAAGCAATGGAAAAATCCTTTTTCTTGATTCACATGAAATGAAGGTGTTTTTTCAGAATGAAATGGACATAATCCTTTGTACGAATTTCCAGTCTTCTTGAGCGGAACCGTATCTTGCACTACACGGACTATATCGGCGTGTTCTTTTAGATCTTCGATAAAACTTTGAGGAAAGCGTCCCACTTTCATTCCTTTAATTGAATTATCGTTACTCCAGCACCGCCCTCTTCGGGTCGGCCAGCTCCAAATCGATCAACTTGTGGATGTTCTTTAAGAAATGTTGCAATTGATTGCCGCAAAATACCTTTTCCATGTCCGTGTACAACACGCACTTGTCTGAGGTCACATAGAATTGAGTCGTCCAAGTATTTTTCAGTGCGTAACAGTGCCTCATCAACATTGCAACCGATCACATTAAGTTCGGAAGATGGTTTCTCCGACGACAGCGACTTTATCGTGATCTTGCCTTTTTTTTTCTGGTCTTTTTCGTTTGTTAATATTCTTATGTCAGATAAATGTACTTGAATTCGTTTTCCATTAACTTCTACCGAGGCTTCCATAGCGTTTAGCTTTCTGACGTACCCGTTGAGGCCTAGACTTAACACAAAAACCTTTGCATTAATCTCTGGTTTGTGTCGGCTTAATTTATCAGATATTACTTCTTTATTTAAAGACAGGGCTTCTTTACTGGAAAGCTTTGCATCTAATGCTGATTTCTGAATGGTTGATCTTGTGTCTGCCCTTAAAACTCCTGTATCACCTGTCGTCAACGGTTTATTTCCTAACGAAACGCGTCGAGTCGCTCTAGATTCCATTTCCGATGCGCGGTCTCGTAATTCTTCAAGGACAGCGTCGATTTGACTATTTGCCAACTGGACATGACGGTCTATCTGATCATCAAGTTTTGCCCCAGCGTTGTTTAATTGTTTGTCCAAAATTTCTCTATCTTGAGCCAGTTTCGTATTTAGTGTTTTAAGACGTTCTTGTTCAATTGCTAACTGTTTTTTCTGCGCTGCGACTATTTTGGTGTCTTGTTCAATTTTTGCTAAATGGTCGGCTAGTTGGGTTTCTCGAGACTCTCTTTTTTTTCGTGCTGCTTCTATAACTGAATTTGGAATGCCGAGTCGTTCGGCGATCTCAAGAGATAGGCTGCGACCTGGTGTTCCGTAGTTCAGGAGGTAATTTGGACTGAATGTTTTAGAATCAAAACCAAAACCTGCACAAGTCACATCGTCATTCGTCACAGCATATGTTTTTAATATTTCATTATGCGTTGTAGCTATCACGAGTGCGCCTTTTTGAAGAAAATGGTCGACGAGTGCGGCTCCCAGCGCGCCTCCTTCTATTGGTTCAGTTCCGGTTCCACTTTCATCTAAGAGGATCAACGTTGGAAGTTTTATGTTTTTGTCCATTGAAACTAAATTTTTAATGTGTCCAGAAAAAGTAGATAAGCTAGCGCTGATCGATTGTTCGTCTCCTATATCGGTAAAGACGTTCTTAAAAGCAGTGATTCTAGAACCAGGTGCTGCTGGTACGTGTAATCCACAAAGAGCCATCAAAGTAAGTAAGCCAGACGTTTTAAGCGCAACCGTTTTTCCACCAGTATTAGGTCCAGTGATAATTAAGGCAGAATGGGGAGGGGTGACGTGTATATCGACTGGAACTGGAGCGGTGGCAGTTTTCTTGCTTTCTGGCAATGCATCTAGCGTGTTTTGGACTTTTGGGAGCAGTAGTGGGTGGCGAGCTTGTTTAAAATCTATAAGCGGTTCTTTGGTTATAGTTGGTGCGATTCCATCAACTAAATTAGAAAATGATGCACGCGCTTGTATGATATCGATTGTAATGGCGGCAGTAACTATGTTTCTGACGTCCATAGGTCGTCTACGAAATAAATCACTGAGCGATAACAAAATCCGCTGTATTTCTGTTTTTTCATTTTCCTGCAGAGCGACTATTTCATTGTTTATGTCGACTGTGCTTAAGGGTTCAAGGAAAAAGCTCGATCCACTACCGGAGCTTCCATGAATAATTCCCGGTATTGAATTGCGATGTTCATTTTTAATAATTAGAACGTATCGACCTTCTCGTTCAGTAACAATTTTGTCCTGTAGATATTTTGAGGTGGCTTTTCCCCGCAGATAAGAATTCAAGGTTGCTCGAAGTCGACTTACCTGTTTGGAAAGTTTTTCTCTGATATGACGGAGAGCAGTTGACCCTTCATCTACGATTTCATTTTTGTTATTAATCTTTTTTCGAATGGCTGAAATTTCCTCTTCGAATGAATGACAATTTTCTACTGTGGCGAGTAGTTTAGGAAACGGACCGTCTTTAGCATGTCTAATGTTGTGAATGACAATCGTCATAGACGCAAAAAAATCTGCCAAACTACGCAATTGTTTCGCTTCAAGAGGGAGCGCTTCTATAGCTAATCTTGTCAAAATGGTATCGAGATCAGAAGAAGACTCAATTAAAATCGGCCCATTTAATTTTTGATATTCGACACCTTCTGTGGTTTCTGCAAGTGCAGTTTCTACACTACGGATATTATCAAGTGGGCAGAGAGATTCTAGCCGTGCTGCACCGAGCGGAGTCAGTGCCAACCGGCAGACAACATCAACGATCTTGTCAAACTCAAGCGAGCGGAGTGCACCTTCGTGCATGGGAGGAAAAACAATTTATCATGAACGAAGCTTTGTAGCCAGTTACTTCAGTCGAAATAATCACTTAAGGTGATTAATTGAACTAGCCACAGTGGCAGCTCCAAAGCCGTTATCAATATTAACGACTGAGATTCCAGACGAGCAACTATTGAGCATTCCTAGTAAGGCAGTTATTCCGCCAAAGTTGGTGCCGTACCCAACACTAGTCGGAACGGCAACAACCGGTACGTCAACAAGGCCACCGATGACACTTGGTAATGCGCCCTCCATGCCTGCAACCGCAACAATGGCCCTAGCATTTCGCAGCCGTTCTTGTTCAGCCAGAAGTCTGTGAAGTCCTGCCACGCCAACGTCATATAAAGTGTCTACCTTGTTTCCGAGAATCTCAGCGGTGACTTTCGCTTCTTCAGCCACTGTTAAATCTGATGTGCCCGCCGCTGCGATCACTATCGTGCCCACTCCTGTAACGCGGTGATCTTTTCTATATGAGATGGTTTTAGCGGTAAGGTTAAATTGTGCTTCTGGTACGAGTTCTTTAACATGAGAAAATGTGGTCTCGTCGGTTCTTGTGACTAGAAGTGCGTGACCTTTGGCTACGATTGTGTCTGCAATCGCCGCTACTTGTTTAGGGGTTTTTCCAGCACCATAAATAACTTCTGGAAAACCCTGTCGCAATGAACGGTGATGATCAACTCTGGCGAAACCAAGATTTTCAAATGGTATTCGGCGGAGCATTTCTGAAACCTCTTCTGCTCCTTGCGTTACAGAAGTTTCATTATCCTTAATAGATTGCAGGAGTTTTATTATTTGATCTTGATTCATGCTGAAAGATTTTTTAGTGTGCCATTAATTGACTTGATGCAACTTGAACTGTATTTTCATCATACGAGTGTTTTCTATCGAACCTGCTGTCTCTGCTTCAATCGAATCCATTTTCTTGGCTTCTTACTTTCTCATCATAGTGTGTCTGAGCATTTATGGCATTCATCGATGCTACTTACTTTACCTCTATAGGGGAATTAAGCCTCATAAAAATTCTGTTTCCAAAAATCAAGAACAGTATCCCCTTGTCACAGTGCAATTGCCCGTTTACAACGAGATGTACGTTGTTGAACGTTTAATAGATGCTGCTGCGAACCTAGATTATCCACGAGATCGGTTAGAAATACAGGTGTTGGATGATTCAACAGATAAAACAAGCATGATTGTTGCTCGATCGGTGAAACGTTGGGCGCTGCGAGGTATATCAATCGTGCAATTGCATCGTAAAGAGCGAGTTGGCTTTAAGGCGGGCGCTCTTGAACAGGGATTGCGTCGCGCATCTGGGGAGCTTGTCGCGATTTTTGACGCTGATTTTGTTCCGACTTCAGATTTTCTGAAAAGAGTTGTTCCGGAATTTAAAGACGCTCGTGTTGGGATGGTGCAGGCGCGATGGGGACACATTAACGATACGTATTCCTTACTCACACGTGTTCAGGCGATTTTTCTTGATGCACACTTTGTGTTGGAACATGGCGCTCGATATTTTGGAAAATGTTTTTTTAATTTTAATGGAACGGCTGGTATGTGGCGAAGGAGCGCCATTGAGCAGTCTGGAGGATGGCAACACGATACTCTAACGGAAGATCTCGACCTCAGTTACCGGTCTCAGTTGGAGGGCTGGAAATTTGTTTTTCTTCAAGATCTAGTAGTGCCCGCTGAAATTCCAGTGGAGATGAACGCTTTCAAGGTGCAACAGTACCGTTGGGCAAAAGGTTCGGTGCAAACTTGTCTCAAGATATTACCGTCGTTATTTCAATCTGCTATCCCTCTTAGAGTAAAGATTGAATCCTTCTTCCATTTGACTGCAAATTTCAATTATCCGCTACTCTTAATATTGTCTCTACTCCTGGTTCCAGCTCTAGTGGTGAGATCGCCGGAAGAGATAGAAGGTGTTTGGTTCGTTGATATCATCTTTTTTTATCTTACGACTGTTTCGATGTTCAATTTCTATTTGAATAGCCAGAAAGCTATCCGGCCAGATTGGTTGTCAAGGTTACGCTGCATTCCACTCTCCATGGCTGTAGGAATTGGTCTATCGGTTAACAATACCCTTGCAGTATTTGACGGATTATTTGGGCAGACGCACCGTTTTGTCCGTACTCCTAAGTACGGCATTATGGATGCCACAGATCACTGGGCGGACAAAAATTATCGCAGGTCAGCTTTCTGTCAGCCTCTTGTAGAATTGACTTTGGGTATTTATTTCACTGCAGGTGTGATTTATGCGATCTCGAAAGGGATGTTTGTGACCGTTCCATTCCTTGCTATTTTCCAGATCGGGTTTTTGTATGTAGGCGTTATATCTATTTTGCAGCAGTGTAATCTTACTGCATTAAATTTTTCGCCACGCCTGAGAACGAATCAGTAGCTCAGTGACTTCTGGTGACTGGATTGGCTTACGAGGTGTATAGTCAAGAACAACTGACATAGTCTTGAGAATCTAATAATGCAAAGAATGAAATACCGACAACCGGAGTTGATCTCAGATGATCGAACAGACAAAACCCAATAGCGGGCTTGAAGGTGTTAATGCGACATCATCTGCGATCTGTTATTTAGATGGAACAGAAGGGGTGCTTGCATATTGTGGTTTAAATATTCATGAACTTGCTAAGTATGCGACATTTGAAGAAGTTTGTTTTTTATTATGGACTAGGCGTCTTCCTACACGTTTAGAACTTGGTGATTTGAAAACCGATCTTGGTAAGGGTCGGGTTTTAACAGAACCAATGCGTCGAATGATTCGTTTGTTGCCTCCTTCGGACGCGATGAGTTCACTGAGAACGCTTGTTTCGGCGTTGTCCCATTTTGACCATGAGTCTGAAACAGTATCCTCGGATGCACAGTATAGAAAAGCAATTAAAATAACCGCACAAATCAGCACGGTAGTTGCAGCTTATGGTCGTCTTTTGAAGGGTTTAAGCCCAGTTGAGCCTGATCCTACGCTTGGTCATGCAGCAAATTTTTTATGGATGCTTAATGGTGAACGGCCAAGCGATGTTGAAGCCAAAGCTTTTGATATTGCCTTGATACTGCATGCAGATCATGAATTAAACGCTTCGACATTTGCTGCACGTGTAACAGCTGCGACCTTAAGTGATCTCTATTCATCTGTTGTGTCGGGTATTGGAGCACTTAAGGGTCCACTTCACGGTGGAGCGAACGCCGAGGTCATGAAAATGTTAGAGGCTATTGGTGAGGATGCTACCGACGAACGCGTTGATAGTTTCATTAGAGATCTTTTGTCAAAGAAGGTAAAGATCCCTGGCTTTGGTCATAGGGTCTATCGAACAGAGGATCCCCGTGCAACTCACTTGCGTGTTATGTCACGTGAAGTTGGTGAACGAACAGGACGAACACGTTGGTTCGAAATTTCAGAACGTATCGAGAAGCTTATGAAAGAAGAGAAAAAAATTGATGCGAATGTTGATTTTTATTCGGCATCGACCTACGCATTACTCGGTATTGAAACAGAGCTTTTTACACCAATTTTTGCAGTTAGTCGAATTGCGGGATGGACAGCGCATATACTGGAACAGTACGCCAATAACCGGTTAATTCGGCCGCGGGCAGAATATATTGGTCCAACCTATCCGCAGCAGTTTGTGCAGATAGGTTCTCGTTAATTATGGCATCGTGACAGATTGCTGATTTACCTCGATGGAACATCAAAGCATTCGAAATTTTTCCATTATCGCTCATATTGATCACGGCAAATCCACTCTTGCTGATCGGTTTCTTGAGGTCACTGGTGCTTTAAGACCACGTGAGATGGAGGCTCAAGTTCTTGACAGTATGGATTTGGAACGGGAACGAGGAATTACTATCAAAGCCCATTCTGTCAGGCTAAATTACAATTCTCAAGACGGAAACAGTTACATATTGAATCTTATTGATACCCCTGGCCATGTTGATTTTTCTTATGAAGTAACGAGGTCTCTGTCAGCTTGTGAAGGTGCTCTGCTTTTAGTGGACGCATCTCAAGGTGTCGAAGCTCAGACCGTAGCTAATGCTTACTTGGCGGTAGAGCACAATCTTGAAATTATTCCTGTCATTAACAAAATTGATCTTCCTGGTGCACAGGCTGATCAGGCCGCGAGACAGATTGAGGATCTTGTAGGTTTGGATGCTTCTAGTGCGATTAGGGCGAGTGCGAAGGAAGGTACAGGAATAAAAGAAATTCTCGAAGCAGTGGTTCAGACTGTGCCTCCTCCAACCGGGGATGTTACGCAACCTCTGAAGGCGTTGGTTTTTGATTCTTGGTATGACGCTTATCGTGGGGTCATTGTTCTTATTCGTGTTGTGGATGGAGTGCTTAGAGCAGGCATGAAGATACAGTTGATGGCAGAAAATCTTCAATACGAAGTTGAACAAGTTGGTGTGTTTTCACCAAAACCTATTCCAACTCAGACGCTTTCTGTAGGAGAGGTTGGTTTTGTGATTGCGGGAATCAAACGCGTAGGAGACGCCAAGATAGGTGACACTATCACAGACGTTGCCAAACCTACCCAAAAGCCTTTCCCAGGTTTTCAAGAGCTTAAGCCAATGGTTTTTGCTGGTCTATATCCTGTAGAGGGACACGAATATCCTCAGCTTCGTGAAGCTCTAGACAAGCTTAGATTAAATGATTCCTCATTCTTTTTTGAACCGGAAACCTCCACTGCTCTCGGATTTGGCTTTCGATGTGGATTCTTAGGTTTGCTGCATATGGAAATTGTGCAAGAGCGCCTTGAACGTGAGTTTAATATGGATCTTGTTACGACGGCTCCCGGAGTACTTTACCGAGTCACAACAACTAATGGAGATATTGTAGAAATTGATAGTCCGGCAAAATTACCCCCAACAGCGAGTATCGGAAAACTTGAAGAGCCAATTATTACGGCTACGATTTTCGCTCCATCTGAAAATGTAGGGGCAATATTACAGCTTTGTCAGGATAAACGAGGTGTTCAGAAAAACCTTGAATACAATGCGTCTAATCGAGTCATGATTTCCTATGAATTACCTTTTAATGAGGTTGTATTGGATTTTTATGATCGATTAAAAACAATTTCTAGAGGATATGCGTCGCTTGATTATCAAGTTACGGGTTATTGGGAATCTCCTTTGGTACGTTTGGACCTTCTCGTCAATGGTGAATCGGTGGATGCGTTGTCAGTTATAGTGCATCAGGAGATGGCCTATGAACGAGGCAGGGCACTTGCGAGCAAGATGCGTGAACTTATTCCTCGCCAAATGTTTGAAGTCGCGATTCAAGCGACAATTGGAACGCGCGTCATTGCCCGCGAAACTGTTCGAGCCTTGCGTAAAAATGTCTTGGCGAAATGTTATGGCGGTGACATTACTCGAAAACGAAAATTGTTAGAGCGACAAAAAGAAGGTAAACGTAGAATGAAAAAGGTCGGCCGCGTAGATATTCCGCAGGAAGCATTTTTGGCGGTTCTGAAAATTGGTGACGAGTAACGATGGCATCCTTTCATAAATCGACGACCCGTGAATATTTTGAATCAATTGTAATTGCCGTTATTTTGGCTTTGTTTATCCGAACATGGGTTGTTCAGGCATTTAAAATACCTACCGGTTCGATGGAAAGGAATCTATTGGTTGGTGATCACTTGCTGGTCAACAAATTTGTGTTTGGGCCTATTGAGAACGACGTTGAATATCGTGTGTTACCGGTCGATAAGGTTAAACGAGGCGATGTTGTTGTTTTTAAATTTCCTGAAGAACCGGAGCGAGATTTCATAAAACGGGTGATTGGTTTACCTGGAGAGCAACTAGAAATTCGTCGCAAAGAGATTTACATCGACGGTATGCTTATAAATGAGCCGTATCTTGAGAACCAAGTGCCGTCACTGTTACCAACGGAAACGCCTATAGAACGACGTGATAATTTTGGGCCCATAAAAATTCCAGATGGGCATTACTTTGTGTTGGGTGATAATCGCGACAACTCACAGGATAGTCGTTTCTGGGGACCGTTACCCCACACACATCTAAAGGGTAGGGCTTTGGTGTTGTACTGGTCAATTCAGGCGAATCAGAAACCAATTTTGCATGAACCAGGTTTTGTTCCGGCGATCAGGCGTTTTGTTGCAAGGACGAGGGATGTGTTTTCAGGAACGCGCTGGAGCAGAATCTTTCGCCAGATTGAATGAATCGTTTTTTTGTTCACAAGTGCGGCATACCTTCGTAGTTCAGGGCGCCGGCCGTGTTCCAAAAATTGCCTTACCGACTCTTACGATAGTGGCTCCTTCTTCAATCGCGACCTCAAAGTCATTACTCATGCCCATGGATAATTCATGAAGCAACGAACTTGGTATGCCTTCTACCACCAATTCGTCTCTAAAAATCCGAAGGTCTCTGAAGTGATGACGCGTATGTTCTGGTTCTCTTGACCAAGGGGGTATTGTCATCAGGCCCTTCACGATTACCTGTTGGCAATTGAGACTTGCCTTTAATATTTTTCGACAGATTTCTACTGAGGCACCATGTTTTGATAGCTCATTCGAAAGATTAACTTGCACCAGTACGTTCGGCTGGCAATTGTGAATTAATGCTAGACGCTCAAGACGGTTTAGCAGTTCCAGGCTGTCCACTGAGTGAATCCATGCGAATGAGTTTATGGCTTTGACTACTTTGTTTGATTGAAGATGTCCAATTAGGTGCCACGTAACTTTTTGTAGGTCGCGTAGTTTTGGAATTTTCTCTAACGCTTCTTGTACCTTGTTTTCTCCGAGGTCTGTTAAACCAGCAGCATGGGCTGCTTTGATATGTGTCAGAGGGAATGTTTTTGAGACTGCAACTAATCGAACTGTCTGGGGGTCACGCCCAACACGTGCGCACGCGTTTTCAATGCGCTGATGAACAGCGAAACAGTTATTTGTAATTCGATGAAGAAGTTGAATTTCAGTCATGGATTCGTCAGGGACGACAGTTTCTAAAAAATTTTTCAACTTCAAACAAGTCGTCTGTAATTGTCGCCGGCGGTAAGCTGGCAAGGAATCTTCGTCCGTAATACTTGGTATGCAATCGGCTGTCGAAGAGGGCCATTACTCCGCGGTCAGACCGGTGACGAATTAAGCGCCCAAGACCTTGAAGCAAAGTCAGTGTTGCGAGGGGTACTTGATAGTCAGAAAAGGCATTGCCACCCGTTTCTTCAATTAAATCCATTCTTGCGGCTGTAATGGGATCGGAAGGAGACGCGAAAGGAAGTTTGTCAATTACTACACAACTCAGTGCGTCGCCAGATACGTCAACACCTTGCCAAAAACTTGAAGTTGCGAGTAGGACAGCCTGCGGTGTCGAACGAAATTCTCTTAAGAGCACTGTTCGAGGAGCTGTGCCTTGTACCAAAAGTGGGTAAGGTAAATTATTTTCTAATTGGTGGTGAACCTCCCGAAGATTGGCATAGCTAGTAAAAAGAACGAACGCCCTACCTTTAGTAATCTGCAGCAATTTAGATAGTTCTTCAGCCATTTTTTGTGAGAAATCTTGATTTCTTGGATCTGGAATGTTGCGCGGAAGAAACATAATTGCCTGTTCAGAAAAATCAAATTCAGAGGGCAATCTGAGTTCGATGGCTTCTTCGATACCGAGCCGACTTCGGAGATAGTCAAAAGTTCCTTCTACTGTTAGAGTGGCTGAGGTGAAGATTGCTCCTGTGGTACGGTGTAGCAGTAATTGATTTACGATGTGCGATACATCTATAGGTGATGCTCGTAGAAAGATACCGTTTCGTCTACGCTCTAAGAAGTAAACATAGTCTGTATTGGTTGCGCTCATTAGAAATAAAAGTTGTTCATTAAACTCTGTTAGTTTTCTAACGAGTGCTTTTATTTCTTCAGTGGTCTCTCTTAATTGACATAGGTGTTCTATAAGGTTCTCCAAAGAGACAGACAGTTCACGAGCGGCTTTAGACGCTGGAGACAACGTGTCTCCGGTCACTCTTGTACGGTCTTTGTTTTTGACTGCCGACAACAGAACGCTAAAGAATACCTGTCCGCATTTAGAGAATTCCTCGAATTTGACTGTTGAGTAACCGGAGCTGTCGAATTTTTGGTCATTCTCAGCGGTAAAAAATCGGCGCCCATCTCTCGCAAGGTCTTCGAAGCGATAATTACTAATTACTACGCCGAAATATTGGGTTGCCACATCTTCAAGCTGATGTGCTTCGTCTACTACTACATAACTGTATGAGGGAATGACTTCTCCGTAAACACTTTGTCGGACTGAGGCATCGGCACACAGAAGATGATGGTTCACAATAACTAAGTCTGACTCCATAGCGTTTTGTTTCATTTTGGTAATAAAACACTCTTCATAGCTTGGACATTCGGTCCCTATACAATTTTCTGAGGTTGCTGCGATCTTGTTCCAGAGTGGAAATTCATCTGGAAGGTCTTCGATTTCAGAACGATCGCCTGTTTCTGTTTGAATTGCCCATTCTGCGATTTCTTCAATATAGGAGTTGTCATCTAAATTTAAATCAACGTCTTCTTGAACATCCTTGAATCTATGCAAGCATAGATAGTTCGCCCGACCTTTCATGTAGGTTGCAGTAAACGGGATTTTCAGAACATCACGCAGAGCTGGGAGATCTTTGTGAAAGATTTGGTCTTGAAGGTTCTTCGTGCCAGTGGAGATTATTATCCGACGACGGCTTAAAATGGCAGGTACTAGGTAAGCTAATGTTTTTCCAGTTCCGGTTCCAGCTTCCACGAGTAGGACTCCACCGTCAGAAAATATTTGTTCCGCAGCAGCGGCCATTGCCTGTTGGCTGGGGCGAGGTTCGAAGTCTGGCATCGTTTCAGCTAAGGGGCCATCGTCGCTGAATGCTTTTTGAACAAGAAATTTGACTTCAACTTCTTCTGATGTACTCACGGTATTTTGCGAGGTTGATAAAGGCTAAGTTTCAGGATAGAGAGGGAATTGTTTACAGAGCGTTTCCACTTCGGTGCGGATCGTATCAGCCACCTGTAGATCTTCTGGAGAATTTAATACCCGGCTAATTAGTTCTCCAATTTGCTCCATCTCTACCTCCTTCATTCCTCTGGTTGTCAGAGCAGGGGTGCCAAGTCTGATCCCGCTTGCAATCATTGGCGGATTTTCGTCAAAAGGAATTGTGTTTTTGTTTACTGTAATGCCTGCGTTCTCTAATGCTGTTTCTGCTATTTTCCCTGTTAATCCTTTTGAAAAGACATCAACTAGTACAAGATGATTGTCAGTCCCGCCACTTACTAATCGAAAACCTGCCATTTCTAAAGATCTTCCGAGCTGTTTCGCATTTGCAATAACCTGTTTTTGATAGGAGACAAAGTCCGGTTCAGCTGCTTCTTTAAAGCACACCGCCTTCGCTGCAATGATGTGCATTAATGGCCCACCTTGCACGCCTGGAAATAATGCTCTATTTATTTTTTTTACGTGCTCTTCTCGGCATAATATTAATCCTCCCCGAGGTCCCCGAAGAGTTTTGTGTGTCGTTGTAGTAACGAAATCAGAAAATGGGACTGGTGAAGGATGAACTCCAGCTGCGACGAGACCCGCGATGTGCGCCATGTCAGTAACCATGACGGCACCAACTTCTTTGGCTACCTCACTAATTAAGGAGAAATCAATAACACGTGGATAAGCACTTGCACCAACCATGATTAACTTAGGTTTGTGTTGTCGCGCGAGTTCTGCTAATCGACTGTAATCGATTTGCTCCGTTTCTTTACTAACACCGTAAGGGACAATGTTATACAGCTGTCCTGAAAAATTAAGCGGATGACCGTGGGTCAAGTGTCCGCCATGAGCCAGATCCATGCCGAGCACTGTGTCTCCGGGCTTAAGTAGTGAAAAATAAACTGCCATATTCGCCTGCGCTCCAGAATGTGGCTGGACATTAGCGTGATCGGCACCGAAAAGATCCTTGGCGCGATCAATTGCAAGTGTTTCAGCGATGTCAACGAATTCACATCCACCGTAATATCGTTTTCCAGGATAACCTTCAGCATATTTGTTCGTGAGGACAGATCCCATTGTTTCTAAGACTGCTGCGCTCACAAAATTTTCGGATGCGATCAGTTCCAGACCGGTGTTCTGTCGGTTTCTTTCTTTTAGTAAAACCTGATTGATTTCCTCGTCGGTTTCCACAATCGTTTTCTGGAGGATGTTATTTTCACAGGAAGAAGTCTTTGTCATGTTTATTCCTTGCGAGTCTTTTGTTTAACTGAACCAACTGTTTTCAATGTCATCAATTTTGTCAAGACGACGTAAATGGCGTCCTCCTTCAAATGAAGTTGATAAAAACGCATCAACTATTTCAAGTGCGCGATCCGTAGACAGATTTCTCGCGCCGAGTGCTAAAACGTTAGCGTTGTTATGTTGTCTTGCTAATCGTGCCGTTGAAGTATCTGCAACTGGTGCCGCGCGAATACCCTTTACCTTGTTAGCGGTAATGGCCATGCCGATTCCACTGCCGCAGATTAAAATGCCGAAGTCGTTGATACCGGACGAGACGCTTTGGGCTACTTGTAACGCGTAGTCTGGATAGTCGACAGATTCTTCAGATGTGGTTCCAAAATCTTGATACGCCACATTCTGTTTGTCTAAAAATTCTTTAAGTCTTACCTTAAGAGTAATTCCGGCGTGGTCAGCGCCTAGAGCAACACGCATGAGTAAATTCTACTATAGGGTTGGCCGGCCGTCGTTCTGGCTTGCATATGGCCCGTGATATAGTCAGAGTTGTTAAGAAAATATCGGTCTTGGTTATGTGTGTTGGTTGAGTCTAAGGAGTAGTTCCGATGGTTGAAAATTCGACTAGTGAAAAGTCCCATTATGGTAATGCCTATCCAAATTCTCGCCGTGTTTACGTGTCTGAGGGAAATGTTAGTGTTCCGATGCGGCAAGTAGCACTCTCCGATGGTGAACCGCCTGTGCTGCTCTACGACACGAGTGGACCACGTGAATCAGAATCGATCGATGGGCTCCCACAGGTTCGACGCGATTGGGTGTTAGAAAGAGGAAATGTTACGGAATTACCCGTTGATGTGCACAGAACGGATACAAATATTTTCCCTAGTCGTTCAGCCTTAAAGGGAACGGGTGGTATTACTCAGATGTATCATGCAAAAAAGGGTGTTGTCACTAAAGAGATGGAATATATAGCCCTTCGGGAAGGGTTCGATGCAGATTTTGTTAGGTCAGAGGTTGCGAGTGGGCGAGCCATCATTCCATCGAACATCAATCACCCTGAACTTGAACCGATGGCGATTGGGCGAAAATTTCTTGTCAAGATAAATGCAAACATTGGAAATTCTGCGGTTAGTTCATCGATAGAAGAGGAAGTAGAAAAACTTCGATGGGCAACGTTGTGGGGTGCCGATACTGTCATGGATTTATCTACGGGTGACAATATTGCAGAAACGCGTGAATGGATCCTTAGAAACTCTCCGGTTCCAATTGGAACTGTCCCCATTTATCAGGCTCTTGAAAAAGTAGGAGGTCGTCCAGAAGATCTTACTTGGGAGATTTATCGAGACACTTTAATAGAGCAGGCTGAGCAGGGCGTGGACTATTTTACGGTTCACGCGGGTGTCCTGTTGTCTTATATACCCACGACGGCTAAACGGCTTACAGGTATTGTATCGCGTGGAGGGTCAATCATTGCAAAATGGTGTCTGGCACATCATGAGGAGAACTTCATGTACACGCATTTTGAAGATATTTGTGACATCATGCGTGCGTACGATGTTTCTTTTTCGCTTGGTGATGGACTTCGTCCGGGTTCAATTGCCGACGCCAATGATGAGGCACAATTTGCCGAGCTTCGTACACAAGGTGAATTGACTGAAATTGCGTGGCGTTATGACGTTCAGGTCATGAATGAAGGCCCAGGTCACGTTCCGATGCACCTTATTAAAGAAAATATGGACAAACAACTTGAATGGTGTCACGAGGCCCCATTTTATACGCTCGGACCGTTAACGACTGATGTCGCACCTGGTTATGACCACGTAACTTCTGCGATTGGTGCTGCAATGATTGGTTGGTACGGGACTGCAATGTTGTGTTATGTAACACCTAAGGAACATCTAGGCCTTCCTGATAAAGAGGATGTTAAGGCTGGTGTTGTGAGTTATAAAATTGCGGCACACGCAGCTGATCTCGCTAAAGGTCACCCAAGCGCCCAATCTTGGGATAATGCGCTTTCAAAGGCACGCTTTGAATTTAGATGGGAGGATCAATTCAATTTGTCTCTCGATCCTATTACGGCTCGAGCGTTTCATGATGAAACGTTGCCGACCGAAAATGCGAAAGCGGCACAT
>CAYFFV010000031.1:0-15759 GCA_964342695.1 uncultured Vicinamibacteraceae bacterium
TTTCCAGCTCGAATAAATTCAATGGCCTTTCTATAGCGTAACCCGCCATTAAAATCGTAGCCGAATTGCTCGATGCGACCGGTATCAGGGTCGAACCAAAACATGTAGTTGTCGTCTGCGTCATTACTTGTGTCAGGGGTAAAAAAGACCTTTATTTTGTGAAGATTTTGGCCATGCCAGTTCTCAAGTCCAAGATCTTTAAAGTGCACGTCGTCGCCGCGCAATGTAAAAGGTAAAAGAGGAAAGAAAACCCGTGCATCTACAAAAGCCCTTGCTCGTCTTTCGCCCTCCTCATCTAGCGTGAGTTGCTTTCCATCATGCCATTCTTGAACTAAGGTGTTGGACAGGGTAACGCGGCGGTTGCTCCGAGAATCTGTGATCGTGTACTCGAAGTTTCCCCCGTCTCGCGTCGAATAAATTTCGAAGCTTCCTGAAAGTGATGTGATTGTCATTGAAATCGATGATCTTTGGAACATCTCTTCACCGTGGAAGGAAAGCGCTTTACTTACGATTAGGGGAACATCAGGTACACTCTTATCAAAAGTTAAACCACAACCGATGAAGCCGATACATACCAAAATGAGGGCAAATCGATAGACGCGCATTATTTCAGGCTCCGGTTAAGTAAGATTGGTTAACAGTCATCATATTATGTGTCGTTGGCGAAAGCATGTAGTTGTTGGCCATGAAAGGATTTCGTAAAGGAAAATGGAAGCTTTGTGATGGAACGAGTCCGTGTTTTTGCTCCAGCCTCTGCGTCAAATTTAGGTCCTGGATTTGATGTCCTTGGGTTAGCGTTGCAGCAACCCGGCGACATAGTTGAGGCCGAACTGGCTGAGACGATTGGCGTTGAACTCGTTGCCGTTCATGGTTCCAATAATCTGACGACTAACCCCACACAGAATGTTGTATGCATAGCGGCCGCTTCGGTGCTTCGGGAAGCTAATGTTTCTAATAGCGTTGGTGTGCGCTTGTGGTTGCACAAAAAAATGCCACTTGCCAGTGGTTTGGGTAGTTCAGCAGCAAGCAGTGTTGCTGGTGCGCTAGCCACGCATCATCTTTTGGACAGCAAACTTAATAGGGAACAACTCATTCAGTGCGCTTTGGAAGGCGAAGCTGCCGTGTCAGGCACTCCCCATGCGGATAATGTAGCGCCTAGTTTATTGGGGGGTATTGTCCTAATTCGTTCTTGTAATCCTTTAGACGTGATTTCACTTCCGGTTCCCTCATGGCTGCGTATAGTTGTTGTCCATCCTCATACAACCGTTAAAACTTCTGAGGCGAGGAATCTACTGAAAAACCAGAACTTTCCCATTGGGAAAGTTGTCCAGAATCTTGGAAATCTTGGTGCATTCGTCGATGCGTTGCACACTAAAAACAGGGAACTTTTCGGACGAGCTATTAGTGATGCTCTAGTTGAACCTATCCGTGCTCACTTGGTTCCGGCCTTTGCTAAAGTGCAACAGGCCGCACTAGATGCAGGTGGTTTGGGTTGTTCAATATCTGGGTCCGGACCCTCAGTATTTGCATTTTCAGATTCGGATGACGGCGCTATGGCGGTAGCCGATTCGATCCAGTCTGTTTTTTCTGAGGAAGGCTTTGCAAGTGACCAGTACGTAGGATCAGTCAATACGCGTGGCGCAATTCTATTGACCCCTGAATAAATCGATTCAATAGAATTCTTTTTTTATAGTGAGGTATCAACCTTGGGAGTTTGTTCTGGTAGATAATAAATTTTTTTATTGCCGACTACAGGTTACAACATTGGGATACCATCAATGATTTGGATTTGTCTTGTCGGTTTTCTTGTGCTTGTCGGATTGTATGACCTACTGCAAAACAAGCATGCTGTCCTGCGAAATTTCCCGGTCATTGGCCACTTAAGATATTGGTTAGAAGCGCTAGGTCCAGAGTTGCGTCAATACATCGTTGCCAATAACAATGAAGAGCGACCTTTTAGTAGGGATCAAAGACGTTGGATCTATGCATCATCTAAAGAAATGAACAATTATTTTGGTTTCGGTTCTGACAATGAAATGGAATCTGCACCAAGCTACCTCATCGTTAAGCAGCGGGCCTTCCCTAAGGAACCTTTACGCCCCGGAGATAGTGACTACGACGAAACCTGCACCGTTCCTTGTCGAAAAGTGCTCGGTAAGAAACGAGCTAGAACCAAGGCATTTCGTCCGCGCTCTGTAATTAATATTTCTGGAATGAGTTTTGGATCCCTTAGCGGTTCTGCAATTGAGGCGTTGAACCGAGGAGCTTTAATTGCTGGATGTCTTCATAATACCGGTGAAGGGGGTGTGTCTTCTCATCATTTAAAGGGTGGTGATTTAATTTGGCAAATTGGTACTGGTTATTTTGGATGTCGTGAATTGGACGGTCGTTTCGATATTCAGCGTTTAGAGGAAACCGTTCATCAGAACCCACAGATTAAAGCTATTGAAATTAAGTTGAGCCAGGGAGCTAAACCTGGGGTGGGAGGATTCCTACCAGGGCGAAAGATTAATCGGGAAATAGCTTCTATACGAGGGATTCCTGTGGGTCTTGATTGCGCGAGTCCCGCTTCTCACTCAGAATTTAGTGACGCTGACACACTGCTAGATTTTGTGGAATTAATTGCCACCCAGACAGGTTTACCGGTTGGAATTAAATCTGCAGTCGGCGAATCAGAGTTCTGGGCGACACTTGCGAGGTTAATTGCAACGACAGATCGAGCTCCAGATTTTGTAACAATTGATGGAGGTGAAGGTGGGACAGGGGCTGGCCCGCTGGTGTTTTCCGATCATGTGGCACTGCCGTTTAAAGTTGCTTTTAACAGAGTGCATCAAATTTTTTCTGATGCTGGCATTGTTGAAGATATTGTTTTCATTGGTTCTGGAAAATTGGGTTTCCCAGAGTCAGCGCTGCTGGGCTTTTCGTTGGGTTGCGATTTAATTAATGTTGGACGGGAGGCCATGTTGGCAATTGGCTGTATTCAGGCGCAGCGGTGTCACACCAATCATTGTCCAGCCGGTATTACGACGCAGAATCGGTGGCTCGCGGCTGGACTTAACCCGAGTCTCAAGTCGGCACGTTTAGCGAATTACATTTTTTCTCTTCGCAAGGACTTGTTGGCATTGGCTCACACTTGTGGAGTGGATCACCCAACAGACGTAATGCCTGATCAACTTGAGATGCTTGATGATCGCTTCGGAGCGCTCACGGTTGCAGAGATATTCTCTTCTCGCCGTAGTTCTAAACAGAATGTTGCAAATTAGATGTTGTGAAAATCGAGTATTAAACAACCATAAGCGATGAGAAACCTTTATAAAGAAGCAACCAGCAGGAAAAAGCGAGACACAGTTTTCTTAATTGTTGTCCTTGTTTTTTTTGTAAAGGGCACCTCGTTGCTTTTATCTAGTCATTTTGAGATGGGAAATGTTCTTAAAGAGCAGATAAACGTTGTACGTAATCTGCGTGTTGATGTCCTTCGTGAAATCCCTCACGATCGTAGTGCTTTCACGCAAGGTTTACTTTGGTCTGATGGACATCTGTATGAGAGCACTGGGCGCTATGGTGAATCGACACTGCGCCGCCTTGATCCAGAAACGGGCTTGATTCAAGAGCGCACCAATATACCCGCCAATTTTTTTGGAGAAGGTTTGGCTAAGGTCGGTCAGAATTTGATCTTACTGACATGGAAGGCTGAACGTGCGATTTTGTACGACGTAAACTCACTTAAAGCTGTACGTACATTTCGTTACGATGGAGAAGGGTGGGGTCTTTGTTACGATGGGGCTCGCTTAATAATGAGTAATGGGTCGGACACTCTTACATTTAGAGATCCTACGTCATTTCAGGAAATTGGGAGTGTGAAGGTCACACTCCGTGGTATGCCACGAGACAACATTAACGAACTAGAATGTGTTGATGGCGCTGTTTACGCAAACTTGTGGGACGATGATTACATTCTACGAATCGATCCTGATACAGGTTCCGTGACCCATCAGATCGATTCTCACGGCCTTCTCTCAAGGGAGGAATCTCGCGGTACCGACGTCTTAAACGGGATTGCTTATAACCCACAGGCGGAGACTTTTTACATTACAGGTAAATGGTGGCCGAAAATGTTTGAAGTTCGGTTTATCGAATAGAAAGTGCCTCGGTGGTGTCGAAGGGGCCTTTGCTTCAGACTATTCCGTCGTTGGCAAGCCTGCCATGTGCTATGCTCCCGATTTGAGTCAAGGGTTAAAGTTTTCCACGAGCCGCTTTTCTTGCATGCTTAGATATATCAAAGGTTGGACTGAGGACTAGTAAGAACACGGCCTTGCTCCCGAAATATCAAATGCGACGAGTAGCTGTCGGACCAAGTGTCTTGGTCATTCTGGTGTTGTTGGTTACTGGTTTTGTGGTGGTGCGTACGTCGGCTCAGGATCAGGGGGCAGATCTTCGAGCATTATTGGAAACGCGCACCGAATCTCGGAAAGTTTCTGATGGCCCGAGTGAGTTTTACTTTACACGAGGAGTATATACCTCTGGTTGGCGATGGGGTTCTTGGCGGATCGATTTCCCGAAAGCTGACCGTCAATTTATGCTTGCAGTCAACAGTTTAATAGACATTAGCGCTGCTGAAGAGGAGAACGCTGTTCGCCTAGATGATCCACGGATACGACAGTTTCCCTTTTTGTATGTTCTAGAGGTGGGAGACATGGCTCTTTCGGCAAAAGAAGCGAAGGGTTTACGTGACTATTTATTGGCTGGAGGTTTTCTCGTCATCGATGATTTTTGGGGATCGTGGGAGTGGGCCAATTTTGAGCGTCAAATCAGACGAGTCCTTCCCGATCACCGTATTGTGGATCTCCCACTGAATCACCCTATCTTTAATGCGGTTTATCGAATCGATGAGCTTTTACAGGTCCCTGCAATTGGAAATCATTATCGGGGAAGAACTTGGGAGCAGGATGGATACAGACCGCACTTGCGAGGAATATTCGATAAGCAGGGCCGGTTAATGGTGGTAATCAATTGGAATACTGATCTTGGCGACGCATGGGAATGGTTTGAGCGCCCGGAATACCCTTTAGAGTTTTCTAGCTTTGCGGTTCAGATGGGGGTTAACTTTATTGTGTATGCGATGAGTCATTAAATTGATGGTGAAACCTGGGAACGCATAAAAGTATTGGTGAGAGTAAATCGTGTTTGAGTCTTTATTTGAATTGCTGTTTAAGTACCGTCCCGTGAT
This sequence comes from uncultured Vicinamibacteraceae bacterium, assembly GCA_964342695.1. GTDB lineage: Bacteria > Acidobacteriota > Vicinamibacteria > Vicinamibacterales > UBA8438 > CAYFFV01. The sequence continues at coordinate 5,228 of CAYFFV010000031.1, forward strand.
CTTTGAACAGGGAGAGTTTGCCTGGCGTGCGTCTGAGTTGGGTTACCTGTTGAGCTTCATGGTTGCGATTGCGGCTATCATAATAGTCAGAACCTATAGACAGGTTCGTGGCAATAGCAAATCCGTAGATCGTCTTGTTTTGTCCGTTCTTCGAGTCGGCGCACTAGCTCTCTTGGTTTTTTGTCTTTTGCGACCCGTCTTAATAATTTCGTCTGTCGTTCCTCAGGAAAATTTTCTTGGGGTGTTAATCGATACTTCTGGAAGTATGCAAATTGCTGATACTGGCGGTATCGCAAGAAGTGATTTTGTCCGTCAACAGTTCGGCGATCCTGAAAGTGGTTTACGAGCTGCTTTAGCAGATAGATTTGCGCTGCGTTTCTTCAGCTTCTCCGGCGGTAGTGAACGAGTGAGTGCCATTGATGAGTTGTCATTCGACGGTACTCAAACCCATCTCGGTAGCGCAATACGCAGTGCGCATGAGGAACTATCAGACTTGCCTCTTTCAGGCCTCGTTGTTGTGAGTGATGGGGCTGATAATGCTAGTGAGGGCCTCGGAGAAAGCCTCTTGCCGTTACAAGCCTCTGGTGTGCCAATTTTTACTGTTGGACTTGGTGGAGAAGAGTTTGAGCAAGATATTCAGCTTAGTAGAGTTGATTTACCACGGCGTGTGCTTAAGGGGACGTCACTTGCGGTCGAATTGGTAGTGACTCACCAGGGTTATCGGGGAGAAACAGCGACGGTCCAGATAGAAGATGAGGGTAGGATTGTTGCCACACAGGATATTAAACTTCCGGCTGATGGCGTCCCAGAGACGGTGAGAATGCGGTTCACAGCGGCGGAAGAAGGTCCAAGGCTATTTAGTTTTCGTGTTACTCCAAAAACGGGTGAAATGGTTATTGAGAATAACTTGCGCCAAGCCCTTATTCTTGTTGAGGATCGACGAAAAAAAATCTTGTACTTTGAAGGCGAACCTCGGTGGGAAGTGAAATTTCTTCTTCGTGGTGTTGAAGATGACACAAACTTGCAAACGACATTGTTGCAGCGTACAGCGGAGAATAAATTTTTCCGCGTCAACGTTGATGGTCCAGACGAATTACCCGGTGGATTTCCGACAACTCGCGCCGACCTCTTTAAATATAGTGGATTGATTCTCGGAAGCATTGAGGCGAACTACTTTACTCCAGATCAGCTCCGAATGATTTCTGACTTCGTAAATCATAGAGGTGGTGGTCTGTTGATGTTGGGTAGTCATCGATCTTTTTCCGAAGGAGGTTATGCAGGCACGCCGGTCGCTGATGTGCTGCCGGTTGCACTTGATCCGAACGAATCGGATGTGGGTGAAAGTTTCTTTTCAGAGGTTCGGGTCGAGCCAACGAGGGCCGGAGAAAGCCATCCAGCCACACAGATTGCTGATTCGGAACAGGCTTCCACGCAGCGGTGGTCTGCACTTCCACCGGTGACCGTCGTAAATCCAATTAGGGATGTCAAACCTGGAGCGACGGTTCTATTAACATCGGCGCCTGATGACTTAGTGGTTCTTGCATTTCAACGCTACGGGGCTGGCAAATCGTTAGCATTTCCTGTTCAGGATTCTTGGATGTGGCAGATGCATGCTGATATGCCTGTTGATGATTTAACGCATGAAACGTTTTGGAGAAAGCTTCTTCGCTGGGTTGTCGATGGTGTGCCTGATCAAGTGGTTATTAATCTACCGCAGGATCGTGTGGAGCCTGGACAGGCGTTCACGGTTTTGGCTGAAGTTGGTGATGCAAACTTTGAGGAATTAAATAACAGTTCTGTCGTGGCAGTTGTCACCGATCCCTTGGGAAATATTATTGAACGGAGCATGGAGTGGACTGCTGAAAAAGACGGTGAGTACCGAGCAACGATTCCCGCCGGCGAAGAAGGCTTCTATGAAATACGCGTAGAAGCGTCCATCGATGGAGAGTTACTTGGCGAGGATTTGTCCTATGTTCAAGTCTCTCCGAGTGATAGTGAGTTTTATGATTCAACGATGCGCACGGCTTTGTTGGATCGCATAGCCAGTGCGACGGGTGGACTTTCTTACACTGCCGATTCGTCAGAATCTTTAGCGGAAGACATTCAGTACGCGGGTGCTGGAGTAACTGTTGTCGAAGAACAGGATTTGTGGGACATGCCCGCAGTCTTTTTTCTGTTGTTAACGTTGTTGTTGCTGGAGTGGGGCTATCGTCGATTCAGGGGGCTAGCGTGACCGGCCGGATGTTGTTAATGGTTGTGGTTACGATATTGTTGTTTGTGACGCATGCGTCTGCCCAAGAGACCCATGTTTTGGTGATAACCGGTCTCGGTGGAAACTCTGACTACACGCAGCAATTTCACAAGTGGGCGACTAAATTGCTTGATGTTGTTGTGACTCAGTATGGTGTTCCTTCAAAGAACATTACCTATCTCAGTGAAGAACCGTCTATTGCTCCGGACACGATTAAAGAGCGATCCTCTCAAGAAAATATAAAGACTGCTGTTAAAAACATTGCAGAACTTGCAGAACCCGTTGACCATGTTGTCATCGTTCTTTTTGGCCATGGTAGTTTTTCTGATTCCGCGCGGATCAATTTACCGGGTCGAGATCTATCAGCTAGTGATTTTTCAACATTGTTAGACGGCCTGGATGTGCAATTTGTGACTTTTGTTAACACGGCTAGTGCGAGTGGCCCCTTCGTTGAAGAATTGTCAGGTGAGGGGCGGGTAGTCATGACCGCAACTCGTACAGGTGCCGAGCGGAACGCATCAGTCTTTGGAGGTCATTTCGTTGATGCATTTGCAGATGGTCGGGAAGTTGCAGATCAAAATAAAGATAGCCGTGTATCAATGCTCGAAGCATTTATATTTGCTCGTTTTAGAGTAGATGAAAGTTATGAGAAGGATGGGAATCTTGTGACCGAACACGCCATGCTTGACGATAATGGTGATGGTGTCGGAACGACTGATCCTGATCCACTAAACGGGGATGGAGCTATCGCGCGCACGTTGTTCTTTACGCGTGGGGGTGGTGTTCGTCCTGAGGTGGTATTCCCCGATGACCCTGCGTTACGCGTGCTATATGAGGAAAGGCAGGTTTTGGAAGATAGAGTTGATGATTTAAGGCGTTTAGAGGGAGGAATTGATCCCGAACAGTACCAGCAGCAATTAGAACAATTATTGATCGAACTGGCACTGAAGAGCCGTGAAATACGGGAACAAGAAAATACCGGTGAAGGGTCTGGGATCAAGTGATATGTTGATGCATGTAAAGTTGTTCAGAAGAAAGAAAAATATGCCTTGGTTGAGAAATACGGTGGCTGGACTTACCGTGTCTATTTTGATTTTCGTCGTTTCTATTGTTGGTCTGCCGATGGGTTCTATTGCTACCGCAAGTGACATGCAGGCAGGAAACATAGACTATGACTCCGGGTTTTTTTTCGTTCGGATCCGCTACGATATGAGTCTTCGAAGTGCGGGTAGACTTTTTGGCGGCGACCTCCCGTGGGCTCATGACTATCCTCGTGCGGAACAAAATCTTGCTCGCATTTTGGAATCGGTGACTGCGGTTAAGCCATCCGACGGACCTAACGGAAGCAACATACTTGATCTTGACGATCCGGAGTTGTACAAGTTTCCGTTTGCATATATGTCCGAACCTGGCTATTGGACATTAAGTGACCAAGAGGCCGAAGGGCTTCGCGCATATTTACTAAAGGGTGGTTTTTTGGTTTTTGATGATTTTCGAGGTGATCACTGGTTTAATTTTGAAAAACAGTTGAAGCGAGTGTTGCCAGATTCACGGCTCATCGAATTAGATATTTCTCACCCAGTATTCCACTCATTTTTTGATATTGATACCCTTGAGATGCCGTGGATGTACAATCTCCCGCCTCGATTTTATGGTGTATATGAGAACAATGATCCTAACGGGCGTTTAATGCTTGTTGCGAACTATAACAATGATATCGGTGAGTATTGGGAGTACTCGGATACTGGCTGGCTACCGATTGATCTATCGAATGAAGCGTACAAATTTGGCGTTAACTACGTAATGTACGCGATGACTCATTAGGAGGAGAGAAAACTTGGACCTCGACCTTAAACCTGACGAACCCACTGATCTTGAATCACCGGATGACATTATTCTCGCGGACAAGTTGAAAGCTGGGCGCGAGCAAATTCTTTCCGAATTACACAAACTCATCATTGGTCAAAAAGATGTGATTGAGCAGGCATTGCTGACTTTGTTTGTTGGAGGAAACAGCATTATTGTTGGCGTTCCTGGTTTGGCTAAAACGCTCCTGATCCAAACGATGGCACAGGTCTTGGACCTTAAGTTTTCCCGCATCCAATTTACGCCTGATTTAATGCCGTCAGATATCACAGGAACCGACATTATCCAGGAAGATGCAGAAACCAGTGGACGAAAAATGGTGTTTGCCCCAGGCCCTGTTTTTACGAACATATTATTGGCGGATGAAATCAATAGGACACCACCAAAAACTCAGTCCGCTCTTCTCGAGGCGATGCAAGAGCATCGCGTGACCGTTCAGGGAAGAACTTATGAGTTAGAGGAGCCTTTTTTTGTTTTTGCGACACAGAATCCTATTGAACTGGAAGGGACATATCCGCTACCAGAGGCACAGCTGGATAGATTTATGTTTCACATCGTCATAGATCATCCTCCGGAGGATGAAGAGATCGAGGTGGTGCGCACCACAACTGTTGTTCAGGAACATCAATTTCAACATGCTATTACTGGTGCAGATCTTGTTGCGTTTCAAAGATTAATCCGCAAAGTACCTGTGTCGGAATCCGTATTGCGGTATGCCTTAAATTTGGTGCGGACAAGTCGGAATAAGGCAAGTGATGCACCTGAATTTGTTAAAAAATGGGTTGCCTACGGTGCCAGTGTTCGTGCAGCCCAATATCTCATATTAGGAAGCAAGGCGCGGGCAGTTACGCAGGGAAGGTATCATGTCAGTTTTGAGGATATTAGAGCACTGGCAAATCCGGTACTTCGCCACCGTGTGCTCCTAAATTTCCATGCTGAATCTGAAGGTATAACACCAGATCAAGTCGTTAATCAACTACTGGAAACGGTTCCGCAACCCAGTTCAAAGATGTAACGTGGACATAACAAACCAAACCACACCGGGTGCTCGATTTGTTGATCCTAAAGTGCTGGCTCGTATTGGAAGCCTTAACCTTTTGGCTCGTACAGTTGTCGACGGATTTATCAATGGTTTGCACAAGGCGCCCTATCTTGGCGTGTCCGTAGATTTTGCGGAACACAGAGGCTATATGCCCGGCGATGATATTCGTTTTATTGACTGGAGAGTGTTTGCTCGTACGGATAGGTTTTATGTGAAGCAGTTTGAGGCCGACACAAACACCAATTTTTCAGTCATGCTAGATGTGTCAAAGTCCATGAACTTTGGAAGTAAGAGTATTTCCAAGCTTGACTACGGACGCTATCTTGCGGCGTGTCTTACTTATTTTTGCACTAAGCAGAGAGACCGCGTCGGACTAGTTACTTTCGATGATGATATTGTTACGAGGATTCCTTCCTCCGCGAAGCATCTCGACGTGGTTTTACACGAACTAGACCGAGTCGATGCTGGTCGCCCAGGCGCTTTAGAGAAGCCTCTTTTTAGGGCAACAGAATTTTTTAAGCGCAGAGGTATTGTCGTCCTTATTTCAGATTTTTACGAAGATCCAAGTGTAGTTGTTGATGCCCTAAAACCACTCTGTTTTGGCGGCACAGATCTTATAGTGTTTCACGTTCTCGATCCTGCTGAAATTGATTTTCCATATGATCAGGCTGTTAGTTTTCAAGATTTGGAAACTGGACGAAAAATCCCGGTCGTTCCGGACAAGCTGCGCGACCAGTATTGTCAGCTTGTTCAGGATCATATAACTAGGTTATCGAAACTATGTGGAGAAAATCGAATCGACTACGCGATGTTTAACACAGCGATGCCGCTTGATGGCGCGTTGTTTAAATTTCTTGCTATGCGAGAGAAATTGAGTAGAAAGCGCTGATGGCTTTTCTGGCGCCGTTGTTTTTTGTCGGTCTCACGGCACTGGTTGTACCGGTGGTTATTCATATGATCCAGCGAGAGCGAAAGGAATTTATTGAATTTCCATCCCTAATGTTTGTACGAAAGATTCCTTATCGTTCTTTTCGTCGTCAACGAATCAGGCACTGGTTTTTATTGCTAATCAGATGTGCTGCATTACTATTGTTGATTTTGGCGTTTGCGAGGCCATTTTTAAATCAATCATCGTTGGCTAACTCCGGTTCTGGGGCGAGGGAAGTTGTTGTGCTTCTGGATCGCTCGTACAGCATGGCGTATGAGGATAATTGGGATCGTGCAAAGGAAGCCGCTCTGAATGTTATAGATGAACTGGCGTCCGATGACCGTGCAACAGTAATCTTGTTCGACAGCGGCGCGCAAGTGGGTCCGCGGTCAATGGTTGATCGTAATAGATTGCGGGGTCTGATTTCTGATTCTGAATTAAGTGCGGGCACAACCCAATATGGCCCAGCATTAAAGTTGGCGGAGGGAATTTTTGAAGATTCTAGTTTGCCCGGACTGGAAGCGATTCTAATTAGTGATTTTCAGGAGATGGGTTTAGAAAGTGCAACCGGGATTCAATTTCCTGAGGGTGCTGTATTAACACCAATTTTTGTGGGAAGTGACCGATCACCAAATATTAGTGTTGCAGGTGTTTTGTTTGAACGAGAATATTTTTCAGGGAGAGAACGAGTAGCGGTCTCTGCACGTATTACGAACCGTCATGACCAGCCAGTTTCTGACCTAAATGTTTCTCTGGAAATTGACGGAAGAGAAATTGAGAGCGTAGATGTCGGTTTGCAAGGAAATGGATCGGATACTATTGATTTTTCAGCAATTACCATGGGCGATGTCCCAATGGCCGGTAGAGTTCGTATAGCGCCTGATGCTTTACCTGTGGATGACTCTTTTTACTTTGTGATGTCTCCAGGACAGGTTGTTCGTGTTTTGTTGGTTAAGAACGATCGTGCATTACCTGAATCAGCGTTACATCTTAGGAGAGCACTAGATATTGGGGCGAGTCCGTCGTTTGAGGTTGTCGAGACCGACCTCGCTAGTTTGACAGTTTCTAAACTATCCGATCGAAATGTGGTAATACTTGACGATATTCCCGCTCCACCGGTTGAGGTGTTGCAGGCACTACAGCAGTTTGTTGAAAGGGGTGGAGGTCTACTTGTTGTCTCTGGTGAAAGAAGCAACTGGGGTGTCAGTAGTTCAGGATTGCTTTCTGGAACTTTAAATCCTCCGATTGATAGGGAGGGCCGAGGAGGGGCGATTGGGTTTGCGGATTACAGCCACCCTATTTTTGAGCTTTTTAGTTCCCCGCGAAGTGGAGATGTTACAACCGCACGATTTTTTCGTTATCGACCATTTGAACCAAACGAGTCAAGTATTGTGTTGGCTCGATATGACGATGGGAATCCAGCGTTAACCGAACATAATCTTGGTGACGGTAAAGTTTTATTGTGGATGTCAACGCTGGATAATTTCTGGAACGATTTATCTCTTAAACCAATATATTTGCCATTTGTTCACCGCATAACTCAATACTTGGCGAGTTATAAGCCGTCGCCGGGTTGGTACGAATCTGGACAGGTGGTCAACTTTCTTGAGCAGCAAGGTTTATCAACAAATACGAATCTTAATGACAGAGAGTTGGTAGCGGTATCACCGACTGGACGGCGTGTGCCGTTAAGTGAAGGTGAACGAGCTGGTTTCATTGCACTCCAGGAACAGGGCTTTTACGAGATTCGTGACGCATCGGCAAATTCTGGTGTGCAAGAGAATTTAGCGGTTAATGTGGATTTGGCTGAGGCCGATTTAACAACAGTTGATGTAGATGAATTTATGGGCACAATAACGGGACGGGTATCCAGATCACCAAGTGAATCGACCAACCCAAGCCGAATAATTAGTGCTGCTGATATTGAACGCCGTCAAGATCTCTGGTGGTATTTTTTAGTTATTGCCATTGTCTTATTTATCCTTGAGACTGTCATGTCGAACCGGTTGTCACGCAAAACACTCGATCTTGGTTAAAAAGAGGCTTAAGATGAAGGGGGCATGTCAATGATTCGCCACGAACCTGATTTCAGCACGGACCGTAACGAGATACTTCGCGTTATAAGACAGGTACGAAATCGTTGGCGCCTTCGGATCGCGTTTCGAGGAACATCCGTTCTAATTGCTGCCGCTTTAGGAACATTTCTAGCGTCCTCATTTGGCCTTGAAGTCTTTAAGTTTGAACCAACGGCTGTAGTGGTTTTTAGGGTGCTGACTTACGCAGTTTTGATTGGTCTTGGCTGGTGGTTTTTTGTGCGCCCGTTGTTGCGGAAGGTGTCAGACGAACAGGTGGCACTATATCTTGAGGAACATGAACCATCTTTACAAACCGCCCTATTGAGCGCTGTTGAAGAGAGCAAAAAAAATTCCGAGATTCGTCGTCCAGATTATTCACCCCAGATTGTCGATCAGCTCATTCAATCAGCCGTTTCTAGTGTTCGTGAGGTCGATATGGGACGCGCCGTTGAAAGGCGTCCGCTTCAGTTTAATTCAGGGTTATTAGGTGTTGTTGGCGCCGTCACAGTGTTAATGCTTCTCTTTGGACCGGATTATCTTAGACATGGTGTCACAGCATTACTAACGCCAATGGGCAATATTCAAGCTGCGAGTCCTTATCGGATCGATGTAGTTCCAGGTGACGTGACTGTAGCGCGAGGTATTGACCAGTCAATCGAAGCTAAATTGGTTGGATTTGCATCAGATGATGTAATTCTTTTCATGCGATCTAATGAAAGTGCTCCTTTTGAACGGCTACCGTTGGTGCCAATAGATGAATCCGACGTCTACGAGGTTTTATTGTTTGATGTCCAGGCTTCTACAGACTATTTTGTTTCTGCTGAGGGAGTAGAGTCGTCGACGTACACCTTAGATGTTGTTGATCTTCCGTATGTTGAGCAGCTTCAATTGCAATACGAGTTTCCAGACTACACAGGCCTTGAACCGAAGTTTGTTGACGAGGGGGGAGATATTGCCGTTCTTCGGGGTACTACCGTACAGATGCGCGTCATAACGACATTATTAACTGACGGTGGAGAACTTGTAATAGATGAAGAGACGCGAACCCCACTCGTTCTTCAGGAAGATGGGACGCTAACGGGTAGTTTTATCGTTGAAGAAGACAGCTTTTATAAAATTGATCTCAAAACGTCTGATGGTCAATTGATATCAGGATCTCCACAGTACACGATTGACGTTTTAACAGATCAACCCCCATCGGTTGTCTTTATTAACCCCGGCCGAGATACGACTGCAAGCGCGATTGAAGAATTGTTTGTTGAAGCTAGAGCCGATGATGACTTTGGACTGCTTTCTCTTGACCTTTTGTATTCGGTTAATGGAGAAAATGAGCAGATAGTTTCTTTGTTTGATGGTAGAAACAGTGATCTCAGGGAGGTATCTGCTGGCCACACATTTTTCTTAGAAGAGCTCAATCTTGAGCCTGGAGATTTTGTTTCTTATTATGCTCGCGCAACTGACAGAAATCTTGCTCAAGAGCAGAAAGATATCAAGAGCGATCTCTACTTCGTGCAAATCAGAGCTTTCGGGAAAGATTTTAAAGCGGCTCAATCGCAAGGTGGGATGGGTGGCGGAGGTGGAGCCGATGCTGATCCGCGAGCGTTGTCTGAAGCACAGCGACAGATCGTTTCTGGGACGTTCAATGTTATTCGAGATCGGGAAAATTACTCGGATGATGAATATCGAGAAAATCTCGTATTCTTGACGCTCGCACAGGGACGTCTTCGGGAACAGGTGGAAACTTTATTACGCCGGATGAATAGCCGAGTTATGCCGGCGGATCCTGAGTTCGCTGCAATTGTAAAGCTGTTACCTCAGGCCGCAGAAGCGATGCAAGTAGCGGAAGGTGAACTTCAAGATCAGGATGCGGACGGTGCACTTCCGCCGGAACAGCGGGCTCTACAATTTTTACAACGTGCGGAAGAGGCCTATGAAGAAGTAATGGTTTCGATGGGCGGTGGCGGTGGCGGTGGCGGGAATAGTCAAAGTCAAGCGGCCGAAGATCTGGCTGATTTGTTTGAGCTGGAGCTTGATAAATTACAAAATCAATACGAAACCATGCAGCGTGGTCAGCAGCAAGAAACAGACAACACCGTTGACGAGCTTATGGAACGCCTTCGGGAATTAGCGAGGCGTCAGGAACGAGAGGCTGAGCGCCAGCGGCGGCAGGCACGTGGTCAGCAATCTGCTCAAGGTGGGTCTGCTGGACAGAGAGCTTTGGCGGAAGAAGCAGAAGAAGCGGCAAGGCGGTTGGAACGTCTCGGGCGCGAGATGAATTCACCACAAATGATGGATGCTTCCCGTCGTCTTCAAGAAGCGGCCGACGCAATGCGGCGGGCTGCGGCTAATGATGACAACCTTGGGTTTGCA
>CAYFFV010000032.1:0-11648 GCA_964342695.1 uncultured Vicinamibacteraceae bacterium
ATCGAACCTTTCGATCGACGGTTCTGAGAAAACACCCGCTTCGGAAATACGCCCATACATAATCCCACCGTTGGGTTGTTGATACACAAAACTACTTGCCGGAGGTTCTGCTCCACCCAATGCTGGCCCCCACTGGATGGTCGGTTGAAGATTTTCTTGTCCCAACCGAGCGTCAACAGTCAACCTGACTACGTAGGGACTGACTGTTGGATCAAACGCGTACGTTTTCCGGATCGTAAATCCACCAGCATCCTGATATTCGAACGTCAGAGTGTCTGTTTGACCACTCAGTCTCAACCCAGGAGAACTCGATCGATAAAGGGCCTGATCAGCTAAATAGGTCAATATTTCATCGTCGAACTTAACCGTAAAAGGCCACACCTCTTCTGCCGGAAGATCGCCGGAAATCAGTTCAACGGGTTGGCCTCCAGTGAGATACTCCTTAAGCTGCCAACTAACCAATTCGCCACCCCGATTAGAAAAGACAGCCCGAAAAAAATCACTTTCAACGGTTATATCCCTTGGCTCGCCGTCAGAAACGACCGGTTCTGCCACGGGTGGATCGACCGGCGTTAGTCGGCTTTCCTGAGAACGGGGTGACTGTCCCGCCTGCGCCGCGGTCTGAGGCAAAGAACGATCTATGGGGGTATTGGGATCCTCCCCCTCCTGCGTTTCCCCCATTGGTGGCGACGTAGGCGGGGGAGGGGGAGGCACAAGAAAACTCTGGTAGGCATAAAGCACCAGAAACGACAAAAAAACGGCAAGGAGAACTCTTTTCTCCATACGATGCTGGCCTCGTTATCTAGCGTTGCTGGGGCCGGCGAGGTTCCGGCACCTGGTCAAGACCGGACTCACAGAATGGGTGACAGCGCGCAAGTCGCAGCACGGTCAACCAGCTCCCTCTCAAGGTTCCGTGCTTAATTAACGCCTCTTCAGCATACGACGAACAAGACGGCACAAACCGGCAAGAACCTGTAAATATTTGTGAAAAAAAGACTTTATACGCTCTCAGCAGCCAAAGTAGCACATTTGTAGCTGTACTCGTCGTACTTTCAGCTGTGTTTGAATCTCTATTGGGAACGTGCATATCGTCTCAGAGTATTGAGATAGTCAGCCTGAAGAATGTCGAACGCCTTCTCGGAGAACCCAGGTCGCGGCAACACAACGATGTCCAAGCTGAACCCCTCGTGTTCACCTTTATTTAGCCGAAATATTTCACGGATTACACGTTTTGAACGATTTCGACTTGTCGCACCACCAAGGCGACGCGTAGCAATGATTCCAAGCCGGGTGACCTCCAAATCGTTGGGAAGCACAAAAAGCGTGAGGTGTCTTCCGCGCACCCGAACGCCTTGCTGTTGAATCCGCAGAAACTCTGGCCTCTGCCGAACGCGTTCTCGGCTAGACAGGGTTCTTTCCACTTATATTAAGTTGTTTAATTATAACAGTTTACGAGACTGCTAACCGCTTGCGCCCCTTAGCGCGGCGACTATTTAAAATCCGGCGGCCGTTCTTTGTACTCATTCTTTTCCTAAATCCGTGAGTCCGTTTCCTCCGGCGGCGGTTTGGTTGATAAGTGCGCTTCATTCGGTCCGATCTCCATTTCCTGCGCCGGTGAAACCACTCAGCTCATACACCGAACGGGAACTTACCATCATATCGAAGCGGTCTCTCGAGTGTCAACGATGACCTCTCAACATTAACTTAACTGGCCAAGTTTCAAACTTTAGCGGTTGATTTTTCTGTCAATTGCCTGACTTTGAATGGTGTGTTACATTCGCCGGTCTAAATCATGGCGATCAGACAGTTGTTGGTGGTTTTCCACAACTGTGGAAGAAATTGTGGAAATTTCAGGGTTTCGCCCAAATTTAGTGTTGTTTGGTGTGCAAATATGTAAAAACCTCTGTTTTTAAGTGTTTTAAAGTATTTTTTGCTTCAAGTTTTAGCGTGCTTTAGGGTTTCCTTGGTTTAAAAGAGGCGAATATTCACCTTTTATCGCCAGTTGATATGACAACACACATCTGGAACGAAATACTGTCGAGGGTTGAAACAAAAGTTAACCGACATAGTTTTATTACCTGGTTCAAACCAACAAGTTTCATTGAAGACACCGGTGAAGAGATACAAGTTTTCGTACCAAATAGTCTTTCTCGTGATTGGCTCACAAAACATTATGGCAGCGTAATTAAAGAGGCTCTTACAGAACTTGGTCGAGAAAACCTCAAAATTACTTTTTCAACCGATGGCAATGCTGGCTCAAGCCAATCTAGTGAAATACCAGTAGCCCCCTTACATGAAGAGCCAAAAAAACAGGCCCCTAGGCCCCGAGGGTTAAATCCTCGGTATAGTTTTGACACTTTTGTCGTTGGTTCCTCCAACCAATTCGCACACGCTGCCGCTTTAGCGGTCGCCGAGGCTCCCTCTCGGTCCTATAACCCGCTATTTCTGTATGGGGGTGTGGGACTTGGGAAAACACACCTAATGCACGCTATCGGCCAATATCTCTTAGACCAAAACAGTCAACTAAAACTAACCTATATTTCTTCAGAACGTTTTATGAACGAAATGATTAACGCTGTTCGGTACGACAGAATATTGGAGTTTAGAGAGCGTTATCGAACTATTGATGTTCTTCTTGTTGACGACATCCAATTTCTAGCTGGAAAAGAAGGTACGCAGACTGAGTTTTTTCATACTTTTAACTCCCTTTATGACGCGCAAAAACAAATTATTCTGAGTAGTGATTGCCCCCCCAATGAGATTCCTTCACTTGAAGAGCGTCTTCGGTCACGTTTTAAATGGGGTCTGATAGCCGATATCCAACCACCTGATCTGGAAACAAAAGTAGCTATTCTTAAAAAGAAAGCTGCTGCCGAGGGTGTGCCTCTAGCTGACGGCGTCGCACTTTATATTGCCGGCCGGATACGTTCTAACATTAGGGAACTTGAAGGCTCTCTGATCCGCTTGTTGGCGTATGCGTCTTTAACTGGTAGTGAAATCTCGTTACCTCTTACCCAGGATGTCCTTCGCGATATCCTTGACCGAGAGGATCAAAATGTAACAATTGAGATAATTCAAAAGTTTATTGCGAATTACTACCAACTTAAAGTTACTGATTTAAAGTCTCGTAATAATTCAAAAACTGTCACCCTACCACGACAAATCGCGATGTATCTTTCAAAGTCGCTAACAAACAATTCGTTGCCCCAAATAGGAAAAAGCTTCGGTGGTAAACACCATTCCACAGTTATTCATTCGATTAAAAAGATCGAAGAACGACGAAAAATTGATAGGGATTTCCACACGCTAATTAACAGTTTCCTTGAGTCTTTTAATTAAGATTTATAATTAAAAGAAAGCTTCATTTTTAGTTTATCCACAGCATCCACAGTGTCATTCTGTTGGTGTCTCTGTACGTGGATTGTTCTCAACAGGGTGTTGTAAATATTCATAAGATTATCAACATTTATTTAAAACTGTAAAATATTGATAAATATAGATTTATATTCGCTCGGTAACTTTTAAACAGACCTATATTCTTGTTATAATTAATATAGCTTTAAAACATTAATTAGTAATAACTTTAGCGTTCATAGTTTTAATGTGAACGCCCTATTGCGGTCCCCCTCTACCGAGGTCATCAGTTACATGGAACTGACTGTTCGTAAGAACGATCTACTACCAGAGTTACAGTTGTTTCAAGGAATTATTGAACGGAAAAACACCATCCCAATCTTAGTAAATATTCTAGTTAGGGCCGAAGAAAATGGAGTTGTTCAATTATTGGCAACTGACCTCGAGGTTGGTCTTCGCAGTCAAATTACCGCTACGGTCACGAAGGCCGGTTCAATAACCATACCAGCGAAGAAACTCTACGAAATTGTTAAGTCTCTACCAGAGACGGAGATTCAAATTAAAGAGGGAACAAAAGGTTCTGTCACGATTTTAGCCGACCGGTTTAAATCAAGGATGCAAACTTTACCAAAGGAAGATTTTCCAACACTTCCTGATACACCCAAAGAAACACCAGTTAAATTACCTCGCACTGATTTTCGCGAGATGGTTAATAAAACACAATTTGCGATTACAGGAGAGGACACTCGTTACTTTTTGAATGGCGCTTTATTTTTATTACAACCTGGCAAGATGCAACTTGTTGCAACTGATGGCCATCGCTTAGCACTTGTTGAGACAGAACGAGAGAATATTACTAATGAAGTAGAAAAAACACAGGCGATTCTTCCTAAAAAAACACTATGGGAACTCTCTAGACTTTTAACTCAGGGAGATGATCCGATTGAGTATGTGCCCGGAGAAAACCATCTATTTTTCAATGTTGGAGGGAGGCAACTTATCTCCCGCGTAATAGATGCACAATTTCCAGCTTACGAGCGAGTGGTACCAACGGGAAACGATAAAACGATCGAGTTAGATCGGGACCGACTAACAAGTGTTGTTAAACGTGTTGCATTGTTATCTAGTGATCGGTCTAGAGCTGTGAAGCTTCAAATTAGTAGTAATCAACTTGGAATTACCTCTAGTAGTCCTGAGGTTGGCGAGGCCGCTGAAAGCTTTACTGTTGAATATTCTGGTGAAGAGGTTGAAATTTGTTTTAACGCCCAATATGTCCTTGATTTTTTGGCTGTAACTGATTCAGACACTGTGCAACTTCAGCTTAAAGATGAAATGAGTCAGGCAGTAATGAAGCCAGTGGGATCAGAGGGTTGTGATTACACCTACGTCATTATGCCAATGCGTGTGTAACCAGGAAATTCACCACACGAAAACAACACGATCACCTAACAGAGCGAAGGGATGACCCAACTCGAAAACCAGAACATTCAGACAACCGGTGCGCCCACAGAACCTACCGTGAATCCTCCAACAACCGACGGAAACGAATATCGCGCCGACAATATTAAAGTTCTCGAAGGTCTTGAAGCTGTCCGAACACGGCCGGCCATGTATATTGGTTCAACCGGCGCCACTGGTCTCCACCATCTTGTGTATGAGGTCGTCGACAACTCCATTGATGAGGCCCTTGCAGGACACTGTGACAATGTCGCCGTGGTGGTCCACATTGATAATTCAGTCACAGTGAGTGATAACGGTCGTGGAATTCCTACTGACCAACACGAGAGTGGTAAAACAGCCGCAGAGGTCGTAATGACGGTCCTCCATGCCGGAGGAAAGTTCGATAGTGACACCTACAAGGTTTCTGGGGGATTGCACGGCGTAGGAGTTTCAGTTGTTAATGCGCTGTCGTCGTCCGTGGAGTTGGAGATTAGAAGAAATGGCCAGGTGTTTGGCCAAAGCTACAAACGGGGAACTCCTACAACTGCCTTGGAGGTAACCGGCACAACTAAACGTCGTGGAACCAAGGTCACCTTTAAGCCAGACGGGGATATCTTTGAAACTGTTGAGTTTAGCTTTGATGTTCTTTCTCGACGGCTTCGGGAACTAGCATTTCTTAATCAAGGGATCACGATCACGATTGACGATGAACGCACAGGAAAGAGTCATAAGTTCCAGTATGAGGGTGGAATCAAAGAGTTCGTCAAACACCTTAATGAAAACAAGACTGCTGTAAATCCAACACCGATTTATATGCAGGGTAACCGGGACGGAATTGCGGCCGAGATAGCTTTGCAGTGGAACGATGGATACGCGGAGACAGTGTATTCATTTGCCAACAACATCAACACACAAGAAGGCGGAACCCATCTCTCGGGATTTCGATCTGCTTTGACACGCACCCTTAATGCGTATGCCAACAAGAACCAATTGTCGAAAGATCTCAAAGATAGTGTTAGTGGTGACGACATTCGGGAAGGGCTAGTTGCCGTTGTTAGTGTCAAGATTCCAGAACCTCAATTTGAGGGGCAGACGAAGACAAAACTTGGAAACACAGAAGTCAAAGGCATTGTAGAGGCAATTATTAACGACAAACTAGGTGCCTTTTGTGAGGAAAATCCCGCCGTAACGAAGCGCATAGTGAATAAGGCAATCGATGCCGCGCGCGCGCGGGAAGCAGCAAGACGCGCGCGGGAAATCGTGCGCAAAGGGGCGCTCGATAGTAGTTCTTTGCCTGGAAAGTTGGCTGATTGCCAAGAGCGAGATCCCGCACAGAGCGAACTGTATATTGTTGAAGGGGAGTCCGCTGGTGGTTCTGCAAAGCAAGGGAGAGACCGCCGTTTTCAGGCAATATTGCCGATTAAGGGCAAGATTCTAAATGTAGAGAAAGCCCGCCCGGACAAGATGTTGAGCAGTGATGAAATTCGAACAATGATTGCCGCGCTTGGTTGTGGGATTGGGAAGGACGCCTTTGACCTCTCCAAGCTTCGGTATCACCGGGTTATCGTAATGACCGATGCAGATGTTGACGGCTCACACATTAGGACGCTACTGCTGACATTTTTTTATAGGCAGATGCGCGCGTTGATCGAGCATGGTCATGTCTATATCGCGCAACCTCCTCTATATCGTGCAAAACGGGGTCGGTCGGAGACTTATATCAAGGACGATCGGGAGCTGGAGAGCTGGTTAATACGCCGGGCAAGTGAGTCGAGAACTCTACGTCTTCCAGAACAAAAGAGGAAAATTTCTGGGTCTCATTTGGAAGACGTCCTTCACAAGGTTATGGCGTTTCGTAGGTTGATGCATGTGGTCGAACGCCGGGGTGTTAGCCGGGACGTGGTTACTGCGGTGCTATCGCGAGGAGCTCGAGATCGAGGATTTTTCGCTGACAAAGCGATGGCTGAAGATTTAGCCAATGAATTTAGGTCGGCTGACAGGACTGTGTCAGTGGGAACGGATGAAGAGCACAACGCCTTCGCTGTGCAAATTGAAGACCGAACAGGTGGATATCCCCGTCGCCATGTTGTCGGTGTTGACTTTGTGACGTCTGTTGAATATCGAGCCCTGCTCGACAGTTTTGAAGACAGCGACGTTCGCTCGCTGGACGGCCCGTTGGTTGTGTCGACTGTTCCAACTCGGGATTCTGAAGGTGGCCCAGTCGAGGAAGACAAAACTCAGGATGTTGAAATTGGGTCGGTTGACGCACTAGTTGATTTTTTTATCGCTGCTGGAAAACGTGGCGTAGCGGTGAATCGTTACAAGGGCTTGGGAGAAATGAACCCCGACCAACTCTGGGAAACCACGATGAAGCCAGAGACAAGAACGCTTCTTCAGGTAAGAGCCGAGGATGAGGCTGAGGCTGATCTGATGTTTACCACCTTAATGGGAGACCACGTCGAACCCCGACGTAAATTCATCCAGGACAACGCGCTCGAAGTCAAGAATCTTGACGTATAGGCAATTCCCGTTTTCACCCTATGTCGAACACTGAAATTCAAATTATCCCGGTCAATATCGAAGACGAAATGCGGAACTCGTACATGGATTACGCCATGAGCGTAATCATTGGGCGAGCACTCCCTGACGTGCGGGATGGATTAAAGCCGGCGCACCGGCGCGTTATTTATGGCATGCGCCTGATGGGTTTGACGTCGAACAGGGCTTATCGAAAATGCGCAAAGATTGTTGGCGAAGTGATGGGGAACTACCACCCTCACGGAGATGCCAGTATCTACGACACCCTAGTTCGCATGGCCCAAGACTTCAACATGCGATACATGTTGGTGGACGGACAGGGTAATTTTGGCTCGGTCGATGGAGACCCTCCAGCTGCCATGCGATACACGGAGGCCAAACTACAGAACTTGGCTGACGAGTTGATGGCAGACCTGGACAAGGAAACTGTTGACTTTGTTCCCAACTACGACGAAACCACGGAAGAACCGACCGTTCTGCCGGCTCCCTACCCCAACCTGTTGGTGAATGGATCGGCGGGTATCGCAGTTGGGATGGCGACCAATATCCCACCCCACAACATGGGAGAGGTGGTTGATGCGGTTGTTTGGGTCGCGGAGCATCCCGGCGAATCGCCCGAAGAGCGCACGCGTTCCGTACTCCGGCTTGTGGCCGGACCAGATTTTCCGACTGGAGGATTCATCGTTGGTCGTGCTGGCATAGCCCAGGCTTATAAAACCGGTCGAGGTAGTGTGCTGATGCGTGCTCGCACATCGATCGAAGACCCCCGCAAAAAAGGGGGGAAACAATCGATCATAGTGACGGAGATTCCGTACCAAGTAAACAAAGCGAGGTTGCTTGAGAAGATCGCTGAACTCAAGCACGGCAAGGTGATCGAGGGCATATCGGACCTTCGCGATGAATCAGACCGGCAAGGAATGCGGATTGTTATCGAACTCCGCCGGGGGGAAGTGCCGGAGGTAGTCCTCAATAATCTGTTTAAGCACACAGCGCTTCAGACATCATTTGGCATCATCCTGCTTGCGATTGTCGCAGGGCGACCGCGGGTACTGTCGTTAGTTGAGGTAATTGAACACTTTGTCCAGTTCCGCCGGGAGGTGGTGAGGCGTCGAACGGAATTCGAATTACGTAAGGCCGAAGCCCGTGCGCACATTCTCGAAGGTCTGAAAATTGCCTTGGATCAGTTGGATGCAGTTATTCGACTAATTCGTGGCGCCAAGAGTCCGCCTGAAGCAAGAATGGGCTTAATCGACCAGTTTTCGCTGACCCAGATCCAAGCCCAAGCCATTCTAGACATGCAACTCCAGCGTCTAACCGGTTTGGAACGACAGAAAATCATCGATGAACTCACGGAGCTGTTGAAAACGATTGAGCGACTCAGGGCAATCTTGGAGAGCGAGCAGGAGTTGATGGATTTGGTCGTCAGTGAACTTCAAACTATTTCCGCGAGTCATGGAGACGAACGGCGCAGTGAAATTGTTGAAGCAGCTGGTGATTTTAGCGTGGAAGACCTGATCGCCGAGGAGGATATGGCAATCACGGTTAGCAACACAGGCTACGTTAAGAGGACTGCCTTAACCGAATATCGAAACCAGCGTCGCGGAGGAAAAGGGCGGCTGGGAATGCGGACCCGTGACGAGGATTTTCTTACTCAGTTGTTCGTAGCCTCTACGCATGCATATATCTTGATCTTTTCTGATCGAGGTCGCGTCTACTGGTTGAAGGTACACGAAATTCCGGACGTAGGTCCTGCTGGAAAAGGTAAAGCGATTGCCAATTTAGTTAGGATGGATCCTGGCGAGCGGATTGCCACCCTTCAGGCTGTTCGGCATTGGCCCGAGAAAGATGGTGAGCAGTTTGTAACTATGGGAACGAAGCGAGGGATCGTGAAAAAAACTGACCTTCGGGCGTATCGCCGACCGTTGGCGACCGGAATTATTGCGATGTCGGTTGAATCCGGAGATGCCGTGATTGGTGCCGAGCTGACCGATGGAAAAGAGGAATTGTTCATTGGCACGCGGGCAGGGAAGGCGATCCGCTTCAAAGAATCTGATGTCCGAACTATGGGGCGAACCGCGCGAGGTGTCCGCGGAATTACCCTGCGCGGTGACGACGAAGTCGTCTCGATGACGGTTGTGAAGTCGAGCGGGATGCTTTTGACAGTTACGGCGCGAGGTTATGGGAAACGAACCGAGCTAGACGAATATCGTGTGCAGACGCGGGGCGGACTCGGTCTTAAGAACATCCAAACGAGTGAGCGGAACGGTCGTGTCACCGGTGTTGCATATGTCGAACAGGATGACGAAATGATGCTCATTACCGAGCAAGGAAAGATCATCAGGATGGTAACGGGTGATATCCGGTCCATTGGTCGCGTGACGCAAGGTGTGCGGCTAATCGAAATCGATGAAGACGACCGTGTCGTCTCCCTTGCCCGGCTAGCCGACAAGGATCTTTCGGACAAAACGGACGATGCTGGAGATCGGCCGTACCCCGAGGTGAATGCCGGCTAAAGGCCCCCGAGGACCGAATGAAACAGGTTCATTATGGTTTGAGGAAAAATCCCTAGAACAATTGACACAATGGCGATGAACGCTAGGGGTAGCGTCATTGTGAGGGGTGGATCCGACAGATTTTTGGTCGCAAGATTGGGGTTTAACGGGCCAAAGAAGATCTGCCGAGCTGCATTGAACGAGTAGGCTACCGTTAACAAGATAGCGGTCACACCCGTCAGCGCTATCGCAATACCCAGTGGCCCGCTTGTCACACCCTTTTCAAAGATTCCGGAGAACATAATCCATTCGGCCGTGAAGCTGCTGAACGGCGGAAACCCGGACAACATCATGCACCCTGCGATCCAGAGGGCCGCAGTCACTGGCATTTGTTTCGCGAGTCCTCCCATCTGTCGCATGTCACGGATACCTGTGGCATAGACGACGATGCCTGCCGTCGAGAAAAAGACCGTCTTTCCCATGATGTGGCTAAGAAAGAAAAACATTCCACCTTGGATGCTGCTGCTTGTTAATGCGCCAAGGCCTAGGACGGAATACGCAATCTGGCTGATGGTAGAACAAGCGGCAAGTCGCTTAATGTCGGTTTGCGCCATGGTGAGGAGAGACCCATAGACCATGGTCACAATCGCGAGCACCATGAGTGGTGTACCAAATTGTTGGAAGTCATTTCCAAGCGGAAGCACTACGACGCGGATTAGGACATAAACAGCGAGATTAGCGTAGACGGCGAGAAGGCCAGCGATGCATGTGGGATGTTCCGCGTGGACTGAAGGCATCCAGACGTGAAATGGCACAATTGCCAATTTCATCATGAGGCCAACAAGAAACAGAAAGATGGTGGCGGTTACGAACGGCGTGCCTTCCATCAGGTCCAGTTGCGAGATGTCCCAACTCCCAATCTGGTCGTAGACCAAAAGAGACGCGGCTAGAAACAACAATGCTCCAATGATTCCCCAGGACAAGCTAATGAACGCGACACGAACACGTTCCCGGTAGCCGAAATAGGCCATTAAGAAAAAAAGTGAAACTGTGAGTACCTCCATAAAAAAGTACAAGGGGATTAGGTTGGTGCTCAGAATCGTGCCGATAAAACCCACCGGAAACAGCGGCAGTAAGTAGAAAAAGCGCACGTAATGCCGGTCTTGGTTCAATTGGTCTTCGTCGGCATAGAGGATCTCGATACGGTGTTCGATATATCGAATCGAATACAACGCTAGAGCCGTACACAACAGCAACACGATGGCTAATGTTGAAACACTGAGACCATCTGCCAGCAAACCCAAGCTGATTGCTTCAGGGTTTTGGGTATCGGAGACAAGAATTTGATATTCCTCAACAAGAACCTGACCGCGAATGACAGACATAGCGGCGATCGCGACGAGCGCGGTTGTGTAAACAAGCGCACCGGAAGTGACCCATCCGGCAAACCGCCCTATGTGGTTTCGCGTGAGAAAGACGACAACAGACGCGAAAATTGGGGTGAGTAGAATCTGGAGAAGCAGTGCCGGCATCATTGACCCCCACCCGTGCCGAAAAATAGATAACTGAGCAGCAAGACGAAAAGCACAAGCACATACGACACGTTGTAAAACAGCTCTTCTGTATCCGCCCGTAGACGATGTACAAATTGTTCAGCCTTTACAGTGAACAGCTTCGGGAGTTGGTGATGAATAAAGTTGTTGAATCTTGTTTCGGTCGTTTCGGCGACGTAGGTGGCTATCCGAGAAATCCCGCCAACAAACAGATGACGGTAGAAAGAGTCTATAAACCATCGTTTCCAGAAGAACATGTAGAGTAGTCCCG
>CAYFFV010000033.1:0-10607 GCA_964342695.1 uncultured Vicinamibacteraceae bacterium
TGCTGCCGGTCGTCGAGGCGCGTACCCCGGTGAAGGGGTACGCGCTGTTACTCAATCCGTTTTATCCGAAGGATCCGGTGGCAAGCTTCGGTAAACATGTGCTGACACCGACACTCGCACTGACCAGTATTGCCGGCGCGACACCTGCGCACTGGGAAGTCAGATACCACGATGAAAATCTTCTTCAGGGCTCGCCGCCTGATGACAGGGTTCCGGAGGTGGTCGGTATCAGTGTGCATCTCACGTTTGCTGAACGGGCCTACAGGCTGGCGGAGTGGTACCGGGCGATGGGTTCAAAGGTTGTACTGGGCGGTCTGCACATCGTGTCGTGTCCTGATGAGGCGCAACCACATGCTGATGCGCTCGCTATTGGGGACGGTATTGCACTGTGGCCGGAAATACTCTCTGACATCGACAGGGGACAGTTGAAATCGGTTTACAAAGCGGACTTCACGCGACCCTACCGGGATGACCCGATGCCCAGGCGTGAACTGCTGCCCAAGGAAAGCTTTCTGACGACAACATCACTGATTGCAACACGGGGTTGTCACAACCGTTGTGGATTCTGTTATCTGTCGACAGACGGTCTTCGCATGCCTTATCGGATGCGTGATGTTGAGCAGGTGGTTGCCGAGATTGAGGCCGACGGTCAGCCGTACTGCGTGTTCGTCGACAACAACCTCGGATCGAGACCGGAGTATCTACGGAAACTCTGCCAGGCGCTCACGCCACTAAACATAATATGGAGCGCCGCAGTGACGATCGACGTGACTGATGATCCGTCACTGGTACGGGCCATGGCTCTATCAGGATGTACAGGTGTGTTCATCGGTTACGAATCACTCGGTCACGACAATCTTATTGAAGCGCGGAAAAAAACCCCGGCGCCTGAGGATTATCTGCGTCGTACTGCAGTTCTGCACGACAACGGGATTCAGGTGAACGGCAGTTTCGTACTCGGCTTCGATCATGACGGGCCCGACATATTTGAACGTACTGTGAACTGGGTTGAGGAGGCGAAGCTCGAATGTGCAACGTTTCACCTGCTGACACCGTATCCCGGAACGCCACTGTTCCGTCAGATGGAATCAGAAGGACGGTTGCTGCACAGAAACTGGAATCTGTACGACACAGCTCACGCGGTGTTTCAGCCGAAAAACATGACCCCTGAGGAACTCGAGGCCGGGTACCAGTGGTGTTACAAAACACTGTTCTCACACGGCTCGATCTGGCGCAGAAAACCCGAGGACTGGCACGCGGTGCCGTCATACCTCGCGGCGAGCTATCTCTACAAGCGGTCCAACCCGCTCTGGTATGCGCTCATAAAGAAACGCTGGGTGAACCGCATCTGGACGCCGCTCATCAACTTGAATCGTGACCGGCATCTTACGTTCCGGAAGCGCCTAGCTGAACAACCGGTGCCCGGGGTCTGTCGTGCTGCTAGTGTTCTGACAGCGGGAGTTTAATTTGTGATATCTCGCATAGAGAATCAAAATTTATCTACTCGCAAGCTAAGCAGGATTTGTATTACCATTTGCTTTCTGAGGGTAATTCGATATCATCAGTTGTAACAGTTAGGGCTGTATCACGTACTGACCACTAGCTGATAAAAATAAAGTGGAGTTGTGAGGAGGAGGGAAGCGAGGTGCCTAAACACAAACGGGTGTATGGCGCTGTTATCGTGGCGCTACTGATTGTAGTCGTGCTAGTCGCCGGCTATCTAGTACTTGATCTGACCATTGAGCGACCGACTGATGAGCAGCCGCAATCGGTTTCAGTCAGTAAATCTGCATCTCCAGGATCAACGGAATCTCAATCCAATATTAAAGCTTCAACCAATGTTGAGGCGAAAGAAGGTGGCCAAGATCAGTCTGTTTCATTGAATTCAGCAGATGCTTCAACTGATGATCAAGGTGACGGGGATACGCAACTAGATTCGAACACGACAGATAATAATAGTTCAATCAATAACAGTGTCGTCGGGCTAATTATTGCCATCGTATGTCTAACGCTAGTGGCGGTGTTAGCGATTTGTATTGCTTTGTGGCTCTATCTATGGAGAAAAAGAATCGAAGCAACTCCTGGAGGCAGGAGATTAATTGTGCCTGAAACCTGGGAGTCAGTTTCAGACAAGCATAACAAAAAGCTCAATGACCAGACAAAAGAATTTGCAGAATTGGCCACTGTTACCGCGTCGTCCATATCTAATTTGGTACAGCACAATTTAGATCTACAGAAGCAGATTGCAAATGTGGCGGAAGGTTACGCGACCCTTCAGAATCATCTTGACACTCAGGATGCGGAGATTTCACGACTTAAGAGTGGGTACGATGCCGCAATTTTCCGACGCTTTTTAAACCGCTTTATTCGTGTGCATACGCCAATGCAAGAAGCTCTAAATGAAAGCAGTATCGATTTACATGAACTTGAACAAATAAAGGAACTGCTAGAGGATGCATTGGAGGAGTGTGGATTAAAACTGTTTGTGCCTCGAATTGGCGAGTCCTACTCGCAAGCGCATGGGGTAGCAGATCATCCCAAAATTATTGAAAACGACGACCCCGAAAGAGCAGGAACAATTTGTGCGGTTTTAGAGCACGGATATCAGCTGGAGGAGAACGGTGAGGTTATCCGAACGGCTAAAGTCAGTGTCTATGACAACGTAAATAACTAACCAAATGGTATATGAGCTATGGCTACTTTTATCGGTATTGATTTAGGAACAACATTTTCTGCCGTTGCTAATCTCGATGACACAGGTCGTCCTGCAATAGTAGCTAATCGGGATGGTGGGAATATCACCCCGAGCGTTGTCGAATTTCGGGCTGAAGATGATGTTTTGGTTGGAGAGGAGCCGCGTAAGAGCTTGTTTATTAGTGAAAATGCAATAGGCAGGTTCAAGAGAGAGATGGGTGGCTCGAAAACGTACGAAGTTGATGGCAGGTCCTACACCCCGACCGACCTGAGTGCCTTAGTTTTGAAAAAATTGAAACAAGATGCAGAAGCTGCACTTGGTCCGATTGATTCAGCTGTCGTTACAATTCCAGCAAATTTTGCAAATGAGGCGCGAGATGCAACGCTTGCGGCAGCTAAACAAGCTGGTCTAGAGATCAATCATATAGTTAATGAGCCCACCGCGGCAGCGCTCTATTACGCTTACAAGAGCGGTGATGAGTTGAGTGGTACCTATGCTGTGTATGACCTTGGTGGAGGTACTTTTGATATCTCGATTATTCGGGTCGAAGGTCAAGATGTTGAGATATTGGCTGCAAATGGAGTTCACAGATGCGGGGGTGATGATTTTGATAGAGCCTTACATGCTCTAATTAGCGCAAAATATAAATCGACCGTCGGTGAAGATCTAGATAGCGCAGACTTTTCAGTAAATGATGCAGAAGAAGAAAAGAAATCCTTGAGTCGACGAGACAAAGTTATTGTTCGCGTTGCTCGTCAGAATATAGAAATCACTCGGATAGAGTTTGAGGAATCCATATCCTCCCTGATTACTCAAGCGAGATTAGCAACCGAATCTACAATCGATGAGGTGGACCTATCTGCCAACAAACTGACGGGTGTGTTTCTGGTGGGTGGCAGTACGCGAATACCAGCTGTTGAACGGAGTGTACGAGGTATTTTCGGGAAGGATCCAATTTCCACTGCAAATGTTGACGAGGTTGTCGCGCTTGGTGCTGCGGTTTACGCGGCATATAAAGGAGATCGATCCAAGCTTAATGCGATCCAGAAAAAAACTATTGAGCAGATCAAAGTAGACGAACGTACGGCGATGTGCTTCGGAACTATTGCCTTCGACACCCAGAGAAATGAGAGCTACAACTCTGTGATAATTGAAAAGAATCACAAGATACCCTGTTCGGTGACGGAGCCATATTACACGCTGTCTGATGATCAAACGGCTGTCGATATATCAATAACGGAGTCACGGGCGCCGGAAAAAGATCCGACTTTTGTAAAAGTGATTCAAAAAGGTGAACTGAAATTGCCGGAGGGTCGGCCAGCAGGTCAGGAGATCAAAGTAACTTACAGTTTTGACGATAATCAGATAATGCACTGTAAGTTTCTTGATACAGCTTCAGGACGTGAAGAAGTGTTTGCGCTGTCTATGACCCAGAATTCTGAACCGATAGAGAGTGAAATAGATAAGTTTACGGTGGAATAGCATGGAAGGCATTCTTGGAATAATTGGGGTTATCGCGCTCTGGTGGGTCGGGAGTTGGCTGTTTGGAGTCATCTTTGGTGCTGGTAAGGCTACAGTCAAAGCGGCGGCAAAAACGGCCACCGGTAAAGGTTCATTTTCTGACAATATGAAGATCGAATTTAAGGGTATGGGCCCTTTGGAAATTCGCATCAATGAGATGAATGCTGGCGACGATGACGGTGAAGGATTCTTATGCCTCGAGATCGAAGCAAAGGGCGGCATACCTATAAATCGAAAAACAGACGTCGGATTCGTGGTCTCTGTTTTGGACTGCACAGAGGATGATCCGGCACCCGTTCTAACCCATATTGATAGTTTCCAAGAGTCAATGAGTGTCGCCTACCAACATCAAACGGAAATGGGTGAAGTTGATGTAAATATGGGTTTTATCGAGTGGGTAAGAGTCGGGGTTGTAATTCCCGAAATCTTAGATCCACCTAAGGGAGGGAGGCGAGAGTTAAAGTTCGTAGTGCGTATGATCGATCTGGAAGATCCACCTGATATTGAACTTGGGTTCGGTGGAGACGGCGCGCTCTGGACTGATGCGCTCGACTATGTTTACCACCACGAGGGAAAAGGGTTCCAGGAGGTTTCACAAGAGCAAGATGAGGGGCGAGTTCTCAGTCTGAGAATTGGCATGAGTGTCGCTATGTCAGATGGTTCCCTCGACGATTCAGAGGGGAAGGTCCTGAAGAATTGGGTGACAAGGTTGATTAGCCCATATTCCGAAGAAAGGCAGAGTGAACTTAAAGATGTTTACAACTCGGCTATGAAGGAAACCTATCAAGAGGCGAAGGACGGTAGCTTAGTACTAGGTGATATCACTCGACGCCTTAAAGAAATCGATGATCAAGGTCTAAAGCTCGATGCAATTGAGCTTGCATATCAGGTTATGTCGGCAGATGGGGTTGCAGATTCAGGTGAACTCGCAATTATCAATAAGATTGCCGAATCCTTGGGGGTTGACTACAAAGACGTTGAGAAGTTTAAGGATCGAAGTATTTTAGAGTTAGAAGTTACCGCTACGCATGAGCAAAGTATGGAAGTTTTGCTAGAGCTTGATCCAAGCTGGGGAAAGGAAGAGATTGACCGCCACCTGCGTGACCAATTTACAAGGTGGAACGGTAGGTTGAATTCGCTCCCTGAGGGATCCGAACGTCAGCAGGCGCAGCATATGCTTGATTTGATCAGCAAGTGTCAGACAAAATATGACAGCGACGCTTGAATTAGCGCGTTCAATTGCTGAAAGCGTTAGATTTACTGGTGAACTAGAGTTCGACCGATCTGGACGGAATGTTGCAAGTGATGTCGGTGGGATGCGGAGTATATATTCTCAGCATAATCTCCAGATATCTCACGCGGTCACACCCTCGTTGGCCAGATCTCTTGATGAAGTATACGATCGACTCTGTATTCCGCATACGGCTGTCACAGCTTATGTATACCCAGATCCTGAAATTCAAGCGACATGCTTTTCTACTAGTAACACAGACTGCCTGTTATCTTTCTCTTCAGGCTTAGTTAATCTTCTCGATGATTCTGAGTTGCAATTTGTTGTAGGTCATGAAATTGGACATTTTCTGCTTTCTCATGGTGTGGTTGATGGCAAGGGGGATACATCATCTTTGGAGTATCTGATGCGACAACGAGCCAAAGAGATTTCTGCTGATCGAATAGGTTTCATTGCATGTCGCTCGTTGGAAAATTCGGTTCGAGCAATGATGAAAAGTGCTTCGGGGTTGCCAACGCAAAAATTGCGGTTCGATACCGATGCATTTTTGTCGCAACTAGAGGAATCTGAAGCCTTAACTTATTCCATGTCCCAATCTACCACCCATCCATCAATGCTGGTTCGCTGTCGAGCAGTTCTTTGGTTTTCGCTAAACGGGCCCATTAAGGAAAGCCTAGATTACGCTGGCAAAGAACAATTACAGAAAATAGATGCTCGAATTGAGAAAGACCTGCAGCGCTATGTCGATGGCCCAGCACGCGACAAAATAGAACAAACAAAGAAAAACTATGCATTCTGGGAGACGGTTGAGCAAGCGATTCAAGATGGTTGCTTCGACAAACATGAGCAGAAAGTCGTTTCAGCCAACTTTGGCCTTGATAAACTGAAAGGACTTCTTGGTCTTATCGATGGCCTAAACACAGCCGATGTAATAGAAACAGTTAGAACAAAGAAGATCCAAGCGAGAGAAGAGCTCGAAGCGATTTTGCCAAATCGATTCGAGGAGGAAGTAGTATTGATCACTGAATCTGTTAATGAAACCTTATTTCGGTGATGATTTCAAATACCAAACAGATAATTTATTCTTCATATCTACTGGTTTTTCAGAATATATCGAATTTAGTCCTGTTGTTTGTTCCTACAGCTATTTTTTGGCTGTTAATACCTTTGGCAGGCGATATCTATGGTCGATTACCGTACAGGAATCTGATCCACTATTCTCTTTTTTTCTTTGGCTTTTATCTTTATTGCCGAATGCTGTTTCATTCTCAATCAAGATTGTGGGTCTCCAGCTACTCAAGAAAACTATCCCACTTCTCTGGACAAGATTTCGAATTAATCAACAAGTATGCGGGGTGTATATTTCTCCCGTTGATGGGGAACTTTAGCTTGCTACTATTTTGGAACTATTTTCACCTGCAAGGTGAATTGGCTGAGTTATTGTATCTTGCCGCTGCATTACTGCTTGTTTACCCGGTGACTCGAATATCTTTAGCACCTGCACTTTTAGTGATTGATTTAACAACTTATTCGCAAACTGAACAACCAGGGTCGCGTGAATATTGGTACTTCATAAAACTCTCATGGCAATTTACCCGAAGCCGGGTAACCAAGATCGCATTGACAATGATCTTGTGTAACTTTCCGTTCGTGTGTTTATTGATTGGACGCTGGATTTACATGATGTATCCAGCAACAGTTAGTGAATTTATTGCATCTTTCAATTCCCATTCGGGGGGGATAACGTTCCCACTAATACCAAATGAATTGGTCACGGGCATCTGGGTTCCTTTTAGATATTTGCAATTCGGCATAAAGAGTCCGGAGACTACTCTGGCTTTTGTTTTCTACGCATTAGCGTGTATGGCCATATTGTTTTATGTATGGATATCCCTTATAGCAATATTGCAAATTGCTAAATCGATTATGGACGAGCAACTAGCAAGGGATGAGGAACGAGACCGTGATGAGCCGTGACTAGGCAGTTGATCTATTATTGCTCTATTGGGTGATCTTTCTGAGTCATCTATGCGTTTCTCACTATTGAGAGAATTCCTTGGTCTTGATCAGATGAAGCATTTGGTTTCGATTGTATATTCGCTGTTTCATGGCTCACGTTAGCCTAGCAGAATGATTCGAGTATTAGTCTATTTGTTGCCAATCCTCGGATTATTCGGACCAAGTCTCTGGGTGCAGTCCGTAATAAAAAGGAATGACCGAGAACTGGCTGATATGCCTTTTACGGGTCTCGAATTCGGTCATAAGATTCTGGCTGAAAACGACCTGGAAGAAGTAGAAATTGAATCTGTATTAGAGGGAGACCATTACGATCCTCAGGAGAAAAAAGTACGGATTGTTGAAGATCGTCTTAATAGAAAGAGCATTTCGAGTATTGCGATCGTATGCCATGAAATAGGGCATGCCATTCAGGATAAAGAGAACTACCGGCCCCTTGCCTGGCGTCAGAATCTTGTAAAGAAAACTCAGATGTTTCAGAAAATCGGGTCAGGTGTGCTTGTAATAGGATTGCCCTCGATATTTGCCATTACCCACAGCCTAGTTTTTACTTTGATTGCCGCTTTCTTGGCACTTGGTTGTTTGGCAACCAATACGCTGATCCATCTGGTCACTCTGCCTGTAGAGTTCAATGCCAGTTTCAAAAGGGCGCTGCCGATTCTCGAGAAGTATGTTCCTAAGGAAAATCTGCCACAGTGCAGATCGGTTTTGAGGGCGGCTGCCCTGACCTACGTTGCAGGTTCTATCATGAGCATATTTAGATTACGGACAATCTTCTTGATATTCATTACGCTATTTCGTGCTGTGGTTTTGAAAAGATGAGTGGCTCGGAAGGAATCCGTACCGAGAAGTAACAAAGGACTAAACCGAGATGATCCTGATCTGCCTGATCTTAGTTTTAGTTGGAGTCGGACTTTATCTGTGGTTGAAAAAAACTCCTGAGCAACAAGGAGATATGACGATCTCGCCAAATCGTAAAGCTGAATTGCGTAATTATTTTCGGATTGCACGCGATGTTCTTGGCGATGAAATTCTCAAGTCGTCGAATGAAACAATGTCTTTTTGTAAATCACTTAGGAACGAAGTTTTCGGTGCTGGCCATGGTCCTGATGTTGACGAAGACATGGAATTTGTAAAGAAACTGATATTAGCCGTTGGAAAACACTACGAACTGGAAATGCCGAGGCTTAAAGTTAAGTATTCATGGCTTGATGATGGCAAGGCAGCACATGTCTTCATGCTTAACGGAATCTGGTATATCGAGGTTGATGATCGCTACTATGGGGATGATCTTCGTTTGATGACGATCATTGCGCATGAAATGTCACATGTAGTGTTGGGGAGTAAAGATATAAATTTAGAGCCTACTCTCAGAAACGAGGAACTCACGGATGCGGTTGCTGTATTGGCGGGATTTGGAAAAATTTTCCACGAGGTTTGTTTTAGTAAGGAGTATGTGGAATCTGGACCAGATGACCCTACCTTGGTGAGAACTCGTACTATGGGCTACCTCAAACGAGAGGATATTGAATTTCTCTTGGCTGTAAAAGCAAACATCACGGCCGGGTATTCCACGGAAAGATGGAGTTCAATCAGGCCAGATGATTCTGGGAACATGGCCTGCTTTGCGTGTAGTGCTGCAATTAAAGTGCCTGCCCACCAAGGTACTTACCGGGTTAAGTGTTCAATTTGTGGAGATATTCAGAGAGTCCGTTTCGGGCCGATCTATGCTGGTGAAAGTAAACTGCTACTTTCAGCAGAAAATATGTTTATGCAGCCTATTCTGAGGCTTGGTGACCGGTTGCGACCTGTTAAGAAGGCATCCGTACCAAGAAGTAACAAATCACCCTGACTGTTGGTCGATGATAACCCATTCAAATACGGATGATTGAAGCTATTCTATTGTCTCTTATCGCCATCGCTTTCCTGATCGCTCTGGTCAAGATTGCGATGTTTCTTTTCACGCTGATTGTCGCATTTTGGAGGTAAAATGTTATTCGACCACACACAAGTCGATTCTCTTGAATTATCAAATTACAGTCTCACAAATGACAAGATAGACAAATAGGTTTTGTATTCATCAATGTCATGCTCTTAATCTTATTTGGCACTCAAGATCGACGAAAAGTGGTGGGAAATGGACAATTTATTTGTCCAAAATGTGGTGTCAAAAAAGAGTATGAAGTAGTCAGTGTAAAAGAATGGTTTACATTGTTTTTTATTCCTATTCTTCCAACAGGAAACAATGAGGGAAGGGAGGAGTTTGTGGAATGCAAAACCTGCAAAAACGCATACGAGACTGATGGCTTAGTGAATCTTACTGACAATCGGTGAGAGTCACCACTATATAAAGGAATTCATAAATCGTCTAGAAGCAGAGAAGTAACAAAGCCGCATGGTCAAGGGATTTTTACCAATCCTGATGGATCAACGTATGTCGGGGAGTTCAAAAACAACTTAGTCCATGGCCATGGGACCGCAATCACCGGCACCAATGAAGCAAAGTATGTTGGGGAGCATAAAGACGGAGAACCTTGGAACGGAACAACTTACGACAAGGATGGAAACGTAACTGCGACTTATTCAGAAGGCATCCGTAGCGAGAAGTAACAAATCACCATGACTGATAAAAGCTTCAATGAGAATCTGATTCTGGTGTGACTAAGAATTGCCCTTCAGTTTATTCCGCACTGTATCCAGGTAGGCTATAACTTCTTTTAATGCAAATAATGTCGCTTGCAGATAGTTGAGACTTGAGTAGTCCTGTGGTTTTTCAGGCGCAGGTTTACCAACTGACTGCTGGAAGAACAGATCCCTTTGCGTTTTATTGTTCTGGCGTTGCCATTCTTCCCACTTGCTGGTGTCGTGTTCGTAGTAATTCCTCAAGTCCTTGAGCCATACCCGGATGCGACCATAGGAATCGCCGCTTAAAGCATCCGGATCGAAAACAGGTTCTACCGGATTCTGGTTTCTGCCGGTCGCGGACCTGACCATTGTGGATTCATAAATTGCCATGTAGAGGTCAGATATGACCGCCCGGAAGTGGCTGATTCTTCCAGGGCTGAACCGGACATTTTCTGAAAGACTCGACAGCTCCAGAGCGGCAACCGGCTGCTCGAGTGTTTCCATGTTGTCTTCAGAGAC
>CAYFFV010000034.1:0-10282 GCA_964342695.1 uncultured Vicinamibacteraceae bacterium
CGCGACCTCCGGCGTGACAGGCCGGCGTTCTAACCAACTGAACTACGACCCCGCAAGGGTCAATTCATTTTTAACGTTCCAAAAAACATAAAAGGTTCTAAGCACTTATGAATCATTACCCATCAATTCCTGATAACCAAAACATGTCAAGCACGACTGGTGGGCGGTACAGGACTCGAACCTGTGACAGCCGGCGTGTAAAGCCGGTGCTCTACCAACTGAGCTAACCGCCCTTTGTACGGTGCACAGATTCTGCTGACATAAATCACACCATTATAAGACATTACCGCTCAGTTTGAAGAAACCCAAATCTTGAAACCCAAAATTACCATGGCAAAAACAAATCCAATTACTGTTTTGAATTCACCATTTTTTTTAACCTGCGAAAAACTAAATCGTCGTTTAGTCGGCTCAACCTTTCCTCTGATGTATAGCTGATACTCTGTTCCGAAGTCTTCCTTAAGAGTTGCTTCTTCCAAGAATACAGCAACCAGTAATGTGATGATTAAATAAAGTATAACCAACCCACCAGCAACGAAATCAGATGCAGCAACTGCAAAACCCACACCCACAATAAATGAACCGATGTATAGAGGATGCCTAAAAAGACGATACGGACCTGAACGAGTCACTTCTGTTCCTTTGCGAAGATGACCTGCAGCCCAGACTCTCAGTAGTTCACCGATTGACGCAACGCAGGCTCCGATAACAAGTGAATTAATATTAGGCCGAGCAAACCAAAACGCGAAGAGAGCGACAACAAAACCTACCGTAACCCGCATTCTCGCAATAAGAAATAGTCGATTCAGGCTTGGATTTGCTTCTAGGTCAAGCATTCTTAATTCATCCTAACCTATCTGTTATTGCCTGAGTAACTTCATCCACTGAAATACTCGCCATGCAAGAAACAGACTGCAGGCATCGACGTATAACTACACCTGATGAGCCCAATCGGTTATTTCGACATTCGCACCGATCAAAGTGCGACACAATCACATCCTTCTTATGCCACGGCCCATTTCTCCGGGGGTCAGTCGGTCCATATATGCCCACGATTGGGGTCTTCAGTGCAGCAGCAATATGCAAGGGACCGGTATCGGCAGATACGACAATAGATGCCTGACGAATCATAGCTACTAAATCACGAATCGTGGTCATCGGACTCAACACAGCAGATCCTTCAGAATACTCAACGACCTGCTCTGCAAGCGAAAGTTCCCCCGTCCCCCACGTGACAACAGAATGCATCCCGTAACGCCGATGTATAAACCTTGCCAAATCGCCAAAACGTTTAGGAATCCAAGTCTTACTGGCCCACGCAGCACCAATGTTAAGGACCGTAAAGGAACCACGCTTATCAGCACCCAGACATTTTAAGACCCCGTCAACACTATCAGACCCCACGTCTGCAATCGGGAACTCCCAGAAACTTCTATCTATCTTGAAACACTTCGAAATTAAAGCGAGATTTTTTTCTACTACGTGTCCAGTTCGCTCGATTTGTGGATTATCTGTGTAGAATGCACCCGCGAAAGATTCTCGAAGATCAGGGTCCTCAAAACCTATTACCCTTGGAGCACCAGACACTCTTGCTAAAAGAGAAGATTTGATAAGGCCCTGTAAGTCGATGGTGATATCATAACGATTGTTTCGTAATTCTCGAATGACCTTTGGAATATTTTTCCAACGTCTCCTAGAAATACCAATTCGTCGATCAATCACCGTCACCAGATCAACTAATTCGCTGTATCGATTATCAACTAACCAATCAATGCGAGCATCTGGGTACCCTCTCCGCAATGCAGCGACGCCGGGAATAGCATGAACGACGTCGCCCAGTGAACTTAATCGGACGACAAGTATTCGCATGGGGTCAAATTAGAATTTCCCCGATGTACCAAATGTTCGAGAGGCACTTTCGGTGATGGACTGAATAATTTTTTCAGTCGAATGATTCTTTGGATCGCCAACAATAACGGTCTTTCCTCCGTACTCTTGGACAATGTCTCGTTCCGGCACAGTTTCAACTGAATAATCAGTTCCCTTACAATGAACATCTGGACGCAGCAGGCTTAAAAGCTCGGCGACGGTAGACGTTGAAAATAAAACGACATAGTCAACCACCGAAAAAGCAGCAATAAGTTCTGCACGTTCATCAGCCGGCACAACAGGCCTACCTGCACCCTTGAGCATAGAAACAGATAAATCGTCATTTATTGCAACTATAAGACGATCGGCTTGTGTGGCCGCTCCGGTTAGATAGCGAACATGACCAACGTGGATTACATCAAAACATCCATTAGCCATAGCAATTGTATGACCAGATGTTCGATCGATACTGACCTGTTTAGACAACTCGGCCGCAGAAAAAACTTTACCCATTATAGCCACCTAATTTGACGATTCAATTTTCACTGCATACCTAAGCTCATCAGACAAGACCGTCGCCGTTCCTCGTTTCATCACTACCAGTCCACCTGCATAATTAGCTAGCCTCGCCGCCTCAAGCAGCGAAGCGCCGGCCGCAAGACTCAAAGCAATTGTCGCAATTACCGTATCACCAGCACCCGTTACATCAGCTACTTCGTCTGTTCCAAAAACAGGTATGTGAAGAGTGCGTTCCCCTGGCACAAAAACAGCCATCCCTCGACTACCCCTGGTAATGACAACCCCTTTGGAACGTAACTTCTTTAAAAGTTCACGCCCCGCTCTTTCAAAACGCCGACCGTTGTCCTCTATTTTGATACCTAGAGTGGCTTCGACTTCTGACTCATTCGGCGTACAAGCAGTAACACCAGGATATTTCAACAAGTTATATCGTGAATCGATCACGAGTGGAACCTTGCGGCGAGAACGGGCAAGCGTTTTTTTGATCTTCGAGACGATAGCCGTGTCGACCAAACCAGAACCATAATCCGAAACTAAAACAGCCTCACAATCAATTAGAGCGCGAGAAACGGCTTTTTCAAATTTCTTGCGAATACTTGAAAGCTTCAGTTCCTGAGACTCTCGATCAATTCTTACAACCTGTTGCCTGGTACCGTGAGCTCCTCCAGCTAGAATTCGAGTTTTCAGTGGCGCGTGATAATCTTCACATTGGATAAGACCTGAATGATCAACCGATTTAGGAAGCTTGCTTAGCATTCTTTTATCGGAAGAGGTTTTTCCCACTACACCGACCAAACGAACCTTCCCCCCTAAGTCAGCCACATTTGCAGCAGCATTCCCAGCGCCTCCAGGCAACACCACCGTTTCGTCGTGTTTTAAGATAAGAACCGGTGCCTCGCGAGACACACGGGAGAGGCTTCCGTAAATAAATTCATCAGTAATAACATCACCTATGACGGCCACCGCGCGACCTGCACTAGCGTCAATAATTTCAACAAGACGTTTTGTCACCATCTCAAATCCTTACAAAGATGTTCAGAATAAAATATAGATTAATACCTTAACTAACCAGAGTGCTCCACATGTTGCATCCGCCACCTTCGATGCATCCATAACCACAGATTCGGATATTGGCGAACATACATTTCTAAAACGTCTGTGCAACTCTGAGTATAAGTCCTTACTGGATCAGGATCATCGTCCTCTGGGCACTTTACAGGCTTCTCATAGATCAAACGATATCGACCTCCGGACAATGGCAATGTGAAGACGGGTATAACCACCGCTCCTGTGCGCAGCGCCAACGCAGCCAATGCGGATGTCGTAGAGGCGGGCCGATTAAAAAATTTAACCGTAACAGCACTCCGATCATGCATGTGCTGATCGATCATCATAGCAACAGTTTCTTTTTTTAATAATGCCTTTAGTAAGCCCCGAATCGCACCCTGACGCGGAAGTACCCGTGTTCCTAAACGGGTACGGATTTTAGCAACAACATTTTCAAGCAAGGGATTATCAAGAGTTCTCGCTACTATCACGGTCGGCTTAAATAAAAGACCGTGGCCAATGGAAAAAAGTTCCCAATATCCGATGTGTCCTGAATAAAACATAACTGCCTTGCCTTTTGCCAAAGCGTCATCCACGTGTTCTTTGCCTGTCACATCGAGAAGACCGAGCATCTCTTCTTTACTCATCCTGTCAAAATTAAGCAGTTCAACCAATTGACGCCCAAGGTGCTCAAATGTAGAACGAAGAACCCGATCGCACTCGTTTTTTGTATAAGTTGGAAATGCGGCCTTTAGATTACTACCCGCTAATTTACGGCGAGATGTATGTAGGTAGTAGAAAATTTTACCAATGAGAACACCTACTTTAAGGCTTGTTTTTCTGGGAAGCGTCTTTATCAAAAATCGAACCACGCTGAACGCAGCATACTCAAAACGATATCTCACAACTGAACACCTCGAAACCGAGCAAGGTTTTCTGCCAGCCAGCCATTGAAGGCTTCCTCAGGTTCGACTACAACATCTAAAGGTATCGATAGTAACGGAAAATCAAACGGCGCATGGGGTAAAAAACGTACAAGATCCTTTTCTGTAGTAACCACATAATGAGCGCCACTTTGTCTGAAACTTTTCTCAATTTTCACCAAATCTCTTGATGTCAGTTGATAGTGGTCGCGAAAAGTTATCGTTTCGGTCACAGAGTAACCATCTCCCTCTAACGCATTAAAGAACCTATCGGGTAAAGCAATTCCCGCCACACCCAGAACAGAGGTGCCATCCGGAACCGTCACTTCTGATTGATTTCTCGCATCTTTAGGTCTTTCGAGAATTCTTCTAAGACTGAATACTTTCACAGACTCAAAGCGGCTCGATATATTTTTTAAGATCAAATCATTCGATGTCTCAATAACAATTGCGTCGGCAAGTCCAGCAACCTCAAGATTTTCACGTAAACGCCCACAAGGCAAGGTCCGTGGTTCAGTTATATCTCGTTCAGAGAGCAGCACAATATCTAGGTCACGATAAAGCGATAGGTGCTGAAAACCGTCATCCAACACGTGCACTGAAGCATCCAATTTTTGCTCGGCTAGAAGTCCTGCTGTGTACCGATCCTCAGACACAAGCACTGAAACACCAGAAAGTTTATTGGCTAGCATCATCGGTTCATCACCTGATTCATCTACCCCACAACAAATGGCTTTACTGTCATGTACCACAACAACACCATCACGGTTGTTAACACGCCCATATCCACGACTTAGTACCGAAGGACACTCACCCATGTTCCGCAAGGCACGAACAACATAAGCAGCTAAAGGTGTCTTACCGCTGCCACCGACCGCAAGAGCCCCAACACTAATAACGGGACTAGTTAATCTACGCCTAAGACGCGCGTCACGGTCGTATAAACGACGACGACTCCTAGCAAGTTGTGCGTAAAGACGCTCTAGAATTGTTTTCACAATTAACAAGCCACCCTAAGCCAACAAAGTTCATGCCTCCGAAGACAAATTAATGCCTACACCTTGAACACGAGAGTCAACTTTTACGTTCGGAGGAGGCACTAAATCCACAATAACTTTTAGACTTCTCGAACAGGCACCACGATGTTTTGCAATCAAAGATCTAGCTTTCGTTCCAATTGTTTTACAACGTTTCGGATCGTTTAACAGCACCCGAAAAGATTCTTCAAGTTCTGACGAGGAATGCACCTGTAATGCTGCACCCTGCGAAACAAACAGGCTTGAAATTTCCAAAAAATTTTCCATGTGTTTGCCAAAAATGATCGGCTTTCCATGGATCGCGGGTTCAAGAATATTATGTCCACCGAAATCAACGAGGCTTCCCCCAACAAAAACAATCGTCGCAACTTTGAAAAGTTGATTTAACTCACCCAGTGTATCAAGGACTATCACCTCAACATTTGATGTCGTTTCTCTCAAGTCAGTACGCATAGCAACGGAAAATCCATGATTTATAGCTATCTGGCGTACTTCTAGAAACCTCTCCGGTCGCCGTGGAGCCAATATTAAGACGCACTTTGCAAATGAACTTCGGATACGCTTAAAAGTGTTTAAGATCAGTTGTTCTTCGCCAGGTGTAGTACTACCGGCAATAATCACTGGCACATCGGGAGCAAAATTAAAAACCTTTAACAACGCGTTAGTGTCTTTGACTTGCGTGCTGTCGGGCATAACAGATACTGAATCATATTTGAGGCTTCCGGTAACTTTTACTTGTTCCGGCAACACACCAAGATTGATAAATCTTTGACCCCATAAAGGTGTTTGAGCACACACGCGATCGAGATTCGCCATAACGCCCTTTATGCTCCGGCCTATAAATTGATACCTCCGGTAGGACGCATCGGACAAACGGCCATTAAGCAGAATTGTTTTCACGCCACGATGGTGGCAAGCTTTCAACAAATTTGGCCAAATTTCTGTATCAATCAAAATTAACATCTCTGGTTTCGCACGATCTAAAGCACGATTGACAAAAGAAGTTAAGTCAAGTGGCACATAAAAAGTTGCGTCTATGCCCGACATGAATCGACGGGCTATGTCCTGACCAGTAGTAGTGGTCGTCGATACCAGTATCCTATGCTCTGGATAGAGTTGCTTTAGCTGGACAATCAAGGCACGAGCAGATAGGACTTCTCCAACTGAAACAGCATGAATCCATATTGATCTTTGACCACTTGGATTTACTTCTGAATGGAGCCATCCCATCCGGTCGCCTAGTCTCCCGAATGACTTCCCGTACCGAAGTGAACGGTACGTCAAGAGCGGAAAAAGTAGAACCAAATACAAACAAAGTAAAACCGTGTATATCAGGTACATTATGTTTTGAGTTTCGCCGGAGTATAGGCCGGTGTTTGACCAGTCGCAAGGGCCGACACTAAAATGAGTTGTTTACACTTAATCCTAATCGTTTAGGTAATAAGTTTTCTTCTGGGGGACAGCAAACATGGCCATCAAGGTCGGAATAAACGGATTTGGACGCATCGGACGAAATCTGATGCGTGCAGCATTAAATGATAATGAATTGGATTTTGTCGCAGTTAATGACATTACAGATCCAAACACTCTTGCTCATCTTCTTAAATATGACTCAGTTCTTGGCAATCTCGACGAAAATGTGAGCGTCGATGGACAAACAATAAAAGTTGGAGGACGTTCATTTGCCGTGCTTTGTGAACGTGATCCAGCCGCGCTTCCATGGAACTCTCTCGGCGTGGACATAGTATTGGAATCGACTGGACTATTTACTAAACGTGAGGATGCAACAAAACATCTATCTGCTGGAGCCAAGAAAGTAATCATCACGGCACCGGCAAAAAATCCTGACCTGACCGTTGTACTCGGCGTTAATCAGGATAATTACGATCCGCGCAGTCACAACATCATTTCAAATGCCTCATGTACTACAAATTGTCTCGCGCCAGTTGCAAAGATACTTCATGACAATTTTGGACTGCGCCGTGGGTGGATGACAACAGTGCACGCTTATACTAATGATCAACGCCTACTTGATCTCCCTCATAAAGATTTACG
This sequence comes from uncultured Vicinamibacteraceae bacterium, assembly GCA_964342695.1. Classification (GTDB taxonomy): domain Bacteria; phylum Acidobacteriota; class Vicinamibacteria; order Vicinamibacterales; family UBA8438; genus CAYFFV01. The sequence continues at coordinate 7,451 of CAYFFV010000034.1, forward strand.
TCGGGGACGCGCCGCTGCAGTGTCAATGATTCCAACTACGACTGGGGCAGCGATGGCAGTTGGTGAGGTGTTACCAGAATTAAAAGGTAAATTGGATGGCATCGCCATGCGTGTACCCACTCCGAATGTTTCAGTCGTGGACCTTGTGGCAGAAATTGATAACACAACGACTGCAGAGTTAGTCAATGAAGCTTTTGCGAAGTCTGAGTCCGGTCAACTTAAAGGAATTCTTCATCTGTCGACAGAACCTCTCGTATCAATAGATTTTCGTGGAAATTCGCACTCGTCAATTGTAGATGCTGCTTACACGAAAATTATGGACGGAAATTTTGTTAAGGTTCTGTCGTGGTATGACAACGAATGGGGTTACTCATCTCGGTGTGTAGACCTTGTTAAACTAATCTCAGAAAAAGGCTTTTAGGTTAAGCAAACAAACTAAAGACGAACTATCTAAAATAAAATCAAGGTGACAAAACGATCAATTAAGGACTTGGACATCTCGGGCAAACGGGTCCTAATAAGAGTTGACTTCAATGTCCCAATCGACAACGGCAAAGTCACCGACGACACCCGTATTCGGGCAGCCTTGCCTACCATTGAATATGCAAGAGGTCAAGGAGCTACTGTCTTACTTGCGTCGCATCTCGGCAGACCCAAAGGTAAAGTTTGTGACGACATGACTTTAGGCCCAGTGGCTAATCATCTTTCGTCATTGATGGGAGTGCCTGTTTTATTCGCTTCAAATTGTATTGGAGGAGAAGCCAAAGCGGCGCTCGATAAAGCAGTCCCTGGCGGTGTTGTGCTTTTAGAGAACCTTCGATTCCACGAAGAAGAAGAAAAAAATGAAACTGGATTTTCAAAAGCGCTCGCCAGTCTTGCAGACGTATACGTAAATGATGCGTTCGGCACCGCGCATAGAGCGCACGCATCAACCGAAGGAATCATTTCTCACGTTCACAGCGCAGGTGCGGGACTTCTTGTGTCACTTGAGTTGGAATATCTTGGCAATCTGTTAGACAAGCCAGCCAGACCACTTGTCGCAATTATTGGCGGGGCCAAAGTTTCGGGAAAATTAGAAGTAATAAAGAACTTATTGAAGTCTGTAGATACCCTCCTCATCGGTGGAGCTATGGCCTACACCTTTTTTAAACGGCGCGGTCTTCCTGTAGGTCAATCACTTGTTGAACAGAACTTGTTGAAAGAAACAGAACTTATTGAAGAATTGGCTAGTAAGCACAACGTCAGACTTCTTCTTCCGACAGATCACATCGTCACAAAAACAATCGACGCGAAGGCTACACATGAGCTTCTCACTATTAATGACCCTTCTATCGTCGACCGCATCGGTGTAGATATTGGTCCAAAAACCAGTTCAATGTATGCAGATATCGTTCAAGCGGCCGAGACCGTCGTATGGAATGGACCGATGGGTGTATTCGAAATTGATGTATTCTCAAAAGGCACACTAGCACTAGCAAAAGCCATGGCAGTCACCACAGCTACCACCATCGTAGGTGGTGGAGATTCAATTGCTGCCATCTCAAAAGCAGGCGTCACAAATGAAATTACTCATATTTCAACAGGCGGAGGGGCATCACTTGAGTTCTTAGGTGGCCGTAGCCTACCCGGTATAGCAGCACTTCCAGACAAGTAAATCCACATCTATGATTGGCTGAATACTATGCGAAAATCTGTTATAGCAGCGAACTGGAAAATGCATAAGACGGTATTGGAAGCCAGAACATTTGTTCAACACTTTAAAAAATATCTGGGTGCAACTTCGGAGACAGAAATCATAATTGCTCCTGGATACACCGCTCTTGAATCAGTTTCAAAAGAATTCTCTTCACAGCAAATATATGTGGCGGGACAAAATCTGCATTCTGAACCCTATGGCGCCTTTACCGGTGAAATCAGTGGCAGCATGTTGAAGTCTGCAGGTGTGAGCCACGTGATTATTGGACACTCTGAACGCAGACAAATGTTTCACGAAACTGACGAGATCATCAATAAAAAAGTAATAGCGGCGCTTGAATGTGAATTAACACCAATCTTGTGTGTTGGAGAAACTTTGTTAGAACGTGAATCTGGACAGACGTTCACCGTACTAAAAACTCAATTAGAAAAGGGCTTAAAGAACATTCATGCTAATCACTCATCAAACTTAATTGTTGCGTATGAACCCGTATGGGCTATTGGCACCGGCCGAAATGCAACCCCAGAACAGGCTCAAACAAGCCACAAAGAAATCAGAACTTATCTATCCGAAATTCTTGATTCTGACGTAGCAAGCGGCATAAGAATAATTTACGGGGGAAGTGTAAAACCTGAAAACATCGGAACTCTTATTTGTGAACCAGACATTGATGGAGCCTTAGTAGGAGGCGCCAGTCTAGATGCCGAAAGCTTTTTAGAGATCGTGGCAAAGAGTAGAGCGCCCGAAGTATAATGCCTGCCTATGATTAGCATAATTTTGTCTACCCTTTACGTCCTCGTCTGCTTCTTGCTTTTACTGGTAGTACTATTGCAGCAGGGCAAGGGAGGTGACATAGCTTCTGCTTTCGGAGGAAGCGGCAGCCAAGCGGCATTTGGAACTCGCTCTGGTGCAACAGTCCTGACTCGCGCGACCACTGTGCTCGGCGCTCTCTTCATGGTCGGTGCTATGACTTTGGCAATAGTGGGACAACGCGGGCCCGGCTCTTTATTGAGTGGCATGGATACGCCAGCAGCAGAGAGTACGCCAAGCGAGACGACCTCTGACGAGTCGTCAACGCCTGCGCCTCAGTAAGTTCCTCCTACAAAGTATGCCTGCGGAAGTGGCGGAACTGGCAG
>CAYFFV010000035.1:0-9134 GCA_964342695.1 uncultured Vicinamibacteraceae bacterium
CGGCCGCTTTCTCGTACAGCGGAGGTTCGATGTGATCAAAAAGACAGTCTTTTTTGCACTGGTTATCACTTTGGTCTCAGGAGTTTTATTGCAATGGGCTGAGGCTCGCGTCGTGAAAATTGTGATTGAAGAAACCTCTCCATATGCTGGAGGACGAACTTTCGGTGAGGCTGGTTCTTTTGAGCGTGTCGAGGGGACGGCGTATTTTGAAATCGATCCAACCGATCCACAAAACAGTGTTATTGTGAACCTTGACCGTGTTTCGACGAACGCGCAAGGCTTTGTCGAATTTAGTGCTCCCTTCTTCTTAATTAAACCTGTGGATTTATCTCTTGGTAATCACAAGTTGCTTTATGGCATTAACAACCGGGGAAATGCGATCGAGTTGGGGTTCCAGACATTTCCTCGAGTGGCTAGAGGAGAAGAAGAGAATCTAGGGGACGGATTATTTTTTCGGTTAGGGTACAGCTTTGTTGACGCAGGCTGGGCAGGTGATATCACAACGACAGAGACGCGACTTGGCGCCAATCTTCCTGTTGCTGTCCAACCAGATGGAAGTCCTATCGTGGCGCGAATCAGGATTCAATATCCATCCGACCCAACAAGAAGAGCATCGGTTGACACGGATAGTAACCGAATTGATGGATATACTTTGCCCCTAAAAGGAAATGATCGTTTCGTTAGTTATGAAACAGCTGATGTCGACACTCGCAACTCTGTGCTGACTGAGCGGGATGAAATTGAAGGCTTAGGTAGTCCTGTTCCAAGTGATGAGTGGGCTTTTGGAAGTTGTCCCACAGGGGAATTGTCCCTTGAGCGTACAACGACGGACATTTGTCTGTTTAACGGCTTTCATCACGACAAAATCTACGAATTAACCTATCCGGCACAAGATCCTTGGGTTATGGGACTTGGTTATGCTGTTACTCGGGATCTCGCATCATTTCTGCGCTATCAGACAGCAGACGACTTGGGAAATCCCAATCCATTAGCTACTAGCCAGGATGTTGTTGCCATTAGGCGCGTATACGGACTCGGTATTTCTTCAACTGGGATGTACATGCGCGACTTTCTGTACCTCGGTTTCAATGCAGATGAGTCCCACCAGCAGGTGTTTGATGCGGTACGAATACATATTCCAGGATCACATAGATTGTTCGCCAATGTTGAGTTTGCCGATCCTAATATCTATTCCCGTCAAGATAGAACTACCGACTTTACTTCTCAGTCGTATCCACCTTTAACTTATGCAGTAACCACGGATCCTGTATCAGGAATAGAGGATGGAATACTGAAAAGACCTGCCACGGATCCACGAGTCTTTCATATCGATACGAGTAATGAGTTTTGGCAGATGAAGGCCTCGCTCAACGTTCATGATGGGCACGGAAATGCCGTTCCTATCCCTGAGACAGTGCGGTTGTATCTATTGGCGAGTCACCCTCATGGTGGTGCGTCTGGTGTTGGGTACATTCCGACCGATCGAGGAGCATGTAAATACGTTTCAAACACTAATAGTAGTGCTGCTCCGGTTATGCGCGCATTACTCGTAGCGCTCGATGAATGGGTTGATGGGGATATCGAACCGCCACCGACAAATTACCCTGACGTGCGACGAGGTACTTTGGCTAGTGTTGACGAGACATCGCGGATGTTTCCAAAAATTCCCGGTGTTAGTTACCCGACGACTGTAAATGGGCTTGCTTTACTTGATTTTGGGCCAACATTTTCTTCTCGTGGCGGGCGGCAGACCGTGCTTCCTCCAAAACGTGGCAGTCAGTACCAAGTTCTCGTTCCCACGATTGATCGCGATGGTCATGATGTTGCAGGTATTCGTACAGTTGATATTGCTGTTCCAGTTGGCACAAATACTGGATGGAATCTCTATCAGGAAGGACCTCGCACGAAAGATCTGTGCGCTCTAACAGGTTCGTTCTTTCCGTTTGCAGAAACTCGTTCCGAGCGGATCGAAAATGGAGATCCAAGACTTTCGTTAGAAGAGCGTTACCATGATCACGAAGGCTTTGTAGACGCTGTAAGGAAGGCGGCCAAAGCTTCTGTCAGTAAACGCTTGTTGCTTCAAGAGGATGCCGATATCCTCATTCGCATGGCTGAAGTCAGCGATATTCTTCATTAGAAACTGATTTGTGGTGAGATAGATAGAGGTAAATTTGATGAACAATGTTGACAGGATGATAACTCAAGCATGTATGTGTCTCGGAGTAATAATGTTACTTGTTTGGGTGACGCCCCCATTGAATGCTGAGGATTGGCGCCAGTTTCGAGGTGCCGATAGACTTGCAATTTGGAATGAAACCGGGATTATCGAAGACTTTCCGGACAATGGGTTGAAGACGGTATGGAGAGTTCCAATCAATTCCGGTTTTTCAGGTCCTGCCGTTTCTGATGGACGGGTTTTTGTAACTGATTGGAGAGAAGATCCAGAATCGAGGACAATGGATGGCACGGAGCGTATTCTTGCGCTCGATGAAAATACTGGTGAACTGCTTTGGAGCTATGAGTGGGGAACTACCTATAGGGCTCTGTTGCTGTCGTACGCAGGTGGACCGATGGCAACTCCGACGGTCGATGGCAATAGGGTTTATGCCTTAGGCGCGACTGGTTTGCTTTGGTGTCTGGATGTGGAAAGTGGAGAAGTTGTTTGGCATCGAAATTTTCTTGCAGAGTACGATGCTAGTCTCCCTCCATGGGGAACTCCGAGTGCGCCTCTGGTGGATGGAGAACGGTTGATCACTGTTGTAGGCGGTGAGCCTGATGCCCTTGTAGTTGCTTTTGATAAGCACACCGGGAATGAAATTTGGCGTGCGTTAGAGGTGGCTGGTGGAAGTTCTAGTCACCCGATTATTTATGAGGCCGGCGGGGTTCGGCAGCTAATTATTTGGCATACAGCTGCCTTGGCTTCTCTAAATCCTGACACGGGTGAAACGTACTGGGAAGAACCATGGGAGGTTGGGGCCAGTATGAATGTTGTAACCCCTGTAAAAGTTGATAACTACCTTTTTGTTAGTCAGTTTTACAATGGCTCACTGATGATGCGACTTAATACCGATCGTCCAGAAGCTACTCTGATGTGGAAGGGAACCAGCCGCAGTGAGATGCCTGGCGAGACGGAAGGATTGCATGCAGTCATTACCCCGCCACAGATTGTTGACGAGCACATTTACGGTGTTGACAGTTATGGAGAGTTGCGTGGGCTTAATGCTGAAACTGGGGAGCGATTATGGATGAGTCCAGATATGACTCCCCAAGCGCGCTGGGGTGGTGCGTTCATTGTGCAAAATGGTGATCGTTATTTTGTAAATAATGATGACGGTGATTTGATTATTGCGAAATTTACGCCGCAAGGGTATGTAGAAATTGATCGGACTAAACTAATTGACGCCACCTATAATGCAGGGTTTGGTCCTCGCAAAAGACATGAACGTCTAGTAAATTGGGCACACCCAGCCTATGCAAATAGGCATATCTTGCACAGAAATGTGCACGAAATTATCCGAGTGTCATTATCAGCTGAGGACTATTAGATTTAACGTGCACGATATGATTTCGTTTTGATTTTCAGAGAAAGACGATTAAAGGTTTTAATCTATATTTTCGGTTGTATTCTTCGGTCCCCTAAAGATAAAAGAATTTTCATGACTACTCATGTATCAAATGTTCCATGGTTGTCGGGGGGAAATGCTTTACTGGGTCACTCACTTGAGTATGGGAGAGACCCAGTTGCGTTTCTCCAGCGGGGTTATCAGGAACGCGGGAATATTTTTTCATGCAAGCTTGGACTACGGAATTTTGTTGTCGCTCTTGGCCCAGAGAATAACAAGATTTTTTTTGATGAAACCGACAAGCGCTTATCTATTCGAGAGGGATATCCGTTCTTTCTGAAAATGTTCCAGAAGGAGTTTTATTTTTTTGCTCCGTACGAGGATTATCTGAAGCAACGTGGAATGGTTCGACCGTGGTTTAAGTCTGAGGCGATGCGCTCTTATGTAGCATTAATGGTCGAAGAGACCGAAGAATTATTTAATCAACTCGGTGATGAGGGTGTGTGTGATTTAATTCCTACCTTGGGGCCGTTAGTAATGAATATAGCGGCACATGCGTTTCTTGGACGTGATTTTCGGCGCAAACTAGATGATGGGTTTTTTAATCGATTTCGAGATTTCTCTGGTGGCATGGAAGTCGTCTGGCCTGTTTGGCTTCCGCTGCCACATTTGCGAAGAAGTCAGAAGGCTCGCAGGCTTCTCGATTTAGAGCTTGCCAACTGGATTAAGTATCGGCGAGATTGTCCTGTTGATCCCCCTGATTTTTTTCAGAATTTAATTGAGTCTACCCTGCCTGATGGATCGACTGTTGATCAAGAACTCGCAATTAATATCATTTTGTTATTGGTATGGGCGGGTCACGAGACAACCTCCGGACAAATTGCCTGGTGTCTCATCGATTTGTTACAGCATCGGAGCTACTTGGATGAAATGTATGAAGAAACCGGGGTAGTGATGCGAGATGCTTCCTTTAAGGAAATCAATTGGAATGCTGTCACCATGCTGAAGAAAACTGAATGGGCGGTGAAGGAAAGTGAACGATTGCATCCTGTTGCTTATGTAATGATGCGAAAGGTTAGTGAAGACCTTATTCTGAGTGGACATACGATTCAAAAGGGAACCAATGTGCTGGCCGCCCCGTGTGTGTCCCATCGTATGCCAGAAGTGTTTTCCGATCCACATGCCTACAATCCTTTGCGTTTTGGTCCAGATAGCCCAGAAGGAAGCACAGATGTGAATCGTCTGATCGGATTTGGTGGTGGGATTCATCGTTGTCTTGGTGTGAATTTTGCGCGTCTTGAGATGAAAATGATCCTTGCCATGCTTGTAGACCACTATGATATGGAATTACTTGATAAGCCTGAACCTATCAGCGGAACTCTTACGCAGTGGCCAAAAGAGCCGGCACGTGTGCGCTATCGTAGGCGTCATCGCGATCAGTCGAGAGTTGGTTTCTCTGTGACTCGACAAAAGATGAGTCCAGATATTTCGGAGGAAAAAAAGAATGTTACGGAAGGAACTTGTCCAGTTGAACATTAGATTAGCGGCCGCCTTTGTTTTGTCAATAGGCCTGCTTGTTCTAGGTGTGACTTCAGGATGTGTCGAGGCTTCTCCTTCGAAAAAAATTAAAGAGATCATTTTAAATGAACCTATTCCCGCTGGTGATGGGGCAGTCTTACACGCAGATCCTCGATTTGAATTAATTATTTCTCCGGATGTAAAAATTGAGAAACTTGCCGATGGTTTTAATTTTACTGAGGGGCCAGTGTGGTCACGTGTTGGATCACGGTTGCTGTTCTCAGATGTGCGCGGGAATACCATTTTTGAATGGTCTGTAAGCCAAGGCGTGCAATCGTATATCGATCCAGTGTTTGAAGGAGATACAACTGGGTATAGTTCGTACGCATCAAACGGCCTGACACTTGATTCTAGTGGCCGCCTTATAATGTGTGAACATGGAAATCGAGTGATTTCTCGTGTTGAGGTGGACGGCACTCGCACTACCCTGGTGGCGGATTATCTTGGAATGCGCTTAAACGGGCCAAATGATGCTACCTATGATTCTAATGGGTTGCTCTATTTCACAGACCTTGGTTCTGGATTGGAAGGAAGGGATGATTCACCCTTAAGAGAACTTGATTTCAACGGGATTTATCGTTTAAGTCCTGATGGTAGTTTGGAGTTGCTTTATCGTGATCAACCTCGACCTAACGGGATTGCTTTGTCTCCAGATGAGACCACCTTGTACGTGGCGAACTCATCTTTCGAAGAAAAAATGTGGATGGCTTACGATGTTGAAACGGATGGACTTTCTAATCCGCGGGTTTTTTTTGATGTTAGCGATGAAACAGCAGATGGGCTTGCGGACGGAATGAAGGTTGACTCTAGAGGTAACGTGTTCGCGACAGGTCCGGGTGGTGTGTGGGTGTTTTCCCCTGAGGGGATACATTTGGGAACAATTATGCCGGATGAGTACCCTGCTAACGTTGCGTGGGGGGACGATGGCCAGACTTTATACATGACTGCGCAGACTGGTCTCTACCGTGTGCGTTTGATGACGGACGGTCCCATTCCTGGACCTTAAGGTCGGTTGTAGTTTCGTATGAAGTTTTTAATAGAAACAGAGGGTTATTAAATGAATTACCTCAATTTTAGAGTGGTCTTTGTGACTGGAATGTTCTGTTCCGTGTGCATATTAGTTTCTGGACAGGAGCCGGTTCCTCGTACCGCGTGGGGTGATCCCGATCTCCAGGGACTCTGGATCAATGATGTCGTTACACCTTTGGAACGGCCTCAGACGATTGGGGCTCGGGAAGTGTTAACAGAAGAAGAACTCGCTGAAGCAATCGAAGCGAACGAACGTCGTCAAATTGATACGGGAGGTCCTAGGCCAGGTGATCCTATTTTATTGTCAGGATATAACCATTTTTGGATTGGCGAGAGACAAGTGTCTACACAGACGTCACTCGTTATAGATCCCCCCGATGGTCGTGTTCCGTCGCTCACGGATGAGGGGGAAAAATGGAATGCGCTGGCTTTTGAATCAAGTCAAGGTGTTGGTGCATTAGATGCTTCTCTTCGTCGTAATACCGATGGACCAGAAGGGCGCAGCTTGTGGGAAAGGTGTCTGACTCGAGGATTGCCGAGACTTCCTGATTTTTATAACAACAACTACTTAATTCTGCAGACTCCTGATCACGTTGCGATTCTTATGGAAATGATTCACGAGGTTCGCGTGATTCCATTAGACCGAAGTCCTCATCTGTCTCAGCAAGTTCGGCAGTGGTTAGGGGATTCGCGTGGATGGTGGGAAGGCGAAACCTTGGTTGTTGAAACGACAAATTTTTCTGACAAAACAAACTTTAAAGGGGCGCGTGAAAATTTGCGATTAGTCGAGCGTTTTACGCGTTCTGAAAGCGGAGCACTGTTATACGAGGTTACGGTTGATGATTCAACAACATGGACCAGTGATTGGACAGTGAGAATGCCCTTTGGGGTGAGTTCAGGAGATATTTTTGAATATGCATGCCATGAGGGTAATTATGCGATGACCAATACTCTTGCTGGTGCGCGGGCTGAAGAGGCTGAGCAAAGATAGTTAGGTTTTCGAAGAGAAGAGCTGGGAGGAGTCGTGGTGATGAAAAATGAAAAAATATTAATTACCGGTCCAGCTGGTCAAGTTGCGTTTCCCATTGCAGCGCAATTGGCTAAAGAAAATGAAGTGTGGGGCATTGCGAGATTTGGAAAACAAGAGGATTTAGAGCGTGTAGAGGCTTTGGGTGTGACGTGCAGAAAAATAGATATGGGATGTGATGATTTTGGATCGCTACCTGATGATTTTTCTTATGTTTTAAATTTGGCTGTCGTTCACAGTTGGACTCCAGATTTTGAATACGACCTTGCCGTGAATGTGGAGGGAACGGGATTGTTAATGTCTCATTGCCGTAACGCGAAAGCGTTTTTACAGTGTTCGTCTACAGCTGTCTACGAAGCCACTCCAAATAGTGGATTCAAAGAGACGGATCCCCTTGGAGATAATCATCGCGGAATGTTGCCCACCTACAGTATCTGCAAGATAGCGAGTGAATCTATGGCGCGCTATGGAGCGAGAGAATGGAACATGCCGACTGTCATTGCCCGCCTTAATGTGCCTTATGGTGCCAATGGAGGATGGCCTGCCATGCATTTAGAGATGATGCGTGCTGGTCAAGACATTGTCGTTGGTCCTGGTGACGAGCATATTTATAATCCTATCCATGAGGACGACTATGTGGCACAAATTCCTCGTTTGCTGGAAGTTGCGGACAATCCGGCTGTGACTGTCAATTGGGGAGGGAGCGAACAAGCAAGTATCGAAGAGTGGTGCACGTATTTAAGTGACCTCACGGGTTTGAAACATAACATCGTTCGTAACGACAGTATGTTACAAAGCGTCGGAATTGATACCACGAAAATGCATAAACTGATAGGTGAAACAACAGTGTCTTGGAAAGATGGGCTACGCAGAATGGTTGAGTCCAGATATCCTGATTTACTAATGAAATAGCTTGAAACATTACTTGCTTCCAGTCAAAACCTAGTTCATCATTGGTGTCGAGATTCAAGTTTAAAATAGGAGGGAAACGATGATGCATCGATTTAGTGTTACTGTGATGATAGTGGCTGTGGCGGTGGCCGGTGCGTCAGCGCAGGAAGCTCCCAAGACGTCGTGGGGTGCCCCGGACTTACAGGGAGTCTGGGATTTCCGATCCATTACGCCGATGCAACGGCCGGAGGAGCTCGGAGATAAGGCTTTTTTGACTGTCGAAGAGGTTGCGGAGATCGAAGCTGCTGAAAAGGAAAAGAACGAGCGGTTGTTGAATCGGGCGGCTGAGCGGACCACTGCGTCAAACAGTGTGGATAGTCGTGAGGATGGGTCACCAGGGTTTTACAATAACTTCTGGTTGGATAATGGTACCTCGGCAGATGAAAGTCGGCGAACGTCGTTGATTGTGGATCCCCCCAATGGGCGAATGCCAGCCTTGACGGCGGCGGCCACGCAACGGCAGCAGGAGATTGCCAGAATCCGTCGCGGCGTATTATTTCATGCTCCGACGCCAGGTGGCTGGGTGGAAGATATCGGACCTGGCAGCTTGCAATTACGGTGTATCACCGGATTTAACGCAGGCCCACCGATGACCCCAAGTGCTTACAACAATAATGTGCAACTGTTTCAGACAGAAGATCATGTGGTGCTTCTCAATGAGATGAACCACAATTTCAGGATTATTCCTCTCGATGGGCGTGACGAAATTGATTTACCCCAGTGGACGGGAGATTCCCGTGGATACTGGGAGGGTGAAACCCTGGTCGTTGAGACAAGAAATTTTAAACGCGAAACTAGTTTTGTTTTAGGAATAACCGATGCCCATTTAAATCTGACGGAACGGTTTACACGTACGTCCCAGGACGTGTTGACCTACGAAGCTACAATCGATGATCCGACCGTGTGGCAACAGGACTGGACATTTCAGGTTTCCATGAAAGCTAATGATTTTCCGCTCTATGAATATGCGTGTCACGAAGGGAATT
>CAYFFV010000036.1:0-8672 GCA_964342695.1 uncultured Vicinamibacteraceae bacterium
CGAGTGATTGGACCGGAAAAGGAAAAAGGTGTATCGCTGGCAAAAGCATTGGGTCGACTTAGTGAGGGTACTCGGCCGTAGCTTGCTTTATAGCCATAAACGCCACACCAGGCTGCTGGAATCCGGATAGAACCGCCACCGTCTGTGCCTTCGGCGAGTGGCAGCATGCCGTCCGCCACTGCAGCAGCAGCGCCACCGGATGAGCCACCAGTGTTTTTTGAGAGGCAGAAAGGGTTTCGGCTGGGGCCAAAAAGATAGTTGTCACAGGTGCCGCGAAATCCCATGACTGGACTGTTAGTTTTTCCTAGGACGATTGCACCGGCTTGTTCGATCCTCTGAGTAAAGATGCATCGATGTTCAGTGATATTGTCTTTCATTGCCCGTACCCCACCCATAGTCATCGGGGTTCCCGGCTTAGAGCTAAAAAGGTCCTTTATAGCAACAGGAATGCCGTGCAGTGGGCCAACAGAATCGCCGCTCGCAAGCACTCGTTCTGCTTTTAGGGCCTCGTCATGAGCCCGCTCAAAGTCTTCGCAAACAAAAGCGTTAACATCTGGATTGCGGGAACTGATCCGTTCTATGAACGCATCGATAACCTCAACAGGCGAGAGTTCACGTCGACGGATACGCAAGGTAAGCGAAGACAGAGTGGTGTAGGCCAGTTCATCGGCTAATGTCATGAAGGTTGCTCCTACTAAAGGCTGGCTGTGCAAAATGTCGCGGTGGAGATCGATATTCTTGAATTGGAGGGCTTGGTACGTGTAGGGTCGGTATTTCGTTCATTGGTTGATAGATCGTAGATGACTATAGGGTTGCTCACTAGCTTTGCGGTTGTACTAGAGCTACTGATTGTGGGCAATGCAGTCGAACTGCCGCTTTATTTATCAACGTGTTGGTTTTGTTAGTTGTCCCATGGCCGAAGCCAGAAGTGTTTCGTTGAGAAACGCAAACCTTCTCGATTAATGCCTTGTTAATGCTTGTTTCGTTCGGGCTATAACCATTGCCATAACTCCGAAACAAACGTTAGTCTAAACGGTGGAGGTGACGGTTTCATTGATCGAAACGGTAAATTCGGGCAGCGTTTTCGTGAAAGAGCGCGTGAATTGAATTTTCGGGGAGCATGTCGACTATTTCACGAAACCCGAAGAGGATGACATCCAGATCGGCACATAGCCTGTCGACCGGAAAGTTACTAGCAAACATACAACGGCTTATCCCAAATATATCGATAGTTCTGAGTACTATGTCCCGGTTGGATGCAATGTTCCAGGCACGATTAATTTGGCCGAGCCCTGATATCTTGATCATTACATTCGGTTGCAAAGCCACATGTTCGATCGCATTAGACCAAGCTGAGAAACCTGTATCACTTCGGTCTGACGGTAGACCCGTGTGATTAATTACTAGGGTTGTTTCAGGGAAGTCAGCGGCTAGGTCAGCGGCTTGGTCCAGTTGCCAGTAGGGAGCCTGCAAGTCGAAAGAATAACCATAGTGTTCTAACTTGGCATAACCGTCTCGCCACTTAGGATCGTCCATCGATCCAGATAAATCTCGTTGTCTAGGTGAGTGTTGATCTGTTGATATTGGTTTGTGTCGGACACCGCGGACTTGGTCAAATGCAGAATGTCCGGCCAAAACCTCTTCAATATTGTCCTGATCGAGGTGTGCTTTCACGACAAAGACAACAGGGTGAGAGCATTCGCGTGTCACTTCTGATAACCACTTCGTTTCTGCAATTGGAGTAGCTGGATTCCATTCAGTCTCAACATGAACTGATCCGATTACGGTAAAGTGCGCTGTGTCTTTCTTGTAATCGTGAGGAAGATAGTTTGTACGAATAGAACTGTAGTCGCCATATCGAAAAGGTATCGGGGGTTCATCGCAGAGCCAAGGATGGTAGTTTGCATCAATATCCCAAAAGTGATGATGTGCATCTAGAAATTTCAAGATTTAATCATTTCGGTCTGTTGGGCGGGTCACACTGTGGTGCCTCTTCCTGAATCGCTCGTCAATATGGTAGATGTGGTCAAAATCATAAGCACGCATTCGCACGTCATCTGCTTTCTCGCTCGCCCAGCTTTCGTCAATGGCTAACGTACTCGCAAAAAAATAGTGTATCGAAATCAGAATTGTCCATATCATCATTGGCCAAAATCTCCACCAATCTCCATCTAGGATATCTACTAGCACAAATGCTGTAGATATTGTCACATAAGTTAAAAGGTGTTTTGGGAACCACAAACGACCTGGGATGAAGTTTCTACTGTCAGCAAAGACTGTCATTTTTTAAAAAGGCGACGACGAGGTTGATCAGTATTAGGAATTGGTAAAGTGTGGTAGATCCGGGCAATACCTACGATACGAAGTGAATACCAGAGTAGGAGGAGCACAATTAGTAAGACAAGAAGGGTGTCTGCTACTGAGCGCCCGGCTCCAAAGCCGTAAATCATCAGGTAAGCCAATCCGGCAAGGGGCGTCGCACTCAAGTAGAGTCCGGATAAATAATGTTTGGAGATTACAAATGTGCCAGCGGCGCAGACGACTGAGATTCCATATAACGATATTCCTGGGGATCTTCCATGTGGTGTTGTGCTGCTCATTGAAGTTAGCGCGACTACGCCAAAAAGAATTCCAAGAAATAGGCAGTAAATTAAAATTTCATTATCTGCCTGATGTTTATTTAGGCGAGACAAGGGAACAAAATAGGATGTTGTTTTGTCGTCCCAGATGTATCGTCTAAAAAGACTTTCCCAGTCAAGCACGGAAAATACTCCAACGATGCTAGAAGTAAATAAATACCGTTGTGCGGGACTGACTACTGCACACGTATTTAGGTAGATTCAGATTGTATTGATGCTCGCATGCGGGCCGACTGAACCTCCAATTGATCCTCTAGCTCTTCAAGAACCATTCTTTCCTTGCCTTCTGTTCGACTGCCGGTTTCTTCTGGCCACTCAATCGTCATTAAGTCAAAACGCCAGCGTTTGTTCCCAAAGAGCGCAACTGCTACCTGCAGCCAGACAGCAAACCCAGCCAGCAAGGCGACAAAAAGTCCGAAGACCATTACGCCTTTGATTATCCAGCGGTGGGATAGTCCAACAAGTGATGCGGATATCTCACCACATTGCCACCAAGCGCAATCATCGTGACGATTTAGTGCCCAAGAGTCGATCGTGTACATATAGGCAAAATAGATGATGATGCATGTGAAAGGGATTAAGAACACCGTGATGCCAATAAACTCTAACCATGCTTTCTTGCGGAACTCTAGGTGTTCACGAACCAGGTCTACACGGACATGTGTATTCCAGATGTAGCCGAAGCCCAAAACCAACACAAACAGGGCGGTATGTGAGTGCCACTCGAGTTCTTGTAGGAGAGTGGAGTCAAAAAATGGGCTGACGTTATCTCTAAGCCAAATCTGCCACGGATCACCTTGAATTTGGATAAATTTAGTTTTACGAATGATCAGGTCAAACGCAGTTATGAGAATCATTGGTAGTGCAAACCAAGAGCCGAATCGTCCGACACGATCGACAAATCGACGTAATGCTTCGCTGAGTCTTAGCGCAAAAGGCATTTCCTCGGACGATAAGTGATGCACTTTCTCGTCTTCCGCAATGTGTGATGTGGTTTGGCTCACTCGCAGATTCTCCTCAAGTTAGAATTCGATTGTCGATTCAATAGTCATAAGCAGCTTTCATTAACCACAGTGCGACACCGGGTTTCCACATTACTAGAATAAGGCCTCCTAATTGCAGAACTACAAATGGGATAATCCCTTTATAAATATCCTGAATCTTGATCTCTTTCGGAGCGATTCCTTTTAGATAGAACAATGCGAAGCCAAACGGTGGTGTGAGAAATGAGGTCTGCAAGTTTATCGCCATCAATACTAGGAACCAGTAGACGATGTCTTTAGTAGCTATGTGGTCGCCAAAGTCCAGTCCGGCTACTAGGGGCGCGAATACTGGGAGTACTATCAGCGTAATCTCTATCCAATCTAGAAAAAAGCCAAGGAAAAATGTGATCACCATTAGAAGGATCAGCAGTTGCCAGGAGGTCAGGCCTGCCTGAAGAATTAAGTGCTCAACGATATCATCGCCACCCAGCGAGCGATAGACGTAGGCAAAGCAGGTCGCGCTTATTATGATAAAGAAGATCATAGCAACGGTTCGTGCCGAAGTGTGACAAACACCTTTTAGGAGATCCATTGTTAACCTGCGATTCCCAGCGGCTAGGAGTATCGTTCCAAAGGCGCCTACCGCGCCCGCTTCGCTAGGTGCAGCGACCCCGAAGAGGATGGATCCTTTGATCATGAAGATAAGAAGTACGGGAGGTAGAAAGCTTTTGAAGATCATTGCCGGGTACTTGTTACGGGGAACGTAGAGCAGTTCCGGTGACAGACTTGGCGCGACTGAGGGCCGCATGGCAGCATAGATGGCAACGAAAACTAGATAGAAAAAGGCCAATATAAGGCCCGGAATAATGGCTGCCATAAACATGTTGCCAACCGAGACCGTCATCAGGTCAGCCATAATGATCAACATGATACTGGGCGGAATTAAAATACCGAGTGTTCCTGAGGCAGCTATGCAACCACAGGAAAGAGAATTCTTATAGCCTTGTTTAATCATAGTCGGCAAAGCAAGGGCGGTCATCATAGTGACAGAAGCGCCGATTATGCCCGTCATAGCAGCGAGGACTGTGCCCATCACAATCACGGCTAGGGCCAGAGAGCCAGCCACGCGTTTTAGCAGAACCTGGACACAGTAGAGAAGATCTTTCGCCACCCCACTTCTTTCCATCATCACGCCCATGAATACAAATGCTGGAACAGCAACTAGAACTAGGTTCTCAGCACCCGTAAACCAGATGCGCGGCAGAAAGTTGAAAAATTCGATAAGTCGAAATGCATCTAGATAATAGCCTAGGATTCCATATAAAAAGGCTAGTCCCCCCAGGATGAATGCGACTGGAAATCCGGAGAATAGAAGAAGTGCCAAGGTCAAAAACATCGCTAGCGGCAAGTAATCTTGAACAGTCCAAAGCAGATCTTCTTGCGCTTCGGGATCCAGACTTACGATTGAGCTATAGATAATTACGGCTGTTATCGCAATCAGTAGTAGCAGACCTTTGCCCCAGTGTCGTGTTAGGTTCTTTTGAATCGCTTCCATCTAATCGCTCCAGACAGCAATTTAGTGTTTAAAGTGGAACTGGGGTCAGATTTCTGGCCCCAGTTCCTACAACAATGTCATGATTTTAGGACGGTTGAAGTCGTCCCAAAGTCCGATCTTCTAGTTAAGATATGTTGGTGCGAGAGCCTGTGCTGCACCCCATTTGCCATACGCCTTACGGAATGCTTCGTAGCTTTCTGTAACTTCCTTAAACAAGGGATCTTTGGCTGAGTCTTCGGCAACAACATCTCTCCAAGCTTGTTCAAAAACAGCCAGTTGATCATCTGTCCAACGACGGGTGATCACACCGTTCTCTTCGCCCATTTTCACCATCGCAAAGGGATTTACGTATTCGGTTTCTGCATAGGTGTGATGGATGCTGTCACCGCAGCCAATTTCGAGCATTGCTTGATAGCTGTCAGGCAGTGAATTCCAGAAGTCCATATTAACTAACAGTTGGCTAACCGATACCTGTTGATGCCAGCCGGGAAAGTAGTTGTTCTTGGCAATCTGGTGAAAACCTAATCTGATGTCCATTGCAGGCATGGAAAACTCGGTTGCATCGATAACGCCTTTTTCTAGAGCTGGAAAGATATCACCGGCAGAAAGCAACTGAGTGGAGACACCAAGTTTCTGCACTACGCGTGCCCCTAGACCGAAGAAGCGCATTTTGAGGCCGCGCATTTGCTCGAGGTCAGTAATTTCTTCCTTAAACCAGCCAGAAGTTTCTGGTCCGATCGCAAAGCAGTCCATTTGGTGAATGTTGTGATCAGCATAGATTTTTTGTTGGATTTCGTTGCCGCCCCCAAAGATCTTCCATGCCATGTACTCGCCCAATTGAGGGCCAAAAGGTACTGCGGTGAAGTACGCTAGAGCAGGATATTTGCCAACGTCATAGCCTGCAGTGGTCCAGGCCATTTCGATCGAGCCTTTAGATACTGCGTCAAAGCCTTCATTGGCAGGAATCAGGGCACCAGGCTCATGGAATTTGACCTGGAAACTGCCGCCTGATAGGCGTTTAATGTTTTCGGCAAATCGCACCCCGGACGTACCCAAATGGGGTAGTGACGAACTCCATGCACTGTGCAACTTTGCTTTGACCCGCTTTTCTGCGTGTGCATTAGCACCAACTAGAGCAGTGGATAGCAGTACAGCAAAGACTGCAAGAGTTTTACGACTTTTCATCTTTCAAGCCTCCGTAAACGTTTAGCGTCAGTGGTGCCTGCTGTCCCTATGATCCTTAGTTTAGGGAAATGCCTGCAACTGTGACGTTGATATTAACAAACCAAAAAAGTCAGAGATTGAGTGCGAAACTGTTTCTCCTCGTCCTCGTTATTATTCAGGTTTGCTACCCGTGAGACATCTAAAATGCCCCGACGGGTTAGACGCTACCACCAATTACCTGTACAGGCAACCGAGACATTGTGGTAATAGATTGATTAAAGTTGATGATTTAACGGGGTTCTCGTCTGCCGATTTGATGTAATTTGCTCTTGAGTCTGACTAATCTTCTCCAATACCCCGAGTTTTGTATAGTTTTTAAGCTTAATCACGTAGGAGGCTCAAAGTATCTCATGGTTGACAACGAACGCAGGGTCCAATTTACCGTCTAGGCATTGCAGTACATTTTCCGCAGCAATGATAGCAGTATGTCTCGATGATTCACGGGTGACGCCAGCGCAGTGTGGACTTGTTATTAGGTTATCTACAAAAAACAACGGATTCTTAGGATTTGTAGGCTCAGCGGTGAAGACGTCAAGCCCAGCACCTGCCAACTTGCCCTTTGATAGAGCAGTGTGTAACGCCACCTCGTCAATAATTCCTCCGCGGGCTGTATTGATAACCAATGCTGATGGTTTCATCAAGCCCAGTTCTAATTCACCGATAATATTTTCTGTTTCATGATTAAGTGGGCAGTGGACGGTGATAATATCCATTAGCGGAAGGATAGGATGAAAGCTGTTTACCTTTTCGGCACCGACAGAAGTGATTCTGTCTTTAGATACATAAGGATCGTAGACAAAAGAGTTGATGTTGAATGCTTTGGCGCGTTGGAGGACTTGTGAGCCAATTCGTCCAAAGCCAATTATCAGTAGGTTGGACCCTGAGATCTCTCGAGATTTTGGTGCGTTTCGATAGCTGAAGTCACCGGTACGTGCTGCCTGGTCGTATCGGGTGCTCTGTTTGGCAAGCGCAAGAATCAAATACAAAGTGTGTTCAGCAACAGAAACCGCGTTTCCACCAACGGCAATTGTGAGTGGGATGCCGCGTCGTGTTAGAGCATCAACATCGACAGAGTTAAATCCGACACCATGGCGAGACACGGCCTTTAAAAATGGCGCGGCCTCGATGATGGGTGAAGTAATCAGTGCTGAACGAACCAGTATGGCATCGACCTCGGGCACCAGCTTTACTAGATCCGACTCTCTGTGTGCTTCAGTAATTTCGATCGTTAGATCAGCCCGCGCTTGGAGCAGATTAATGCCGTCCTGGTGAATGTGGCCGACGACAAGAACTTTCATGCTGTGTAAGTCATTTAACTCGTGCAGATTCGGTCAGCGCGGCCCGTAGCATTTCAATATTAAATGAAGGGTCTCGTGCAGCATCCAGTTGCACAGCTTCTTTTCTGATCATCAGGTCAACAGCTGCCGGTAATTTGTCTACAGCGTCATTTGGAATTACGACTGCACCGTGGCGATCGGCATGGATAATATCGTTGTGTTTGACGACCATGCCGAGAACTTCGACCTGTATTCCAAAATCAATAACGCGGTTGTAAATGTGACTCGGCACTACCTTGCGGGCGAGAATTTGAAATCCGGGCGCACAGTCATCGAGGTCACGCATAGCACTGTTGGTGACAGCACCTAGGCAGCCGAGCCCTTTGTGGATGTTGGTTTGTACTTCTCCCCAGAAGGCCCCAGCACCGGGATCGGTTTCAAAGTCTTGAACGACAGCCACGGTGGGGTGGGGCGAATGAGCCACGTATTCATAATAGGCCAACCGGCGGTCGGTGAGTTCCTGCGCGCTCTCTTGTGGTGGTGTACGCGTGGCACAGCGGGCTGTGCGGGCATAGCCCACAATAGGTTTGAGTGCTGGGTTAAGGCAGACTGCTTGATCTACAGTGAAGCCATGGCCACGTCGTTCTGGGACGATCAATTCAAGGGCGTTGCAGATAGTTGGTGTATCCCATTGGGCCAGTAAGGCCAGTTCCGGTGTCGTGGGTGATATCATGAAGTTGCTCTTTTGTGTTTGATTGGATCGATATTTTAGACAGATGACCCTTACAAACTATGGGGAACTTATTGTTTGATCGGGGGCAGTGGATCAGACGTCAAACAATAACGGCCTCGGCTTCGATTTCGACTTTTAATTGTGGTGTCACCAGAGCAGAGACTTCCACCAGCGTTGAGGCCGGCCGGTGCTTGCCGAAGTACTCCTGGCGAATTGGATTGATCAGGCTTCGGTCATTGATGTCGGTGAGGAAAACGGTAA
>CAYFFV010000037.1:0-8464 GCA_964342695.1 uncultured Vicinamibacteraceae bacterium
ACAACAACTATGTCGGAACCCGCGGTATCCGCATAATCGTTGGTACCCAAAACGCGAGCATCGGACCCCTCAACCGGACAAGCCTCTAACATGTCCAGCCCTTTACCCTGAGGAACCCCTTCAAGGATGTCCAGCAAGACAACATCCGCTAATTCTTTGTCGGCAATACTTCTTGCCGCCGTTGCCCCAACATTACCAGAACCTATGACGCTTACTTTTCTATTCACTTAACCCTGCTCCCACTGAAAATTTATTTTACACACAACTCAAATCTCCAAACATCACAAAACTTTTTAGGTCACGTCCCTGACTTGCCCACATGATCTTCAACAGAAAATGTGGAAACCTTGTGGAAAAATATCCTTAACCCACACACCGGCCCGCATCAACAGGGACTTTCTAGCGATTTGCACCATCCTAGTGCGATCTCATATCAAACATTTACAACGAGACATTATACTGTATGTATAAAGGTCGCTCGTTCAAAAATGAACCAGCGCTATATTATTTAACCTACAATACCGAATAATTAATTTCATGAAAATAGTTATCGCCGACGCACTTCCAGACTCTTCCTCAGAATTATTTCTTAATAATGGTTGGGAGGTGGACGCCGAGACCGGTCGTCCCATCGAACAGCTAAAGCTCGCACTTAGCAATGCCGACGCACTAATGGTTCGCAGCGCTACTAAAGTGACGACTGAATTAATTTCAGCGGCGCCAAACCTAAAAGTAATAGCAAGAGCCGGAACAGGCGTTGACAACGTCGACCTCCAAGAAGCAAGTCGGCAGGGCATTCTCGTCGTAAACGCTCCAGGGGTTAATAGCATTAGTGTCGCAGAACATACCTTTGCTTTGATTCTTACAGTGGCTCGCTCTATTGCAAGGGCTGATTTCACGATGAAAGAAGGCCGTTGGGAGAAGAAATCTTTTCAAGGCACAGAACTCCGTGGAAAGACTCTTGGCGTCATTGGACTTGGACGCATTGGCCAAGAAGTCGTTCGTCGTGCTCGAGCATTTGAAATGAATGTCGTTGCATACGACCCTTACATTTCTGAACAGGTCGCAAAAGGTTTACGGACGGAATTACTTTCACTCGATCAAGTCTGCCAGCAATCTGACTTCATTACTCTCCATATTCCATCTACCAGTGGAACTGAAAACCTGTTTAATAAGAACCGCTTTGATCAATGCAAACAAGGCGTCTGCATCATCAACACCGCTCGCGGTTCACTGATTGACCAAGAAGCACTATTCGATGCCATAAAATCTGAGCAGGTCGCAGGAGCAGGATTGGATGTCTTTCCCACAGAACCACCAACGCACGAAAAACTTGTCCGGCTTCCACAGGTAGTCGCAACGCCGCATATCGCAGCATCCACAAAAGAAGCGCAGGAGTTGGTCGGAATAGAAACCGCGACCTGCGTTCACGATTTTCTCACTAATGGCATTGTTAGAAATGCCGTAAATTTTCCCTCAGTATCCCCCGAAGAATTCAGTCAGCTCCAGCCATATTCAGCATTAGCAGAACAGTTAGGCGACTGCCTCGCTCAGCTTGCCAGCGATCCAATTAAGGGCATCGGAATCCGATATTATGGAGAACTTGCCGGAACCAATCACGACATCCTCGTTGGAGCGGTTCTTGTTGGCCTCTTTAGAAGCAGTCTTTCATCTACCGTATCACTTGTTAACGCCCGATCGATCGCCGAGCAACGCGGGATTGAAATCATCGAATCCCATAGTTCTCGACCACGAAACTACACAAGTTTAATTTCTCTAAAGCTTATTACCGACTCTGGTGAAAGATGGGCAGAAGGAGCCGTATTTGAACCCGGAGAACCACGCCTTGTTCTCTTAGACGGCGTGGAGGTTGAAATTCCACTCTCAGGTTCGTTAGTCGTTATCAGAAACGACGATCAGCCTGGGGTAATTGGAGAGGTTGGCTCTATCTTTGGCGACCACAACCTTAATATTGCAACATTTGCACTTGGCAGAGGTCGTGCCGGTGCAATCGGTATTGTCAATATCCAGACTAACGGCGATGAACCTAACCTTGAGGTCGACAATAAACTCTTAAAAGCACTCAGAGACATTAAAGCCGTTCAGCAAGTAGATCTTGTCAAATTGAAGTAACCGGTTTGAAACTATAAAAACGTTTGACGGCGCGAGGTATGTTAGAATTCGCCGTGCGGCCTGAAACGCCACAGAAAGAGATCGACCACTCACCCTCAGCCCCAACTATCGCCATCATCCCTGCTCGCTATCATTCAAGTCGCCTGCCGGGAAAGCCTTTGGCAGACATCAACGGCCGCACAATGGTCGAGCACGTTTATCGCAGGGCTAGCATGGCAAAGTCGATTGACGATCTTCTTGTCGCCACAGACGACCTGCGTATCCACAAAGCCGTCACTGCGTTTGGGGGTAACGTAACAATGACTTCGGTCGACCACTTAACCGGAACGGACCGTCTAGCAGAGGTATCAGCTACTCTTTCATGCGAAACAATTGTTAACGTTCAAGCAGACGAGCCTCTCATTGCACCTGATAACATCGATTTAATTGTTAAAGCGCTAAATGAAAATCGGAACGTCTCTGTTTCTACGTTAAGGTGCCCTATAAGCTCGTCTAAAGAATTCTTAGATAAAAATGTCGTTAAAGTCGTCGTTGACTCTTCGGGGCTTGCTCTCTATTTTTCGAGAGCGCCAATCCCATTTACCGATGCTCCAGAACTTACAGAGACACCCACTCTGTACAAACATATTGGCCTATATGCCTACCGCCGTTCGTTCTTGATTGAACTAGCCAATCTAAGTCGGAAACCTCTCGAACAGACCGAACGGCTTGAGCAATTACGAGTGCTTGAATATGGCCACAAAATACAAACAATTGAAACCACGAAAGATTCCGTCGGCGTTGATACTCCGGAGGATTTAACTCGTGTCCGTCAGATAGTCACTTCCGGAGTCGAATAATGTCAGAGCCTGTTTACAATTTAGATAATCGAGCTGTTAAGTATATTTTTGTTACCGGAGGAGTAGTCTCCTCCTTAGGAAAAGGCTTGGCTGCCGCCTCCATCGGATGTCTTCTTGAAGGCCACGGCTATCGTGTGACCCTACAAAAACTCGATCCATATGTAAATGTAGATCCCGGTACAATGAGTCCGTATCAACATGGTGAAGTTTACGTGACTGAGGATGGTGCTGAAACGGATTTAGACCTCGGACACTACGAACGTTTCACCAACACAGTCACAACGCAGAATCACAACTGGACTACCGGAAAAATATACCAAGCCGTTATCCAAAAAGAACGCAGGGGAGACTACCTCGGCCGTACTGTCCAAGTCATCCCCCACATCACTAACGAAATCAAAGATGGGTTACGAGCGGTAAGCAAGGATGTCGATATTGTCCTCGTTGAAATTGGAGGAACCGTAGGCGACATAGAAAGCCAACCCTTCTTGGAGGCAATCAGACAATTTAGGCGCGACATAGGCCGCGAGAACACTCTATATATTCATCTGACCCTTGTCCCGTTTATTGCCACGTCCGGTGAACTAAAAACAAAACCCACCCAGCACAGTGTCCGCGATTTAAGGTCTATTGGAATTCAGCCCGACATTCTTCTTTGTCGTACAGACCGAGTTCTTCCAGATGAACTTCGAAGTAAAATCGCACTTTTTTGTGATGTCGACGAACAAGTTGTTGTAACCGCGAAAGACGTTGATACTATTTACGAGGTTCCACTCGCACTCGAAGAACAGGGACTTGACAAGAGCATCCTGTCATTAATGGGCCTAAAAGATGAATCCTCTTCTAAATTAGAAAAGTGGCATGATCTTGTAGCCCGCATTAAAAACCCAAACAATGAGATAACTATTCATGTCGTTGGAAAATACGTTGGCTACGAAGATTCTTACAAGAGTCTAAATGAAGCACTCTTTCATGGCGGCTTCCATCACGATATCAACGTCAAAATCAACTGGATAGAGGCCGAAGCACTCGAGAGACCAGGACACGAAGAGCTTCTATCCGAGGCAAACGGAATACTTGTCCCAGGTGGTTTTGGCGACCGAGGAAGCAGAGGAATGATGGCGGCTGCAAGATTTGCAAGAGAACGAAATGTGCCCTATTTCGGAATCTGTTATGGATTTCAATGGGCCGCGGTAGAATTTGCCAGAAACGTCTGCCGACTTGAGGGTGCTGACTCTACTGAATGCGATGAAAACACTCCATATAAAATCATATACAAGCTACGAGATTTACTCGGCGTCGACGATTTGGGGGGAACAATGCGACTCGGGTCATACCCTTGCGAATTGGAAAAAGAGACGCTCGCCTACAAACTTTACGGCAAAGTGGAAATCCACGAACGACATCGCCATCGGTATGAGTTTAACCGCGAATATGAATCGCAACTAACCGCAAAAGGGCTTCGGATTTCAGGACGCTCACCCGACGGAAAATTCGTAGAAGTTCTTGAACTACCAGGACACCCTTGGTTTCTTGCTGTCCAGTTCCATCCCGAGTTTCAATCTAAACCCCTTCACCCCCACCCATTATTCTCTGATTTTGTAAGAGCTAGCTATGAGCACGGAAAACTCTCAGAGTAACAGTTGAGTAAGGCTAATCCCATGCTACCGTCTATAATGTGAAAGTGACTAACATAAATGCAGGCAACATTATTATCGGCCCAGGACACCCTATGGTTCTCATCGCTGGTCCATGCGTGATAGAAAGTGAAGACCACGCGCACTCCCTCGCTCACAAAATCAGAGAAATCGCCGCCAAAACAAAATATCCCTTCGTATTCAAAGCCTCTTTTGACAAAGCAAACCGCACTTCAATTCATTCGTTCCGCGGTCCAGGAATTAAGGAAGGCATACGAATCCTTGGCGACATCAAAAAAGAGCACGATCTTCCAATACTTACCGACATTCACGAACCTCGACATGCTGAAATTGCAGCGGCAGCAGTCGATGTGCTCCAAATACCAGCTTTCCTCTGTCGTCAGACAGATCTCTTAACCGCGGCAAGCGAGACCGGTAAGACTTTAAACATAAAAAAAGGTCAATTTCTCGCTCCACTTGATCTACGGCATGTTATTAACAAAATCACCGAAGCGGGAAACAACAATCTATTGATTACCGAACGTGGGACCTCTTTTGGATACAACAATCTCGTGGTGGACATCCGTTCTCTCCCGATTCTTCGAACTTTTGGCTTTCCCGTAATCTTTGATGTCACCCACAGCCTCCAACTTCCCGGAGCCGGTGACGGCGTGACCGCAGGACAGGCCGAATTCATTGATCCTCTTGCATCAGCCGGTGTCGCCGCAGGAATAGATGGAGTATTCATGGAAGTCCACGAGGATCCCAAATCCGCAAAGAGTGATGGCCAAAATGCTCTGGCACTTGACAAACTTGAGCCTCTTTTAAAAAAACTAAGCCTGATTAACAATGCCGTAAAAACCTATGAAGACGAAACGGAAGTTACAGATTAATGACTCCTAGTAAAGAAACCAAGATTGATCTCGACCTTGCGAAGCGGGTTCTTGACATTGAATCCAAAGCCGTCGAGGCACTCGTTCACCGAGTGGATCACCTATTCGTAAAAGCGGTAGAGCTACTTGCCAGTTGCTCTGGTCGAGTAATTGTTACAGGTATGGGAAAATCTGGAATTATTTGTAGAAAGATTGCGGCAACATTTTCCAGCACTGGAACTGCAGCGTATTTCGTTCACCCAGCGGAAGCAGTCCACGGAGATTTAGGCGCAATTAGATCTGACGACCTCCTAGTCGCACTTTCCTACAGTGGAGAAACCCCAGAACTTCTTAGGCTACTTGAGACGATCAGACGTTTGGGAGCAAAAATTATTGCCATTACAGGAAATCCATCCAGTCCTTTAGGGAAATCTGCTGACGTTACATTGGATTGCCACGTCGATAACGAGGCCTGCCCTCTCAACCTAGCCCCAACGGCAAGCACAACAGCAGCGCTAGCCCTAGGAGACGCTCTGGCAATGACACTACTAAGACGCAAGGGTTTTAGAGAGGAAGATTTTGCAAACCTGCATCCTGGCGGCAGCCTTGGAAAA
Source organism: uncultured Vicinamibacteraceae bacterium (assembly GCA_964342695.1). Lineage (GTDB taxonomy): Bacteria > Acidobacteriota > Vicinamibacteria > Vicinamibacterales > UBA8438 > CAYFFV01. The sequence goes on from CAYFFV010000037.1 coordinate 6,096, forward strand.
CGTCTTTTGAGAGTTGATCGGCTCATGCATTCTGGATCTAAATTACCCATCGTACAACCGACCACAAACTTTTCAGACGTGCTCTCCACCATTTCTAAAATGCAACTCGGCATGACGTGCGTGACGGACGAAAACGGCGACCTCTTAGGAGTCATAACAGACGGCGACGTTCGTCGCGCGATTCTAAACACCGAAGATACTAGAGACCTTACGGCCGACGCCATCATGAGCTCAAATCCTATGACCATTCAGGACTCGACTCTCGCAGCTGAAGCACTGCATGTCCTTGAAAACAAGCGAGTGACATCCCTTATCGTTTTAGACGAGAACCGTTCTGTTGTTGGCGTTCTTCACCTTCATGATTTATGGCGGACCGAATTATTTTAATCCACTTGTTTTCTATTTTATGACTGATACGCTAGTCCTTCTCGCTTCCCTAATTGCTCTCTTGCTCGGTATCGCCACAGGCAAAGCGTGGGAACGGTATAAATTAAAGGGTTGGCAATGGATAGACCGGCGAAAAGCACGCGAATCCCCTCACTACATTCTAGGATTAAACTTTCTCGTTTCCAATCAAATCGATCTTGCAATCGAGGAACTAACCAAAGCCGCTGGCCTTAATGATGATGCCCTAGAAATAGATCTAATTCTTGGAAACTTATACCGAGAAAAAGGACAAGTAAGCAAGTCCATTCAGGTACATCAAGGTTTACTTCAACGCCCTCGACTTACACCTCTTGAACATGCACACGTGCTTCTTTGCCTTGGCTTGGATTACAAACGAGGAGGATTTGTCGATCGAGCATTCGAGGCATTTTCGGAAGTAGTCCGACTCGATCCAGAAAACAAGTATGCGTTGTTAAACCTCGAGAAATTGCACGAGGAACAACACCAATGGAAAGAAGCCCGCTTAATCCGAGAACGTATGACCGAAGCTGCGGGAGAACCTGACAAGCCTAGCGGACAAGCTATTCTTGCCTTTCTTGAAAACGAATTAGGCCTACAGGCGTTGAGGGATAGTCGCCCTGATGAAGCAATGCGTCGTTTTGAAGCGGCAATCGACATGGACAAACAAACCGTTCCAGCCTACCTCAACCTAGGCGACGTCAAACTGAGCGAGGGACAAAAAAAGGCAGCCATAGAGACTTGGGAGAGGATTCTTCAAGTCAGCCCTGAAAAGACCTACCTCGCGTTTTCACGCTTGGAAGCCGCCTATAAAGAGATTGGGATGCCCTCTCGTTTTTTGGATCTTTGCCAGCGGCTCGTTGACGCTAACCCCCAGGACTGGAGAGCCCGCCTGGCCTTGGGTCAGCATATGGCAGACTCAGGAGAAACGGCTAAATCAATAGATCTCATGTTTGAAGCTCTAGTGAATAATCCCCACGGTCTCGCAATACACCAATCGATATGGCGCATCTTTGCTGCTCTTGATTTTAAGGCTGAATTGGTTGATCGCTACGTCGATTTAACAAGAAACTCAGTCTTTTATCTCGATCCCCATATTTGTATGCGCTGCAGATACCGGAGCACAGAACTACTCTGGCAATGCCCACAATGCCATGAATGGAACACCTTCGTTGAAGAGCGAATCACACCTGCAGAGGATGGCGAAACGGAGCAATTGTGAGATTAGTTTGACCAGAATAATGAGTCGAAAATGAAACGAGTGGCCTTAACAGGTGGAATCGCGACCGGCAAGACATACATTAGAAACTTATTCACGTCTTGGGGTATTCCCACTGTGGATGCTGATAGCCTTGCTCGAGATATTGTTAAACCTGGATCTTCAGCATGGAGGCTAGTACAAAAACGATTCGGCTCGGAAATGTTTAATGATGATGGCACCATTGCAAGAAAACGTCTCGCTAAATTGGTTTTTGACGATTCTGCTGCACGCCGAGCCCTAGAGGACATTATTCATCCCCACGTCCGTGCATCCATAGATTCCTGGTTTGATTCTTTAAAAGAAAGTGAAAACAGAAAATTTGGCATCGCCGATATTCCACTTTTATTTGAGACAGAGAGAGCGAGAGAGTTCGATTTCATAATTCTTACGGCCTGCAGCCAAGAAACGCAAATATCTCGCCTGATGAAACGTGACGGCCTCCAGCAGAACGAAGCATTAAAGCGTCTCTCTGCCCAGTTACCGACCTCTCAAAAGATTCCATTCGCTGATTTTGTGATTCAAACCGAGAGAACCTTTGAACAAATCGACAAGCACGCCTTAAAAATATTTCACGAACTCACACAGAAAACAAACTCAGGCTAATTGCTAAAACGATTTTCGGCAGCTTGAATTGTGTTCGACATCAACATTGCGATTGTTAAAGGACCCACGCCACCGGGTACAGGGGTAAGAGCCCCCGCCA
>CAYFFV010000038.1:0-7294 GCA_964342695.1 uncultured Vicinamibacteraceae bacterium
GTACAAATATTGTCACCCCACTCATGCCGTACTTCCCATTGGTTGTGGCATTCTCACAGCGATGGGTGAAAAACACCGGCATTGGTACGATAACTTCGCTGATGCTTCCGTACTCATTGAGTCTACTTGGCACATGGACCATCTTTCTGCTTATCTATTGGGGATTGGGCATTCCACTTGGGTTATCTGCAAGCTATACATATCCCTAAACGCCCAGTCTAGTCCGCTGCTTTAAACGTCAGATTTTGAAGACACAAGGTTTTCAGCGGAGCCGTGCACTTCCTAAAATAGACTTGCTGGCCATAAGCAGCAGCTCTTTGTGTCATTTCTCCGTAGGCAATAAGCTTTTGCTCACTAAACAAGAAATCTGGATGGGAATAACTATGGGTGGCCCCTTCAGAAAACAGGTAAGCATAGCCGAGCTCACTCCCGCCACAATGAGCTTCGTCATTGAACTTTAAAAGCAAATGCCCATAGAGTCCATCCGAAGCGCCAAAACTTGAACTGTACTCGACAAGCCTCGAAGAACACAGGTACGCAAAACCCGTTGAAGCCGGCAGCACATTCGCTGAATCAGCGAGTCCGAGCTCACTCACCTCTTCGTTTACTTCGTGCCATTGCGCTTCCGCAATCGGGAACAGGTCTACATCTTTAGCAGCAATACTGATTAGCGCAATAGCGATGACCGTCAGAATAGTTTTGGTATAGCGATCCATAGTTCCTCCGTTTGTAAGACGCCGGGTACTCCGGCGGATTTGCTTTCCGCGTAGCCACACTCTTTCGCACTCCGAAAAATGGCGGTTATAAATCGTGGATGTATATATAGACATATCTCGACCCGTCGCGGTTTTCGATCTTTTTTTATCGACAGGGAAAAAATTGAGACCCGAGGTGCCTTAAAGGAGGTTCCGACTGCGCTGTAGACGACAAGTAGTGTCAGGGGTCAGCTGGCTTCAAGCCGCTGGATCGTCGGCTCGCGTGATGTCCGTCACTGCACTGAGCACGAAGTGTACCCGGATCCGGTCACCGGGTTTGAGACTGCGGTCCATCGATTCGGGGCCCACGCGCGCTATCGCCACCTGCCCTTCTGGATCGTCAGCATCGGTGTAATAGACCTCCCATGAGACCTGGCCGTGAATGCTGATCGGCTGGATCTTGCGGAGGAGGCCGTCTCGTGACCCTGTGAGCATAGGCCGATTATAGCCCCCTTAGTTGTCTCTAAAGAAAAAAGAAAAGCGCTGATGAAGGAAAAGCTCCTACGACGGGAAAGGATTTCACCCTGCGAGCTGCGAGTTATGAACCATTCGCACTCTCCTGACTCAGGAAGTAAATCCATGCCGCCGTGGTGATCAGAATGGCGACAGCAATAATGAGTGCGCTCTTTATTCGTGAGTCCATATCGTCGATAGGCTAAGCGGGATGGCAAGAAGATTCAATTAAAGATGCAGTCATCCGCAAACAACATCTGTTTACCAAGGAAGAGGGCAAAGTACCCCTGAAGTGACATGTCTTGTGGGACAAGGTAACAGACAACATCCCCTTTAGGGAATATCTGTCCCTAGGTGTCATAGGTATTAGTCACGAGCACTTAGGGAAAGCAGGCTAAATGTGATCCAGATTCCAACAGCTGGCAACAGGACTCCGAACCCAACTCCAATAAAGACATCCATGATTCACTCTCCTTACTCTACTCAAAGGTATCTTCAATTTCTCTCAAGAGCTAATCTGTATCTACCTCAATAACCGGAACACCTTTAAAAGAAATATATTTCAGACACAACGCTCCAGGATTTGGTACATTATCGCATTTAAAATAATACACCTCTTGCCCTAGGGCGGCCGCATTCGAAGCAGTCTCATAAACGCTCATAATGCCCGCTTCACTGTATAGATATGTCGTGTCTAACGGCGAATTAGTGCTTCCCTCACTATAAATTGCACCCCATCCTAAATCATCGCCGCCACAATGCTTTCTTGTGTTAAACCTTAGGAGCACATGTCCATAATCACCAGTCTCGTACTCGTGCATGTAAAGCCGAGAGCTACAAATAAAACCTGGGCCTGCACTGGCCTCAAGTGCAACGCCGAACCCTTGTTGCAAAGTCAACATGTCGTGTTCACCTGCCGAAGCATTCCCCAAAGATGCTTGCCACTGTGCTTCAGCTACCTCAAAGACATTCAAATCTTTCACCGCGATGCTCGCCAGCGCAATGGCGATGACGGTAAACACTACTTTCATATATCGATCCATGATTCCTCCGTTTGTGTGTAGGGAGACTCTAGATCACCGACGGCAAAAAAAATAGCGCTGGTTAACGAATACCACTCACCACGGCTTCACCATAATCCTCTAGAAATCTGCCGACCAGAGGCGCAAGCTATCCGGATTGTCGAACTACAAGAAGTAGACAACGGGCATCTCTGTTAAGATGGTGGTTCAGCTAAATGGATCAAATAGAGAATCAGACATCCGAGCCAAAGCATAGTGTAGTTGTGCCCGCTTGGGCGACGATACTATCGTCGCTTCTGGCAGTTTTGGTATGGGTGGTTTGGGCATTATTTTAACACTCGAGCACAATGCCCATCGTTGGTTCATAGGCATGACCCATCATAGGTCGGAGCCATCAACTGACACGATGACCAGTCACACCGAAGAGGGCCAACATAAAGTATGGCCCCCTTCGTCGGAAATTGTCTAACTGTCGCTAACGCTTTATTCATCAGAGCAACAGCCTCGGCTTGCATGGTCGGTGAGACATGGCTGTAGAGATTGAGTGTGATGGTGACATTGCTATGTCCGAGCATCTCAGCAACCACCTTGGGATTCACACCCCACCCCCGCCTGCACGCCCGATCTAGTCCGCGTCTGATACGTCGTTCGGATCACCACGGAAGTCGATGTATTTGAGGCAGGTCGTCTATGTCATCAGCACAGCGGTAATACCAGAACCGCTATCCGGTGTCCGCAGCTCGTGCTGTCGCGTCCTGATAACTAACATACACATCAGAATATCGCTTAATTAAGATATCTTCAATCTCATCATTCCGCCTAATAAATGCATTTAAAGATAAAAACCTTAGGCGTTGATGGCCTCGACTTTTAAGCCTTTCCTTTATCACTCCAGAACCTGGGGATTTAAGAAAAATAACATTAATATTTTTTAACTCCTCAGATATAAGGCTTAATACTTTCGGCGTTTCGGTGTTGAGAAACAAAAAAGGAAGATGCGATAAACCTTCATCAACAAGAAGAAGAGATGAGGTGTTAGATTGTTTTTTCATCAGGGTGCTAAAAATCCCAACTTTAGTCACCGCATTACGAAATATATTAAGTCGAAAAATTAGATTGGCGTCTTCTTTGAAGGACCAATACAATAGAATCACTGTTTTTGATAAACCTAGATATATAATTCCCCAAAAGAAAATTATTATCTTCTCAATTTTATAACCTAGTTTAAAAGCTTTTAATTCTATGTCATCACCATCTAAAACCTTGCGAGAAAGAAAGCTTGTTTTCCCAACACAAGATTGACCTGTTAACTCTATAAAATCCATTATGAGACCGTTCCGCGTTCTTCAATAATGGGTCGTGGGCACAACCATGAAGTTAAGCGCCTATGCAAGGAGTTTGGTTTTAGTGCTGTAATGCTGAAAGATTCATTTGCTGAAGGCATAAAAGAAGACATGAAACAAAAACTTCTCTTTCACGTTGGGCTGCACAAAACTGGAACAACAAGTTTGCAACAAGACTTTTTTATCCCAGACAATAAATTTTTACAGCATCCAAAGGGACGACTTTTCTGGTTGCCGATCTTTGTAAATAAGTTTTCAACAGAGCCGCTTAGCATTAACGATAAATCGACGGTCCAACGCTTTGCAAAATTGGCAAGCGAATCCAATCTCATCCCAGTGGTGTCGCACGAGCGTTTATCTGGGTACCCAATCTCGGGTGGTTATGACCGACTTAGTATATACAGAAGAATTGCATCGCTTGATTTAGATGTCAAGATACTATTTGTTATGCGTGAACAGAAAAGTTGGCTTTATTCTACTTGGAGACAAATGATAACTGATGGTGGATCAATTAGACTAAAAAAATTTCTTATTCAGAAGCCATCAGAGTCAAATGTGAGATTACCAGGCCCTCGTTATGAACACTTGAATTATTTATCCGCAATAGAAACCTTAAGCTCCATATTCGGTAGAGAAAATGTTTTAGTGTTTCCTTTTGAGCTTATTGTTTCAAAATTTTCCAGTTTTATTGAAAATCTCGGATCCTTGCTTGAAGAAGATTTGACGAAAGTTTCGGAAACGAAACCAACTCATCGTAATGCGCGAAAAACCCTTACGCAGTTTTATGTACAGTGGGCAGTAAATCGTTTCTTGGTTTCATCCACTACCTCTCCTAAAGGCCTTATACCTAGAAGTACAAAGATTGGTAAAACTATAAGGGTTGGGTCAGCAGAATTGTCACAGTTACTTCCTGAAGTTCCTTATGCGGACGCAATTATCAAAGGACACAAACAAATCATCACTGATACGGTTGGCAGTTATTTTGCTGACAGCAATAAATCGAGCGCTGAAATGCTGGGTATCGACTTAGCCAGCCTAGGGTATGACGTGTAAACGTTACTACACAATGTGCAAGTGGAGATTGCGTAAATCGCGCAGTCATCGCAGACCACCCCACCCCGCCCGATCTAGTCCGCGTCGGCCGCTCAGCGTCGGTGGTACAACCGCGCTGTTGACGGCGGTCGACCGCTCACAACGGGGAGACTAGCCGCACGCCATGCCTGAAAGCCGCCGACAACGTCGGTCGCTCGGCGCTCAATAAAGGCTTGGAAATCATTCTTTAGTTTTGTGGTCTTTTCCTCACCAGAGAGCTGTTCATATCCGCCATTCTGCAACAATTAACAATAATAGAGGGCACTTTAGAGTACTACTCATATTGATCTCCCCGAAAAGCAATGAATCTAATACAGAATGGCTTATCATCGTTACAGCGAACCCAGTAGACCTTCTGTCCAGACACAGCCGCCTCAGATGCAGCATTAAAGTAAGCCTGAATACTCCTTCCAGAATACAGCCAGTTGGGATCAGACAATGCACTTGTTGCACCGGTAGAAAAAATTGTTCCTGACTGCGCGACACCACCGCCACAGAACGGCCCACCTTCAATCCAAATCCCCACGTATCCAAAATTTCCGCCATCAGGATTAAAACTCCTGGGCAATAATTTGGCTTCACAGATGTACCCATACCCACTTGAAGATTCCAATTGAGCTTGGACCGGTTTGACGTTACCCAAAAACACCATGGCCAGTGTCAAGCCAATTACAAGCCGTGATAGATTCGTCATTTGATCTCCTCCCACAATTTTGCATAAATTGAATTATCGAAACTCATTCAACACCTGCGGCACGAAAAGATATAGTTGAAAAGCAGTACGGTTTGTCATCCGCACATCGCCTCCAAAAAATTTCTTGACCGTGCGCGGCAGCCCGACTTGCAACCTGGAAGATACTATTGATACTTCTGGAGTCGTACAAAAAATCAGAGTCAGATTTTGAATCCGTTGCTCCTATCGAAAAAACAAAACCAGTCTGCTCGCCACCACCACCACAGAACGGTGCATCCTGAATCTTGATATACAAGTAGCCGTAATAACCGTTATCAGAACCAGCTGGAAAAGTGTTAGGAAGCAATCTAACTGCACAGACGTACGCATATCCTTGATCTTCGTCAAGCACGTTGAAACCTTGGATGTTAAAAAAATCGTTGGGATCACCAGATTCTGACATTTCGCCTTGTATTTGCGCCGCAACTTCAACGACCTGTAAAGAAAACATTAGTAACATTACGGTTGCCACAGCTGAAACTAGTTTCTGCATGACCAACATAATTCCTCCTTAACTATGCACAGATAATATTTGAACCAAAAATATACCAATTCTTGTTCTTACACCCGTATTACTAGAGCATCACAGAATCCACAATGTTTTTCCATCCTTAAATATTTTTCTAAGTTAACTTAATGATCACGACTCAAGATCTTTCGTCGCTTTTATAGTGTTCACGAAATCAGTATCACCGCAAGGCAGCAAATCTGACGGGTCGCGAAAATATACCCGCGACAGGTAATTGAGAGCGACCTCAAGCCCTTGTCTCTGAGGCATGTTTCGTGTGTAGAGGAACTGTAGATCACTGCCGACAAAAACAGTAGCGCTGCTTACGGGGAGGCCCTTTTCGCAACTTCCTATGCTATCGCTACTCACCAGCAACCCGTTCCATAGACCACGGAAAATTCTGATTCATCGGAAGGACGGCGCTTGTTCCGTCGGCTCGAACTCCTGCAGTGGCAGTCCCAGAAAGAAGAGTTCCCGTGCTGTCTATGGAACCAGAGAGGCGCCAAGATTCCCCATAGATACTGTTGCCGTCCAATATGATCTCAGAGCCGTTGTGGCTACCGGACACCGTAAAACCGGCAAACAAACTGCAATAGGAATGATACTTGCAGTCAATCGAAGAGGCGCCTCCGGTGCCCGTCAGGGCACCGTTTACATCCGTTAATTCCATGCGGAGCGGCGTCTCGATGCCGCCGTACGCATTCTGGGCATCGCCACTCCAGTTCCCAGTCAGATTAATTTGACTGGGTGAAATCGGGTTCGTGCATCCTGACCAGATGTTCACACAAAGCACTAAAAATAGTCGTACGCAAAAACGTTGATGAGGATTTATCACTGGAACCTATTCCCTTCAGCTGCGTCCACCATCTGCGCCCCACCCCGCCCGATCTAGTCCGCGTCGTCTACGTCTGCCGGATCACCACGGAAGTCGATGTATCTGAGGCAGTTCGTCTTGATGCTGGAACAGCGGGAATACCTCACGCGCTGTCCGGTGTCCGCGGCGTGGTTCGCTGACTCAAAAAAAGACAGCAGCTGATTCTCACTGAGCAGATACGAACTATCAGACCACGCATGCGTCGCCCCTTCGCTGAACATACGAGCAGACCCAACGACACTTCCCATGCACTGGGGTGCGGTGTGAAAGCTGATAGACAGATAGCCATGGTCACCGAAGTTGCTCACCTTGGGAACGAGCGAACTTCGGCAAATGTAGGCATAGCCATACGCCGCTGGCAATATCTGCATCGACCCGTTCATTGCCAATTCATTATCAATCTCCCAGCCCTGCTGCGCTTCCGCAATCGGGAACAGGTCTACATCTTTTACTGCGAGACTCACCAGCGCAATGGCGATGACCGTAAACACTACTTTCATATAGCGATCCATAG
>CAYFFV010000039.1:0-6605 GCA_964342695.1 uncultured Vicinamibacteraceae bacterium
CCTTTCGGTCACCGGATCCTAAATCCGGCGCGTCTGCCAATTCCGCCACTTTCGCTTTAACCGCCGATTTAATTTTTACAACAGTAGCATATCCATTGGTGCGTCCTTGCTGGTACCATAATATCCTCGGAGGGTTTTTATTTCATTATGACCAGAATGGCAGAGGCCTGTGTACCCCGTGTTGATCGTGATGTCGTAATTAAGGCTTATCGCCAGAACCGCGTTGTTACGAAGCGTCTCTTTGATCTTGTCGATCCCGATGCTTATTATGAACGCCCGATATCTTTGCGAAATCCGATAGTGTTTTACGAAGGCCACATACCTGCTTTCAGTGTTAATTGTTTTCTTAAAAAGGGACTTGGTCATCCCGGAATAAATAAAGATTTTGAATTCTTGTTTGCTAGAGGAATTGATCCTAAAGATCAACGTGATGCGGCTAATTCGGATGTTCAGGAGTGGCCGGATCGTAAAACGGTTAAAGGTTATGCGGCCTTGGCCGACGAAGCAATACTCGATGCGCTTCGTCACGCAGTTGTTGAAGGTGATTCAAACCCTGTTCTCCACCGAGGCCAAGGCGTTTTTACGATGCTGGAACACGAAATAATGCACCAAGAGACACTGTTGTATATGTGGCATCGGCTACCTTTTGAGAGCAAACGTCAACCCGATAAATTAAGACCCTTTACCAACGGTGTAGTACCTGAACGTAGGATGGTTCACATTCCTGAAGGGACAGCAACTTTAGGAAGCGACAGAGATGCAATCGAATTTGGTTGGGATAATGAATTTCCATTATCTACTGTCGATCGAGTAGCAAGTTTTTTTATCGATATGCACAATGTAACCAATCAAGATTATTTAGAGTTTGTGGAATTTGGCGGTTATAGGAAAGCCGAATTATGGACTAAAGAAGGTTGGAAACACAGACAAGCTCTTAATTACGAACATCCTTTGTTTTGGGAGCTGCACGATGGTCGCTGGATGTGGAGAGGGATGTTCGAAATGATTGATTTGCCGATGGCGTGGCCTGTTTTTGTTACTCATGACGAGGCATTAGCGTACGCACGCTGGAAAGATTTACGTTTGCCTACCGAAGCTGAGTTTCACCGCGCAGCATATGGAACTCCGGCAGGTAATGAAAATTTATATCCATGGGGCGATGTTGCGCCTGATAAAAACCATGGAAATTTTGATTTTCTCAGTTGGGATCCTGTTCCTGTGGGTACTTTTCCAGAGGGTGCGAGCGCTTGGGGTGTACACGATCTGGTCGGAAATGGCTGGGAGTGGACTTCGACGGTTTTTCGTGGATTTGATGGCTTTACGCAGATGGCATCCTATCCAGAGTATTCTGCAGATTTTTTTGATGAAGATCATTTTGTAGTCAAAGGTGCGTCGCCGGTTACAGGTCGAAGACTTGTGCGAAGAAGTTTTCGAAATTGGTTCCGACCACATTATCCATATATGTATGCCTCGTTTCGTTGTGCTAAAACTGCTTCCGGATAAGGATGGTTCGACGTGTTGGGTGACAGCTCAGTTTCGATGTTAGATTCAATCACTGATTTATCTAGAGATACTGCTAGAGGTCTTAACCAGAGACCTATGGTTTTACCATCAAAATATCTATACGATGCTCTGGGTTCTCGGTTGTTTGAGTCCATTTGCGAATTGCCTTGGTACAAAATTACAAAAGCTGAGCATAGGCTACTAAAAAAATATTCAGCAGAAATCATGTCTGGTGTTGCGGATTACAGCACACTCATCGAACTTGGCAGTGGTAATGGTTCGAAACTGTTCAGTCTGCTTTCGAATCTAGATGTGGAACCTGAGGAAGTACATCTTGTTGATATTTCTGAATTGGCACTACACCAGGCATCGGTCAATCTTTCTTCTTTTCAAAACATAAAGTTGACTAAGCATATGGTTGGTTATTACGAAGGATTGAAGGACGCTCTAGATTCTACGAAAGCTAATACTCCTGCGCTGGTGATGTTTTTGGGTTCTAATATTGGCAATATGCAACCTGATGAATCTTATGACTTCGTGAGCAATATTAGGATGCATTGTCGGCTTGGAGACCGGTTTTTGGTGGGGGCTGATTTGGTGAAAGATGAGAATGAATTAAAATTAGCGTACGATGATCCCCTGAAAATTACGTCGGCGTTTAATAAAAATGTTCTTCTTCGATTGAATCGTGAGCTTAACGCTGACTTCGATCTAGACTTGTTTACGTATGTAACAATCTGGAATGCTCAGGAGTCTCGTATGGAGGCTTATTTAGTTAGTCTATCTAATCAAAGCGTTACTATTCCGGGGGCAGAATGTTCTGTCGCATTCAATAAGGGTGATCGTATTTTAACTGAGTATGCCTATAAGTACAGTCCGGATGGAGTCGTGGAGATAGGTGAAAGAGCTGGTTTTACTTGTTTATCCCAGTGGATTGAAGAAGACTCAAAATTTTCCCTAACCCTTTTTGAGAACTAGACGAATGAGTGAAGATCCTAAACAGTACTCAGATGCAGGTCTTCGTTTTATTATTGCGGCGGCTTGTCTTGTTGTCGTTATAGCTGGTTTACGCGCTGCTGCCGAAGTCGTCTTACCGTTTTTGGTCGCGGTATTTTTAGCAATTATTAGTGTCCCTTTAATAGGTTGGCTTCAGAAGTTTAAAGTCCCTAGGGCTGTAGCGGTGTTTTGCACCGTTCTAATGGCCGGAGGAATCATTGGAATTTTTGGTCTTGTTGTTGCGCAATCAGTAAATGGTTTTAGTGCTGCAGCGCCGCCTTATCAGGATCGTTTTCAGGTTCTTTTAAACTCTGCACTTAACTTAGCCTCTGATTTGGGTCTACCAATTGAGGGATGGCGGTCGTTGGATTTACTTCCGATTGGTGGTGTTTTTGATGTGCTGGGTGGAGCTCTTGGTGCTGTCGCTTCTTTTGCTTCCAATACATTTCTAGTTTTGTTGACCGTTATTTTTATTCTAATGGAAGCGGTCGGTTTTAGTGCGAAGCTCAGATCCGCGTTTGGTAATGATGCGAATTTTGGACAGCTTGGTGAGATGACTAGGCAGGTGCAACATTATTTAGTCATCAAGTCGGCGATTAGTGGGCTGACGGGTGTAATTATTGGTTGTTGGGTGACTCTCTTTGGTCTTGATTTTGCTTTATTGTGGGGACTGACTGCTTTTGTCTTAAATTTTATTCCGACCTTAGGTTCTATTATTGCAGCCGTCCCAGCTGTTCTATTGGCGACCGTTCAATTGGGTTTTCCTGAAGCTGGGCTCATAGCGGTCGGTTATTTGGCGGCAAACCTTATTCTTGGAAATTTTTTGGAACCGACTCTACTTGGTCGTAGACTTGGATTGTCTACACTGGTTGTATTTGTTTCCCTTGTTTTTTGGGGCTGGGTTTGGGGCCCAATCGGCATGTTATTTTCGGTGCCCATCACGATGGCTATAAAAATAGCTTTAGAGAATACTAGAGATCTCCGTTGGATTGCTGTTATGTTAGATGCGAATCCAAGTTCTCTACCTCCTACGACTTCTGACTGATTAATTTTTTTGCTCTTAGTTGCGGTATTTATTCAACCCTTTCACGGCAGCGATGTGTTCAACATAGCTGGAGCGGGCCGCGATAAACTTTTCATGATTAAGCCCTAATTCTTTTGATATCTGGCGTGCCTGACCTTCCTCGACCACAGTAATTGATTGGTCTGCTGCAGAAACGGCAAATACACAGTCAAGTAATTCAAACCTCTGTTCTTCAGTAGAAATTTCTTTGAAACGGCGAGAGACAAGAAAATTTTCTGTGCCACCAAATAATTTCACTTGATTTTTTACAATGTCAACGACGAGGTCGGCTTGGTCCGTAGGTATGTGCCCGAGACCAGTCACGATGGTTTTCATCTTTTCTGTTTCGGCGGAGTTAACTTTGGAATCTGCGTATGCAGCGCGGCCTAGAATATAAGCAAATGCAGCCAAGTAGCGCGCGCGTTCTTGAGGCAGATTGCTTAGCTTGGAGATAATCACCTGCATTGTTGAAGTGTCTTCCTCCTTCGGCTTGGTTGTTGATTTCTCTGTAAGTCCTAAAAGTTGTAGAAAAGACATAATTATTTCTTCTTTGTTTGAAGATTAGGTTTAGATATTTAAATGGGAAGAATCAGAAGCGTGAGGATTCCAGCCAAACGTCTGCTCGAGACCAATGTTCACTATATTCCTCATCAATTAAAGAACTGGGTTGGCCTTGAGCTTCCAGTGCTTTTTTTAATCCGAATAATGCCCACCCATTATTTGGATGGTCCTTCAAGTCGTCTAGGTAGACTTCCTCGGCTTCTTCGTACCGCTTTGCTTCTAACAGAGCGGCACCAAGCCAATGTCGCGCGGCAAATGGTAAGGGTTCCGGTTCGTCGTACATTAAAGTGTCTTCAACAGAAACCGATTCTTTAAAGGCCCTTATACTGCGGACATAGTCACCGGTTTGACGATGGATTTCCCCTTCTAAAATTCCAGCAACAATGCTGAGAATGCTGGATGCAGAGTGAAATCTTAAACGTTGGGTTGAAGAACTTGCCATCTTACGTACTCGGTTTAAGTAGACCTTAGAAAAATCGATATTCCCCTTTCGAAGATGGGCATAACCTTGAGCGAAATCCCATAGTCCCGCCGAGATTTCTTTTTCGGGTCGTTTTATAACGTCTTGCACCTCATCAAAACGACCAAAACGAATTAAAGTAAGAACGTGGTATAGACTATCCCCGGTTAAATTTTCGTAATCTTTACCGGCTTGAATAGAAATTGCACCCTGTCCATCCATAGAGGCTGCGAAAAGAAGCATGTGCAAATTGTGGGATGGATAAATTGCGAAGCCATCACCGATCGAAGCTTTTTGATCGGAATGCCAAGCTCGAAGATTTGCGCGAACGGAATCTCCCCAGCGCCCGATTTCATTCCAAGTATGTGACGGCATATGATTGATGTGACTTGCCCCAGGAATAGCGGTGCCAAGATATTCCGCACATGGTTCGGCCTTTTCTGGTTTTACTGTGGATTCGGTCGCATGAATATAAAGGTGGCAGGCGCCGGGATGCCGAATGTCAACTGAAAGAATTGATTCTAGTACCCCGTGAAGTCGTTTGACATCGGGGTCCCCCAAATCACGATAACCACGACGAGGTTCTAACAAAAATAGAGCTTCTGCGTACAAGGTGTTTGCGTCGAGGTCTTCAGGGTATTTCTTGGCGACCATTTCCATTGCGTCAGCATAAGCAGTGTCTTGTGCTGTTCGCTGATCTGGATCGAAATCTTTGACATAACGAACAGACATTGCTTTGATTAAATCTTTTTCTTTTTCATTAGCAAACTGATCGGATAACCCAAGGGCTTTTTGAATGGCAGCGTATGCATGGGGAGCTTCATCAGCACGCATTGGACCGTTTAAATATGAGCCCCACGCCCAAGCCTCACCCCAATAACAGATGGCACAGGTTGGGTCATAATATTGAGCTTCTCGAAACGATCGTGCTGCATCTAGCTTGGCAAAAGCGTACATAAGCTGAAATCCCTGATTAAAGTAACTTTGTGTTTTACCTTCGGATGAAGAAATATCCCGAGTAAATGTTCCTAATAAGGATGAATAGAGAGGTATAGCTTCATCAAAGCTTGCTGGTAACGACGACTGTCCTTCCTGACCGTTTGACCAGACGAAGTCAGTCGTCATTAACACGAATGAAAGAACGAAAAATCCAGTTTTAATCAAATGTCTGTTAGATAAAAATCTTGGAGATAAAAAGGGTGATTTTTTCATTTAGATCATTACCTTTCTTAGTGAGCTTATTTTCGAACTGACATTTGATAAAAAATTTTAGGCGTTGATCGTTCAAAAACGAAGATTATTGTTAGATTAAAAAAATTAGTACTGACATGTTATAAAGATATGGAACTTTTGTATCAATGATTCTCTTCTTCTCTGTTTACTGTAATTGACAAGTGATCACTTATAACGAATATCGCGTTTTAAAATGGAGCTTTTTGGTAAGTGTCAATGCTGAAGTAGTTGGAACAAATATAGCAATACTTAAATAAGTCTATATTAGTACTGAATTATTCCGACACGATTTAAAAGGCTTTTTTATTGGTGTTTTGTTGTTTTCTGAAATAAAGAGTTTCTTGAAATGGTCCTTTCCATTGAATCTTGTTTGCACCAAAGGCTTGACAGTAGGTATTTGCTCCGCCATGCTCCCTGTTGTGAGACGGCGTCGTATGGTGGCGCCAACCGCGCGGGTTTCCGCGTAATAGTGGTAGTCGGTGTGCGGAAGGACCGAACTCCGACGAACAATTAGGAGCACGTAACATGTCAGTAACAGGTACAGTCAAATGGTTTAATGATAGTAAGGGTTTTGGTTTCTTGACGCGTGATGACGGTGAAAAAGATGTTTTCGTCCATCACTCGGCCATTTTGGGTGAAGGATTCAAGAGTCTTTCTGAAGGCGAGCGGGTAGAATTCGATGTCGTGCAGGGACAAAAAGGTCCGGCAGCAGAAAATGTGGCTAAGCTTGGTGGTTAGGTTGAACAAAAATTAGCCTAATGGCGGCCGACTTTGCAAAAGCGAAGTCGG
>CAYFFV010000040.1:0-5834 GCA_964342695.1 uncultured Vicinamibacteraceae bacterium
TGCCTTCTGAATCGCGAAACTCGACGTTTCGGGCGAGTAGTTCCGATTCAGAAAACGCAAGTACAAGGCCATCACGGGCGGTTATGATTCCATCACTGGTCAAATCCAATGCATCAGCTACACTTGCCCAGTTTTCATACCCTGGGAGAAGAGTGGCATCGTCAGGCGTGAATTTATAGAGTGGGGCAGATGTTAAGCATTTCTTCCACGACTCATTGGTGAGTCTCATCTCCGCTAAACGACTATATTTGTACTCTCTTGTTCCGTAGAGATCAGCGTGCAGCGTTACCACTTCTGTCCTTCTTGAGGGCATTCGTGAGAAAAGTCCAATTGCTACGCCTTGTTGAATGTCAAAAACGTTGTTATCCGGGGATCCGTCCAGTGCTCGTTCACCCTTTGCCGAATTCCCATGAAGATCTAGTACTCGGATTTCCTCAAAGAATTTGCACAGGCTGTATCGCATACCACGAAGTGTTGGAGTGGTCAGATATCCATGGTTCGTGATGAAGCCCAGAACACCAAATCCAGAGGCATCAATCGATAGCTGCCCCAGACGAATAAACTTCACATAGTCGTCTTGGAGGTTCATCTCCAGCGCGAGAGCACCCCGCTCGATGATGTGGCCGCCATCGGTGTTTCGATAAATATCAACAAGCTTCCGATGCCGTGGTTCGAGATTTGCAGACAACTTGGAATACGGCGGGTTGCCAATGACGACGGTGAATCGCTTGTTCTTTTTAACCTCATTCACTGAGACAGTTTCGTGGGCAAGAGCAGCAAGGCCGATCAGCGGAAGCTGTTGTGACCACGGGTCAAGGGCATTCGTGAGGTAGATTCGGGCACGTTCCTCTACGGCAAAGTGGTAGCCAGTCTCAGCAAGTTTGAGACCGATCTTCATATGGGCAATGGCGTATGGAGCCATCATAAGCTCGAAGGCGTATAGGCGCGGGAGAAGGTGATCGGGTACGTAGTCGTTCCATGCGGCAGATTGCTGGTTCTCGTTGAGGCCTTCCGCATTCCATTTTGCTACGAGGGTTTGGTGGATGACATCGATGACTTCGATGAGGAAAGTACCAGTGCCTGTGGCAGGATCGATGATCTGGACAAAGGGTTCGTCTGGGGAGATGGTGAGCTTTTCTCCCGGCTCATCGGTTAGGTGCGGCAGCGTCAGGCCGGGGTGCTTATTCAGCATCTGGCCCCAGGTGGTGATGTCAGCGAGGCCATCGACTAGGCCGAACTCTGTTTGTAGAATCTCGTGGACGTTCCTTACGATGTAGGAGACAATTGGTCGTGGAGTGTAGAAGACGCCACGTTGGATCTTTAGCTGCTTGTCGTAGGCACTGAGAAAACTCTCGTAGAAATGGATGACCGGGTCTTCTTGTAGATTCTGGTCTCCAAAGTCCCGAAGTACTGCATCCATGTTGGCGTTATCGAGCATCTCGACGACTTCTGATATACCGGTTTCATCGAAATCGATACCTTGATTACTTATCTCACCATGATGGTTCTCTTCTCGGAGAAATTCCACCATCAGTTCACTGAGAAAGGGGCTTGTGCGCATGTGACCGCTGAGACCGTCCAAGGTGCTATTTTTCGGATCGACGATACGTGCTGAGAGCAGCCCATATGCAATCGTCTGGGCGTACATATCAGCAAATCCATCGGCATCGAGGTCATGGGCGAACGCCTCTTGGAACGCCTTAAGGAGTTTGGTTAGCGGTCCGCGCTCAGTCTCGATCGCTAGCGCCGTGTTGACGAGACTACGGATATCACGAGCAAGCTCCGCGAGACGGATCGATAGGTCGCGAGCGGTTCGTATGACTTCCCGCTCACCTAAGGTAAAGGCACTCCTCCATCGTTTACGCCAACCGTCTGTATCAGTTTCATCCTGAGGCCAGGTAAGTTTCGTGGACAGTTCTGTAGCGACGGTGTCCAGGTGTAAAGCTGTGTCGCGATTGTCCCAACCGAGTACCTTGAGAACAGGCAAACCAGCATTCCCCGAAGGTTTCGAGAAGTGGGCCAAACTGATCTGGCGTTCTTGGCCCTCACCATAGTTTGACACGAACAGCAAGTCATCGAGTTCCCACGAAACACGTTCCGCGCTGTTAGCAGATGCCCGTTTCTTGGCTGCCACGCTGTTCAAAATTCTGCGCAATGCCACTATCGGAAGGCGTTTTGGCTCGAACTTCACGAAAAAGATACCCCATGGTTGATCGACAGTAAACGGGCGGAGTCGCTTGATCTCTTCTATCTTAGCGGCACTATGGGTATCTATACCCAATTCCTCAGGCGTGTAATCAAAAGTCAAGTCCTCGAAATCTTCTGTTGCAATCGGCCAATCCAACTCGTCACGGAGGTACTTAATGAGGGACGGGAAAGTTCGTATTGATCTTAACTTTGCTCGGTGGTCAGTCGTCATATCCGTTCTCCTAATTAACTTCCATCCAGCATTTCAGTACAGGTTTCACTTCAATGGGGGCATCCACCTTTTTAAGATAGTCATTCTTGATATGATTTAAAACTTTTGTGCGGATATCAATAAGAGTTTGCTTATCAGTACCGAGTTTTCTTGGGGTCTCAGGGCTGGAACGGATCCATTCAACAACCTGGCCGGGATTGTCGAATATTTTGTCGCTCTCGTTGTCGTAGAAATACCAGCGAGTAAATCCTGCTGCCAGAGTGAATTCCCCACTATCACTATCAAGTGCTGGTAGAGAATAACAGAGAAACACACCACGTAATCCGATTGGCAAATGTTCTCGGCCACTAAAAATTCCCCTGGGTAGCCTGTCAAGGAAAGTTTTCAGTTCCGGGTCTTGCTTTAGTAGTGCTTCATATTCAAGCCGTAAATCTTCAAGTTCAGACCTGGTGCCCTCATACTGCTCGTTAAAATCTCTGAGAGCATCATATTCATCTTCGGGCGTGAGAAGCTTCTTGCCTTCAATTCCCTGAGTTTTAGATATTACAAGAGTCTTGTGTGTGATTCGCGTATACAACGTGAGGATGGCATTCAGTTCTTCTGGAGGAAGAAAATTCCAGTACGCAACAGTACCTCTCTCAGATTTAATTTGTGGATGATTTTTGATTATCATAGCTTCAACATCAGGATTCAGGCGGCGGTCAACTCTTCCTATCCTTTGCATAAGACGTACAGGGTTCCAATGTATGTCGTAGTTAATCAGACGGGTAGCATCTTGCAGGTTTATTCCCTCAGCCAAAATGTCTGTCGAGATCAATACCCGGATTTCTTTTTTGCCTTCTTTTTCAAGGTCACCTGAAGTTGTATGGTTGTAATAGGGTGCAAACCGTTCTATTGTTTCTCTCCTGTCACCTGAATTTGCGCTGTCAATTTCTTCGAGTCCATCCACCCCAGCAAGCTGGAGTTGATTCTTTAAGTAACGGGCGGTATCAGCAAATTCAGTAAAAATCAGCACCTTCTTACCTTTAAGGTCTTCTGAGTTGATAAGTTGGATCAGTTTCTGCAGTTTGTCATCATCTCTGTGTTCAAACCTTCTGGTTTCGTCTAGGAACTGTATAATTTGATCGAGATCAAGAAATGTCTCTGCTATGATTTCATCGACATCATATTGGTCACGATCCAAAAGGTCGACAGCATCTAGAATTTGTTCTGACACAATATCCTCGTCCGGATCTACTAGTTCGATATCTGACCAAAGTTCCATTTGTCTGTCCAAAGCGTATTGTATAACAGTCGAATGCTGATCCTTCCATCTTTCCAGACGACGCTTCGCTTGAGGGGATTCACTGTGTATTTCAAGGAAAGCCAGTAGCTTTCTCATAAGACGATCACAGGAAGCTTCAAATGCAACTATTGAACTTTCAAATCTCTTCAAGAAGACCGTTCGTATGAGGCCAACGACTTGCTTTTGACGCCCTTCATCAAAAGGATCGATCGAGGAGTCATCTCCCTTGTAGTAAGCTAGTGGATAGTATATCGGCAGAGTGAATAATGGCTTAGCTTTGTCAAAGCTTTTTTCTATCATGTCCAGCAGTTTGCCATGGGTTTTTCTGATGGAATACTCTGCCACTTTGGGAGGGAGCCTCTTGGGAAAGGATGTAGATTTACTTTTCTCTCGCAGCTGGCTTTCTTTTACATAACTGCGGCTACGCTGAACTACCAGATTTTGAAAAATCTCGCGTTTGCTCAGGATAGAATTTGCTTCGTGTAAATGTTCACTTATATCCAGCGTACGGTCCGGAGAAACAGACCTGAATGCGTGTTCCATCTGATTGAAATATGAACGCAGGTTAGGTATTCCTATCGTCCTTGAGAAAAACCTTTCATCTCCCTTGGAAAACAGTTCTATTAGATGGCGAAAATCACTCATTCCGTTGTTGATTGGTGTCGCCGTAAACATGAACAGAGTTTTTGGTTTCTTATCTACTTGTAACACTGGATTTAAAAGATTATAAAGCTGATAATATCGAGAAGGGTTTTTACCTTCTTCAGGGTTTCCCCGCTGCCCGGGATTTCTAAAATGATGCACTTCATCAATAATTACGACGTCAGCAAGTTCACTCATACGCTGGAACCTTTCGGGGAAGTTTCCGGAACGTCCGAGATCCGTATGGCTGAATATTGCCAGGTTACTGAAATCGGCCGACCCACTGATGCCTCCTATATGGGCCAGATATCTCTTTAGATCTGGTTCCCACACAGCTTCTCTTGCACCCTTGGGAGCAAGTAGCAAGACACGTTTCCCCTCGTGTAGAATCAACCGTTCGATGAGCATTAACCCTACGAATGTTTTGCCTAATCCCACACCGTCACACAAGAATGCTCCCTTGTGCTGCTGAGCAATCTTGTGCAGGGTCCAGTAAGCTTCTTTTTGGTAGAGGTCAAGTACTGGGAACATTTTTGACTGTGTTTCTTCCCACTCTGACGCTGTCACTTCATGCCCACTAAAGAATTCTTGTAGTGCCTTAGCATATATGTGAAATGGGTGATATTCTCTTGTATGTCTCTCGACAGTTTGAATCACTGCATCCGTAACTTCAGCTGCATCTTTCCAATGTGATTCAAACCATTCCTGGAGCTGATTTACCTCTCTAGAATTTTGAATTTGAACATTGAGTTCAATGTTTTCTGAGAGACCAGGGGCGGTGAAGTTGCTAGAACCCACTAATGCTTGGGAACCAATGATTTCTAACTTGGAGTGTGTGATAAATGTTTTGGCGTGGAATTTTCCTTGATCATATACACGACATTCAATCTGGCCATTCTTCAGTGCTTCTAGAATAGCAGAAACACCATTGAGGAAAGGATTAGGTTCTTTAACAATTTCTATACTGGAGTCTAGCTCCTTGAGTATTCTAGTTGAGACTGAATCGAGCAATAGACGTTTTGTACGCATGGTCATTTCTGACCCCATTAGAATTCGTATTTTCGACAACTGCTGCCATTTTCCATCCAAGGCAAGAAGTGATCCAACTTCAAAAAAACCTGTTGCAATATCGAATGAATTGGCAATCTTGGTCCATTCTTCCAGATAGCGAAGTGCTGTCCAGCCAGAAATGCCATTGTCTACAATGAATAAATCTTTTCCTTGCTGATTGCTAGTCAAATTAACCTCATAATAAAGAACTTGAGAGAACATCCAGGACAATCTACTACGTTCTAAGAACCTCAACATTAGTGCTGTTGAGTATATACCAGATATAATTTTGATCAATAGAGTCTTAGGAGTTGCTTAACATTATTATATGTTTTTAATTAATAGTGAATGTCTCGAAGAATGTCTTTGAGTGATGCTAGGGTCATGACTTCTTTTACCTGGAAGCCATCTACCCCAGTGTTATCGAACGGAGAGGGC
>CAYFFV010000041.1:0-3037 GCA_964342695.1 uncultured Vicinamibacteraceae bacterium
CCAATCGGCGGTGGGGCAGCCAATCCGGATCCGTGTATCTGTCGGATCAAAAAGTATCACTGTCTGTGCCCAGGGTGTAAGAACGTTCTATGCTTTCAAAACAGATTCTTAAATTACGTATGGTATTTTTGTGATCAGGTGTAAACGCCAATGGTCAGTATCGTAGATTATGGTATGGGAAATCTGCTTTCCGTTTCTAATGCTGTTGAAATGGTGGGGACGGAGGCAGAGATTTGCCGGAAGCCGGAAGAATTGAAAGGGGCCGAACGGATTATACTGCCGGGGGTGGGTGCATTTCGGGATTGTATGGCCAGCTTGAGAAAGGGAGGATTTGTTGAGGCACTGGAAGAGGCTGTTTTCAAGGAGGGGAAACCGATTCTAGGAATATGTCTGGGTATGCAGGCAATGACACGCAGAAGTTTTGAAGGAGGAGAGTTTGACGGGCTTGGGTGGTTCGAAGCCGATGTCGTACGACTTACTCCGATTGGCTCAACCGAATTGAATCTATCTTCTCAGGAACCAAGTATTTTTCTTCGGAAACTCCGACTACCAAAGTCATTCTGAAATCCTCCACGAGATCAGGCGTTACGTTCTATGAAGAAATTCTAGGCCTGATCATCCGAGGCTGCGTAAACTTGACAACGCAAGCTAACTTCTGACACAAGGCACTAGTTTCTAGATGATGGCGAGGGAATCAGAGAAGATTCTTGGCAGGGCATCGACGAAGGTAATTGACCAGGAGTACTTTCACAAGTTGGTTGCAGGCCAATCAACGAAGCAGTGAAGAATGAAGGGAAACGCGACAAAGCAATGGGGTGTTCTTCAGAAGGGGCGTACAAATTTTACCTGGCACTACAATATTGATGAATTCAAAGGCGAAAAGACGATCGTGCTTATTGCCCATCGTCTATCGACCGTGAGTATTACCGTCGGTTGGATGATGAAACTAGAGTCAGATGAATGATCACACGACACTATTGTTCGTTCTTTGGTATGTCTACCTTCTGTCAATCTGATCAATCTTAATTGGGAATGACCAAAATCTACGATTGCCTAAAATCGGAATATTGCTTCTATCTCACGATCAATAGAGAAATTGAATTGGAGCAGAAGTGCTCTTTCCGTAACGAACTTCTAAATATTGACTACTCCATTCTGAACCCCAATCCGTTGATTGCAGATGACCAAACCAGAACATTGATTGTCCTGGGAACCATAATCTATCATGATGGGATTCTTCCCCGCAGCCAAGTTGAAGAGTTGGACCTGAGGTTTTTCGAAAGAAATATGAAGAGTCTCAATGGTCAATTTGTCATTTACTATTTGGACAAAAAAAATCGCAAATTTCTGGTTATAACCGACCGAACCGCTTCTTATCCAGTCTTTTACTATGCAGAAGGCAGTACACTAACCTGCTCTCTGTCTTACGGCGAAATCTGGAGACGTGATGTTCGGTTGGAAGATCTCGATCGAGATGCCTTCTATGAGTTTCTCTTACTCAGAAGGCCTATGGGAACAAAGACTTACGATCGTAGGTCCCGGTATCTACCACCCTTTTCCATCCTTGAATACGACTGTAAGAATGGGAACTTAGCCACAGAACGCTACAATGGCCTCAATTTCGAGAAGTTTACCTGCTCGTTCAAGGCTCAGGCGGTTCAGTTGGCGGAAACCATAAAGGCAGCGGTTGAAAGGCGGCTAACCGATGGAAAGCATTATGGACTGCTGTTGAGCGGAGGGCTCGATTCTCGAGTACCCATTGCCGTCAAGAAAGATGAATTTTGCTGTTTTACATTTTCGTATAGGAAAAATAACGAGGTAAGAGTCGCTGAGGAGGTCGCCCAGATCGATGATCACCAACATGAGTTTTTGCAGTTGCCACACAATCTGTACGACCGAATCTTTCCCTGGGCAGTATACCATTGCGATGGTATGAGAGATTTCCACTCCGCAGCCCTGTCTGTGATCGCCCCCGAGATCGCAAAGCAAGGAATTGATGTTGCATTTAACGGATACGCCCTGGATTACATTCTTGGTGACAACTACTTACCGAAGAAGCCCTTCTTCTTATTCGGCAAGATCGAGACACGCATCAGTTGGATGAGGAGAATCGATACAGACCTCGCTCCCTTTTTCTTGAATACAATCAGTTGGCGATATAAGAGCACACCTCCCGAACAGCTATTCAAAACTAACTCACCGCTAGATACGGTCCAGAATACCATCCAAGGCGAGATAGAATTTGCCCAATCCTTCAGTGATAATCTCTATGACCAATACCTGCTACTGACTCTGAACAACTTGTCTAGACATTCTATGTATATTGAGGGATCCCTGTTGAGGCCTTATCTGGAAGACCGTACACCAGGTCTCGATAATGACCTTTTCGATTTCGGGATTAGGATTCCATATCACTACAAGGCTGATTATCGGCTCTATAAGGAAGCGATTAGGTTAATCGACCCAAGGTATCTTGAAGCTACAAATGCGAATACAAACTACAGAACACGGTACGGTCAATTAAGAACTTCCGCTCTTCTTCTAAACAACATCCTGAAGGAGAGGCTTGGTCTTGATCACGTTCTGCCTCCAAAAGCCAATGAGAGAAGTTGGGGAGATGAGCAGTTCATATTCAAGAATAATCCCGGGTTGCGAAAGGTGATAGCGGGATATAAGAGTTTTTCAATGTGGGACATATTGCCTGAAATCGACAAAGATACCGTGTTTGCAGAGATTCAAGGGCATCTTTCGGGGATCTCATTAAATAAGACACTGATGCATCACTTGTTGTGTATTGAAACAATGTTGCAGGAAAAAGCTTAGGGATAATTTGCTTGGGAGGCTTGAGTGTCATTTCTGCGCAGGGATGGTGAGCAACTGATGGGAACAGACCGTGTTGCTAGTTAAGAAACTTTTACTGTGTGCTCTCTCATTTTCCGTATTTCTTGTGATGCTTGAATGGTATGCTAGAGTCACTCTAGGCTTGCCGACATTTAAGAGTATGGCGGATGGCACTGTTTTGCTGGATGGGGTGTCT
>CAYFFV010000042.1:0-1631 GCA_964342695.1 uncultured Vicinamibacteraceae bacterium
TAGGAACCTCAAAGGTCGTGGCAATTATAGGAGAGGTTTCGTCTTCGGATATGATTAAAGTTATTGGGTTAGGTTGGCACCCTTCTCGCGGATTAAAAAAGGGCATGGTGGTGAATATTGAGTCTACCATTCAGTCTATTCGAAGAGCTATTGAGGAAGCTGAAAAAATGGCCGAATGCCAGGCGGTCGGTGTTTTTGCGGGAATATCAGGCAGTCATATAAGGAGTCTTAATTCAAATGGAACCGTAGCGATAAAAGATTTTGAAGCCACTACTCGAGATGTATCTGAAGTTTTGGATGTGGCGAAGGCTGTACCTATTTCGGCAGATCAGAAATTGCTTCATATATTGGCACAAGAATATATCATCGATGGTCAGGAAGGCATACGTGATCCGATCGGCATGTCGGGTGTTCGATTGGAGGCTAGAGTCCATATGATTACTGGAGCTGTGTCTGCGGCACAGAACATAGAAAAATGTATCAAGAGGTGTGGGTTGGAGGTCGACGCAATTATTCTACAACAACTTGCGTCTTCCGAAGCTGTTTTAACTGAGGATGAGAAAGACTTAGGTGTCTGCTTATGTGACATAGGCGGAGGAACCACTGATATCGCAGTCTTTATTAATGGAGCGATTCAGCATTCAGCTGTAATTCCGATAGCTGGCGATCAAGTTACTAATGATATAGCTATCGCTTTGAGAACTCCCACTAAAGATGCAGAGGACTTAAAGATTAGATTTGCCTGCGCCCTGACTCAATTAGCAAACGCAGAAGAAACGATCGAGGTTCCGAGCGTTGGTGAGAGGCCGCCTAGACTTTTAACTAGGCAGACATTAGCAGAAGTTGTTGAACCGCGATATGAAGAATTATTCAATATGGTTAATGATGAGGTTGCCCGAAGTGGACACTTAGAGAAGATTGGTGCTGGAGTCGTTCTTACCGGAGGAGGCTCTAAGCTTCAAGGTGTAATCGAACTTGCAGAGGAAGTTTTTAATATGCCGGTAAGAATTGCTAGTCCCCAACATGTTTCTGGTCTGGGTGACGTGGTTCGAAACCCGATTTATTCAACAGGTGTTGGCCTTCTGTTGTTTGGCCATAAGATGAATTCGAAAGAGCAAAATGTAAGCCGTTTTGAGATAGATGGTTCTGTTTATGAAAAGATGAAAAATTGGTTTCACAAGTCATTTTGAAAGTCACAAATTAAATCTGAAAGATAAAATAATATTGTATACGGAGAAAATAAAATGCCTCAATTTGAAATTTTAGAATGTAGCAATAGAGCGGTTATCAAAGTGTTGGGCGTTGGGGGTGGTGGTAACAATGCTGTGGAGCACATGTTGACTTCTCAGTTAGAAGGAGTTGAATTTATTTGTGCTAATACTGATGCCCAGGTCTTGAAAGACTCCGAGGTCCAAACGACCTTGCAATTTGGTGATGAGGTAACAGATGGGTTAGGTGCCGGAGCTGATCCTCAGGTCGGAAGACAAGCTGCGGTAGAAGATAGAGAACGCATTAGAACGGTTGTAAGAGGTTCCGATATGGTTTTTATTACCGCCGGAATGGGGGGTGGAACTGGAACCGGGGCGGCTCCGGTGATGGCTGAAATTGCCAAAGAAGAAGGAATTTTAGTG
>CAYFFV010000043.1:0-1534 GCA_964342695.1 uncultured Vicinamibacteraceae bacterium
TTCAAGAATATCGAGCAAGAGAATATCCCCTTCCCTGCGAGGCATCTCCTGCCGATGGAAATTACATCAGAGCACAAGAGGGGCATGGACCTTCAACGGGGCGGTGGACATCGATTTTAAGTTCACGAGGCTGTCCGTATGCATGTTCTTTTTGTGGTTCAAGGCAGACCAGGTGGGTTAAGCGTTCCGCAATAGATGTGGTAGATGAGATGGAACATTGTGTTCAAAAATGGAATATCAACGAATTTCATTTTGAAGACGATAATATGACTATTAATCGTGATCGGTTGATAGAAATTTGCGATGAAATTATTAAACGTGGCCTGGCCATTCGGTGGCAGACTCCTAATGGAATTCGAGCTAGTAGAACCGATCGTTTGATGCTTGAGAAAATGAAAGCTAGCGGCTGTATGCATATTACTCTGGCACCAGAAAGCGGCTCTGAACGAGTGCTAAAGGAAATAATCCAGAAGGGCAATGACTTTGAACTAGATCAGCTAGCTAAGTGTGGTGCTGATGCTAATCAGATTGGTCTGAAAGTTGCGGCTTACTTCATTTTAGGATTGCCAGGTGAAACCAAATTAGAGGCAGAGGAAACTATCCAATATGCGAAGAGGTTAGCAAAAAATGGCGTTGATGAGGTGGCCTTCAGTTTATTTATGCCACTTCCCGGAACACCATTGTGGGAGAAAGTTTCTCAAAAATTAATTGATGTAGATTGGTTGGACTTGCTCTCTGTTGGCGACTTGGCTCGGGCGACATCTTGGAATGACAACATGTCAAATGAAGAACTACATCGTTTGAGAAAAAGAGCATACTTGTCATTTTATTTAACGCGAATGATCTATCATCCGTTAGCATTCAGCAAGTCTATACTTAACGTATTTAAAAACATCGAGGAGACAAAAACGGAGCGAACGTTGCGGCAGTTTCTTCAACGACTAGGCATCAAAAAGAAACGATTCTCGGGTGGGGGTGATCTTAATGCTTATCCATATGATGCAACGGCTACTTTAGGGGTTCTGTTTTCCGGAGATGCGAATTACGCGTATCGCCATAGTTTGTTAAGAGCGGTTCGCCTTGTCGTTAGGGACTTTTTTAAATCAGATAAATTCGGTAAGAGAAAGGGCTGAGTCAGGTTTCACCATGTCAAGAAGACCACCAAGGTGCTCTGCAGCCCTCACATTGAAATAGCGCACAACGCGCCTTCGATCAGCTGGGGTTACTCGGCAGATTCATGGTATTAGGTTGCATGCTCTGTTGTGCTGGAGAAGTTAAATATCACTATAGATGCCTGGGAAAAACTTGAATAATAAATCTTTCGAAATTCATATTTAATCAGATGTATTTCATGGTTCTGTCTGCATGAATAGATGTTAGTGCGGTTGATATTGCATTCGGTATTAAGTGTTATGCGATGGAACCCAAAATGTTCTCTAAAGAGTTGTAGTCCGGACTCCGACGGCGCCAACACAACAACCTTAATTTGTGGACAGGGCGTTGTTAGACTTGGCCGTAGATTGAGGTCTGTTCT